>NZ_CP034783.1:2901467-3558084 GCF_006094435.1 Pseudomonas sp. MPC6 | reverse complement strand
GAGCCTGGGCAACGAGCCGACGCACTCGAGCCTCACCGTTGAAGCCAGTCACCTGCTGGTCAGCAATTATTCGGTGGCCGCAGATCCGGGCGGCACCCTGGCGGTGGTGCCGGTGGATGCCGACGGCAAGCTCCAGCCCGTGGTGCAAATGAGCAGCCATCCTTCCAGCCGGGTCAATCCCGAGCGGCAGATGTCGGCCCATGTGCATTCGACGGTCTCATCGCCAGACGGCCGCTACGTGTTTTCCAATGACCTGGGGGCGGACCGGATTTTTGTCTATCGCTTCGACCCCAAGGCGAATCCGGACCTGCCATTGACCGCGGCCAAACCGGCCTCGGTCCAGTTGCCACCCGGCAGCGGACCACGGCACCTGCTGTTCAGCGCCGATGGCAAACACGCGTGGTTGACCATGGAAATGAGCGCGCAGGTGGCGGTGTTCGATTACCGGGACGGCCAGCTGGAACACACGCAAATGGTTGACCTGGCGGCGGGCCAGCCAGTGTCGGACAAGGCAGCGGCGGCGCTGCACGCCTCGGCCGATGGCAAGTTCCTCTACGTCAGCAACCGTGGCACTGCCAATCAGTTGCTGGTGTTCGCCATCGACCCTGCGTCGGGCCAGCTCAAGGAGCTGCAGCGCCGCTCGGTGGAAGGCGACCATCCGCGCGAGTTCAGCCTCGACCCGAGTGGCAAGTTCCTGTTGATCGCCAACCAGAAGAGCAACCAGATTGTCGTCGTCGAGCGCGATGCCAAGACCGGTCTGCTGGGCAAAACCGTACAGAAACTGCCGATGGATGCCCCGAGCGACCTCAAGTTCCTGGTGCGTCAATAGGCCGCAGGCCCCGGTTGATGGGGCCTGCATCCTTGTATTAATGACGCTGATAACTGCTACTGCTACAAAAGATTTCAAGGCGCCAACCTCGAAGGTTAAGTTTGCTCCACGGCCCCACAGGGCAAGCAAGCCAACTGACGTCGAGGACTACCGCCATGAACTTCAATCTCTTCTCTGTAATCGCCGCATCCGCTATCTCAGCCACCGTAGCGCTGCCAGCCAGCGCCAACGTTGAAATCAGCGACAAAAAATCCCACGCCCAGAGCTACACCCAGAAATACCTGCAACAGAGCGCCCATTTCTACGCCGCCCTGGATCACAAAAGCCAACACTGAAAGCTGAACCCTGCACACTTTATGCAGGAGCGAAATCACTTGCCAATCGACCGCCCAAGTCGAAAGGCCATGAAGTGATGTCGCTCCTGCATAACGCGTTTTCCGACCCCATCATCTTCTGTTTCCCAGCCCCATTCCTTCGTTTGCCCAGCCGATCAAGAAGCGCCGGAAACGGCTCGCGAGCGCCTGATAGATTTTATCCACGACGCAAATAGACAGCTTTAATGATCAACCAGGCTGATGGTCACTATGGATAACCCTGAGTGGTTATCACGGCTTTTTTGATCGATTCTGGGGGCATCGAAACATGCCTGCGGAGAACATCATGACCAGCGCAATCCTCACTTCTGCCAAACGCGGCGCCTATGTGGCGATCGGTCTTTACCTGGCCATGGTCCTGGTGTTCAGCCTTTCACCTCAGTCGCGTCAAACCCTCGAAGCGCCGATTCAAGTCGCTCATCCCGGTATCCAGTTTGAACACCGCGCGCAAAATGCGACGGTCGATCAGGCGCAGACCGCGGGGATCGCCGGCGCATGAAAGGGTACAGACTTTGGGTCATCGCCTTCCTGGCGTTCATGACCAATGGCGCATCCCTGTTGGGGATCGGACAAGCCTCGGCGGGGTCGGTGGCACGGTCCATCGAAGCCAATCACAACCTTGCACGCAACATCGAGACTGCCACAGCCCTGGGTCTGCTGGCGGGCAACCCGCCGATCAAGCGCCAGGGCGGGTTTTTCGGACCCTTTCACGTGGATTGCTCGGTGATCGAGATGTGTGAGGTGTTGGCCTGAGTATTCCAGACACCCTCCATCCCCTGTAGGAGCCGGCTTGCCGGCGAAGGCGTCTGCAGGGCGATGCAAGCCTTGAGGCCGTCTTCGCCGGCAAGCCGGCTCCTACAGGGTTCGTGTTTACTTTGCCATCACCGATGTGAACAGGTCTGATTCCAGAAACCTCTGCAACCACGCCTGCAAACGCAAGTAGGGCGTCTGTGCGAACCACTCGCGATCGACATGGGCGAATTGCCGCACGAACGGCATCAGCGCCACGTCCGCCAGACTCGGATGCGCTGCCAGCAAATAATCCCGCCCCTCCAGCAACCCATCGAGCCGGCGTAGAAATACTTCACCCTCGGCGCGATAAAACGCCATCGGGTGCTCGGGATAACGCTCGGCGTATTTGTAGCGATTCAGCTGCAGCTTGAACACCTGATCGTTCGCTTCGATCAGTTCGGCGATGCACTGCTGCCCGACAGGATCATCCTTGAGCAACCAGTCCTGCGGATCATTCTGTGCCAAAGCCCAGTGCATGATCTCCAGGCTTTCGTCGATCACCTGACCGCCAGCGCTCAGCACCGGCACCGTGCCTTTGCTCGACAATGCGAGCATCTCGGCGGGTTTGGCCTTCAGGCTGACCTCGACAATGTCCACGGCAACCGCGCAATAGCGCAGGGCCATGCGCGCCCGCATGGCGTAGGGGCAGCGGCGGAACGAATACAGGGTATTCATTTCACCTCCAGGGTGCTCAGGCCGTTGCCCTGGCGACGGACCTGAATCTGCACCGGGATGCGCTCATGCATTTCCTGGACATGGGAAATCACCGCGACCTTGCGCCCCTGGGCCTGCAAGCCGTCTAGGGCGTCCATGGCCAGTTGCAGGGATTCCGGGTCGAGACTGCCGAAGCCTTCATCGATGAACAGCGATTCGATTTTCAGCGTGCTCGAGGCCATCGATGCCAGGCCCAATGCCAGTGCCAGCGACACCAGGAACGTCTCGCCGCCGGACAATGAATGTACCGAACGCAGTTCGTCGCCCATCTCGGTGTCCATCACCAGCAATCCCAACATGCTGCCGCCGCGTTTCAGGCGATAGCGCCGCACCAGCTGCCGCAATTGGACGTTGGCATGATGCACCAGCAGGTCGAGGTTGTAGGCCTGAGCGATCTTGCGGAAGGTGTCGCCGGTGGCCGAGCCGATCAGTGCATTCAAGCGTGCCCAGCGCTGATACTCGGTGTAGGCGTCGGCGATCTGCTGCGCCAGGGCCTGATTGGCGTGCTGTCGACGCTGATCCTCGGCCTGTTCGGCTCGCAGTTCGGCGCACTGGTGTTCGCTGGCGGCCGCCAGGCTTTGCAGTTCGGCAAGCGCCGTGGCCAGTTGCTCGGCGTTGAGATTGCCGTTGTGCTGCGCCTGATGATCGAGCAGCCGCTGATTGCGCTCTTGCAGCAGCACCGTGGCCTGCTCGACGGCTTTTTCGCTGTGTTGCAATCGCTGGCGCAGTGCGTTGACCTGTTGGTCGTCGACGCTCAGCAGGTTGTCCAGGCCGCGATCATCCAGTTCCGGATGCAAGGCGCGCCAGTCGGCGATTCTGCCGCGCAAATCCCGATCTTCGGTCTCCAGCGCGAGCAGGCGTTGTTGCTGTGCCTTGAGCTCGGCGGCCAGTTGCACCAGTCCCGTGCGCACGCTTTGCAGTTCCTGACTGGCCGTGGTTTCGCCAGTGCGCGCCTGTTCCACGGCTTGGTCAAGTTGCTGTTGCCATTGCTCGGCGCTCGTGTGTTGGCCGAGCAATTGCGCCAGTTGCTGCTGGCAAGCCTGTTGCTGCTCTTCGATGACCGTGAATTGTCGCTGCGCGGCTTCCAGTTGCTGGGTGCGGGTCAGCTGGCGATCTTGCTCTTTTTCCAGCGTTTGCTGGCGCAGTTGCTGTTCGCTGAGTTCGTCACGCTGCTGATCGAGTTGTGCCAGGCGCTGGGCGATCTGTTGGTCAAGCTGCATGAAGGTCGCAGCGGGTTCGTTGCGCAAGGCTTGCAGCGTTTCGGCCGGGAGCAGGGCGCTGAACGCCGTCAGCTCTTCGTCCATACGCTGGCGATCGCTGCTCAACGCCTGTTGCTGATGACTCAGGAGCTGGGTCGCCTGCTGGCTTGCCGCTTCGGCGCTGCGCAACTGCTGTTGCAGGCGCGCGGCATCCTGTTGCAGGGTGAGCAGGGCGGATTGGCGCTGTTCGTCCTGGCTGATGCTCTGGTTCAGCTGACTATTTTGCTGGGCCAGCCAGGCGTCGCGCTTGAGCGCGTCCTGGGCCAGCAACTGCGTTGAGAGCGGATGCGCTGCGAGGCTGGGCGCCAGGCTCTGTTGCTGTGCGGTGAGGTGCTCCTGTTGTTGCAGGAGTTCCCGTTGCTGGGCAATCAGGCCGCCGACTTCAGCGCGCAGGTCGGTGAGTTTTTCCTTGAGCAGGTCGACCGTCTTCTGGGCGTTGGCCTGTTCGCTTTCATCGTGCCGGCCGAGACTTTGCAGCAAGGCTTCAGGCTGATGGTAAGGATGATCAGGGCTGCCGCACACCGGGCAAGGCTGATCATCCTGCAGCTGCTCGCGCAATTCTTCGACGCTGGCACTGCGGGCCAGACGCTGGCGCTCCAGCAGTTCGCGGGTGACGGTCAGGGTCTGTTCGGCGACCGTCAGTTGGTTCTTGGTGTTCACGCCGTCCTGGGTCAGGCGCTCGCGTTCTTGCTGCGCGGTTGACTGGCGTTGTTGCAGCTCGGCGGTACGTTTGTCGAGTTCCTGCTGGCTGGCCCACAGGCGTGTCAGCTCTTCAAATGCGCGCAATTGCTTGCGGTTGTCCTGGAGCAGGTTGCCCAGCAGCTGGATCTGTTCCGCCACGGCTTCGGGCTCGGCGCCGGCTTCTTTGTACAGCACTTCCAGATGCTGTTTTTGCGCCGCCAATTGCGCGGCGGCGTCGGTGGCGCTCTGTTCCAGGGCGGCCAGTTCGGCCTGGCCCTGGTTCACGCGATTGCCCACCAGCATCAGCTGCTGCAGACGATCGCGCCAGGCATTCCAGGCCTCGCTCAGCGGTGCCAGAGGGCTGCTTTGTTCAAGCTCACCGGCGATTCGCTGCAGACGTGCGGCCACTTGCTGTTGCTGCTCGAGCAAGCCCTGGATCTGTTGCTGGCCTTGAGTGCAGGCCAGTTCTGCCTGTTGCTTGAGCGCTGCACTCTGGCCAGCTTCCCGGTTCAGGCGGGCGAGGGTACTTTGTTCTTCAAACGCCTGGCGCAGCAGCGGCGCGCAGGCGCTGTGCTGGCGTTGGGCTTCGATCAGCACGGTCTGGGCAGCCGCAACGCTGAGTTCGAGTTGCGCCTGACACTCGCTCAGCTCGGCTTGTTGACGGGTGGACTGCTCGATCTGCACGGCCAGCGGCGTGAGCTGGGCGGTAAGCTCGGCCTTGCGCGCGAACTGATGCCGTTGCGGCGCCAGTTGCTCCAGCCGGGACAATGTCAGACGTTCGCCAGCCAGGCTGTGCCAATGCTGCTGGGCGCCGGTCAGTTGCTCGGTGGCGCTGAGTTGCGCGTCCTGCAACAGGCGCAGGTCCTTGAGCCAGGTGTGTTGCAACTCCAGCTGTTTGAGTTGCGCCTGTTGCGTCTTGAGTAGCTGTTGCGCCTGGTTGAATCGCTCATCCAGCTCCGCCCGGGCTTGCGGCGCCAGCGGCGTAACCCCGGTGGCCTGGTCCTGCAGCAGCTTGTGGGTTTCCCGGGCTTCCTTGGTTTTGTCGAAGGCGCGCCGACCCAGACGGGTGTAGAGCGCGGTGTCGGTGAGTTTTTCCAGGAGCTCGCTGCGTTCGTTGTCGTTCGCCTTGAGGAAGGCGCTGAACTCGCTTTGGGCGAGCAGCACCGCCCGGGTGAACTGCTCGAAATTCAGGCCCAGCACCGCTTCAAGCTGGATTTTGAAGTCGACTTTCTGGCTGGCCAGCAGTTGATCCTGATCGATATCGCGCAAGCTTTGGCGACTGGCCTGCAGTTTGCCGCCGGCCTTTTCCCGGGCGCGATTGGCTTCCCAGCGCGCCCGGTAACGGCGGCCGTCAATGCCGACGAAATCCACTTCGGCATAACCCTCACCGGTGCCGCGACGCAGCAGGGTGCGCGGGTCGCCTGTGCCGATTTCGCCATCGGCGTCCGGCGCCTTGGCCGACGTCTGTGCATTGCTCAAGCGCGGCACAGCGCCGAACAACGCCAGGCACAAGGCATCGAGCAGGGTGCTTTTACCCGCGCCGGTGGGGCCGGTAATCGCGAACAGCCCGGCGCTGGCCAGCGGCTCGGCGGTGAAGTCGATCTCGAACGGCCCAGCCAGCGAGGCGAGGTTCTTCAGGCGGATCGCGAGGATCTTCATGGTTGTTCGCTCTCCATCTGCACGTCCTGCAATAGCTCTGCGAAGTCCTTCAGCGTTTGCTCATCTACCTCGCTGCCGTAGCTGTCCTGCCACGCGCGGCTGAACAATTCCCGGGGCGTGAGCTGGTCCAGTTCGACCAGCGTCGCGCCGTCATCGACGCCATCGCGGTTGCCGTTGCCGGCGTATTCCGCGGCGATGCGCACCAGGCGCACGGCTTTGCCTTGCAGGGCGCTTTCGACTTGATGGCGCAGATCGGGTTGCGGCTCATCCAGGCGCACCCGGACTTCCAGCCAGGGCTGGCGCTGAATGTCGGCCAGCAGGTCGATGTTTGGCAGGTCGGCCAGTTGCAGCAGAATGTCGGCCAACGGCGCCGGCCCGATGCGCTGCAGATTCACTGCGCGGGGAATCAGCTTGGGTTCGACGCTGACCAGGGTTTCGCCGTCGAGGATGACGTCGAGAATCTGATGCTGATAACCGATCTCGGAAAACGACAGCGGGATCGGCGAACCGCTGTAGCGGATGCGTTCTTCAGCGTTGACCTTCTGCGGCTTGTGCAGATGCCCGAGGGCGACGTAGCTGATGCTCGGCCCGAACAGGCTGGCGGGCAGCGCTTCGGCATTGCCGATGATCAGGCTGCGCTCGGAGTCTTCCGACACCGAACCGCCGGCCATGTGCGCGTGACTGATGGCGATCAGCGCCTGGCCCCGTTTGCGCTTGGCGTTGGCGGCTGCGATCAGCCATTCGTGAACCTGGCCGATACCGCGCAGGTAGTTGTCGCCCAGATGCGCGCCGGTGACTTCGGCCGGACGCAGGAACGGCAGCGCCAGGCACCAGGCGACGGTCTTGCCCTTGGCATCCGGTAATGGCAACAGCAGCCGCTCGGCGTCGAGTTGACCGTCGTCCAGCCACAGCACCCGCCCCAGGGCATGGGTGCGCAAACGGCGCATCAACGGCGCGGGCAGCTCAATGCGTGAGCCGGAATCGTGGTTGCCGGCGATCATCACGATGGTCAGCTTCGGCTGCTGTTCGTGGGCGCTGACGATGAAATCGTAAAGGCGTTCCTGGGCTTTGACCGGCGGGTTGACCGTGTCAAAGATATCGCCGGCGATCAACAGCACATCGGGCAGGTCCTGCTTGAGCTGGCGCAGCAGCCAGTCGAGGAAACAACCGTGTTCGAAATCGCGGTCCTGGCCGTGCAGATTCTGCCCGAGGTGCCAGTCGGAGGTGTGAAACAGACGCAAGGCGTGCTCCGTAGGAAATAAGGTGATGGCCGCAGGGAAAATGATGGCGGCTAAAAGGGAGAGAGTTTACTGGCAAACAGCAAAAAGATCGCAGCCTTCGGCAGCGCCTACATTGGAATGGCGTACCCCCTGTAGGAGCTGGCTTGCCAGCGAAGGCGACTTCATGGGCGCGGCAAGCCTTGAGGCCGCTTTCGCTGGCAAGCCAGCTCCTACAAGGATTTTTGCCAGCCCCTGGATTTGGGTACCCCCCGATTACCTGTAGGAGATAACCGCAGGCTGATCTTTTGAGGTTATTTGGGGTAGAGCGGCGGCAACCCGCTATCACCCACCGGGTCATGCACCCGATCGGCAATCGGGATCGCCTTGATTGCCCGCCACAGATCCTCACCCTGCCAATGCTGGCCGGTTTCGCTGTAGAGCGCGCCGTTCAGGCCGTCGAGGGCGTCGGACAGTGGTACGAAGCGAGCAGCCATGTCGGCCAGGGTTTCCGGTTGCTGCCGCGCCCAGGCGTCGAGGGCCTGGCGTGTGGCGTGGGTGTCATTGGCCTGACAGGCGCGCTTGAGGTCGTCGAGCACGGTGCGCGGGCTCGGGCCGGTCTGCGCGACACGCAGGATCGCCGGCTGCCAGCGGGCGCGCCACCACAGGCCGAAACCCAGCGCGGTGCTGCAGGCGAGGATCAGGGTACTGAGTTTCCAGCGCCAGAGTGTCTGGCTGTCGACGGCGGAAACGAGGGGCGCTGTGCCGGCCGGGGTGTCGACCAGGCTCGGATTGTTCGCCACTTGCAGGGTCTGGGCCGGCAGGCTGCTGTGTTCCAGGTGATCCTCCAAGGTGTTCCACCAGGTCACTTCCACCGCAGGCAACTCGATGGCGCCGCTGCGGGTCGGCACCAGGGCTTCGCGGTCTTCACGACTGCCGATCAGGCCGCGCTCGCTGTTCTGGTTGCCCAGCACCGGTTGATCCGGGTAGCGCCGCAAGCCGTTGACATCGGTGGCGGGCAATGGCGGCAATTGTGAACTGGCCAGGCCCTCGGCCTTCACGGTCAGGCGGCGGGTCAGCGAATCGCCCACCTGCGCGTGATCCGGTGGCGGGTTCCAGCTTTCGCTCAGGCTCAGGCTTCGGGCCGGCAGCCAGGGCACATCGGCCGGGTAAGCGTCCGGTTTGGCCTTGACCGCCAGCATGATTTCGGAGGAGCTGACGCGCATCAGCTTGCCGGATTTGGGTACCTGGGAGGTGGCGTCCACCAGGGCGGCATTGAAGATTTGCGCCGGAATGATCAATGCACCACTGTGTTGCGGGTAGATCGCGTAGCGCATTTCGATCACGCCGTGACGCAGGCCATTGATATCTTTCTCATAGGTGCGCGACTCGCCCAGTTGCTCGATGCGCACATCGGCGATCTGCAAGGGCGGCAGGCTGCTGTCGTCGTACAGCGACACCGAATGGTAGATCCGCAGGGTCAGGATCGCCTGGGCCTGAACGTACACGCTGTTTTGATCGAGGCTGGCGTCGATGAACACCGGGGCCAGTTTTTGGCGGCTGTCCTGGGTTTCGCTCTGGACCACTTGCAGGGTGATCGGCTGGCTCTGCGCCTCGCCCAGTTGCAGCGCCGCAATCTCCACGCTGCCGGTCTGCCGAGGCAGCAGGGTGATGATCCACCGGGTGGTCGCACGGTTGTCGCCGTCAAGGGTGGTCAACTGGTTGACCTGGCGGGTGCCGCGGACTTCGAACAGGGGTTCCAGTGGCGTCAGGTCAGGCTTGCCGAACTGTGTCATGTCAGAGGTTTCCAGGGTCAGTTCGACCGTCTCGCCGGAGTTCAAGCGACTGCGATCCACACTGGCGACCAGCTCCGCGGCCTGGGCCTGAACGGTGCAGAACAACAGGGCAGGCGGCAGCGCCAGCATGGAGAGGGTGAAGCGGGTCATCGAGTTTTTCCCTGATCCTGATGTTGTTGCTGTTCGTACCAGAATTTGCGCCTGAGCAATTCACCCGGGTTATCCGGGATCTTGCGCAGCCATTGCTCCAACGCCTGGCGCTGTTCGCCATCGATGCTGTCAGTGGCCGGGCGCAGGGGCGGCCTGGTGTGTTGTTCATCTCCCAGCTCACTGCCGGGGACCTCGTTGGTACCTGGTTTGGGCGGCGTCGTCGACGGCTGCCCGGCATTTTCCACGGCCTGTTGGGCATCGGTTTGCGGTTCGCCGTTGCCCGACGGTCGAGTGGCCGCGCCGGGCGGTGGTTCTTGCTGGCTGGCCTGGTTTTCGTTGTCCGGTTTTTGCTCCGGCTTGACCGGCGGCGGGGTGGTTTTCTGCTTGATCAGATTTTCCACCAGCGCCTTGTTGGTCAATGCCGGGCGTAAATCCGGCTGACGTTCGAGCGCCTGTTCGTAAGCGTCCAGCGCTGCTTCCAGTTCACCGCTCCTGGCCAGGGCGTTGCCACGATTGTAGTGGGCGTGGGCGTCGTTGCCTGCGGCGAACCGCTGAGCGGCGCCACTGTAGTCGCCGGCCTCATACAGCGCCACGCCCTGCCATTGCACGTCGGCGAAATGCTCTGCGGCCTCGGCCGGACGTTTCTGGTTGAGCAAGTGCATGCCCTGCTGATCCGGCCGCCGCCACAGGTCCTCGAAGTCGAAGGCGTAGCTGGGTTGCGGCAGCAGCAACAGGAGCGGCAGGCAGAACAGCCAGCCGCGGCGACCGGCGCAGGCGGCCAGCAGCAACAGCGGCAATAATAGCCAGTAACCCTGATCGGCCCAGGCGTCGAGGCGCACGGTCTGGCCGTCATTGATCAGTGTGCGCGGGCCGTCGAGCAGGCCCAGCGCACGCAGGTCGGCATCGTCCAGACGCGCATGGCGGTAGCGCCCGTCCAGTGCACTGGCGAAGGCCTTGAGGCCGGGTTCGTCCAGATGCGGCACCAGAATCGCGCCCTGAGCATCCTTGAGGAAACTGCCGTCCTCTTGCGTGATCGGCGCACCTTCGGCGGTGCCGATGCCGAGCATCAGCAACTGCGTCGATTTGCCCTCCAGCGCCTGACGGATTCCTTGACGTTCCTGTTCGGTCAGGGTCGAACCGATGAGCAGGATCCGCCCCTCGCCGAGAGCAGCCTGATTCAGCAGGGCAAGGGCCTTGGCCACCGCCAGGTCGGCGCGATGGCCGGCCTGGGGCATCAGCGACGGCTTGAGCGCATCCAGCAGATTGCGGCTGGTGGACAGGTCATCCGACAGGGGCACCAGGGTGTGGGCGCTGCCGGCGTAGACGACGATGGCGGTCTGGGCATCGCTGCGGTTTTGCAGCAGGTCGAACAACTTGCGCCGCGCCTGTTCCAGGCGGTTCGGCGTGACGTCGGTGGCGAGCATTTCCGGGGTCAGTTCCAGGATCACCACCAGCGGATCGGCCGGCTTCTGACTGGGTTGCTCGACACGTTCCCAACCCGGTCCCAGCAATGCCAGGATGGTCAGCACCCACGCCGCGCCCAGGGCGACCCATGGCAGTTTGCTGTTGCGACCGCTGCCGCCACTGAGCAATGTCGCATGGAAGGCTGGCGGCAGAATCATCTGCCAGCGTCCCGCACGTTTCTGTCGGTGCCAGAGTTGCCACAGCAGCCAGCCGAGCAGCGGCAATAACAGCAGCCACCAGGGGCGGAACCAGAAGGGCCAGAGCGCACTCATCGGCGCCTCCGCAGGCGCAGGCGGTTGAGGCGCCTGCGCCAGTCGGGCAGTTGCGATTGCAAGAACAGATCCTTGTTAAACAAGCGCTGCAAGGGGTTGTCCGGCCAGAGCTCGCGGACCACCAGCAACATGCTCAGCAGCAATGCCATTGCCAGCGGCCAGTGATACAAGGCCTGGGCCGGACGCGCCTGGGTGGGTTGTTGCGTCACCGGTTCGAGCGTGTCGAGCAGGTCCTTGATCACCTGCAGCTCCTGGCCATCGCGCGCGCGGAAGTACTGGCCGCCGGTGGCTTTGGCGATGGCTTTCAAGGACGGCTCGTCGAGGTCCAGGCTCGGGTTGATCCCGAGAAAGCCGAGTGTGCCACTGTCCTCCGGATTGGCACCGATGCCGATGGTGTAGATTTTCACCCCTTCGAGTGCCGCCAGTCGCGCCGCCGTCAGCGGGGCGATTTCGCCGCCGTTATTGGCGCCGTCGGTGACCAGAATCAGCACGCGACTTTGCGCCGGGTGCATGCGCAACCGCTTCAGGGCCAGGCCAATGGCATCGCCGATCGCGGTGTTTTTGCCGGCGATGCCGATGCGCGCTTCGTCGAGCCAGACCCGCACGGTGCGCCGGTCGAAGGTCAGCGGTGCTTGCAGGTACGCCTGGCTGCCAAACAGGATCAGGCCGACCCGGTCGCCTTCGCGACCTTCGAGGAAGTCGCCGAGTAAATGCTGGACCAATGTCAGACGGCTGACCTCGTCGTCCTGCCAGCGCATGTCGGGAAAGTCCATGGAACCGGACACGTCCACCGCGACCAGCAGGTCGCGGCCGCTGGCGGCAATCGGCAGCGGCTCGCCGAGCCATTGCGGGCGGGCCGCGGCGATCAGCAACAACAACCACAACAGAATGAACGGCGCTTGTTGGCGCCAGGCCGGCAGGTTGGCTCGGGCGCGGCGCCGGGCCAGGCCTTCGAGGTCACTGAGGAAGCTGACCTTGAGCGCCGGCTCGCCGCTGTCCGCCACCGGCAGCACCATGCGCAACAGCCAGGGCAGTGGCAGCAGGGCGAACATCCACGGCCAGGCGAATTCAAACATGCTTGCGAATCCAGGTATCGACCGCTTGAGTCAGGCCGGCGATGGCCTTGTCGTCGAGCTTGCATTCAGGCTTGTAGGCGCCTTCGACCAGCACCATCCAGCGGGTCAGGCCGGCAGCCGGGCAGCGGTTGTCGAGAAAGGCCAGCCATTTGCGCCCGTTCAGGGTGTGGCTCTGGCTGTACGGGTAGTGGTTGCGGCACAGGCGCTTGAGCAAACCGTTGAGTTGCTGCAGCCAGGCACCGGCCGGTGCGCCGTCGTAAGGCTTGGGCATCAGTGCGAGCTCGGCCAGGGCCGCGATGCGCACCGGGTCCAGCGGTTGTTCGGCGCGCACGACTGGGCGGTTGTCGGGAAGCAAGCGTCGTAATTGCCACATGCCGAAACCTAACACAGGCAATAACAGCAGCAGTAACCACCAGCCCGGCGCCGGTGGCCAGAATTCGATCGGTGGCGGCGAAATCAGCGGTTGCAGTTGCTCGAGGCTGCTCATCGGCTTTTCCCCGGACGTTCTGGGTTGAGGTACTCGCGCAGTTGTTCGACCATCTCGCTCTGCGTGCTCAACGGCATCAACAGCACCCGCAGTTTCTGCGCCAGCAGTTCCCAGCGAGCGACGCGCGCCTCGGCCTGGGCGCGGTAAGTCTGGCGCAGGTCGAAATTGAGGGTGTCGAGTTCCAGTTGCGCCCCCCGTTCCGCGAAGCGCAGCAGCCCGGCGGCAGGCAGGGCATGATCAAGCGGATCGGACACCGGCAGCAACAACAGGTCGCAATGGCGCGACAACAGGCTGAGCTGCTGTTCGGCGCCCTCGGTCAGGGCGCGTTCGTCGCAGATCACGATCACCAGGCTGCCGGGACGCAGGACTTCCCGGGCACGGCGCAGGGCAATATTGAACGCGTCGCGGTCCGGCTCGGTTTCGGTGTGCAACGACTGATTGACCCGCACCAGGCGATTGAGCAACTGCAACAGGCTCTGCTTGCTGCGCCGTGGCTTGATCTCGTAATGCTCTTTGTCACCGAACACCAGGCCGCCGACCCGGTCGTTATGACCCAGCGCCGCCCAGCCGATCAGGCTCGCGGCCTGGGCGGCGAGTACCGATTTGAACATCAGCCCCGAACCGAAAAACAGCCGGCAGCTTTGCTCGACCATGATGAAAATCGGCCGCTCGCGCTCTTCGTGGAACAGCTTGGTGTGCGGTTCCTGAGTGCGGGCGGTGACGCGCCAATCGATGCTGCGCACGTCGTCGCCGGCCTGATAGACCCGCACCTGGTCGAAATCCACGCCACGGCCACGCAGTTTCGAATGATGCAGGCCGATCAGCGGGCTGCGCTGGCTCGGCGTCGAGAACAGTTGCACTTCACGCACTCGATGGCGCATTTCGATCAGTTCGGCGAGGCTGACACGGATGCCCGGTTCGGACGGCAGGAGGGCGGTCATCGGGGTCAAGCGACGGCTACGACGTCGAGGATCCGCTGGACCACCCGGTCCTGGTCGATACCGGCGGCTTCGGCTTCAAAGGAAAGAATGATGCGGTGGCGCAGTACGTCGAACAGCACGGCTTGAATGTCTTCGGGGCTGACGAAGTCACGCCCCGCCAGCCAGGCGTGGGCCCGGGCGCAACGGTCCAGGGCAATCGAGCCGCGGGGACTGGCGCCATAGGCGATCCATTCGGCCATCTCCGGGTCGAACTTGGCCGGGGTGCGCGTGGCCATGACCAGTTGCACCAGGTATTCCTCCACGGCGTCGGCCATGTACAGGCCGAGAATCTCCTTGCGTGCGGCGAAGATCGCCTGCTGGCTGACCCGTCGCTCGGGCTTGGTTTCGCCGTTCAAGGCTTCGCCACGGGCTTGCTGCAGGATGCGGCGTTCGACGGCAGCGTCCGGAAAGCCGATTTTCACGTGCATCAGGAAACGGTCCAGCTGCGCTTCGGGCAGCGGGTAGGTGCCTTCCTGCTCGATCGGGTTTTGCGTGGCCATCACCAGGAACAACGGCGACAACTCATACGTGCTGCGCCCGACACTGACCTGGCGCTCGCCCATGGCTTCGAGCAGCGCCGACTGGACCTTGGCCGGCGCACGGTTGATTTCGTCCGCCAGCACCAGGTTGTGGAAGATCGGGCCTTGCTGAAACACGAAACTGCCAGTTTCCGGGCGATAGATTTCCGTGCCGGTGATGTCGGCCGGCAACAGATCAGGGGTGAACTGGATGCGGTGGAACTGGGCTTCGATGCCTTCGGCGAGTTCTTTGATGGCCTTGGTCTTGGCCAGGCCTGGCGCGCCCTCGACCAGCATGTGACCGTCGGCGAGCAGGGCGATGAGCAAGCGCTCGATGAGTTTTTCCTGGCCGAGAATCTGCGTTGAAAGAAAGGTTCGCAGCGCTAGCAGCGCTTCACGATGTTCCATCGATGACTGTTCCTGGAAAGGGTGACCGCAGACGTTCCGGTAACGCCAGGGCTGGGGCCGTTACTTTAAAGCATCGCGGGGGGTGGCGACTAACGGCATTTGCGCAAAGTGCGGGAATTGATTAACAGAACTGTCAGGTTATGCAGGGCGAGGAGGGGGGTGGCGATCTTTCGGGCCTCTTCGCGAGCAAGCCCGCTCCCACATTCAACCGCGCTTTTTCAGGAAAATGCGATCGAATGTGGGAGCGGCGGTGCGGCGATCCGACTTGCTCGCGAAGGCGCCCGCTCAGGCGCTGATATTCAGAGATCGCTGATATAGGTCCCGGTCCCCTTGAGAATGTTCTGCAAGGTTTCCTCCACTTCCGCCAGATCCTCCTCCTCAGTGCTGTGAATGATCTCCAGCGAGTCGTCCCCATTCAACGCGTCGGCATCCGCCGCCGCGATTTCGATCAGCAGGCGGGTAGGGCTGAGGGTGACTTTCACCCCGTCCAAGGTCGAAGGTTCGCCGTCGAGGGTGATTTCCAGTTCGTCTTCGTCCGGGTAGCGGGTCATCAGGAACATGTCGCCCTGTTCACTGTGGCAGCACAGCATCGCCATGTTGTCTTCTTCGTCATCGCAGGGGTTGACGATCAAGAGGGGGGTGGTCATTTGCATGTGAGAGTCCTGGCGCTAAGCGCGGTGTTGGCAGGCAAAACGCGATTTTGCCAGCATCGGGAGCATTCGGGTGCATAAGTATTACCGGCACGCTATCCCCTGGAGCCATTCCTTGCCAAATTCTGCCGAGTTGACATCCGGCGGTTTGTTAATGTTGTAGAAATTCTGCTTGTACACTTTGCCTTTGTACGCGACCGCCTCTGCGTAGGTTTCATAAATCCTGGCGGGGTCCCACTTCGGTATGTCGCCACAACTATCCTCGGTGGGCGCTTTTACGGTGATCTGCTTGTGCAATGGCAAAACGCCGCCACGACCATCGGATACCTCGGCATTGACCATGGCGCTGACATCGTTGCTCACCGTTGGCGCGGTGAGATTGACGCTGCGAGTATTACCAGTCGCCCCGGTAAATCCGATTGGTGGCTTCCAGCTATAAGCGAGTGGGTCGCCATCGGGATCACTGGCATTGGCGGTGAAGGTAATAGTCTTGCCGGAAGCAACGGTGCTATCGCCCTCTAAAGTACCGACCGGTGGACGGTTAGGTCGCGCCGCGAGCATCTTTTCAATGGCGGCTTCCAAGTCAGGTTGCACGCCAATTTCGCTGGAATTACCGTTGATTTGTGGATATCCGGTCGTGACGAGCAGTGCACGTAATGCTTTAGGTGGGATATTACCCAATCCATTGGCGCGTGCTACACCCTGCAAGGAAGCAACGACTCCTGCAAGGATCGGATTAGAGGAGGAAGTGCCGCTGTAATCATGGGTGTAACCTGTAGTCGGGTTTTGCCGGCTCCAGGTGGTGGTGGTAACAAAATCTCCCCAGCTGAATAAGTCGACGCGACTGCCATACTCGGAAAAACCCGCTCTGAGGCCGGTTTTGGGATCAACAGCACCCGCATAAATAGCACCGGAATCGAACAGGTTGCGATCAAAATAACCTTCGAAATACGGATGATCCAGGTTGATGTTGCCATTGGCCGCAGCCAGGATAACGTGAACACCCTTTTCTTCAGTAAGATAAGAAATAGTGTCGCGGACCGGTTCGTAGTCTTCCAGCGGCATGTAGCAGTCTTGCCAGCATCCTACTTCGGGGAAAGACCCGTAACCGTACTGCACACCTAATTGCACGACGTCACCTTCATTCAATCGCTCTGCCAACTGCATGAATCTGTCTGACCCCCATTGCAGGTAACCGAGTTGTGCATCGGGTGCAATCCCGGTCGTGCCAAAGTCATTTTCCCTGGCCACGATAATGCCTGCGCTGGCAGTGTCATGGGAGCCTACTGTTGCCGGGTCTTGCGGGTCATAAACTTCCAGGTAGGGCTTTGGTAAATCCAGGTGGTTGTAGGACCAGTGATCAATTTCTGATGAAATGACATGCATGTTTTGGCCTTTGCCACCTGGAACCTTCCAGGCTTGCACGGCATTCACGCCACCGATCTTGTACGGAGCGACTGCGTTTTTGCCTTGCAGATAGTTTTGCCGTCCCGTGTAGTCCGGAATCGCGTTGTCTGACGCTGGTGCAACGAGCGAGCCGTTATCGTCATGCATCCCGTCAACCCTGGGCTCGAAGTCAGCTTTTTCCACCAAAGGGTTTTTTTCAGCTGCACAGCCAGTGCTTCAGCCTGTTTTTCAGTCAGCCGGCTGGTGTCCACAATAAAGTAGCGATCCAGTCGATGCCTTTTTAGCGCTCGTACCGCCTCCCCGGTGCGTGCCTTGGAGGCCGGCAACACTGGCTTTATAGAGGGCACAAGTTGTTTGAGTTCGCTGATTGGGTCATCTCGGCCGGGGGCGTCGATCCATGTCTCGAAACCAGGCACGTCTTCTTTGATTAAAATTATCAGTTTCGAATAGTCAAGCGTGCTGGCTTGGACCAACAAAGGAAACGAAGTCGCCCAAAAAAATAATAAAAGACCGAGCCATTTGTTTATTGACTTCATATGCTGCCTCGCTAGTCCGTGTCGACATCTGTCATGACTGCTGTTGTTGAAATGACAGTTAAAGCTACAGAAGTCGGGACTGAATACTGTCATAAATAACAGTTGCGACGAGTGGTAGACCGTCTCGCGAAATGCCCATTTTTTCCGAGCGGCTGCTAAGGTTGTTCGATGCGCCGCCTTCAAGCTACGTACCGATGACCGAATATGTCGCAGCGCCGCAAGCACGGGCCTTGCCGCAGTGGTTAAGCTGCGCATCGAATGGATACCTGTAAAGACATTGTGCAATTGATCGCAGAGTCGTTTTTACAGATGCCCATTCATGGAAGGTGAATGTGACCCGAGTGTCTCGTCCAGCTTCACCCACCTGTCCCCTGTTTCCTCTGCCCGAGAATCAGGAGCAGGGTGACGGATCGCCCCGAAAGGGGTTTTGCACGCGACGCTTCCATCAATAACAAGCCCAAGCGGAGTACCACAGATGGCGTTCTTCACCGCAGCCAGCAAAGCCGACTTCCAGCACCAACTGCAAGCGGCACTGGCGCAGCACATCAGTGAACAGGCACTGCCACAAGTGGCGCTGTTCGCTGAACAATTCTTTGGCATCATTTCCCTGGACGAGCTGACCCAGCGTCGGTTGTCCGACCTCGCCGGCTGCACCCTTTCTGCGTGGCGCCTGCTTGAGCGCTTCGATCACGCGCAACCGCAAGTGCGCGTCTACAACCCCGACTACGAACGCCACGGCTGGCAGTCGACCCACACCGCGGTCGAAGTGCTGCACCACGACCTGCCGTTCCTGGTCGACTCGGTGCGTACCGAGCTGAATCGCCGCGGCTACAGCATCCATACCTTGCAAACCACTGTGCTGAGCGTGCGTCGCGGCGACAAGGGCGAATTGCTGGAAGTCCTGCCCAAGGGCACCCAGGGCGAAGGGATCCTGCAAGAATCCCTGATGTACCTGGAAATCGACCGCTGTGCCAACACGGCCGAATTGAATGTCCTGAGCAAAGAGCTGGAGCAGGTGCTCGGTGAAGTCCGCGTCGCGGTCACCGATTTCGAGCCGATGAAAGCCAAGGTCCAGGAAATCCTGAGCGGTCTGGACAGCAGCCGGTACGCTGTCGACCCTGAAGAAAAAGCCGAAATCAAAAGTTTCCTGGAATGGCTGGTGGGCAACCACTTCACCTTCCTCGGCTATGAAGAATTCGTGGTCCGCAATGAAGCCGACGGCGGCCACATCGTCTATGACCAGGATTCGTTCCTCGGTCTGACCAAGCTGCTGCGTACCGGCCTGACCTACGATGACCTGCGCATCGAAGACTACGCCGTGAACTACCTGCGCGAGCCGACGCTGCTGTCGTTCGCCAAGGCCGCGCACCCAAGCCGTGTGCACCGCCCGGCTTACCCGGACTATGTGTCGATCCGGGAAATCGACGCCGACGGCAAGGTCATCAAGGAATGCCGTTTCATGGGCCTGTACACCTCGGCGGTGTATGGCGAGAGCGTGCGGGTCATCCCGTACATCCGCCGCAAGGTCGAGGAAATCGAACGCCGCTCCGGCTTCCAGGCCAAGGCTCACCTGGGTAAGGAACTGGCGCAGGTGGTCGAAGTGCTGCCGCGCGACGATCTGTTCCAGACTCCGGTGGACGAGCTGTTCAATACCGTGATGTCGATCGTGCAGATCCAGGAACGCAACAAGATCCGCGTATTCCTGCGCAAAGACCCGTACGGCCGTTTCTGCTACTGCCTGGCCTACGTGCCGCGCGACATCTACTCCACCGAAGTGCGCCAGAAAATCCAGCAAGTGCTGATGGATCGCCTGAAAGCCTCGGATTGCGAGTTCTGGACCTTCTTCTCCGAATCGGTGCTGGCGCGTGTGCAGTTGATCCTGCGCGTCGATCCGAAGAACCGCCTGGACATCGACCCGCTCCAGCTGGAAAAAGAAGTGGTGCAAGCCTGCCGCAGCTGGCAGGACGACTACGCCACGCTGGTCGTCGAAAGCTTCGGCGAAGCCCACGGCACCAACGTGCTGGCCGACTTTCCGAAAGGCTTCCCGGCCGGTTACCGCGAGCGTTTCGCGGCGCATTCGGCGGTGGTCGACATGCAGCACCTGCTGAGCCTGAGCGAAAAAAATCCGCTGGTGATGAGCTTCTATCAGCCGCTGGGCCAGGTGTCCGGTCAGCGCGAGCTGCATTGCAAGCTGTACCACGCCGATACGCCGCTGGCGCTGTCCGACGTGTTGCCGATCCTGGAAAACCTCGGCCTGCGCGTGCTGGGTGAGTTCCCGTATCGCCTGCGTCACAACAACGGTCGCGAGTTCTGGATTCACGATTTCGCGTTCACCGCCGCCGAAGGCCTGGAACTCGACATCCAGCAACTCAACGACACCCTGCAGGATGCGTTCGTCCACATCGTGCGTGGCGATGCCGAGAACGATGCGTTCAACCGCCTGGTACTGACCGCGGGTCTACCGTGGCGCGATGTGGCACTGCTGCGGGCCTACGCCCGTTACATGAAGCAGATCCGCCTGGGCTTCGACCTGGGCTACATCGCCACCACCCTGACCAACCACACCGACATCGCTCGCGAGTTGACCCGGTTGTTCAAGACCCGTTTCTACCTGGCGCGCAAGCTCGGTACCGATGACCTGGAAGACAAGCAGCAACGTCTGGAACACGCGATTCTGACCGCGCTGGACGACGTCCAGGTGCTCAACGAAGACCGCATCCTGCGGCGCTACCTCGACCTGATCAAGGCCACCCTGCGGACCAACTTCTACCAGACCGATGCCCGGGGCCAGAACAAGTCGTACTTCAGCTTCAAGTTCAACCCGCACCAGATTCCGGAGCTGCCCAAGCCCGTACCGAAGTTCGAAATCTTCGTTTACTCGCCACGCGTCGAAGGCGTGCACCTGCGCTTCGGCAACGTCGCACGCGGCGGCCTGCGCTGGTCCGACCGTGAAGAAGACTACCGCACCGAAGTCCTGGGCCTGGTAAAAGCCCAGCAAGTGAAGAACTCGGTCATCGTCCCGGTCGGCGCCAAGGGCGGCTTCCTGCCACGTCGCTTGCCATTGGGCGGCAGCCGTGACGAGATCGCGGCCGAGGGCATCGCCTGCTACCGCATCTTCATTTCGGGCCTGTTGGACATCACCGACAACCTCAAGGACGGCGCCCTGGTGCCACCGGTCAACGTCGTGCGGCATGACGACGATGACCCGTACCTGGTCGTCGCCGCGGACAAAGGCACCGCGACCTTCTCCGACATCGCCAACGGCATTGCGATCGACTACGGCTTCTGGCTGGGCGATGCCTTTGCCTCTGGTGGTTCGGCCGGGTACGACCACAAGAAAATGGGGATCACCGCCAAGGGCGCGTGGGTCGGCGTACAACGCCACTTCCGTGAGCGCGGCATCAATGTCCAGGAAGACAGCATCACCGTAGTGGGCGTCGGCGACATGGCCGGTGACGTGTTCGGCAATGGCTTGTTGATGTCCGACAAGCTGCAACTGGTCGCCGCGTTCAACCACCTGCACATCTTCATCGACCCGAACCCGGAGCCGGCCAACAGCTTCGCCGAGCGTCAGCGCTTGTTCGACCTGCCGCGCTCGGCCTGGTCGGACTACGACACCAGCATCATGTCCGAAGGCGGCGGGATCTTCTCCCGTAGCGCGAAAAGCATCGCGATTTCCCCGCAGATGAAAGAGCGCTTCGACATCCAGGCCGACAAGCTGACCCCGACCGAGCTGCTCAATGCCTTGCTCAAGGCTCCGGTAGACCTGTTGTGGAACGGCGGCATCGGTACCTATGTCAAGGCCAGCAGCGAAAGCCACGCCGATGTCGGCGACAAGGCCAACGATGCGCTGCGCGTGAACGGCAACGAACTGCGCTGCAAAGTGGTGGGCGAGGGCGGTAACCTCGGTATGACTCAACTGGGTCGTGTCGAATTCGGCCTCAATGGCGGCGGTTCCAACACCGACTTCATCGACAACGCCGGTGGCGTGGACTGCTCCGACCACGAAGTGAACATCAAGATCCTGCTCAACGAAGTCGTGCACGCCGGTGACATGACCGAGAAGCAACGTAACCAGTTGCTTGGCAGCATGACCGACGAAGTCGGCAACCTGGTGCTCGGCAACAACTACAAGCAGACCCAGGCATTGTCCCTGGCGGCCCGTCGTGCCTACGTGCGGATTGCCGAATACAAGCGCCTGATGAACGATCTGGAAAGCCGCGGCAAGCTGGATCGCGCCATCGAGTTCCTGCCGTCGGAAGAGGCCATCAACGAGCGCGTCGCGGAAGGCCACGGCCTGACCCGTGCCGAGCTGTCGGTGCTGATCTCCTACAGCAAGATCGACCTCAAGGAAGCGCTGCTCAATTCCCTGGTGCCGGACGACGACTACCTGACGCGCGACATGGAAACCGCTTTCCCGCCAAGCCTGGTGAGCAAGTTCTCCGCCGCCATGCGCCGTCACCGCCTGAAACGCGAAATCGTCAGCACCCAGATCGCCAACGATCTGGTGAACCACATGGGCATCACCTTCGTGCAGCGCCTCAAGGAGTCGACCGGCATGAGCCCGGCGAATGTGGCGGGTGCCTACGTAATAGTTCGGGATATCTTCCACCTCCCGCACTGGTTCCGGCAGATAGAGGCCCTGGATTATCAGGTGTCAGCCGACGTGCAACTGGAGCTGATGGATGAGCTGATGCGCCTGGGCCGTCGCGCTACACGCTGGTTCCTGCGCAGCCGTCGCAACGAGCAGAACGCTGCCCGTGACGTCGCGCACTTCGGTCCGCACCTGGCGGCGCTGGGCCTCAAGCTCGACGAACTGCTGGAAGGTCCGACCCGTGAAGGCTGGCAGACCCGCTACCAGGCTTACGTCGCTGCTGGCGTGCCTGAGTTGCTGGCGCGCATGGTTGCAGGCACCACTCACCTGTACACCCTGCTGCCGATCATCGAGGCGTCCGACGTGACGGGCCAGAATCCCGCCGACGTCGCCAAGGCGTACTTCGCCGTGGGCAGCGCGCTGGACATCACATGGTACCTGCAGCAGATCAGCGCCCTGCCGGTTGAAAACAACTGGCAGGCCCTGGCCCGTGAAGCGTTCCGTGATGACGTCGACTGGCAGCAACGTGCGATCACCATCTCGGTCCTGCAACAGGGCGACGGCTCCCAGGACGTGGAAACACGCCTGGAACTGTGGATGGAGCAGCACGAGGGCATGATCGAACGCTGGCGCGCCATGCTGGTGGAACTGCGTGCCGCCAGCGGCACGGACTACGCCATGTACGCGGTGGCCAACCGCGAACTGCTGGATCTGGCGTTGAGCGGGCAAGCGGTGGTACCTGCCGCTGCTCCGGCCAGCAAGGTGCTGGAACCGGCTGCCTGATCAGGCGTTGAATGAAAAAGCCCCGCGTTGAGAGATGCGGGGTTTTTTTTCTGAAATTTTGGGTGTCTGGGCGGGCCTCTTCGCTGGCAAGCCAGCTCCTACAGGGATTTGCGTCGATCACATCATCTGCGACCGACACAAACCCTGTAGGAGCTGGCTTGCCAGCGAAGGGGCCATTTGCCTCAATACAACTTCCAGCCTGTTTTATTATCAACCATCGACACTTTATCTGTCGGCCCGGTCAATAAATTACTGAGCGACCGGTCAAACTTCTGCAACGCCCGAACTTGTACATTCTGCTGTTCATTAATGTCCGCAACAATCTCTTCGCTGCGTTTATAATCCGCCCATATCGGACTCAGCGCTTTAGCATCATACCCTTGGGCAGTGCCGATGTAGTTGAAGTTGGAATCATAGAACATCGCCCGGACATCCGCCTCGATGTCCGAACTGCGCGACGTCATCAATTGACTGCGGGTATCGACAATCGCGACCACATCCGGTTTCGCCGCCCTGAGGCTTTGCAGGTCCGGATACACCGTCACCGTACCGAACTGACGTTGCAAGGAGGCCTTGACCCAGTCCACGGCCAGGTCCGGTTTTGAGGTGGCCACATAGGCATCGTGAATCGACTGCACCAGCAGGCCCTGACCGAAACCGGTGCCGGCGTTGGCCTGGTAATGCTGAAGGTAGGCGCGGTTGGCCTGGGTGTTTGAACTGTAGACAAGCCCTAAGGACACGTTGCGGCCACTGGCAACACTGGTGGCACTGCTGCGACCGACCGGTTCAGTGAACAGACCGTCGAGGGAAGAAACGGCCTTCGGCGCAGTGGCAACCGAACAGCCAGTTAAAACAACCGTCATCGTCAAGGTACTGGCCAGCGCAAGTTTCATGGTGTTTCTCCAGTGAAACAACTTGAGTAGTAAGGTATGAGTGGCCGTGTGGGGGCGGCAGTCATCCCAGACTAAACCTGTCGTTGCCGAATGAAATAGCCAATAGGTGCGCTTGTCAGGTGGACAATAGTTTTGTTTGGTTTAAAAGAAATCAATTAATTACCCCAGGACATAAACAGGCCAGAATCCTTGAGTTCGCACCTGTTTATTTATGCCTGATGTCGCAGTCATCAGTTTTCCAAAGGGATCAACACCTTTTCCTCCGGGGACAACACCATGAATACCAGCAGTTTGGCAGGCTGGGTGGCGCTGGCATTTTTCGACACCAGATGTTCCGACCCGGCTGCCTCGTACCAGTACTCGCCTGCCTTGTAAGTGATCGCCTTTTCCCCCTTCACCTGAGAAGTGATGGTGCCGGAAAGCACGTAGGCCATCGCCGTACCCTCGTGCTTGTGAGCGATCGACGATTGACCGGGTTGGTAGTCGACTTCGATCATCAAGGCTTTTTTGCCCGGTACGTTTTTCAGCATCTGGTCCTGCAACACCGTAACTTTTTCCGAAGGGGCGCCGGTTTCATGGGCGAATGCAGCGGCTGAAACGGTCAGGGCCAGGGTGGCGAGGGAGGCAGCACAGAAACGCAACGCTTTCATGGTTCATTACCTGCGGTGGTGAGTTGTCAGGGACCACAGTAATCCGCCAGCCGGGGCAATCAAACAGCCAATTTCCGGGAAGGTGAGGGGACCAATCGGCAACGTTCAAATCAAAAGATCGCAGCCTTCGGCAGCTCCTACCGGGGTACCCATTGCCCTGCGGGAGTGGCCGAAGACTGCGATCTAACTGGTTAAACGATAGGGAAACTGTTGAAGTCGACAGCGTTGGCCAGTCGGCTGTCGATCAGGCCGATGAAGCCTTGTACTTCAGGGCAGTTGAAATGCATCTGCATGGCGGCTTCCGATTGCCAGCGGGCGCTGACTGTCCAGCGGGTGTCGTCCTCGGGGCAGCGGTCGACCATATAGGAGTCGCAGCCCGGTTGTTCACGCAGGGTTTCGACTATCTTTTGCAGTTGCCTGCCGAGTTCTTCCGAACGGCCGGCTGCAGCCTGCACCTTTACGGTATTGATCACTTCGTTGGACATTGCTCACACTCCTGAATCGGGCCGGACGAGTCCTGCTCATCGGGGGATAACGCCCATTCAGGATAGGCCTGGCCCCCCGGACCACCAATACCCAATCGCCGGATAAAAACCCAGACCAATCCGTCAGGCGACCTGCTGCAAAATGTCCCGAAAACGATCCAGGGCGATGTCGATGTCCAGGGTTTCGATGGCGCCAAAACCCAGGAAAAAACCGGCCCGTGGCGCTTGCTGGTAGAAAAAGCTGTCGATGGCATAAAGGCCGACTTCAACCTTTTTCGCCAACTCGATCACTAATGGAATATCGATAGGCACTTTGCACATAACCACCATGTGGAAGCCGGCCGTGGTCGGCACGGCCTCAAGCCAGGGTGCCAGGTCGCCGGCCATGCGCGCGAGGATTCGTTCGCGGCGCCCGGCATAGATCGTATGGCAGCGCCGGATGTGCTTGAGCAGGCAGCCTTCGGCGATGAACTTGGCCAGTGCCCATTGGGGCAGGGTGGAGGTGTGCAGATCGGTGAGTTGCTTGGCGCGAATCACCGCTTCAAGAATGGCCGGCGGCAGAATCGCATAACCCAGTCGCAACTCCGGCAACAGGGTTTTGGAAAAGGTCCCGACATAAGCGACGATTCCGCGCTCATCCATGCTTTGCAAGGAGTCGGTGGGACGGCCTTCGTAGCGAAACTCGCTGTCGTAATCGTCTTCGATGATGATCGCGCCCAGGGCGTAGGCCCGTTCCAGCAGCGCGACCCGACGGTCCTGGCTCATGGGCATGCCCAGGGGGAACTGATGGGAGGGGGTGACGTAAATCAGCCGGGTGCCATCGGGAATCTTGTCGACCTGCAGGCCTTCGGCGTCCACCGGCACCCCGATTACGCTGGCGCCGTGGGAGCCGAACAGCAGGCGCGCCGGCGGGTACCCGGGGTCTTCCATGGCCACCACACTGCCTGGACTCGTCAGCACCCGGGAAATCAGGTCCAATGCCTGTTGCGCGCCGTTGCACACCACCACATCCTCATCCTGGCAGTTGACCCCGCGAGAAAACGCAATGTGCCGCGCAATCGCATTGCGCAGCGCCGGCAGGCCCTCGGGCAAGCTGTAAAGGCCCTTGGAACCGGCGATCTGACGCAAGGCGTGCGAGGTGCAGCGCCGCCAATCGTCCTGGGGGAACTGGCCCTTGCTGGTGGCGCCACCGATGAAGTCGTAGCGCAACGAGCCTTCCAGGGTCGGATGGCGCAGAAATACCGGCAGCTTGCGCCAGCTCTCGATGACATCAAAACCGGCCAGTTCCGAATGGCTCTGTTTATGGGTGATTTTCGCCGCCCGGGCATTGACGTAGGTGCCTTTGCCGATCACCCCGGTCAGAAAGTTGTCGTAGGTCAGCTGGGCGTAGGTGTCGGAAATGGTCTTGCGCGAAATGCCCAGCTGTTGCGCCAGCAATCGGCTGGGCGGAAGCTGCGTCCCGGCTGCCAGGCGGCCGGATTCGATGGCACTGCGCAGTTGCTGGTACAGCTGGCCTGCCAGGTCCTTGCGGCCGTTGATGACAACATGAAGTTCCATACCGGCGAGGCTCCTGCAGCGGTTGAGGCGCGTGTGCGTCGCGCCAGATTACCCGCATGGGCGGCTGCGCAGAAGTTGCGTGGGCGAAAATCCGCGGATTGGTCTGCTGCCTGAGTGGTGCAGCGGTTTTTCGCTGAATTGGATCTGTAACGCCCGCGCATCAGCGTCTACCTTGGATGTACACGTCCGATCAATCAGGTTGCCCCATGAGCCCCCGCCTGGATTACTACAGTGCCTCCCCCAAGGCGATGAAAGCGATGATTGCCATGGAGGCCTTGACCAGCAACCTCAGCATCGAACCGGCCTTGCTGCATCTGATCAAGATCCGCGCCTCGCAACTCAATGGCTGCGCCTTCTGCACCGACATGCACTCGGTGGATGCCCGACGCCTGGGCGAAACCGATCGCCGGCTGTACTCGATCGTGGTCTGGCGCGACAGCGGCTTCTTCAACCCTCGGGAACGCGCGGCGCTGGCGTGGACCGAAGCGGTCACATTGCTCTCTGAAAGTCACGTTCCGGACGATGTTTTTGCGTTGGCCCGGGAGCAGTTCAGCGAAGGCGAGATGGTCGACCTGACGATCGCCGTCACCACCATCAACAGCTGGAATCGCCTGGCGGTGAGCTTTCGGCAGATCCCGAGCACCTGATCCCATCTCAGCAGCAACCCCAACCCCAACCCTGTAGGAGCGAGCTTGCTCGCGATGGTTGTTAACGATAACGCTGGCTACCTGACAACCCGCGGTGCTCTCAGGTTTTTCGCGAGCAAGCTCGCTCCTGCAGGAGGGACCCCAATCCTGATCATTTCGGGTTGAGCAGTGGTGATGTACCCGTGACTGGAGCAGGGCGCTGCGGTTTCACCGAGGTGCCAAAGGTATTGCCCATGCGAGTGCTGGTCGTTGCCGGTGTTGCCAGGCCGATCTGATTAGGAGGCCGTTTGTTCACCGGTACGTTCATCGCTTGTTGGTTCTTTTGTGCAGCGGCGGCTCCTCCGGGGTTGTTGCCCATTTGCTGGCTCAGACAGTTGTAGTCCGGCGCCTTGTAGCCTCCCACCGATACCTCTACACAGCCCAAGGGCTCTGCGGCCTGCGCCAGTGACAATGCGCTCATCAGTAATGCGCCCGATGCGACGTTCGATAACGTGTTCATTGACGACCTCCTGTCCAGCCCGAACGGGCCGTGCATGCGTTTGAGTCTAATACATAGCGATTTGACATCTCGTGATGGTTTTTTTGCACTGCCCGTCACACCAGATTCATAAACAGCCATCAGGATGACGGTTTTCAGGGGCAGGACAGCCGTGCAGCGAGGCAGAGTCAGGGACGCGCGCCAGATTTCGTTGACTCATATTCGTCAGGTGAGCCTGGCGTTATTGATCGGGTTGATCTCGTCGGTAGCCGAGGCCGGTCCGCTTGATGCCGCGACACCCCAAGTGCTGGATATTCCGGCCCAGGAACTGGCCAGCGCACTTGAGCAGTTCAGTCGTTCCACCGGCATGGCGGTGCTGGTGGATCGTCAACTGACCCGCGGTCGACGCTCGCTTGCGGTCACGGGCCGCTTGAGCGCCACGGATGCCTTGAGCCGGATGCTCAGCGGCAGTGGACTGATGGCCCGGTATGCCCGGGCTGACGCCTTCACCTTGCAAAAGGCAACGGTTAGGCCGGTGCCAGACATACCGGGGGCGGTGGCGAGTGGCTCGCCGCAGGCCGCTGGCAGTTACGCGGCATCGATTCAGATCGCGATTGAACGCAGCCTGTGCCGCTCGTCATTGATCAGGCCGGGTAGTTTTCGCGCGTTGTTGCAACTGTGGATCGGCCGCGACGGGGTGGTTCAGCACAGCCGTCTGGTCAGCTCGACGGGAGATGTCCAGCGCGATGCGGCGCTGGTGGATAGTTTGCGTAACCTGGATATCGAACACCCGGCACCCAGCTCTCTGAGCCAGCCGATCACGCTGCTTTTGTTACCGGAATCGTTAGGAAAGCGCATGGAATGCTTACAAGGGAAAGGAGTTTCCGGGGGATGAAAGACACCGGAAAAAAATCGATGGTCGGACTGTTCCTGACGTCCTATGACGACTTCAAGGTGCGTTTGCGCCGGCGTCTGGGGTCTGAAGATCTGGCCAACGATGTGCTGCATGAAACTTACCTGCGGGTTGACCGCATGGAAGACTCGCCGGATATCGCCCAGCCCAACGCCTATTTGTATCGCATGGCGCTGAACATCGCGGCGGACCGCCGTCAGTCTGATGCTCGCTTACTGACGGGCAGCGAAGTGGAAGAGCTGTTGCAGGTATCCGATGAGGCGCTGGACCCTGCACGGGTCGTGGGCGGGCAGAAGGAAATCCAGTTATTGCTCAGCGCGCTGTATGAGTTGCCGGCGCGTCGGCGCAAAATCTTTATCGCCGCCCGCCTTGAAGAGGCGCCACACTTGGAAATTTCCCAGCGTTTCGGCATTTCGACACGGATGGTCGAGAAGGAAATCAAAGCCGCTTTGGGCCATTGCGCCGCACGCCTGGAAAGAAAATTGATTCAGCGGTTCGGTCCCGGCGCGGGAAAACCGTCTTGATAGTAGAGTCCCGAATAATCCGTGAGTATCCCCGCGCTTTGAACATCTTTCGAATTTCGCCACCTGAGGTCCAGCCTCAGGACCGGCTCACTCTCGAAGCCCAGGGTTGGTTGGTCCTGTTGACCTCCGGCCGGGCGACCGTTGCCGATGCCCGCGCCTTGCGCGAATGGTGTGCGCAAAGCCCTGAACATGCCCGGGCGTTTGCGCAGGCCAAGCGACTGTGGCAGCAATTGCGCCCGGCGGCAGAGCACCTGCAGGCACCGCGGCATCTGGGGCGACGGGCGTTTCTCGGTGGTGCCATTGCGGCCTCTGCGGCGTTTTTGCTGATTCGCGGGACCGTGCCGGGCGGGCTCTCCGGATTGGGTGCGGATTACATCACCGAAGTCGGTGAGCAGCGCAGGTTCGATGTGGCCGATGGCGTGAGCCTGGAGCTCAATACCCAGACTCGTATCAACCAGCGTGCCAATGTCGACGGCACCCGGACCTTCGAGCTGCTCAGCGGCGAAGTCGAAGTCCTGACACACGCTCGGACACCGCTCAAGGTGCAGGCAGGCGGCGGTTGGCTGAGCGCCAGTCAAGCCCGGTTCAACTTGCGCAATACCGATCGGAGTGTGTGCGTCACATGCCTGGATGGGGCGCTGCAACTGGACGCGCGGGGCCACAGCATTCGCCTGGAATCCGGTCAGCAGGTGACCTACGACACCCGGCATATCGGCACGCCGCAAATGGTCGATACCTCGACGGTCATTGCCTGGCGCCAGCAGGTGCTGGTGTTCAACGATGCCACGCTGGCGACGGTGATCGACGAGATCAACCGTTATCGACCCGGCATGTTGCTGCTGCTCAACAGCGAGTTGGGCAAGCGTAAGGTGCAGGCGCGGTTCAGCCTGGATCAACTGGCGGGGGTCGCGTTGTTGATTCGCGATGCCTATAGGGTCAAGTGCACCGAATTGCCGGGTGGGGTGGTGGTGCTCAGCTAAGACCTGGCTCCCGCATTTGCAATGCGTTCCCCTGTGGGAGCTTGCTCGCGATGAACGATGACGCGGTCCATTTGATTCACCAACAAATGGCAGCCCCTTGGGGCTGCCATTTTTTTTGGCGATTCCCCGATCATGAAATTTGTGTGACATCCGTTCGGTCTCGCCCCTTGTCAACCGCCTATGTCGTGACAGCAGGTTCTACTCGGCCTGCGGCCTCTTGCGCCAATGGAAAAAGGACCTAGTAGTGATGCTCGTTCGCCAAGTTCGTCGCAATACCCAATCCGTGTTTGTACGCCGTGACGCCGCTCGTTCGGTGGAGCCGACGCTGTGGCGGCTCAAGCCGCTGGCGCAGGCGATTGCGTTGTGCCTGGTGGCCGGCAGTGCCGAGGCGACGACGGCGTTCAGTTCGAGCTGGTTTGCCGCCAAGGGTGCGGCGCAACAGGCCGCGGCGGCGCGACCGGGTGGCGGCTTGCCGGGCATGACACCGCCGCTGGCGCAGCAGCAGCAGCGCGCCCGGCAGCAACTGGAGCGCTCGGTGCAGACGCTGAACAACACCGTGGCCGCCATCGCCGCGCAACAGGCCGCACAGGCGGCCGGGCGGGCAGCGGCGTTTGCCACCGTGCAGTTCGTGCCGGACGGCATGGGCGAGGGTGGCTTGAAGGTCGATACCGGCCTGACCCAGGGCTGGCAGAACGCCAAGGGGCCGCAACAGTCCCAGGCCGATGGCAAGACCACGGTGAAGATCGAGCAGACCGCCGACAAGGCTATTCTCAACTGGGAAACCTTCAACGTCGGGCGCAACACCACCGTGGAGTTCGCCCAGCAATCGAACTGGGCGGCACTCAACCGCGTCAACGACCCGAGCGCGCGGCCAAGCCAGATCCAGGGCCAGATCAAGGGCGACGGCACGGTGATGCTGATCAACCGCAACGGCATCGTGTTCAGCGGCACCAGCCAGGTCAACGTGCGCAACCTGGTGGCGGCTGCGACGAATATCAGCGATACCCAGTTCCGCGAACGTGGCCTGTACTACGACAGCACCGGCAGCCAGCCGACCTTTACCGATGCCGTCGGCGACGTGCTGGTGGAGCGCGGTGCGCGGATCGAAACCCATCAACCGACGCTTTCGACCGACTCCGGTGGCTACGTTCTGCTGCTCGGCAACGAAGTGGAAAACGCCGGTTCCATCAGCACCGCCAAGGGCCAGACCGTGCTCGGCGCCGGTGACCGTTTCTACATTCGCAAGGGTTCTGGCACCGAAGGCAACGGTTTTTCCACCACCTTTGGTAGCGAAGTGATTCCGGGGTTCAAGGCCGAGGGTTCCGGCAAGGTCAGCAACACAGGCTTGATCCAGTCCTCCACCGGCGACATCACGATGACCGGCCATGAGGTGCTGCAAAACGGCGTGTTGCTGGCCAGTACCTCGGTATCGACCCGTGGCACCCTCCATTTGCTCAACCCGGCCACGGACACCACGGGCAGCGTCACCCTCGGGCAGAACGGCGTCAGCGCGATCCTGCTCGACAGCAGCGACCTTACCGCGCTGGACAGCCAGCACACTGCCGCGCTGACCGGGGTGAATGGCAACAACCGTATCCGCAGTGATCAGTCGCGCATCGACATCGGCAGCGGCGGCACCGTCGAGTTTCAGAGCGGTTCGGTCACCCTCGCCACCGGGGGGCAGGTCGCGGTGGCGGCGGGGCAGCGCAGCCTGGTGCGCAACGGCGCGCTGATCGATGTGTCGGGGGCACTCGGCGTCAAAGTGGCGATGGAAGCCAACAACATCAAGATCAACGTGCAGGGCAACGAGCAGCGCGATTCATCGGGCAACCGCGAGAGCGGCGCGCTCAACAACAATGACATGTGGGTCGATGTGCGCGAGTTGATCTTCGTGCCCGCCGGCACCCATGGCTATGCCACCGATCGCTGGTACACCGCGGGTGGCCTGTTGGAAGTGGGCGGCTACCTCGGCACTCAGGGTCACAGCATCGGCGAGTGGATGGCCCAGGGCGGCGCGGTGAATTTCAGCGGCAACGATGTGGTCACCGAGAAGGGCTCGTTGATCAACCTGTCCGGCGGCACCCTGGATGTACAGAGCGGTTTCATCCGCCAGAGCTGGTTGCGTGGCGCGGATGGGCGCTTGTATGACGTGTCGCGGGCGCCGGGGGACATTCTCTACACGGGCCTCTACCAGGGTTTTGAGGACCACAGCGAACGCTGGGGCCAGACCAACTACTTCTTCAACCCATTGATCGCTCCGAGCAGGCGTGCCGAGTCCGGCTACACCATCGGCCGCGATGCCGGGCAACTGGTGATCGCTACCCATAACGCGGTGCTCGATGGCCAGTTGGTGGGCGAAGTGTTCCAGGGCGAACGCCAGATCCAGGCACCTCGCGCGGGGCTCGATGGTTATGACCAGGCGCAGACTGCCAGGGCGCGTCGGGCGCAGTTGATCGTCGGCAGTTATGAACCAAGCTGGTCGGCCGCTACCAACGGCCTGGTGTATCAGCACCTCGCCATGCTTGATCAGGTGCAGATCGGTGGCGAGCGTCCCGCCGATGGCAATGACCTGGGACTGGTCGGCGCGGTGTCCGATACCCGCAAGGGCAAGCTGTTTCTTGATACCGATATGCTCAATGGTTTCCGACTTGGCGCGTTGAAAGTGGCGGCCAGGGACCAGGTTGAAGTCAATGAAACCGTGACCGTCGATACGGGTGGCGACATCTCCCTGTTCGGCCAGGATGTGCAAGTCAAGGCCGACCTTGTCGCGCGCGCCGGTAGCCTGAATCTGGGTACTGGTCTGGCGGTAGCCAGCCTGCCGCCGTCGCGGGTGACCGTAGACCAAGGCGTGCACCTGGATACCCGTGGCGTCTGGGCCAACTTGCGTAACGACCCGACCGACGTCAACAGCCCGGCCTGGCTAAACGGTGGCGTGGTGTCGATCCGCAGTACCGGCGATATCACCCTGGCCAGTGGCAGTGTTATCGACGTGTCGTCCGGCGGCGCTGTGCTGGCCAATGGCAAGACCCGTGGCGGCAAGGGCGGCGACGTTACCCTCGAGTCCAGCGCGGAGCGCGTGCCGGGTCAATCGCAACTGGTGATGGACGGCCAAGTGCGCGGTTATGGCGTCACGGGCGGCGGCACGCTGAAGATCCAGGCCAACAAGGCGCTGATCGGCGCGGCCGACGGTCCTGTTGCCGATCACACCCTGCAACTGGCAGCGGACACGTTCAACAAGGGTTTCTCCGCCTACAACGTCATTGGCTTGACGACGCTGCAAGTGGCAAAAGATGCGGTTGTCGACGTGTCGATGCCGGTTTACCGCTTCGCCGACTCGGCAGCGGACCAACCCGGCGGCGTCGACCCGGTGAACGCGCTGCAGCTGTGGACACCCACCCTGTTCCAGGAGGACCCGGTCAAGGGCGTGTTGACCCAACGCGCAGCCGCGAGCCTGTCACTGCAAGCGGGCACCAGCCAAGTCAACCAGGTAGACCCGGCCAACAGTTCCTTGACCATCGGCCAGGGCTCGCGCATCAGTGTCGACCCCGGTCAACGCATTAACCTGCGCAGTGCCGGCCAGATCACCGTTGACGGTGAACTCAACGCCTGGGGCGGTACCATCGACATTCGTCAGCAACAGTACGCTGCTGCCGACGCTTCGCAGCTTGCCGATCCCAAGGCCCACGCACGTTCGATCTGGATCGGTGATCACGCGGTGCTGGATGTCGCCGGGCGTGCCAACACAGCGGTCGATGCCCAGGGCCGGGTCTACGGTCAGGTGGGCAAGGGCGGCAGCATCATCATTGGCGGCGAAATCGACGCCAAGGCGGCCACTGCGACGTCGGCCGATGCCTTTGTGATCGTACGGCCCGGAGCACGCCTGGAGGCTTCAGGCGCCGAAGCCGTGCTGGATATTCCCGGAACCGGGCAGACTCGCGTCGCCAGGGATGGCGGACGAATTACCTTGAGTTCGTACAGCGGCTTGTTTATCGAAGGCGACCTGCACGCCGCAGCGGGGGGTAGCGGCGCAGCCGGTGGACGTCTGGAAATTGTCCTTGATACGCCGGCCTATCGCGGGGACCAGATAGGCAACGACGTACGTTCGCCCAGGGAAATGATCATTGGCCAAGGGCCTGCCGGTGAACTTTTACCCGCTGAACTGCAGCCGGGCGAGTCTGCCGGAGCCCTTCGCTATGGTGCCGCCCGATTGAGCGCGGACAAGCTGATGAGCGGCAGTTTTGACAGCCTGAGCCTGTTCAGCAATGGTTTCATCACGTTCGACGGTGATATCGACCTGCACATGAACCAGAGCTTGAGCCTCTACGCCGGTTCGTTGTCGTTGGCCGAAAGTTCCAAAGACGCCGCGCGCATCAATCTGGCGGCATCCTATATGCGCCTGTCCGGCCCGGGTTTCTACGACGAACAAGTCGGCATTCGTCCAAGAGTGCTGAACAATCCGACGGACCGGGTGGCGGCCGCACAATTCAACGCCAGTGCCGATCTGCTGGACCTGGGTAACAACCTGTCGTTTGGCACGGCGGGAGTGATCAAGCAACTCTCCGGGCCGGACTTGCCAGTCAGTCGCCGTAGTTTTGATCGGGTGACCCTCGACAGCCGCGGTGACATGCGATTCCTGGGTAAGCAGGACCTGCAAGCAGGTTCCTCTGTGTGGACTGCGGGCGACCTGCACCTGCGCGCAGCCCAGATCTATCCGGGCACGAGGGTCTGGTCGGAAGTGCGCTTCGGTTATCAGGGCCAGGGTTCCATGGACCTCGATCGTACGTTAAAGATCAGCAGCAACGGATCGGTGCCGGCAGCGCTGCCTTATTCGGTGTTTGGCAGGCTGGCATTTACAGGAGGCAACATCGAGCAGGGCGGGGTCGTCCGTGCGCCATTGGGCTTGATCAGCTTGGGCTCTGATTTTTATGGCAGCACCCGGGCAGTCAATTTGTTGCCGGGTAGCGTGACGTCGGTCAGTGGTGCGGGCCTGGTCATGCCTTATGGCGGCACAACCGATGGCACAGACTATCGCTACAACGGTCAGTCCGTGATTTTGCAAGGGATTGCCAACGAAATGACCGGTGTGGTGCTGATGGGGCAGTACGTCAACGCGCAAGCGGGCTCGCTGATCGACCTGTCAGGCGGGGGTGACTTGCGCGGTGTCGGCTTTGTCTCCGGGCGTGGCGGTTCAACCGATGCGCGTCTCAATCCACTGGTGCGCAATGCCGCCGATGGCACATTCAGCCTGCCGGGCCTGGCTACCAATCCGGTGTACGCCATCGTCCCGGGCAACCAAAGCAACTATGCACCGATGCTCGGCGAGGTGGGGGCCAGCGACCCACGCATTGGTCAGCAGATCACCATCGGCGCCGGTGTGCCGGGTCTGGCGGCCGGTACTTACACGCTGTTGCCTTCGACTTTTGCTCTGCTGCCCGGCGCCTTCCGGGTTGAAGTCAATGGTCAGTCAACGGCCAGCGCAGCCAATGGCGCGCTGAAAATGCGCAATGGCTCCTGGACCAGTGCCGGGCAGATGTCGATTGCCAATACCGGGCTGCGGGACAGCCTCGCCAGTCAGGTCATCCTGACCTCGGCGGATGTGCTGCGCCGCTATTCTCAGTACAACGAAACCAGTTACAACCAATTCGTCCAAAGTGACGCGGCGCGTCGCAGCGTGCCACGGGGGCAGACGTCCCTGGACGGTAAATCGCTGACGCTCTGGTTGAAGCCAAGCGAGCGCGATATTGCCCTGGATTTCGACGGTAAGGCGTTGTTCGCAGCCGCCGAGGGCGGTGTGCTGGGTACCGCCGTGGTGAAGGGCTCGACGACTATTGAGATTCTCGGGGCCGGGGCCTCCAGTACTCAGGGGTTTGGTGGCATTTCATTGCATGCCGACGACCTCAATAATCTAGGCGCCGGTCGCTTGACCATCGGTGCAACGCCCTATGTGCAATACGACATGGGCGGCAACTTCATTCAATTCAGAGGCGATGCCAAGCGCATTACCCTGCGTGAGGGGGCGATGCTCTCGGCACCTGAAGTTGCCCTGTGGACCTCCGGCATCGCTGAGGGCATCACCGTCGAGGCGGGGGCGGGCATCAACACCCTCGGTCGCGGTAATGTGGCATACGACTCCACGGCGGGTTTCATCTATCAGCCTGGGAAAGCCAGCCTGTTGATGGTATCCAACGGCTGGACCAATACGCTGGCGCCGGAGGCCCCCTCAGGTATGGAGGGCGCCGGTAGCATTCGGATCGGTACCTGTCCGGACCGGGGTTGCATCAACCCTTCATTGCTCTATTCCAACGGCAGCATTAGCGCGGCCACCGACAACCAGTTTGAGCTCGGTGAAGCGGTGCGCTTCGGCACCAGGCACCTGACACTGGCCGTTGGCTCGGTGAATGCCGGTAGCGCCGAGGCACTTGCCGCGGCGGGCAGTCGTTTGCGAGCGGGCCTGATTCTGAACCAGAACGTCCTCGACCGACTTCTGCGAGGCGACACACAGTTCGGCGCGCCAGCGCTGGAAACCCTGAGCCTGACCACCCGTGATTCATTCAACTTCATCGGCAGCGTTACCCTAGACACCCTGGATCCACAGACCGGCAAGAGCCGTCTGGAAAACCTGGTCCTGGTGTCGCCCGCCATCTATGGCTTGGGCGATAGCAATGATGTGGCGACCATTCGCACTAAGAACCTGATCTGGAACGGCGCAACCCAGAACCCGGGCGCAGTCGTCAACGGCGGCGCAGGCACTGGCCATGGAACGCTGGATATTCAGGCGCAACGCATCGAGTTCGGTTACGGTCCGAATCCACAACCCAATGGCCTGGATCAGAACAACCGTTTGGCCCTGGGTTTTGCCAACGTCAACCTCAATGCCAGTGAACGCATCACCGCTAACCACAAGGGCAGCCTGGCGGTTTACGAACAGCAGGGCGCTTACGACCCGGTCAAGGGGTATGCCTACAGCGGTGGCAACCTCAACCTGCGCACGCCGTTGCTCAGCGGCGAAGGCGGTTCGGTCAACCTGCTCAAAGCGGGCAACACCCTGACCCTGACGTCGCCAACCGGCGATCGCACTGCCGTAGCCGATGCACTGGGCGCGGAATTGAATCTCGAAGCACGCAACGTGGTGCTGGACGGTCGCATCGCGCTGGCCAGCGGCAAACTGGCGGTCAAGGCCGAAGATGATGTGACCCTGACCAGTGGCGCTTATCTGGACGTGGCCGGGCGCACGCTGCCGTTCAACGATGTGAAGAAATATAGCTGGGGCGGCGACGTGGCCCTGTACAGCAGCAACGGCAATATCCGCCAGGCCGCCGGCTCGCGCATCGACCTGTCGGCAGTCAACAACCAGGCCGGTAACCTGAGTGCCGTGGCATTGGCGGCGGGCGCCGGGGTGGTAGACCTGCAGGGGGAAATCCTCGGCAGTAGCAGCGGCTATTACGACGCCGGCGGCACCTGGGTGCCGTACAAGGCGGGCGGTGTGGACATCCGTGCGCAGCATCTGGGCGGCAGCGGTGATCTGAACGGGGAATTCGCCGCGCTCAACCAGCGTTTGAACGCCGGGCAGGTGTTCGGCAGTCGCAGCTTCCAGCTCAAGCAGGGCAACCTGGTGATCGGCGAAGGGCTCAAGGCCGGTGAAGTCAATGTCTCGGTGGACAACGGCAGCCTCACCGTCGTTGGCCTGATCGACGCCAGCGGCGAGCGGGTCGGCAGCATTCGCCTGTCGGGCAAAAACGGCCTGACCGTGGCCGGCAGCGCGGCGCTCGATGCCCATGGCCGCATGCTGCGGCTCGACAGTTACGGCAAGATCATCGACGCACCAAACCGCGCCATGGTCGAACTCAATTCCGGCGATGGCATGCTGACGCTGGCTTCCGGTACGCGGATCGATTTGCGGCATGGCACGGACGTCGACGCTGGCAGTTTGCCGGGTCAGCATGACGGTCAGTTGCGCGGCACGCTGGAACTGAATGCCCCGCGCATTGGCACCGGTGACATCGCCATCGATGCCAGTGGCGCGCTGGACATTCAGGGCGCACGCTCCATTGGGCTCAACGCCACGCGACACTACATCGATGCCGCCGACGGCACCGACCCGGCGGCCAGCGGTCGTCCGTATCAGGTCATCGATCAGGCTTATCTGGACGGCATTCACCTCGACAGCAACGCCTTCATCAATGCGGCCCTGGCCAACACCGATTTGCTGCAACGCAAACTGGCCGGTCTGAACAACGCCACCTACGCCGACGTCTTCCACCTGCGCCCCGGTGTGGAAATTGCCAGCAAAACCGCTGACGGCGATCTGGTCGTGCAAGGCGATCTGGACTTGTCCGGCTACCGCTACGCCAGTCTCAACCCGCACACCCAGAAGACTTCGGTCTACGGTTCCGGCGAGTCCGGCAGCCTGGTGATCCGTGCCGGCGGCAATCTGGATATCTACGGCAGCATCAACGACGGTTTTGCACCACCACCGGAAACCGTGGACGACACCGGCTGGAAACTGGTGTCGGGTGTGCAGCCGTTTGGCGGCGACCTGGTTGTGCCGGGCGCGGGTGTGACCCTCGCTGACGGTACCCAATACCCGATCGGTGCCACCTTGAACTACGACTTGCCGATCCAGGCCGCGACGCTGGCCAGTGGCACGCTGTTGCCAACTCAGGGCGTGCTGGCCGAGACGTACACGTTCAGCGCCGGTACGGTATTGGCGGGGGCGGTGCATGACGCGACGGGTAATCTGTTGTACGCCGCCGGCACATTGCTGGGGGCCGACGTCACCTTGCCAGCGGGCAGCCTTCTTGGCGCGGGTACGCGGCTGAACAAGACCACCGCGATGCAAGGCATGCTGTGGCCCAAAGGCGTGCCACTGCCGGGTACGTTTTTCGACAACGCAACGGTGGGCGTGAAGCTCAGCGGTTCGCTGGCACTTTTGCGTGGTTCGCTGATTCCATCCATGACGGATGTGAAGCTGGCGGATGGTACGGCGTATATCGACTTGCGCCCACTGAGCGGCACCCAGCAAGGGCGCAATTGGGCGGTGGCGAGCATGTTGCCATCGGGCAGTGCGTCCTGGTCGATGCGAGTGGTAGCGGGGGCGGATCTGGATGCGGCTGACAATCGAGCGGTGAAGCCCGTCACCACTGAGGGTAACTTGCGACTGGCCGATACTCACTACGGTCTCAAAGTGATCGAAACGGCCGCGAAGCTGGTATGGAGTGTGGACAACGTTTATGGGTTTGCTCCGTACGAGCCTGTCCCTGATGAGTATCTGGTTATTTGCGACATTGACGCTACAGCGTGTGCACCGATGGCTCAATGGACTTGGGCGCCTGGCAATTACATGGGCATGCCTGACTACTCACCTGTCGATGACGTAGAGCTCTGGTGCATCATCATTGATCCGGCACTTTGCGTTGAGAACAAACCGGGCACCACCGTCAACGCCCACACCCAAATGTTCAGCGTACTGCGAAGCGGCACCGGCGATCTGGACCTGATGGCCGCCGGCAACCTGAGCATGGATTCACCTTTCGGCGTGTACACCGCCGGCACTCAGTCCAGCAATATCGATCCTCGTTATAACCAGGCTCGCGGGCGAGTGTCGGACGATGGCTCGGTACTGGGCAGTGCCGGCAGCGACTATGAAAAATGGGTCGATGGCGGCAGCGATAGCCTGTATCAAGCCTGGTTCCCGCAGATGGGCGGTAACCTGACGATCAACGCGGGCGGTTCTGTTTCCGGTGATGCTGTTGGACGCAACACCACAACCCTGGGGATGACACGCGAGCAAGTTCCCAGCGTTGCCGTGGGTAACTGGCTATGGCGTCAGGGTACTGGCAACAACGACGTACCGACGGCGTGGTGGATCAATTTTGGTAGCTACGCCAGCCAACCCTTTCTTGCAGCGGATAAAGATCCCGCACCTTTTCTGGTGGGGTTCACCGGGTTCGGCACGTTGGGGGGCGGTAACATCAGCCTGCGTGCAGGAGGGGACGGTGGCATGCTCAGGCCGATGGGAGACGGTTTCACCAGGAATCAATACCCGCGAAGCCAGGGCCTGATCGTAGCCGTTGGCAGTACCGGGCGTGTGGGCAGCGACGGTAGCGTGCAATTGACCGGCGGTGGCGACATCGACATCCGCGTAGGCGGCACACTCAACCCCTCACTGGCGGCCAGGGCGGGCACGTCGGGGTACGGCACACCACAACACGATTTGCAGGGAGCGCTGATTAACCTGCGGGGGGATGCACAACTGACGGCGTCCGCGGCGGGCGGGGTCAAGTTGCAGTATGGCTACTTCTCCGGATTTCAGGACCAGCGTGAAACCCGAGGCTACGATCCGTTCACTGCCACCACCAGTAGTGCCAGCGGTGGTCTGGTGTTGATCCCTGGAGATTCGGGCATGCGCCTCAATACCCGCGGTGATCTGGTGCTGGGCGGCGCCGCGGACCCTGGCCGGGTGGTGTTGCAGAACTCCACGCCATTCACGACGCCTGATGGTGTGGTGCATGCGGGGGGTGGTATGACAGGGTTCTCGTTATGGACGGATCACACGGCAATCGATCTGTTTTCGGCGGGCGGTAACCTCACTCCGAGTACGTTGATGGCAGAGAACGTCAACACGGTTATCCCGGGAGGCAGTAATACCTCGCCGACGGATAACCGATTCGTAATGCCGTCAATCCTGCGCGCGGTAGCCGGACAAGGTTCTATCTACGTCGGTTCATCCGCTGGATATTACGGTGGTGGGGACAACTTCCCGGGTACGTCTTATTCGTTGCTGTTGGCACCGTCGAATGCCGGGCAGCTTGAATTGCTGGCAGGTGATTCCATCTACGCGGGTGGCTATTCCATCAATCAGTCGGGTGCGAGTCCGCTTTCTATCACCACGCCATTCGCTCCAGCTTTCAATGGCTACACCTACTCGGGCACAAGGATCATAAATTTGATGTCCAACAGCGGTGCCGACGGGATGGTGGCCGAGGACAACAAGCGTTATCCACTGTTTGCCTTCGGCCCTGACAGCTATTCAGGATTGATGGGTACGCAGGGGCCGGCGCGTTTCTACGCACTAACGGGCGACCTGGTCGGTGTTCGTACCGGCGAGACCTTGAGTTTCGCGCTTTCGCAACGCACCTGGTACGAAGGGGCCGGGCCGGTATGGATGTCAGCGGGTCGCGATATCGTTGCCTCGGGAACGTACCTGGGCAAGCCAGTGCAAGTATTCGGAAATGCTATGGGTAATGGCACCATCACCGCCACCGGCAACCTGTTCATCCACAACAACGCAAACGACGTATCCCGCGTCTCCGCCGGCCGCGACATCATCTACAGCAGCTTCGACGTCGCTGGCCCCGGCACCCTGGAGATCACCGCCGGACGCAACATCCAGATGGAAAACCGCGCCAGCATCACCAGCATCGGGCCGGTTCGCGCGGGTGATAATCGTCCGGGTGCAAGCCTGGTGTTGCAGGCGGGCGTAGGGGCCGAAGGTCTGGATTATTCGCACTTCATCGCCCGTTACCTGGACCCGAAAAATCAAGCCGTCAGCGGCACGCCACTGGCAGCGCAACCGGGCAAGGTGGTCAAGACCTACGATGAAGAACTGCGCGCCTGGCTGACCCTGGGTTACGGCCTCAACGGCAACGAAGAGCAGGCCCGGGCGTTCTATGCCGCACTGCCGAGTGCTGAGCAAGCGGTATTCGCGCGCCAGGTGTACTTCGCCGAGTTGCGTGCCGGGGGCCTGGAATACGCCGACGAGGGCGGTCCGCGTCAGGGCAGTTATCTGCGTGGCCGCAACGCGATTGCCGCGCTGTTCCCGACTACCGATGTGGCGGGCAATACCCTGCGCTACGACGGCGACATCACGTTGTACGGTGGCGCGGGTGTCAAGACGCTGTTTGGTGGCGACATCCAGATGCTCACCCCCGGTGGGGGACAGGTGTTCGGCGTCGAAGGTGCGGCGCCGCCGTCCACCTCCGGCGTCGTCACTCAGGGCGAGGGCAATATCCAGCTGTATTCCCAGGGCAGTATTCTGTTGGGGCAGAGCCGGGTGATGACCACGTTCGGCGGCGGCATTCTCGGCTGGTCGGCCGAAGGCGACATCAACGCCGGCCGGGGTTCGAAAACCACCGTGGTGTTCACGCCGCCCAAGCGTGTCTACGACACCTGGGGCAACGTGACATTGTCGCCGACGGTGCCAAGCACCGGCGCCGGTATCGCCACCCTCAATCCGATTGCCGAGGTGCCACCGGGGGATATCGATCTGATCGCGCCGCTGGGTACGATCGATGCGGGCGAGGCGGGGATTCGGGTGTCGGGCAACATCAACATCATCGCCTTGCGGGTGGTCAACGCGGCGAACATCCAGGTGCAGGGCAAGTCGTCTGGGATACCGGTGACGGCGTCGGTGAACACCGGTGCGATCACTTCGGCCAGTTCGGCCGCGACGTCCGCTACCCAGGCGGCCGAGGATATGTCGCGTCAACAGCAGGCCGCGGCGCGACATAACCAGGCCTCGGTGTTCACCGTGCAGGTGTTGGGTTTCGGCGCTGAACAACTGGCGCCGACCCGTGATGGCGCAAGTCGAGCGCCGACGCCGGTATACAACCCGAACAGCCCGGTGCAGGTGTTGGGCGCCGGTACTCTGGATGAGCGTGCGCGTGGGCAGTTGACGCAAGAGGAGCGGGGCAACCTGACGTTGTAAAACCTGTGTAGAGCGATGAGGGCGGCCTTCGGGCCGCCTTTTTTTTCCCTGAAATTCACACAAGACCCTGTGGGAGCGAGCTTGCTCGCGATGGCGGCAGATCAGTCGACATTAATCTTGAATCTGAGGGCCTCATCGCGAGCAAGCTCGCTCCCACAGGTTTTCCATTGTCCCGACCAGTGTCATTTCAACCCTCACCCCCGCGCGTTGAATGAAGCTTTCATGACAAAAGTTCGGTAGCACATCGCCAGCCCGGTCATGCCTATGTGACGTGCTTGAGGCGGTCGAAAAGGCCACTTTTCCAGCCGATGGCGGGACGCCGGGAGCAGGGCAATCAAGCCAGCCTGCCGCAGCGCAGACAGTTACCGGTATTTCGAATTCAGGGGGTGGTGTGGACTATTTTTTCAAGTCACGGCTGGCGCTGTGGGGTTGGCTGCTGGTGACGGCGGGCGTACAGCCGGCGTGGGCAGCGGAGAGCGCTGAATCGGCCGCACCGGCCAGGCTGGTGGACGTCAACGAGTACTTCGTGCGCGGCAATACCGTGCTCGATGCCCGTGCGATCGAAGAAGCGGTGTACCCGTTTCTCGGTCCGCAAAAAACATTGGGCGATATCGAAGGCGCCCGGGATGCCTTGCAGAAAGTCTATCAAGCCCACGGTTATCAATCGGTGTTCGTCGAGTTGCCGGAGCAGAAAGTCGAGGAAGGCATCGTCTATCTGCAAGTCAGTGAAACCAGGGTCGGCCGGGTGCGCGTGGTCGGCGCCAAGCATTATTCACCGGTAGCAATCCGTGAAGACGTGCCGGCGCTGAAGGAAGGCGAAGTGCCGGACTTTGCCAAGGTCCAGACCGAACTGGCGCACCTCAACAAGACCCCGGGCCGGCAGGTGATGCCCTTGGTACGCGAAGGCCAGCGACCCGGCACGATGGACGTGGACTTGCAGGTCGAAGACCAGAATCCCTGGCAGGCCAGCCTCGGCCTGAACAACGACTACAGCGCCGACACCGAGAAGCTGCGCAGCGTCGCCAGCCTCGGCTACAACAACTTGTGGCAATTGGGGCACAGCGTTTCGCTGACCTTCTTCACCGCGCCGCAAGACACGTCCAATGCCAAGGTCTGGTCCGGTTCCTACATCGCGCCGCTCAGCGAGCGCTGGAGTGCGCAGTTCTCTGGTTATCAGTCCGACAGCAACGTGGCGACCATCGGCGGCAGCAATGTCCTGGGCAAGGGCCACTCCTACGGCGTATCGGCGATCTACACGCTGCCATCCAGTGGCAACTGGTCGAATTCGCTGTCGGCAGGGATCGACTTCAAGGACTTCGACGAGCAACTCGAACTCGGCGGCGACAGCGACAAGGTGCCGCTCAAGTACGCGCCGTTCACCTTCGCCTACAACGGCTTTCGCTACACCGAAAGCTCGCAGTTGGGCTTGGGCCTGAGCCTGGTGGCCGGCACGCGCAGTTTCCTGGGATACGGCAGCTCCGACGAAGACTTCGACTACAAACGCTATCGCGCCAGCCCCAGTTTTGCCGTGCTCAAGGGCGACACCAATTTTACCTACTCCTTCGACAGTGACTGGCAGACCGCGACCAAAGCCGCGTTCCAGCTGGCGTCCGGGCCGCTGGTCTCCAACGAGCAATTTTCCGCCGGCGGTGCAACCTCGGTGCGCGGCTACCTGGCGGCCGAGCGCACCGGTGACGACGGTTACTTGCTCTCTCAAGAATTGCGCACGCCATCCCTCGCCAAGTACCTGGGCAGCTACGTCCAGGAATGGCGCTTCTATGCCTTCGCCGAAGGCGCCCAGTTGTACCTGCGTGACGAGCTCCCCGATCAGGACGCGGACTACGCCCTGGCCAGTGTTGGCCTGGGCACCCGCGCGAGCTTGAGCAAATGGCTTTCCGGCAGCCTGGATTGGGGCTACCCGCTGCTCGAAGGGCCGAACACCTCGAAACAGGAATCGCGCCTGCATTTCAACCTGCAAGCGACGTTCTGAACCTACGGAGTAATTTTCATGCAACGCTTATTCACCGCTTTCCTGATCTGCCTGGGCTTCCTGCTCCCGGCCACCGCCCATGCCTGGTGGCAGGACGATTGGCATTACCGTAAACAGATGTCGGTCGACACCACGCCTCAGGGCGCGGCCATCAACGAGGCGCTGGGTCGCACGGCGCTACTGGTGCGCCTGCACACCGGCAACTTCACCTTCGACGGGGTCAAGGACGACGGCTCGGACCTGCGCTTTGTGTCCGCCGATGACAAGACCGTGTTCAACCACCAGATCGAAAGCTTCGACCCGCTGATGGGCATGGCACTGATCTGGGTCGATGTACCGACAGTCGAGGGTGGCCAACGTCAGGACTTCTGGATGTACTACGGCCACCAGAAAGCTCCGGCCACCGGCAACGGCCAGTTGACCTTCGACCCGAACTACACCGCGCTCTACCATTTCGACGGTGCCAACGGCACGCCGCCCAGGGACACCACGGCCTACGGCAACACCGCGCAAAGCGCCACCGGCACGAGCATCGACGGCGTGATCGGTCGAGCGTTGCAATGGACCGGTCAACCCTTGCTGCTGCCCGCCAGCCCGTCGCTGCAACATAACGCCGGCAGTGCGTTCACCTTCAGTGCCTGGTTGCGTCTGGACCAGGCCAATGGCGAACAGTTGGTGCTCAGCCGCCGCGAAGGTGCAAACAGCCTGTTGCTGGGCTTGAACCAAGGCGTGCCGTTCGTGGAAATCGACGGCCAGCGCGCCGTGTCTACCCAACCGTTGAACCCTGGCCAATGGCAGCACCTGGCCCTGACCGCCGAAGGCAGCAAGGCCGCGCTATACGTCAACGGTCGCGAAACCTCGAGCCTCGCCGTGGGCATGCCGGCCTTCAATTCGATCATGGCCATCGGCGCCGATCTGCCGAGCGAAACTGCCAGCGTTTATCTGCCTTTCAGCGGCGCGATGGATGAGTTGCGCCTGTCCAAGGTCGCCCGACCTGCCGCGCAACTGCTGGCCGATGCCAGCGCCCAGGGTGCCGAGACGAAGCTGGTGGCCTACGGTGTCGATGAAGAGCAGTCGGGCTACGGCTTCGGCAGCCTTGGTTTTCTGCTCAATGCGGTGCCGATGGATGCCTGGGTGATCATCGCCGTGCTGGTGCTGATGATGTTCCAGTCGTGGGTCATCATGATCCGCAAAAACCGCATGGTCAGCCGCGTCAGTGCCGCCAACGAAGTCTTCCGCGAGCAGTTCGCCAAGGTCGGCACCCGTCTGGAGATGTTTGCCGACGATCGGGACCTCGCCCAGCGCTTGCAGCACTCGTCCCTGTGGCGCCTGTACCAGGTGGCGGTGAAGGAAATCCGCACCCGCCGGGAGCAGGGCGCCGACACCACGTCGGTCTCGGCCGCCACCATCGAAGCCATCCGCTGCTCCATGGACGGTGTGCGAACCCGGGAAAACCAGGCGCTCGGCGCCAAACTCTCGACCCTCTCCAACGCCATCGCCGGCGGCCCGTACATCGGCCTGCTCGGTACGGTGCTGGGGATCATGGTGGTGTTCCTCGGCACGGCCATGGCCGGTGACGTCAACATCAACGCCATCGCCCCCGGTATGGCCGCCGCGTTGCTCGCCACCGCCATGGGCCTGTTCGTCGCGATCCCGGCGCTGTTTGGCTACAACCGGCTGATCACCCGCAACAAGGAAGTCAGCGCCGACATGCGCGTGTTCGTCGATGAGTTCATCACCCGCCTGGCGGAGACGCACGGCGAGAGCCAGTTCAGTGAAGCGGCCCATCGCCGTGGCAATCACACCCATCCGTCCGTACCGGCCTGAGGAGCACCGACAATGGCTTCCGTAAATGCCTCCCACGACGATGATGAAGACGCCGCGGTGGACAGCATCAACATCACGCCCCTGGTGGACGTGCTGATGGTGGTGCTGGTGATGTTCATCCTCACGGCTACCGCTCAGGTCTCCGGCATCCAGATCAACCTGCCCAAGGCCAGTGCCTCGGTGTCGCTGTCCGAAGCCAAGACCAAGGCGATATCGGTCAACGACGGCGGCCAGGTGTTCCTCGATGCCTATCCGGTGACCCTGGCCGAGCTTGAAGATCGCTTGCGCATCGAGAAAGCCCAGAACCCCGACTTCCCGGTGATCGTGCGCGGCGACGCCCTGGTGCAGTACCAGAAAGTCATCGAGGTGTTGGACCTGCTGCGTCGGCTCGAGCTGTCCCAGGTCGGTCTCGTCACCGGCAAACCGAGCCAGGGCTGACCATGACCGCACAACAACCCTTCAAGCCGTTGCCGATGAAGCCTTCACCCCTGCGCTTTGTGAAGTGGGGCGCCGGGGTGCTGATCGCCGGCGTGGCCACGTGGTTTCTCTGGCAGTGGGCCAACGACATGAGCGGCGTGCGCCGCGAAGCGCCCAAGGTGCCGACGATTATTCCGTTGCCGCCACCGCCACCTCCGCCGCCGGAAAAACCACCGGAACCGGAACCCCCCGTGGAAGAAAAAATGGTCGAGCCCGAGCCGACTCCGGAGCCGGAGGAGGTCAAGCCCGAGGAAGAGGCACCACCCAGTCCGGCGGACGACCTGGCCAACCCGATGCAAATGGACGGCGACGCGCAGTCCGGCAACGACGCCTTCAACATCGGTGCCGGCAAGGGCGGTGGCATGGCCGGTGCCGGGGGCGGGCGTGTGGGTAACGGCACCTACGGCCAGTTCCTGGCGTTCACCTTCCAGCGCCTGCTGCGGGAGAACCCCGACCTGCGCAACCTGGCCTTTGTGCTGCAGGCCGATGTCTGGCTGAGCAGCGTCGGCGAGATCACCCGGGTTGAGCTGGTCAAGTCCAGCGGTAACCCCGAAGTCGATACCCAGGTGCTCGCCGCGCTGCGTAATGCCCCGCACCTGAGCGAACGGCCACCGGCCTCCATGACGTTGCCTGTGCGCCTGTCCCTGCAAGGGCGGCGTCCGGGTTAACCGAATATTTAAAGTATTGCCAAAAGGAGTTGTGTGCAGATGATTTCCAACGTGAATCGATTGTCCCTGGCGGTCGGCATGGTCATTGCGACCCTGGTCGGACAAGCAGGGGCAGCCCCTGCGCCCTCGGAAAACGCCACGATCAATCTGATCCGCTTGCTGGTAGAGCAAGGTGTACTGAAACAGGACAAGGCCGAAGCATTGATTGCCCAGGCCCAGCACGAAGCCGTGCAGGCGCAGCAGGCGGCCAGTGCCGGCAACGCGGTGGCGGCCGGCCCGGCTGCCGCGCCCGGTGATGTGCGGGTGCAATATGTACCGGTGGCGGTGCGCGATCAGATCCGTGACCAGGTCAAGGCAGAAGTCATGTCCACCGCCAAGCAGGAAAACTGGGCCCAGCCCAACACCTTTCCGGACTGGGTCTCGCGCATCAGCTTCGACGGCGATATCCGCCTGCGTGACGAGTCGCGTTTCTACTCGGACACCAACAGCAACGAAATCGTCGACTTCGCCAAGCTCAACAACAACGGCCCGTACGACGTGAACCCCAACAGCAGCACCAACCTGCCGCCGTTGCTCAACACCCGTGAAGACCGCGAAAACCTGTTGCGCCTGCGGGCGCGGCTGGGCATGAAAGCGCTGATTTCACCAGAGTGGACGGCCGGCATCCGCATCGGCACCGGTTCGGACAACAACCCGGTCAGTACCACCCAGACGCTCGGCGGAGGTTTCGGCAAGAAAGACATCTGGCTCGATCAGGGTTACCTGACCTGGAAACCGTCCAAGGCGCTGACCCTCACCGGCGGCCGGATTGCCAACCCGTTCATGTCCACCGACATGCTTTATTCCAACGACCTGAATTTCGATGGCGTGGCGGCGATTTTCGACCACAAGCTCAGCCGCGACTGGGGTCTGTTCGGCACCGTCGGCGCGTTCCCGGTGGAGTACACCAACGACACCAGCACCAGCAACGGCTTCGACAAGGAAGACAGCGACAACAAATGGTTGTACGGCGCACAGATCGGCGCCAATTGGGCGATCAACCCCGGCAACCGCGTGAAGGGGGCGTTGGCCTATTACCGGTTCGACGATATCGAAGGCCAGCGCTCCAGCCCTTGCGAACCCTGGGCCGGCGCACCGGGCTGCGATACCGATGGCAGCCGCTCGGCGTTCATGCAAAAGGGCAACAGCGTATTCCTGCTGCGCGACATCACGCCCAACCCGCTCAACCCGGCCACCACCCCACAACCGCAGTTCGTCGGCCTGGCCTCGGAGTTCAACCTGCTGGACCTGAACCTGGTGTGGGATGCCGACCTGCCAGAAAACTTCAAACTGCGCAGCCAGGCCAACTACCTGCACAACCTGGGGTACGACGAGGGTGACATGCGCAAGCGCTCGGCCGGGCAGATCGTCAACAACCTCGACAGCGACGGCAATATCGAAAGTGGCGCCAACGCCTGGATGGTCCAATTCACCCTGGGCAACGAACTGGACCTGAAGAAGCAGGGCGACTGGAACCTGTTCGCTGGCTACAAGTACATCCAGCCAGACGCCTTGCCCGACGGCTTCAACGACTCGTCGTTCCATCTGGGCGGGACCAACGCCAAGGGCTATTTCCTGGGCGGCAATTACGGTCTGGCCAAGAACGTCGTCGCCAGCGGTCGCTGGCTGAACTCCGAAGCGGTGTACGGCGCGCCGTTCGACATCGATGTCTTGCAGCTTGAAATCAACACGCGCTTCTAAGGCGCCGGGAGAGCTTCATGAACAGAAAAATCATGCTGTTTGCCTTGGGCGTGCTGGTGACGCAAGGGGCGAATGCCGAAGGCATGGAAGAACGTCTGCGCACTCAATTGCGCAGCACTGCCCAGCAGCTGCAGGCCTTGCAAAGCCAGCAGGCTCAGGCCAGTGCCGCGCAAATGGCGGCCGAAAGCCAGGCCAAGGCGGCCCAGGCGCAAATCAGGCAACTGACCGCCGAATTGGCCAAGGCCCGAGGCGTCGCCGAACAGTTGGCCGGTCAGCACGACAGCCTGCAAAGCCAGGCCCAGGCGCAAGCGTCGACCAGCAGCGAACAGCTCGGCAAGTTCAAGAAGGCCTACGAGGAATTGTTGGTGATGGCCCGCGGCAAAGAAGCCGAGCGTTCGAAACTGGCGGCGCAATTGGCCGAAAGTGACGCACAAATTCAGCAATGTTCGCTCAAGAATCAACAGATGTATGGCATCGCCAAAGACATTGTCACCGCCTACGAAAAAATCGACGTCGCCGAGGTGATGAAGATTCGCCAACCGTTCGCCGGGGCTGCCCGGGTCAAGTTCGAAGAACTGGCCCAGGGTTTTGGCGACGCACTCTACAAGACCCGATTCGACGCGCCCCAGGCCGCGATCGCTCACTGACTATCAGGGAAAAACCGCACATGACTCAATTGATCAGCCACGTCTCGCCACAATCGCTCACCGAAGTCCTGCAAACCGCGGGGTATCGGGTCAACCAGACCGAACAGAACGGCATCGTGCAGTTGCTCAGTGCCAGCCAGGGCATCGGTTACGCAGTGCGTTTCGGCAACCCGGCCGTGGAACAGGGCAGCTACGTCGATTTCACGTTCAGTTGCGCCTTGCGGGTGCAGGGGGCATTGCCGGCCGGGTTGGCGGAACTGTGGAACGCCTCGCGACGTTTTGCCCGGTTGTCGGTGCAGGGCAAATTTCTGTTGATGGAAATGGATGTGGTGGTGGCTGCCGGGGTGAGTGACGATTACCTGCGCGGCAACCTTGAACTCTGGGATCGCCTGCTTCAGGAGTTCATCGTCTATCTGCGTGAATACAGCCAGAACGCAGCGCAACTGCCGGCCCGGCATGAAACCGCCGACGAAGAGGTGACCGCCCTGTGAAAAAACCTACGGTAGTGGTCGGCGCAGGTGCGCTGGCCTTGCTGGTGGTTGCCGTCACGCTGGGATTGCGTACGGGCAACGATCCGGTCGCGGCGCAACAGCCGGCGCCATCATCGGTGCTCGCGGCGAGTGAACCGGCGGTGGCGCGACTGGGCAATCAGCACGTCGCACCCGAAGAGCTCAAAACGTTGCTGGCGACGTTAGCGCCCGAGTCGCGGGAGCAACTGCGGGCCGATCGCGGCGCTTTGGAAGGTTGGCTTCGCTCACGCCTGGCCGAAAAAGCGGTGCTGGAACAGGCCGATGCCCAAGGTTGGCGTCACCGCCCGCAGGTCGAGCAGCAAACCCGTGCGGCCACCGAGCAAATCATCTTTCGCGACTACTTGCAGTCGGTCAGTCAAGTGCCGACCGATTACCCCAGTGCAGCCCAATTGCAGCAGGCCTATGACGCAGGCAAGTCCGGCTGGATGACGCCGCCGATGTATCGGGTCAGCCAGATTTTTCTCGGCGTCGCCGATCCGCAAAGCCTTGAAGCCGCGCGCAAGCAGGCGCTGGAGTTGAGCAAAAAGGCCCAAGCCACACCGGCCGAGTTCGCCGCGCTGGCAAGTCAGTATTCCCAGGATCGCGCCAGTGCCGAAAAGGGCGGTGATACCGGCCTGCAACCTTTGCAGCAACTGGTGCCGGAAGTGCGCGGCGCCGTCTCGCGACTCAAGGTCGGTGGCGTGTCGGAACCGGTACAGAGCGCAGCGGGTTTTCATGTGATCAAACTCACCGAGCAGCAACCGGCACGTGTCGCGACCCTGGACGAACTGCGCGAACGCCTGACCCAGGCCTTGCGTGCCCAGCATCAGGAACAAATTGCCAAGGCCTACCTGGAAGGTATGCTCAAAACCGCTACGCTGAGCATCGATGGTGCGGTGTTGAACAAGGTGCTGGAGGACCAGCAATAAGCCTTGGCACATTCGCCCTGTGGGAGCCGGCTCGCTCCCACAGGAGATCGAAGCATTTCATGACACCGGAATTAAACCAATAAGATCGACAGGGAGTCATCGATGTCATTCATAGAATCCACAGGACGCCAGAGCGTTACCGAATACCGAACCTTCACCGCGAAACCCCGATCCTGGCTGGAACTGGCGGCCGGAATCGATCCCGAGGTGGCGCAATATTTCATGGTCAGCGCCCGTTGTGGTTGTTTCATGCAGGCCGCACGCACCCTCAACGTCAAGTCGACCCAGCTGCGCAAGCACTTGGCGCAGCTAGAGGCTCAACTGCAGCGTACGCTGTTCAAATTCCAGGGCAGTGCCCTGACCTTAAGCAGTGATGGGCAGCAACTGCAGGCGCAATTGATGGCCTTGGCCCACGAACGCAAGTTGCCGGTGATCGAACAGCCCGTGATACGCCTGGCAGTGGCCGAAACCATCCTGCACGACATTCTCGGCCGCGACCTGGTCTCGCTGTTGCGCCGCAACGCCAGCGTACGTCTGGACATCATTTCCCTGGACAGCGAATTGTCCCTGCAGGCCATCAGTGCCGACGTAGTGGTGTGGCTGGCCGGCACCGATTCGCCGCTGCCAGGTCCGAGTTTTGTCACCCGCGAACCCCAAGGGCTGGCGCGGCTCGATTACCTGCCACACATTGCCAAGCGCTACTCGCGGGTTGCGGCTCGGCCGGACAGCCTGGATGACCTGGCCGATTTCATGCTGGTGCAGTGGCAACATGATCGTCAGGTCGAGCATTTTCGGCCATGGAACAGCGTGGTGGATCAGCGACTGGCGGGGGTGGTGCAGTTGCATTCCTACGAACTGATGCTGGAGATGATCCGCTGCAGCGCATGCATTGGCCTGCTGCCGCACTACATGAGCCGGTTCGACCGGGGACTGGTGGCATTGCCGGGATTGTTCGGGCAACCGATGCAGCGCCAGGTGTGGATGGCAGTCAATGCCGATTCCCGGGATGAGGCCGGCGTGCAGATGATCGTCGAGTTGATCCACAACACCTTCGAAGAGCGGCGGGAGTGGTTCGACAGCTGAACGCGCTTGAAACCGTAGGCGCTGGCTTGCTGGCGAAGGCGTCTGCATGGGCAGTGCAAGGCTTGGGGCCGCCTTCGCTGGCAAGCCAGCTCCTACAGGGGGGGCTCGCCATGGCGGAAGAATGCGTTATAGAGTAGGCGGCCATGTCTGTATCAAGGATGAATCACCCATGAGCGCCAGCGACTCTGTCATTACCCTCGAACGCTTCAACGAATCCCACATCGACGGCATTACCGCGCTCTACAACGACCCGGCCATTACCCGCCAGGTGCTGCAAATGCCGTTTCAGTCCACCGAGGTCTGGCGCCAACGCCTGGTTCCGGGCAACGAACGGCATTTGCAGCTGGTGGCGCTGCATCAGGGAATGGTCATCGGCAACATTGGCCTGGAGCAGTTTTCACGGATCCGTCGCAGCCATGCCGGCAACCTCGGCATGGCCGTTGCCGTGGCGTGGCAGGGCAAGGGCGTCGGTTCGACCTTGCTGGCGGCGGCGCTGGACACCGCCGACAATTGGATGAACCTGCACCGGCTCGAGCTTTCGGTGTATGCCGATAACGAATCCGCCATCGGGCTGTATCGCAAGTTCGGCTTCGAAACCGAAGGCCTGTTTCGCGACTACGCCGTGCGTGACGGCGTCTGGGTGGATACCTTGAGCATGGCGCGCCTGCGTCGCTCGCCCAAGGCCGGCTGAGTCACTCCCTGAAGCGCACGTCACCGCCGCCTGCGCATGCAGTTCGGCGGTGTCGAGCAGGCGCTCGCCATACCCCAGCCAGTACCGCTCACGCTTTTAGTCGTACGCCGTCAGCGCGCATCTGCCATTCTTTAAGTCCGCAGCACTGCTTCATTCAAAGGAACACCGCAATGGACGACGTACAGCAACTGGGTGAGATGCTTCGCCACTACGCAGAAAGCGAAGCGCACAAGAAACAACTGTTTGAGTCGCAATCGGCCGTGTGGGCGACGCGCATTAGTGAGCTGTTCGATCAGATTCAGCAGTGGCTGGAACCGGTCAAGGCGCCGAACCTGCTGGAAGTGAGCCGCGAGGCCTATGTCGCATCGGGCCCCAGCGTTGCGCTCGAGACCTCGACCTTCAAGACCGAAAAACTGAGCATCGTGATTGCCGGCAAACCGGTGGAGTTCGTGCCGGATGTGATGGGCGCCGGTGGCCAGATTTCCCTGGCGGTGATGGGCCTGACCGCCGCGCGCTATGGCAGCATTTCGCTGGTGTGCCTGCCGCCGTCGAACAGCTGGCAGTGGCGCAAGACCAACGGCCTGAAAGACCCGGACACCTTTGCCTTCGATGCAAACTTCCTGGCGCAGCAGTTGCAGAGCCTGATCCCGCGCGATCGCGGGTGAGTCTCTGACTCGACACCTTATCCCTGTGGGAGCGAGCCTGCTCGCTCCCTCAATGGATGGGGGGGACATCACACATCGAGGTTGCCCCAACCTGGTTTCAGCGCTTGCGGCGCCACCGCTTTAACCGTCTTCCCCGTCGCCAATTCCACCCGCCGCGCCACCTCCGGATCATCGGCAAACGGGATCAGGCTCGCATCCTCCAGACTCTGGGCGGTCTGGTGCTTCAGGCAACATTCGACCGCCAACCAAAGCACTATCACGCCGACTGTATCCAGCACGATCAGGATCATCTCAAGCTCCTCGCCTCAGGCAATCTGCGCTTCACGCTCGGCCATCGCCATGTCCGACACCCGCACCGTGCGCCAGGTGTTGTACGCCATCAGCAACATCCCGCCGAGGAAGAACACCCCGCCCGCGAATCGCACCACGAACCCCGGATGGCTGGCCTGCAGGGCTTCGACGAAGGAGTAGGTCAGCGTGCCGTCGTCGTTGATCGCGCGCCACATCAGACCCTGGGTGATGCCGTTGACCCACATCGACGCGATGTACAGCACCGTGCCGATGGTCGCCAGCCAGAAGTGAAGATTGATCAGCGGCGTGCTGTACATCTGCTCGCGGCCGAAAACCTTGGGGATCATGTGATACATCGAGCCGAAGGTGATCATCGCCACCCATCCGAGGGCGCCGGCATGGACGTGGCCGATGGTCCAGTCGGTGTAGTGGGAGAGGGCGTTGACGGTCTTGATCGCCATCATCGGCCCTTCGAAGGTCGACATGCCGTAGAAGGCCAGGGACAACACCAGAAAGCGCAGAATCGGGTCGGTGCGCAACTTATGCCAGGCCCCCGATAGCGTCATCATGCCGTTGATCATCCCGCCCCAGCTCGGTGCCAGCAGGATCAGCGACATCGCCATGCCCAGTGACTGGGCCCAGTCCGGCAGCGCTGTGTAGTGCAAATGATGCGGGCCGGCCCAGATGTACAGGGTGATCAACGCCCAGAAATGCACGATCGACAACCGATAGGAATACACCGGCCGCCCGACCTGCTTCGGCACGAAGTAATACATCATCCCGAGGAAGCCCGTGGTCAGGAAAAAGCCCACGGCGTTGTGGCCGTACCACCATTGGACCATGGCGTCGGTTGCCCCGGAATACAGCGGATAGGACTTGAACCAGTCCACCGGAATCGCCAGGTGATTGACCACGTGCAGCATCGCGATCACCACGATGAACGCACCGAAGAACCAGTTGCCGACGTAGATATGTCGGGTCTTGCGCTGCACCACGGTGGTGAAGAACACGACGGCGTAAGCGACCCACACCACCGTCATCCATACCGCGCCGGAGAACTCGATCTCGGCGTATTCCTTGGTCGTCGTGTAGCCCAACGGCAGGGTGACCAGCATCACCAGGATCACCGATTGCCAGCCCCAGAAGGTGAACGCGGCGAGCTTGTCCGAATACAAGCGTACCTGGCAGGTACGTTGCACCGCGTAGTAACTGGCAGCGAACTGCGCGCTGCCGGCAAAGCCGAAAATCACCAGGCTGGTGTGCAGCGGGCGCAAACGGCCGAAGGTGGTCCATGGCAGGTCGAGGTTCATTTCGGGCCATACCAGTTGCGAGGCGATCCACACCCCCATCGCCATCCCCACGACACCCCAGACGATGGTCGCCACGACGAATTGGCGGACGACCTTGTAGTTATAGGCCTGTCCGATTGTTGCTGTGCTCATGGTCAATGCTTCCACGGTTGCAGAGTAGTGCCAGGCCGCCCGGTCTGGCAGGTATGCACTGTAGAAACCCTGCCGGAAACAAAACAGGCTCAGGAAAACGGCATTTATGCGGATCAGATGAAGGACTTGGCCAGTGGTGATCCTCAACGGCCTGATGCGGTTTTTTGGCGTTCAGGTGAATCTATTACCCACTGCACCGCAGGTTCATAGTCGACGCCTCGAAAACGAGCCGCAGAGCCCGATCACCCCTGATGAGGTAGCCACATGTATCAGTACGACGACTATGACCGGGCGCTGGTCTTCGAGCGGGTTGCGCAATTTCGCGACCAGGTCGAACGCTTCATGGCGGGCGAATTGAGCGAAGAGGAGTTTTTGCCGTTGCGCCTGCAGAACGGCCTGTACCTGCAAAAGCACGCCTACATGCTGCGCGTGGCCATTCCCTACGGCACCTTGAGCGCGCAGCAGATGCGCACGCTGGCGAGCATCGCCCGGGATTACGATCGTGGGTATGGTCACTTCACCACGCGCCAGAACCTGCAATTCAACTGGATCGAACTGGCCCAGGTCCCGGATATCCTCGAACGCCTGGCCCAGGTAGAAATGCACGCGATCCAGACCTCGGGCAATTGCGTACGCAACATCACCACCGAAGCGTTTGCCGGGGTCGCCGCCGACGAGTTGATCGACCCTCGGCCCCTGGCGGAAATCCTGCGGCAATGGTCGACCATCAACCCGGAATTCCTGTTTCTGCCGCGCAAGTTCAAGATCGCTATCTGCTCGGCGCAGCAGGACCGCGCCGCGATCATGATGCACGACATCGGCCTGTATCTTTATCCCGGTGCCGACGGGCAAATGCTGCTGCGGGTGATTGTCGGCGGCGGTTTGGGGCGTACGCCGATCCTTGGGCTGCAGATTCGCGAAGGGTTGCCGTGGCAGCACCTGCTGTCCTACGTCGAGGCCGTGCTGCGCGTCTACAACCGCCACGGCCGGCGCGACAACAAGTACAAGGCGCGGATCAAGATTCTGGTCAAGGCGCTGGGTATCGAGGCCTTTGCCAGGGAAGTCGAGGAGGAGTGGCAGTACCTCAAGGACGGTCCGGCGCAATTGACCGAAGTCGAATATGAGCGTGTCGCCAGTGCCTTCGTGGCCCCCGATTATCGCTCACTGTCCGATACCGACCTTGAATTCGGCACGCGTCTGGCAGAGAACCCGGCGTTTGCCCGTTGGGTGGCGCGCAATGTCCAGCCGCATAAGGTGTCGGGTTATGCCAGCGTCGTGTTGTCGACCAAACCGGGCATCGCGGCCCCGCCCGGTGATGTCACCTCCGAGCAGATGGACGCGGTTGCAGCGTGGTCCGAGCATTTCGGTTTTGCTGAAATCCGCATCGCCCATGAGCAGAACATTGTCCTGCCCGACGTGGCGAAAACCGAGCTGTTCGCCCTCTGGCGCCTCGCCTGCGAACAAGGCCTGGGCAGCGCCAATATCGGTTTGCTGACCGATATCATTGCCTGCCCTGGCGGCGACTTCTGCGCGCTGGCCAATGCCAAGTCCATCCCCATCGCCCAGGCGATTCAGGGACGTTTCGAAGACCTGGACTATCTGCACGACCTGGGTGATATCAGCCTCAATATCTCCGGCTGCATGAATGCCTGCGGCCACCACCACATCGGCAACATCGGCATTCTCGGGGTCGATAAAAACGGCAGCGAGTGGTACCAGATCACCCTTGGCGGCTCACAGGGCAAGCACAGCGCGTTGGGCAAGGTCATCGGCCCGTCCTTCAGCGCCGCCGAAGTGCCCGAGGTGATCGATCGGATCATCGCCACCTTCGTGCGTTACCGCGAGAGCGACGAGTTGTTTGTCGACACCTTGCAGCGCATCGGCCTGGAGCCGTTCAAGGAAGAGGTTTACCCCAAGCTCCTGGAGGTCCTGGCATGAACAATCTGCTGCGACTGGAAGACGCTGTGGCGCGGATTGTCGCTGACGATCCGTGGACGCTGCTCAGGAATCCCGATGGGGATTTACCGACGGGCCCGGTGATTCTGCCGTTGACCCGCTGGCTTGACGATCCGCAGAAGCATGCAGTGTGGCTGGGACCGGATGATGAAGTGGAAAGCCTCAAGCCATGGTTTGGACACCTGCCGCTGATTGCCCTGGATTTTCCTAGCTTCAGGGACGGTCGCGGATATAGCCAGGCGTACCTGCTGCGCACGCGATTGGGCTGGGCAGGTGAGTTACGCGCGGTGGGTGATGTATTGCGTGACCAGCTCAGCCATATGCGTCAGTGTGGTTTTGACAGCTTTGCCGTGCGCGAGGACAAATCCGCCGAGGATGCGCTCAAGGGGTTGGCCGGGATGAGCGTGTTGTATGGCCGCTCGGTGATCGAGCCGCGGCCGTTGTTCAGACGACGGTGAGGCTTCAAGATCAAAAGTTCGCAGGCTGCGATCTTTTGATTGTCCCTGTACCGAAAATCACTTCAACGCCGGATCACCCATGTTCATCTTCTTCCAGCCCTGCAACAACACCTGCGCCTTCGGTTCCTGCCCGTTCTCCAGGTAATACTGGATCAGCGCCAACCGCGCATTGCGATTCGCCGGCTGCTCTTTCAACAGTCTTTCCAGCTCATGGCAGGCGTCATCGACCTTGCCACTGTCGTGCAACGCCACCGCGAGGACATAGCCGTATTGGGCGTTCTGCGGCTCCAGTCGAGCGGCTTTACGCAGGGCCGGCATGGCCTGGTCCGCCTGGCCGGCACGAATCAGCGCCAAGCCTTGGGTATGTTGCAGCAGGGCGGCGTCCGGATGCTCTTTCAGGCTCTGTTGCAGCAGCGCCTGGGCTTCCTGAGCGCGCCCGCCGGCTTCCAGCCATTGCACCAGCGTCACCAGCGCCGGGTGGAAGTCCGGATCGCGCTTGAGGGCTGTGCGCAGCAGCGCTTCTACTTCGCCGCCGCGCCCGCTGGCCTGATAGAGCATGGCCAGGTTGAGGTTGGCTTCGGCGCGTTCGGCCAGGCTTTTCTGCACGGTTTCATACTCGGAGATGGCCGCGTTCCAGTTGGCCTGGGCGTTGCCCAAACCCGTGCGGGCCACACTGAGCAAGTCCCGGGCCGCGACGATGCGCACGGCCTTCACCGGATCCCCCAGCAATGGCGTCAGCCGCGACGCACGCTCCGCCGGTGGCAGGAACGCGCTGATTGCCCGCACAGCGCTTTCGCGCACTTGCGGCGCCGGGTTGCTCAAGTCCCGGGTGGCGAGGTTCAACGCCTGCTCACTGGGATACAGCGGCAATTCGGCCAACAAGGTCGCACGCTGGATCGCCGGCAGATCGCTGCGTTGCAGCTGCTCGTACAAGGCTTGCGCCGCGCCGGGCCGGCCGTTGCGGATCAGCCACAGGCTCTCGTCGTAGCGTGGAGCCAGGGCGGTGGTGGCACTGTTCCAGAGCTTGAACTGTTCGGTGACCTTGTCGCCGGCCTTGCCCTGGTGACAGGTCAGGCAGGCGTCCGGGGTGCCGAGTGTTTTCGCGCGCACAGGGTCGGGAATGCTGAAACTGTGGTCATGGCGAAAGTCATTGCCCATGTAGAACTTGCCGGGCATGTGGCAATCCACGCACTGCGAGCCGGGCTGGCCCACGGGGTGGCGGGTGTGGTCGATTGAATCGTAGTTCTTTGCCTGCAGGCCCTTGCCATCGACGCCTGCCACCGAGGTGTTGCCGGCGCTGTTGTGGCATTGCAGGCACACGCCATTGCCGGGGGCCTTGAGTTGGGTGCTGTGGGGGTTGTGGCAGTTGCTGCAACGCACGCCCTTGTCGAACATTTTGCTCTGGGTGAACGACCCGTGTTCGAACACCTCGTCCTTGATCTTGCCATCCAGGGCGTACAACTCGCGGGTCAGGGTACTTGGCAGGTAATCGTCCATCAAGCGCTTGCCGACGGTGAAGCCATCGCCCAAGGGGGCGCGGCGGGCGTGGCAGCGGGCACAGGTCTCGAGCTCGACGGTGGCGTCCTTGTCCTTGAGGTCGATGGCAAAACCGGCGTGGCTCAGGTCGCCTTTGCTGGCGGTCCACGCCAGGTGACCGGACGCCGGGCCGTGACAGGCCTGGCAGCCGACACCGAGGCTGTTCCAGTGACTGTCGAAGGTGTTTTTGACCGGATCGAAATTGCGTTTATAGCCGGTGGTGTGGCATTCGACACACATGAAATTGGCGTTCTGGCTGGGCTTGCTCCAGTGCAGCGGGTCTTTGAAGTTCACGCCTTGGCCCGGATAGAGGTGAAACCAGCGCTGTTTTTCGCTATCCCAGGCCACGCCAAACGCTTGCAACCGACCTTCGCCGACCTCGATCAGGTACTGCTGCAACGGCGCTATGCCGAAGGTGTAGGCCACCTTGAAATCGGCGTTCTTGCCATCGATGCCAGGGGTGTTGACCCAGAATTCGTCGTTGTTGCGCAAGAAACGGGTGGTTTCATTTTCGGCCTTGAAGGTGACGTTATTGAAGTCACCCAGCATCGTTTTGGCAGTGGCGGGCTGCATCGCCAATTGGTGATGGGAGCCTTGCCAATCCTTGACTTGCTCGCTGTGGCAGCCTTGGCACTGTTGCTCATCGACCATTTTCGCCGGTGCCGGGGCAACCGGTTGCGGCTTCACCGGTACGGTGACGGGCGCAGTGACCACGGCCGTGGGAGCCTGTTGGCTGCTGAACAAAAACCAGCCGATGCCCGCGACGGCCATCAGCAATAAACCTATGGTGACGGGAAACAGATAACGGGCAATCAGGGGCGGAGCTGAATCGGGGGTCGGTGCAGGCGCTTTATTTTTATGTTTCGGCATTGCGACTTCCATAGTCCGGGTGCATTTACCGTCAGGCGCGCGTTAGAGCTGGATGCAGCTTTGCCGGATGGCCGCCGTCTGTCAAATGTCGGCTGTGATCCGGTGGCGGTAATGGCGCAATAGTGTGATTTTCACTGCAAAAGGCGCTGCATTGGCTATACCTGTAAGACCCTTGTTTGTACCCTTGTCGAACCGCTTACAGGAGTTACAGCATGAAGTTTGCATTAATGATGAGCACTCTGTGCATTTCCTCGATCGCAATGGTGGGCTGCTCCAGTAAAGTCGTGGAGCCGGACCAGTATTCGGGGTTCCTCAAGGATTACAGTCAGCTCAAGGAAGCCCAGTCACCCTCGGGTGCTACCGTGATGCGCTGGGTCGATCCCAAGCTCGACATCAACAAGTACCGCAGTGTCTACATTGAGCCGACCCAGCTCTACCCCAAGCCCCAACCGACCGCGAAGATCCCCCAGGGCACCCTGAGCGGCATCACCAGTTATTACGATCAGGCGCTCAAGCGTGAAGTGGGTAAATCCCTGCCGCTGGCGGCGGGCCCCGGCCCCGGTGTGCTCGTGGTGCGTGCAGCGATTACCGCTGTCAGCAGCAAGACCGAGGGCCTGAAGCCTTATGAAGTGATCCCGATTGCCCTGGTGGCTGCGGCGGTGAGTACGGCAAGCGGTATCCGCGATCAGGAAACCGACCTGGCCACGGAAGCGGTGTTCCTTGACGGCGGCAACAACAAAGTCCTGGCCCAGGTCGTGCGCAAAGGCACCGGCAAGCCGCTGGAAAACGAGTCGCAGGTGATGAAGGCCGATGATGTGAAAGGTGTGATCGATGGTTGGGCCGCGGATTTGCATCAGTCTTATCTGAAGCTCAAGTCCAAGTGATGTAGTGGGGCTGAGGGCCTCTTCGCGAGCAAGCCCGCTCCCACAGGGATTGGTGTCGTACCTAGCAGTTGGACACTACACAACACCCTGTGGGAGCGAAATTGCAGGCGCCGCATCACTCCCCGACAAATCACCGGAAATACGGATTCCCCCCATCCCCGCGCATCACCTCGCGAATATCCCTGGCCCAGGCATCCCGGTCGCCGTCATAGGCATGCAGGCTCGCCCGATAAAACTGCATCAACCGCTGCTGGTGAGCGTTCATGCGCTCATTGAAGCCCGTGTCCGCATTCGCCAGCACTGGTGGCTGACGCAGGTCCAGAAGCGTCGGCAACACCCGGGTAATCTCCTTGGAACGGACCCACGGCGCATATTCGATCCGCGGCTGGTCGTCGGTGACCGCGGGCGCGTCAGCGGCAAAGCGCTCAAGGCCGGCACGATCGGTGACCCAGGTCGCCAGTAACGCCGCGGCTGAAACGATGCCCACGTCCTGCAAGGTTTGGCTGTTACACCGTCCGAGGTTCTGGACATCCCGTCAGGTGTCGATTTACGCATCCAGGACTGCATCGTTTGCGTGCCCGGCCTGCCGCCGACCTATCTGTCCTTCAGTTTGCCGCCGATGGGGGCGGGCGTCGTCACCGGCATCGGACAACCGGCAACTACTGACTGGTGGCGTTCGGTCTCCCCGACGCAGGGGGCAGCCATTCCCGCTCAGATCGGCGATCAGTTTCGAGGTCGGGATTTCAAGTCGTTCGAAGCCTTCGACAAAGCCATGTGGTAAACGCTCGGATAGCATCACCTGCTTGCCTCTGCATTCGATGAGGTGAACAAAAAACGCATCGAACAAGGCTTCGCACCCTACGCACCGAAAAGCACGTGGGTCGGTGAACACCGTGAGTTCGAATTGCGCTATCAGGAACGGGCGGAGTTCTGGTCTGATCCGGCCACCCTCGAAAGAAGTGTTCCCGCAGCACCAACGGTATCGCCTCGCCTGGGGTTTGTTCAATCCTCGCCAGTGCCCACCCTAGAGCCTCTTGCGGGCGAAGGGAAAGACCTGCGGATCGACGATTATATCGTCGTCTTTCCCTCCGAATCAGAGCTTGACCCGCTGTACGTCATATTCACAAGTCGACGGTGAGCATCCGGTTCAACCGGTGCAGTGGGAAGCGTTCGATCACGTCCATCGCCAACTGCAAAGGTCCGGGCGTGATCGCGCTACCGTTTAGCACCCATTCAGGCTCACTGAGTCAGGGCTTCTTCATCTGCTCGCGCAGTCGTTCTTCCTGCTCGCGCAGTTTCGAGGTGAATTCGTCACCGAAATCCTCGGCCTCGTACACCTGGCGGATCTCGATCTCGGCGTCGGTGCCTGGCATAGGGTTGGGGCAGCGCTTGACCCAGTCGATCGCTTCCTGTTTCGACTTCACCTGCCACAACCAATAGCCGGCGATCAGCTCTCTGGTTTCGGCGAACGGGCCGTCGATCACCGTGCGCTGGTCGCCCGAGAAGCGCACGCGGGCGCCCTTGCTGCTGGGCTGCAGGCCGTCGCAATCGATGAGGATGCCAGCCTTGGCCAGTTCCTCGTTGAAATTGCCCATCGCGGTCATCAGTTCTTCGCTGGGCAGGATACCGGCTTCGGAATCCGGGCTGGCTTTCACAAAAATCATGAATCGCATGGTTTTGTCTCCGCTGGAGTTGAGTGACTCGGTTCTAGTCGAATGACCCTGTCCTGAATCGACAACACTGCAAACGAAAGATCACTGCAAATTGTCCTGAGACCCAGGCTTCCTGTAGGCGCCGGATGAGCCGCGGATTTTTGTATCCAGTTTTGCGGCTAACTGAATGACAATTTGTATCTGGGCATAGGTCGCCAGACCATTTCATGGTTAACTTCGGCCTCGTCACAAATCTCCACATCAACGATCAGAAGGACTACGTTCATGGCTCAAGTCACTCTTAAAGGCAACCCGGTACAAGTCAACGGCGAATTGCCACAAGCCGGTTCCAAGGCGCCAGCCTTTTCCCTGGTGGCGGGCAATCTGTCCGACAAGACCCTGGCAGACTTCGCCGGCAAGCGTAAAGTGTTGAACATCTTCCCAAGCGTCGACACCCCGACCTGCGCTACCTCCGTGCGCAAGTTCAACGCCCAGGCCAGCGACATCGCCAACACCGTGGTGCTGTGCATCTCCGCTGACCTGCCATTCGCCCAGGCCCGTTTCTGCGGCGCCGAAGGCCTGGACAACGTGCAGAACCTGTCGACCCTGCGCGGTGCCGAGTTCATTCAGAACTACGGCGTGGCGATTGCCGATGGTCCGCTCAAGGGCCTGACCGCCCGTGCCGTCGTGGTGCTGGACGAAAACGACAACGTGCTGCACAGCGAACTGGTCAAGGAAATCGCTGACGAACCGAACTACGACGCAGCACTTGCCGTTCTGAAATAAGTATTCCCTTACAATTGTTAACGGCCTGGCCCTGTCCAGGCCGTTTTCATTTGTGCTTCAGTGCCTTAGACAAACCTCCTGATACGTAAGCGAAAGGTAAATTGCCGGTAAAGGCGCTTTGCTAAACGCCCTCCAGTGCTTATCGTTCAGCCTCCCGTAGAAAAAGCCCACGCGCCCAATGGTTGATCAATCAATGCAATCCTCTGCTTCCCGTAATCCCCGTCGCTGGCTGTTCGGCCTGCTCGTGCTGTTGGTCATCGCCGTCCTGTGCTGGAAATTCTGGCCCGGCGGGGCTGCGCCAAAAGAAGGCGCGGGGCAAAAAGCCGTGGCCGGGCACACCGGTCGGTCCGGGGGGATGCGTCCGGGTTTCGGTGGCGCGGCCGGCCCGGTACCGGTGCGGGTGGCACCGGCGGTGAAGGGCGACTTCCCGCTGTACTACAAGGCGTTGGGCACCGTGACGGCGCAGAACACCATCAATGTACGCAGCCGGGTCGGCGGCGAACTGATCAAGATAGCGTTCGAAGAAGGGCAGATGGTCAAGGCGGGCGATCTGCTGGCCGAGATCGACCCGCGGCCCTACCAGAACGCCCTGCTGCAGGCCGAAGGCACCTTGTTGCAGAATCAGGCGCAATTGAAGAATGCCCAGGTCGACGTTGAACGCTACCGCGGCCTGTATCGCGAAGACAGTATCGCCAAGCAGACCCTGGACACCGCCGAAGCGCTGGTGGGTCAGTATCAGGGCACGGTCAAGACCAACCAGGCGGCGGTCAACGACGCCAAGCTCAATCTCGAATTCACCCGGATCCGCGCACCGATCACCGGCCGCGTGGGCCTGCGTCAGCTGGACGTCGGCAACCTGGTCGCCGCCAATGACACCACGGCGCTGGCGATCATCACCCAGACCCAGCCGATCAGCGTGGCATTCACCTTGCCGGAAAACAGCCTCGACGTGGTGCTGGCTCGCTACCGCACCGGTGCCAAGCTGCCTGCCGAAGCCTGGGACCGCAGCGACACCAAACTGCAGGCCACCGGTGTGTTGCAGAGCCTCGATAACCAGATCGACGTCACCACTGGCACCCTGAAATTCAAGGCTCGCTACGAGAACCGCGATCAGGCGCTATTCCCCAATCAGTTCGTCAACGTCCACCTGCTGGCCGACACGCTGAAAGACGTGGTGCTCGCACCCTCGGCAGCCATTCAGTTCGGCACCAACGGCACCTTCGTCTACGCGATGGACGGCGACAAGAAGGTCACGATCCGCCAGCTGAAAGTCGGCGCCAGTAACGGTGACAATACCGTTATCACCGAGGGCCTGGCCGCCGGTGATCGGGTGGTGCTGGAAGGCACCGACCGCCTGAAGGAAGGCAGCGAAGTGGAAGTGGTCAACGACAGCAAGGATGTACCGACCACCCCGACCGAGCACCTGCAAGGCAAATCGGCGGCGACCTCGGCTGAGCCCGCGACCACCGACAAGGCGAAAAAGGGCGGCGCATGAACATTTCGCGGCTGTTCATCCTTCGCCCGGTCGCCACGACCCTGAGCATGCTGGCCATTATTCTGGCCGGTGTGATTGCCTATCGGCTGCTGCCGGTGTCGGCCTTGCCCCAGGTCGATTACCCGACCATTCGCGTCATGACGCTGTACCCCGGCGCCAGCCCGGATGTCATGACCAGCGCCGTGACCGCGCCACTGGAGCGTCAGTTCGGGCAGATGCCCGGCCTGACCCAGATGGCCTCGACCAGTTCCGGCGGCGCTTCGGTGCTGACCCTGCGGTTCAGTCTCGACATCAACATGGATGTCGCCGAGCAGCAAGTGCAGGCGGCGATCAACGCCGCGACCAATCTGCTGCCCACGGACCTGCCGGCGCCGCCGGTGTACAACAAGGTCAACCCGGCGGACACCCCGGTGCTGACCCTGGCCATCACTTCCAAGACCATGCTGTTGCCCAAGCTCAACGATCTGGTCGACACCCGCATGGCGCAGAAAATCGCCCAGATCAGCGGCGTCGGCATGGTCAGCATCGCCGGCGGCCAACGCCAGGCGGTACGGATCAAGGTCAACCCCGAGGCCCTCGCGGCCAACGGCCTGAACCTGTCCGACGTGCGGACCCTGATCGGCGCCTCCAACGTCAACCAGCCCAAGGGCAACTTCGACGGCGCGACCCGGGTGTCGATGCTCGATGCCAACGACCAGCTGACCTCGCCCGAGGATTACGCCAACCTGATCCTGGCTTACGCCAACGGCGCACCGCTGCGGCTCAAGGACGTGGCAGAGATCGTCGACGGCGCCGAGAACGAACGATTGGCGGCCTGGGCCAATGAAAACCAGGCGGTGTTGCTGAACATCCAGCGCCAGCCCGGTGCCAACGTCATCGAAGTGGTCGACCGGATCAAGGCCTTGCTGCCGAGCATCACCGACAACTTGCCGGCGGGTCTCGATGTGACGGTGCTCACCGACCGCACCCAGACCATCCGCGCCTCCGTCACCGACGTGCAGCACGAATTGCTGATCGCCATTGCCCTGGTGGTGATGGTGACCTTCCTGTTCCTGCGCCGCGCCAGCGCCACGATCATTCCGTCGGTGGCCGTGCCGCTGTCGCTGATCGGGACCTTCGGCGTGATGTACCTCGCCGGTTTCTCGGTCAACAACCTGACCCTGATGGCCCTGACCATCGCCACCGGTTTTGTGGTGGACGATGCGATCGTGATGCTGGAGAACATTTCCCGCTACATCGAAGAGGGCGAGAGCCCGATGAATGCGGCGCTCAAGGGCGCCAAACAGATCGGTTTCACCCTGGTGTCCCTAACCCTGTCGCTGATCGCGGTATTGATCCCATTGCTGTTCATGGCCGACGTGGTGGGACGCCTGTTCCGCGAATTTGCGATCACCCTGGCGGTGGCCATCCTGATCTCGCTGGTGGTGTCCCTGACCTTGACCCCAATGATGTGCGCGCGGCTACTCAAGCGTGAACCCAAGGAGGAAGAGCAGGGCCGTTTCTACCGTGCCAGCGGCGCAACAATTGATTGGATGATCGCGGCTTACGGGCGCAAGTTAAAGTGGGTTCTCAAGCATCAACCATTGACGTTGCTGGTGGCCATCGGCACCTTGGCGCTGACCGTGTTCCTGTACATGGTGGTGCCCAAGGGCTTCTTCCCGGTGCAAGACACCGGGGTGATCCAGGGTATTTCCGAGGCGCCGCAGTCGATTTCCTTTGCGGCCATGAGCGAGCGGCAACAGGAACTGGCCAAGGTGATTCTCGCCGATCCGGCGGTAGAGAGCCTGTCGTCCTACATCGGGGTCGACGGCGATAACTCGACGCTCAACAGCGGCCGGCTGCTGATCAACCTCAAGTCCCACAGCAACCGTGACCTGAGCGCGACCGAAGTGATAACGCGCCTGCAACCCGAGCTGGACAAGCTGACCGGCATTCGCCTGTACATGCAGCCAGTGCAGGATTTGACCATCGAAGACCGGGTCAGCCGCACCCAGTACCAATTCAGCATGTCATCGCCAGACTCGGAGTTGCTGAGCCTGTGGAGTGGCCGCCTGGTGGACGCCCTGGCCCAACGGCCGGAGCTGACCGACGTCGCCAGCGACTTGCAGGACAAGGGCTTGCAGGTCTACCTGGTGATCGATCGTGACGCGGCGTCGCGGGTCGGGGTATCCGTGTCGAATATCACCGACGCGCTGTACGACGCCTTTGGCCAGCGGCAGATTTCCACCATTTACACCCAGGCCAGCCAGTACCGCGTGGTCCTGCAATCCCAGGCCGGCGAGAAGATCGGCCCGGACGCGCTGAACCAGATTCACGTCAAGACCACCGATGGCGGGCAAGTGCGCCTGTCCAGCCTGGCGCGCATCGAAGAGCGCCAGGCGCAACTGGCGATCACCCACATCGGCCAGTTCCCGGCGGTGATGATGTCGTTCAACCTGGCACCGGGCGTGGCGCTGGGGCATGCGGTGGAGATCATCGAACAGGTGCAGCAGGACATCGGCATGCCGATCGGCGTGCAGACCCAGTTCCAGGGTGCGGCCGAGGCGTTCCAGGCCTCGTTGTCGAGCACCTTGCTGTTGGTCCTGGCGGCGGTGGTGACCATGTACATCGTGCTCGGCGTGCTGTACGAAAGCTATATCCACCCGATCACCATTCTCTCGACCTTGCCCTCGGCGGCGGTCGGCGCCTTGCTGGCGCTGCTGTTGAGCGGCAACGACCTGGGGATGATCGCGATCATCGGCATCATCTTGCTGATCGGTATCGTGAAAAAGAACGCGATCATGATGATCGACTTCGCCCTCGACGCTGAACGCAATCAGGGCCTGGACCCGGAGACGGCGATCTATCAGGCGGCGCTGCTGCGCTTCCGGCCGATCCTGATGACCACCCTGGCCGCGTTGTTTGGCGCGGTGCCGTTGATGCTGGCCACCGGTTCCGGGGCTGAATTGCGCCAGCCGTTGGGCCTGGTGATGGTCGGCGGTTTGCTGGTGAGTCAGGTGCTGACGCTGTTCACCACCCCGGTGATCTACCTGTACTTCGACCGCCTGGGCCGTCGTTGGGGGCGCAAGTCCGAGTCCGTGGAAGTGGTTGAGCAGCCATGAACCTCTCCGGACCTTTCATCAAGCGCCCGGTCGCGACCATGTTGCTGAGCCTGGCGATCATGCTGCTGGGCGGGGTGAGCTTCGGCCTCTTGCCGGTGTCGCCGCTGCCGCAAATGGACTTCCCGGTGATCGTGGTCCAGGCCAGCCTGCCCGGCGCGAGCCCGGAAGTGATGGCCTCGACCGTGGCTACGCCGCTGGAGCGTTCCTTCGGGGCGATTGCCGGGGTGAACACCATGAGCAGCCGTTCCAGCCAGGGCTCGACCCGGGTGATCCTGCAATTTGACCTCGACCGCGATATCAACGGCGCGGCGCGGGAAGTGCAGGCGGCGATCAACGCCTCACGCAACCTGCTGCCCAGCGGGATGCGCAGCATGCCGACCTATAAGAAGGTCAACCCGTCCCAGGCGCCGATCATGGTGTTGTCGTTGACCTCGGACGTGCTGGAAAAAGGCCAGCTCTACGACTTGGCCTCGACCATCCTGTCCCAGAGCCTGTCCCAGGTGCAGGGCGTTGGCGAAGTGCAGATCGGCGGCAGCTCCTTGCCGGCGGTGCGCATCGAACTCGAGCCCCAGGCGCTGAACCAGTACGGCGTGGCCCTGGACGATGTGCGCAACACCATCGCCAATGCCAACGTGCGCCGCCCCAAGGGTTCAGTCGAGGACGGTGAGCGGTTATGGCAGGTGCAGGCCAACGATCAACTGGAGAAAGCCAAGGACTACGAGTCGCTGATCATCCACTACGCGGATGGCGCGGCCCTGCGCCTGAAGGATGTGGCCAAGGTCAGCGATGGCGTCGAGGACCGCTACAACAGCGGTTTCTTCAACGACGACGCGGCGGTCTTGCTGGTGATCAACCGCCAGGCCGGCGCCAACATCATCGAGACGGTCAACGAGATCAAGGCCCAGTTGCCGGCGTTGCAGGCGGTGCTGCCGGCCAGCGTCAAGCTGAACCTGGCGATGGACCGTTCGCCGGTGATCAAGGCGACCCTGCACGAAGCGGAGATGACCCTGTTGATTGCCGTGGCGCTGGTGATCCTGGTGGTGTTCCTGTTTCTGGGTAACTTCCGCGCGTCATTGATTCCGACCCTGGCCGTACCGGTGTCGCTGGTTGGCACGTTCGCGGTGATGTACCTCTATGGCTTCTCACTGAACAACCTGTCGCTGATGGCGCTGATCCTGGCCACCGGGCTGGTGGTAGACGACGCCATCGTGGTGCTGGAGAACATATCCCGGCACATCGACAAAGGCGTGCCGCCAATGAAAGCGGCGTATCTGGGGGCCCAGGAAGTCGGTTTCACCTTGCTGTCGATGAACGTCTCGCTGGTGGCGGTGTTTCTGTCGATCCTGTTCATGGGCGGGATCGTCGAAAGCCTGTTTCGCGAATTTTCCATCACCCTGGCGGCGTCCATCGTGGTGTCGCTGCTGGTCTCGCTGACGCTGACGCCGATGCTCTGCGCCCGCTGGCTCAAGCCGCACATCCCGGGCCAGGAAAACCGTCTGCAGCGCTACAGCCAGCGGGCCAACGCCTGGATGGTGGGCAAATACGCCACCAGCCTCGACTGGGTGCTGCGTCACCGCCTCCTGACGCTGCTCAGTCTGTTTGTGACAGTTGGCGTTAACATCGCGCTGTATGTCGTTGTTCCTAAAACGTTTATGCCTCAGCAGGACACTGGTCAGCTGATCGGTTTCGTGCGCGGTGACGACGGCCTGTCGTTCAGCGTGATGCAGCCGAAAATGGAAATCTTCCGGCGCGCAGTGCTCAAGGATCCGGCGGTGGAAAGCGTCGCCGGCTTCATCGGCGGCAACAACGGCACCAACAACGCCTTCATGCTGGTACGCCTGAAACCGATCAAGGAACGTAACCTGTCCGCGCAGAAAGTCATTGAACGCCTGCGCAAGGAAATGCCCAAGGTCCCCGGTGCGCAGCTGATGCTGATGGCCGACCAGGACCTGCAGTTCGGCGGAGGCCGTGAACAGACCAGCTCGCAATATTCCTACATCCTGCAAAGCGGCGATCTGGGAGAGTTGCGCGAGTGGTACCCCAAAGTCGTGGCCGCGCTCAAGGCATTGCCGGAACTGACGGCGATTGACGCCCGTGAAGGTCGTGGCGCCCAACAGGTCACGCTGATTGTCGATCGCGATCAGGCCAAACGCCTGGGCGTCGACATGAATATGGTCACCTCGGTGCTCAACAACGCCTACAGCCAGCGGCAAATATCGACGATATACGACAGCCTCAACCAGTATCAGGTGGTGATGGAGGTCAACCCCAAATACGCCCAGGACCCGATCACCCTCAATCAGGTCCAGGTGATCACCGCCGACGGCGCGCGCATTCCGTTGTCGACCATCGCTCATTATGAAAACAGCCTGGAAGACGATCGGGTCAGCCACGAAGGCCAGTTCGCCTCCGAGAGCGTTGCCTTCGACATGGCTGAAGGCGTAACGGTGGAGCAGGGCACGGCCGCCATCGAGCGGGCGATTGCCAAGGTCGGCTTGCCTGAAGCCGTGATCGCGAAAATGTCCGGCACCGCCGATGCGTTTGCCGCCACCCAGAAGAGCCAGCCGTGGATGATTCTCGGGGCGTTGGTGGCGGTCTACCTGGTGTTGGGCGTGCTGTATGAAAGCTACATCCATCCGCTGACCATTCTCTCGACCTTGCCGTCGGCCGGGGTGGGCGCACTGCTGTCCATCTATGCGCTGGGCGGCGAGTTCAGCCTGATCTCGTTGCTCGGCCTGTTTTTGCTGATTGGCGTGGTGAAGAAAAACGCCATTCTGATGATCGACCTGGCCCTGCAGCTCGAACGGCATCAGGGCCTGGAACCGCTGGAATCGATTCGCAGTGCCTGCCTGCAACGGTTGCGGCCGATTCTGATGACCACGCTGGCCGCCATCCTCGGTGCGTTGCCGTTGCTGCTGAGCCGCGCCGAAGGGGCGGAAATGCGTCAGCCCCTGGGCCTGACCATCATCGGCGGGTTGATCTTCAGCCAGGTGCTGACCCTCTATACCACCCCGGTGGTCTACCTCTATCTCGACAAACTGCGCCATCGCTTCAATCACTGGCGTGGAGTGCGTACCGATGCTGCTCTGGAAACTCCGCTATGACTGACCGTTCGCTGTTCAACCTGGCTGCACCCGCGGTCACGGCCCGAGGTTCGCGTTTACTCAGCCTGTCGCTGTGCGTGGCGCTGCTCAGTGCCTGCGCCATCGGCCCGGATTACCAGCGCCCGGCAGCCGCTGCGCCGGTGCAATACAAGGAAGCGGCCGGCTGGCGCCAAGCCAATCCGAGCGATTCCCTGGCCCGCGGTGCCTGGTGGGAACTGTATGGCGATCGACAGCTCAATGACCTGATCGTGAAACTCAACAGCGCCAACCAGACCGTCGCCCAGTCCGAAGCCCAATACCGTCAGGCCCAGGCCTTGGTACGCAGTGCCCGTGGAGCGTTTTTCCCCACCGTGGACCTGACTGTCGGCAAGGATCGTTCGAGCCAGGGCACCGGCAGCAGCAGCTCAAGCCTGACCAGTACCTCCAGTGGTATCCGTGACACGTACACCGCCCAGGCCGGGGTCAGTTGGGAGGCTGACGTCTGGGGCAAATTGCGCCGGGGCCTTGAAGCCGACACGGCCAACGCCGAGGCGAGTTTTGCCGATCTGGCGGCGATGCGCCTGAGCCAGCAATCGGAACTGGTGCAGAACTACCTGCAATTGCGGGTGATCGATGAGCAGAAGCGCCTGCTTGAAGCGACGGTCGAAGCCTATCGGCGCTCGCTGACAATGACCGAAAATCAATACCGTGCCGGGGTTTCCGGCAAGGACGCGGTGGCCCAGGCCACCACTCAGCTCAAGAGCACCGAAGCCGAGATGGTCGATCTGATCTGGCAGCGCGCCCAGTTCGAGAACGCCATTGCCGTACTGATCGGGTTGGCGCCGGCGCAGTTCAGCCTGGCCGAGACCCAGGACATCCCGGCCTTGCCGCAGGTGCCGCTAGCCCTGCCGTCGCAATTGCTGGAACGCCGCCCGGACATTGCCTCCGCGGAGCGTTCGGTGATGGCGGCCAACGCCAACATCGGCGTGGCCAAGGCGGCTTATTATCCGGACCTGACGTTGAGCCTGAACGGCGGTTACAGCAGCAGCACCTCGAACAACTGGTTCAGCGTGCCTAACCGCTTCTGGTCGGTCGGACCGCAACTGGCGATGACCCTGTTCGACGGGGGCCAGCGTTCGGCGGAAGTCGACCGCAGCGAGGCCGCCTACGACGAAACCGTGGCCAACTACCGCCAGACCGTGCTCGATGGTTTTCGTGAGGTGGAAAACTACCTGGTGCAACTCAAGGTCCTGGAAAACGAGGCGGGTGTACGCCAGGAAGCACTGGACGCGGCGCGTGAATCGCTGCGTCTGATCCGGAATCAGTACAAGGCCGGGGTGATTGCTTATCTGGACGTGGTGGTGGTGCAAGCCACTGCATTAAGTAACGAACGTAACGTGCTGAATTTGTTACAGAGTCGGTTGATTGCCAGCGTGCAACTGATCGCTGCCCTGGGTGGCGGATGGGATGGCGCACTGCAGGTGAGCGACAACCTGTAGGAGCTGGCTTGCCAGCGAAGGCGTCCGTTCAGGCAATGAATGTTTCGACTGACCCACCGCTTTCGCTGGCAAGCCAGCTCCTACAGTGACCCGTGTTATCCCAAAACAGGGTATCGGCCATGACCCTGTTTTCACTTCAAACAAGCGTTTCATCAACTTGATGGCCTTTTGCTAATTTTGTCAGTGCGTTCTGTTGCGCATTGAGTACAATCGCCGGATTTGCCCCCTCGAGAACGGAAGCAGTACGACGGGGCGGTCGCGAGAAGGCCTATGCTCGGCAGCTATTCCCCCACACTGGTTATCATCTCGCTCTGTGTAGCGATTCTCGCTTCCTATACCGCGCTCGACCTCACCGAACGCATCGCCACGGCCAAAGGTCGCGCCGTGCATTTATGGACCGCGGGCGGCGCCTTTGCCATGGGCATCGGGGTGTGGTCGATGCATTTCATCGGCATGCTCGCGTTCAAACTGCCGATCGACCTCGGTTACGACGTCACCCTGACCTTGCTGTCACTGCTGATCGGGATCCTGTCCAGCGGCTTTGCCTTGTGGCTGGTCAGTCAGCCGCAGTTGCCCGCCTGGCAACTGGCGTTCGGCGCGCTGATCATGGGCGCCGGCATCAGTGCCATGCATTACACCGGCATGGCCGCCATGCTCATGCAGCCGGGCATCGATTACGACCCGACACTGTTCAGCGCATCGCTGCTCATTGCGGTGGGCGCGTCGGGCGCCGCGTTATGGATCGCGTTTCGCCTGCGCCAGCACAGTCCTTATGTGATCCTGATCCGTGGCGGTGCCGCGGTGATCATGGGGCTCGCCATCGTCGGCATGCACTACACCGCCATGGCCGCGGCGCGCTTCGCCGACGGCAGTTTCTGTGGCGCGGCCATCGACGGCTTGAACGGCAAGGGCCTGGACAACCTGGTGCTGATCACCACCCTGGCCATTTTGACCATCGCCTTGCTGACGTCGGTGCTCGATGCGCGCATGGAGGTGCGCACCGCCAGCCTTGCCCACTCGTTGACCGAAGCCAATCGCGAACTGACTCAATTGGCCCTGCATGACACCCTGACCGGCCTGCCGAATCGGGTGTTGCTGGCCGACCGCATCGATCAGGCGATGTCGAAGGTCCAGGAGCAGGGCGGTTGTTTTGCGTTGATGTTCATCGACCTGGACGGGTTCAAACCGGTCAACGATGCCTTCGGTCATCACATGGGCGATCAGTTGCTGCGAGCGGTCGGCCTGCGGTTGCGCGAGGAGTTGCGCAGTCAGGACACCCTGGCGCGGATCGGTGGCGATGAGTTCGTGCTGCTGGTGCAACTGGGCGAGGAGAATGATGTCTTGAACCTGGCGGCCCGCCAGGTCGGATTGATTGCGCGCTCGTTCCAGGTCGCCGAACACGACCTGCAGATCTCCGCCAGTGTCGGTATCGCGGTTTACCCGGGTAACGGCTGCACTGCTGAAGAGCTGCTGATGAACGCCGACGCGGCGATGTATCACGCCAAGGGCACCGGGAAAAACGGCTACAGTTTTTTCGATATATCGATGAACAGCAACGCCCGCAAACAACTGCAACTGCTGCAAGACTTGCGCAACGCCCTGGAGCAGCAGCAATTCAGTCTCCATTACCAGCCCAAGTTCGACGCCGCCAATGGCCATCCGGTCGGCGCCGAAGCGCTGCTGCGCTGGGAGCACCCGACCCAGGGCATGCTGCTGCCGGACAAGTTCATCGATCTGGCGGAGAAAACCGGGTTGATCATTCCGATCGGCGACTGGGTGCTCAATGAAGCGTGCCGGCAGATGCGCGAGTGGTACCTGCTCGGTTACACCGATTGGCGCATCGCGGTGAATCTCTCGGCCTTGCAGTTCTGCCACGTCGGGCTGGTGCAGAGCGTGGCCAAAGCCTTGGCCACGCACCATTTGCCGGCCAACAGCCTGACCCTCGAAATCACCGAGACCACCGCCATGAACGACGCCGATGTCAGCATGACGGTGCTTCAGGAGTTGTCGGAAATGGGCGTCGACCTGTCCATCGATGACTTTGGCACCGGCTATTCGAGCTTGATGTACCTCAAGCGCCTGCCCGCCAATGAGCTGAAGATCGACCGGGGATTCGTCCGCGATCTGGAGCACGACAGCGACGACGCCGCCATCGTTTCCGCCATCGTCGCCCTGGGCCAGGCATTGGGTCTGCGGATCGTCGCCGAAGGCGTGGAAACCGGGGTGCAACAGGACTTCCTGACGAAACTCGGCTGCGACTCGTTGCAAGGCTATCTGCTCGGCCATCCGCTGCCGGCGGCGCGCTTCCTGGCGGATATTGTGCGTGGCGAACAATTGGCAGTCGGTTGATCCACCCCCAAGAGAACAGAGTGCTTTTCTGAAGAGGTTGCTTGTGTGGCTCCCTCGCCACACAAGCATCCTCAGCCAGCCGCAGGGTTTGGAAACACGCCGATGCAAAACCCGGCGATGACGGTTATTCTTTGCTCCGACTGCTTACGCTTGAAACGGGGGAACGCCAGCATGGATAAAGTCATCGTCATCACCGGCGGCAGCCGCGGCATCGGTGCCGCCACCGCCTTGTTGGCCGCCGAACAGGGCTATCGGATCTGCATCAACTATCAGGCCGACGAAGAAGCCGCCCAGACGGTGCTCGAGCAAGTCCGCGCCCTGGGCGCGCAAGCCATCGCGGTTCGCGCCGACGTCAGTATCGAAGACGAGGTGATCGCCCTGTTCCAGCGGGTGGACAGCGAACTGGGCAGGGTCACGGCCCTGGTCAACAACGCAGGCACCGTCGGGCACAAGTCCCGGGTCGAGGAAATGTCGGAATTTCGCATCCTCAAAACCCTCAAGACCAACGTCCTGGCGCCGATCCTCTGCGCCAAGCATGCGCTCCTGCGCATGTCGCCCAGGCACGGCGGGCAGGGCGGCAGTATCGTCAACGTGTCCTCGGTCGCCTCGCGCCTGGGATCACCCAACGAGTACGTGGACTACGCGGCGTCGAAAGGCGCGCTGGACAGCTTCACCATCGGCCTGTCGAAGGAAGTGGCGGGCGAAGGTATTCGTGTCAACGCCGTGCGACCGGGGTTCATCTATACCGACTTTCATGCGCTGAGCGGCGATCCGGACCGGGTCAGCAAGCTGGAATCGGCGATCCCCATGGCGCGGGGCGGGCGGCCGGATGAAGTGGCGGAGGCGATTGTCTGGTTGTTGTCGGATAAGGCGTCGTATGCGACGGGGACTTTCGTTGATCTGGGTGGTGGCCGGTAACAGCTGAAGATCAAAAGATCGCAGCCTTCGGCAGCTCACAGGGGAACGCAAAACTCTGTAGGAGCTGGCTTGCCAGCGAAGGCGGTGGATCAGTCGATACCTTTATCGCATGAACGGACGCTTTCGCTGGCAAGCCAGCTCCTACAGGGGTTTTGCGTCCACCTGTAGGAGCTGCCGAAGGCTGCGATCTTTTGCTTTTAAAAGGACCTGACAATCCTGCCCAACGTCTCCATCGCCTGCTCCGCAGCCTCATCCCACGGGCTGCCATAATTCAACCGGATACAATTCCTGAAACGTTGGGTCGGTGAAAAGATCGGTCCCGGCGCAATGCTGATCCCCTGCGCCAAGGCCATCTGAAACAACTTCAACGAATCCATCTGCGCCGGCAACTCCAGCCACAAAAAGTACCCGCCCGCCGGCTGGCTGACCCGTGTCTGCGCCGGGAAATAGCGAGCGATGGCCGCCAGCATCGCGCTCTGCTGCTCTTCCAGTGCGTAACGCAATTTGCGCAAATGCCGGTCGTAACCGCCATGCTGCAGGTAGTCGGCAATGGCCGCCTGGGCCGGCATCGAGGCGCAGAGCGAGGTCATGAGTTTCAGCCGTTCGATCTTTTGCGCAAAACGCCCGGCAGCGACCCAGCCGATGCGGTAGCCGGGGGCCAGGCTCTTGGCGAATGAACCGCAGTGCATCACCAGCCCCTCGGTGTCGAAGGCCTTGGCCGGTTTCGGCGCCTGTTGACCGTAATAGAGCTCGGCATAGACGTCGTCTTCGATCAGCGGCACCTGATGGCTGCGCAACAACTCCACCAGTTCGCGTTTTTTGGCTTCGGGCATGGTCGCGCCCATGGGGTTCTGAAAACTGGTCATGCACCAGCAAGCCTTGATCGGGTGGCGCTCCAGGGTTTGCGCGAGCACGCCAAGGTCGATGCCGTCGCGCGGGTGCACGGGGATTTCCACGGCTTTGAGCTTCAAGCGTTCCAGCACTTGCAGGCAGGCGTAGAACGCTGGCGCTTCAATGGCCACCAGGTCGCCAGGTTCGGTGACGGCTTGCAGGCACAGGTTCAGGGCTTCCAGCGCGCCGTTGGTGATCAGCAGCTCTTCGATGGGCAGCATCAGCCCGCCGACCATGTAGCGCAGGGCGATTTGTCGACGCAGTTGCGGGTTGCCCGGCGACATGTCGGTGACCACCATGCGCGGGTCCATGTCCCGGGCGGCACTGGCCAGGGAGCGCGACAGCCGTTGCAACGGGAACAGGGCAGGGCTGGGGAAGGCCGAGCCGAAGGGCACGGTGTTCGGGTCCTTGATCGAGTCGAGGACCGAGAACACCAGTTCGCTGACGTCGACTTCGGTGGATTCGTTGACCTGACTGCTGATCACCGGCTCGGAAAACGGGCTCGGTGCATGGGCGTTGACGAAGTAGCCGGAACGCGGCCGGGCGCGGATCAACCCGCGGCGCTCGAGCAGGTAATAGGCCTGGAACACCGTGGACGGGCTGACGCCGTAGGTCTGGCTGGCGTAGCGCACCGAAGGCACACGCTGGCCGGGGCCGAGAACGCCGGAGCGGATCAGTTCAGCGATGTCATCGGCGAATTTTTCGTAGCGTTTCATCGGGTGCCTGGATGGGTGTCATTCAGAAATATCGAGGTGATTTGTTCGCGGGCAAGCCTCGCTCCTACAGCGAATGGCAGCATCGCAGTCTAAGGGATCAACGGTTCATCGGCGCAACAAACCGGCTCTTGGCCACGCTATAAATATCGGGCTCGTCACGATCGACAATCTTGAAGCTGATGCTCTGCGACCCGCTGCTCGGCCGTTCGCTCATCATCGCCACCGACACCGGCACATCGACTATCTCGCCAGGCGCCAGGCTCAGCTCGGTCTTGCCCTGGAGCTGGAAGCCGTCGCCATCGACCAGGGTCACCCGGTAGTCCTGCCGTTGCTGGGTCTTGTTGATGACCTTCAGGCTATAGATGTTTTCAATCTGGCCCTGACTGTTCTCGCGAAACAGGCCGCGGTCCTTGCTCACGTCCAGCGAGACCATCGGCCGTTCCACCAGCGCCAGGGCGAGGGCGCCGATCATCACCAGCAGCACCGCGGTATAACCGATCAGCCGTGGCCGCAGCAGCCGGGTCTTGCCACCCTGCAACTCATGCTCCGAGGTATAGCTGATCAGCCCACGGGCATAGCCCATCTTTTCCATGATCGAATCGCAGGCGTCGATGCACGCGGCGCAACCGATGCACTCCATCTGTAAACCGTCGCGGATGTCGATGCCGGTGGGGCAGACCTGCACGCAGAGCTGGCAGTCGATGCAATCGCCGAGTCCGACTGTAGCCGGTACCACCTCGCGTTTGCGCGGGCCCCGGTGTTCGCCACGGGCGACGTCATAGGAAATGGTCAGGGTGTCTTTGTCGAACATCACGCTCTGGAACCGGGCATACGGGCACATGTGCATGCACACCGCCTCGCGCAGCCAGCCGGCGTTGATGTAAGTGGCACCGGTGAAAAACACCACCCAGAACAGGCTGACGCCGCCCATTTGCAAAGTCAGCAATTCTTCGGCCAGCGGCCGGATTGGCGTGAAGTAACCGACAAAGGTCAGGCCGGTCAACAGGCTGATGGCCAGCCACAGGGTGTGCTTGATCGAGCGCCGGATCAGTTTGTTCAGGCCCCAGGGCGCGGCTTGCAGCTTGATGCGCTGGTTGCGTTCGCCCTCGGTGATCTTCTCGCACCACATGAAGATCCAGGTCCAGGAGCTCTGGGGGCAGGTGTAGCCGCACCAGACCCGCCCGGCGAACACGGTGATTGCAAACAAGCCGAAAGCGGCGATGATCAGCAACGCCGAGAGCAGGATGAAATCCTGCGGCCAGAAGGTCGCGCCAAAGATGTGGAATTTGCTTTCGGACAAGTCCCAGAGCACCGCCTGGCGGCCGCCCCAGTTCAACCACACGGTGCCGAAGAACAGCAGGAACAGAAACCCGGCGCCGCTCATGCGCAGTGTACGGAACAGGCCGGTGAAACTGCGGGTGTGGATCAGGTTATCGCTGGACTTGGCCTTCATCTGTGGACGCGAAGACTCGAAGCTTTGTACGGGCGGGACACTTTCCAGGGTTCGGACGGGGATTCTATCGCTCATGGTCTGTCGCTCATCAGCCTCCATCAGGCGTGAGCACTATGCGCGGCGATCTGTTTGCATAACAGACTCAGCTATTGCAATAAAAAGCGGATCAGATGGCCTGGAACCCACTGGCTGCGACAACTTGAAGCATCCAGTACAGCGCGATGCCGACGCCTGCATCAGGCGCCGGGAGGCGTTGTCGAGGTGATTCGGTCAAATCACCGAATCACTGTCGGTGGCCTTCAAATGCCGGCGACCGTCCACGGCACCTGCTACGGTCAATGCATCGGCTTCCGTTTCGGTGATGTAGATGTGCTGACCATTGATGTCCACCGCCGACATGGCCTTTTCAGGGTCAGTAATGATGGTGACGTCGGGACACAGACGAATTTCTTCGCCGTTCTCGGTGGTAAAGAAGCAGGTCTGGTTTTCGATGCGTACCGTCATGGGAGGAGTCCTTTATTCGGCGGGTTCTAAACTGTTAGGACGTAATTGACAGACATCGTTCTGTGCAACCGATTAATGGTCGCGCGGTCCACCCCCTATCGAGCCATTCATTACAAGGATTGCACCATGAACGCCTGGTGGCATGAGGTTTGGGTGACCCTGCAAGAGGAGTTCGCCGACATCACGGATGCGTCACAGCTGACCCGCATCACCGTGCGCTTGTTGACGGCTGCGGTGCTGGGCGGGATTCTCGGTTTCGAACGCGAGCAGAAGGGCAAGGCCGCCGGGGTGCGCACCCACATGCTGGTGGCGCTGGGGGCGGCGCTGTTTGTGCTGGTGCCGCAAATGTCCGGCTCCCAGGCCGACGCCATGAGCCGGGTCGTGCAGGGCGTGATCGCCGGGATCGGCTTTCTTGGCGCCGGAACCATCCTGAAAAACCAGGAGGGCGATGAAGGCCACGTCAAAGGCCTGACCACCGCCGCCGGCTTGTGGATGACCGCGGCCATCGGCGTTTCAGCCGGGTTGGGGCGCGAGGCGACAGCGGTGCTCAGTACGTTGCTGGCGCTGCTGATCCTGGGGGTGATGCCCAAGATCGTGAAGATCTTCGAGAAGGACAACGATCGTCTGTAGGAGCTGGCTTGTGTAGGAGCTGGCTTGCCAGCGAAGGCGTCCTCAAGTGCGTCGCATGATCTGACGGCCCCTTCGCTGGCAAGCCAGCTCCTACCTTGGATCTTCATCGGTCAGGGAGATTGTGTTCAGGGTTTGACGATCACCGGCGGCATCGTCTCCGGCGGATCTTCCCGCGGTGGCGGGGTGGTGCCCGGCGGCTCCTGCTCAGGCACCGGTTCCGGTTCGGTCGGTGGAATCGTTGGACTGTCAATGTTCGGATCGGGTGTTTTAGCGGGGACGGGAATAACCATCGTTGAAGCCTCCTTGTGGCACATGGCGTAAGACGTGCTTAAGTGGATTGACCACCGCACAAAGGAATTGATTCCCGCGAAGACTCAAGCAAATCCCCGTGAACTTTACCCGCGCCCGTCGCTCGGAACCTAAGTGAGTTCATTCCGGGGCCGACGGCCTTGCGCGAATGGCGACCAAGCACAAGAGCGTCCATGGGGCGTAAAGGAGAGATGCTCGATGACTGCTGAAAAACCGACAGAGCTCAACTACAACCCGCATATGCCGCTGTCGCAGGCTTTGCTGCTGCCGCGCATCGCGATCGAAAACACCATGCCGACCCTCGATGGCGGGCAGTTTGCCGTCAAAGCCGTGGCGGGGCAGGACGTGGTGGTGACCAGCAAGGTGTTCGCCGATGGCCACGATCAACTGGCCGTAAGGGTGCGCTGGCGTGCCGATGGCGACGAGACCTGGCAAACCGAGGTCATGACCAGCCTGGGCAATAATGGCTGGCGGGGCCAGTTCCATGTGGTGGAGCAGGGCCGTTACGTCTTTTGTATCCAGGCCTGGATCGATCAGTTTGCCAGCTTCCGCTACGAGCTGGAGAAGAAGCACCTGGCGGGCGTGCCCATCAGCCTCGAGTTGCAGGAAGGCCGCAACCAGGTCCAGCAAGCGGCGGAGCGTGCGGAAGGCCAGTTGAGCGAGGACCTGGCGGCGCTGCACCATGAATTGTCCGGGCTGCTCGAAACCGAGCAGGTCGCGCTGTTCATGCACCAGCGCAGTGCCGAGTTGATGGCCCAGGCCGATCACCGCGCCTATTTGAGTCTCAGCCCCGAATATCCGCTGGACGTCGAGCGCGGATTGGCGCAGTTCGCCAGTTGGTATGAATTGTTTCCACGCTCGATCACCGATGACCCGGCCCGCCACGGCACCTTTAACGATGTGCACTCGCGGCTGCCGATGATCCAGGACATGGGCTTCGACGTGCTGTATTTCCCGCCGATCCACCCGATCGGTCGCAGTTACCGCAAAGGCCCCAACAACTCCCTCACCGCCGGGCCGAACGATCCCGGTAGCCCCTATGCCATTGGCAGCGAAGAGGGCGGGCACGAGGCTATTCACTCGGAGCTGGGCACGCGCGAAGACTTCCGCCGCCTGGTCGCTGCTGCCGCTGACCACGGGTTGGAAATCGCCCTCGATTTCGCCATCCAGTGTTCCCAGGACCATCCGTGGCTCAAACAGCACCCGGGCTGGTTCAACTGGCGGCCGGACGGCACGATCAAGTATGCCGAAAACCCGCCGAAGAAATACCAGGACATTGTCAACGTCGACTTCTATGCCACCGATGCGATTCCCAGTCTCTGGGTTGAGTTGCGCGACATCGTGGTCGGTTGGGTCGAGGAGGGCGTGAAGATCTTTCGCGTCGACAACCCGCACACCAAGCCGCTGCCGTTCTGGCAATGGCTGATCGCCGATGTGCGCGCGTTGCACCCGGAAGTGATGTTCCTCGCCGAAGCCTTTACCACCCCGGCGATGATGGCGCGGCTGGGCAAGGTCGGTTACACCCAGAGCTACACCTACTTCACCTGGCGTAACACCAAGGCCGAGCTGGCGACCTATCTCACCGAACTGAACGAGTCGCCGTGGCGCGAGTGCTATCGGCCGAACTTCTTCGTCAATACGCCCGATATCAACCCGGCGTTCCTGCATGAAAGCGGGCGTGCCGGGTTTCTGATTCGCGCGGCACTGGCGACCATGGGCTCCGGCCTGTGGGGCATGTATTCAGGGTTCGAACTCTGTGAAGCGGCCCCCGTGCCGGGCAAGGAGGAATACCTCAACTCCGAGAAGTATGAAATCCGCCCGCGGGACTTCACCGCACCGGGCAATATCATTGCCGAAATCGCCCAGCTCAACCGGATTCGCCGGCAGAACCCGGCCCTGCAGACGCACCTGGGGCTGAAGGTCTACAACGCCTGGAACGACAACATCCTGTATTTCGGCAAGCGCAGTGCCGACGGCAGCAATTTCATTCTGGTGGCGGTGAGCCTGGATCCGCATAACGTCCAGGAAGCGAATTTCGAATTACCGTTGTGGGAAATGGGATTACCCGACGACGCCAGCAGCCAGGGCGAGGACCTGATGAGCGGGCATCGCTGGACGTGGCACGGCAAGGACCAGTTCATGCGAATCGATCCGGCGCATCTGCCGTTCGGGATCTGGCGCTTCACCGTATAAAGACATGCGCTTCAAATGTGGGAGCGGGCTTGCTCGCGAAGGCGGTGGGTCAGGCAGCATCAATGCCGACTGACACTCCCTCTTCGCGAGCAAGCCCGCTCCCACAGGACAGCGGTGTCATTGGGTTTGCACTCGGCTCCGCAGTAAATTTGAATTCAACAGGAGTTTCAAATGGCGAAGAAACCCAAGGCAGCCACCTTTATCAAGGATCCGCTCTGGTACAAGGATGCAGTGATCTACCAGGTTCACGTCAAATCGTTTTTCGACTCCAACAATGACGGGATCGGCGACTTTCCCGGTCTTATCGCCAAACTCGATTACATTGCCGACCTCGGCGTCAATACCGTCTGGCTGTTGCCCTTCTACCCCTCGCCACGGCGCGACGACGGCTACGACATCGCCGAATACCGTGGCGTGCATTCCGATTACGGCACCATGGCCGATGCCAAGCGTTTCATTTCCGAGGCCCACAAACGAGGCCTGCGGGTGATTACCGAGCTGGTCATCAACCATACCTCGGATCAGCACGCCTGGTTCCAGCGCGCACGCAAGGCCAAGAAAGGTTCGGCGGCGCGGGATTTCTACGTCTGGTCCGATGACGATCACAAATACGACGGCACCCGCATCATCTTTCTCGACACCGAGAAGTCCAACTGGACCTGGGATCCGGTGGCCGGCCAGTATTTCTGGCACCGCTTCTATTCGCACCAGCCGGACCTTAACTTCGACAACCCGCAAGTCATGAAAGCCGTGCTGTCGGTCATGCGCTACTGGCTGGACATGGGTATCGATGGCTTGCGCCTGGATGCGATTCCGTACCTGATCGAACGTGACGGCACCAACAACGAAAACCTGCCCGAGACCCACGACGTCCTCAAGCAGATCCGTGCCGAAATCGACGCCAACTACCCGGACCGCATGCTCCTGGCCGAGGCCAACCAATGGCCGGAAGATACCCAGCTGTACTTTGGCGACACCGACGCCAAAGGCCTGAATGGCGATGAGTGCCACATGGCGTTCCACTTCCCGCTGATGCCGCGCATGTACATGGCGCTGGCCCAGGAAGACCGTTTCCCGATCACCGACATCCTGCGCCAGACCCCGGAAATTCCGGCCAACTGTCAGTGGGCGATTTTCCTGCGCAACCATGATGAGCTGACGCTGGAAATGGTCACCGACAAGGAGCGTGACTACCTGTGGAATTACTACGCGGCCGACCGTCGGGCGCGGATCAACCTGGGCATCCGCCGCCGCCTGGCGCCGTTGATGGAGCGCGACCGCCGCCGCGTGGAGCTGCTCAACAGCCTGCTGCTGTCGATGCCCGGCACGCCGACCCTGTATTACGGCGATGAAATCGGCATGGGCGACAACATCTACCTCGGCGACCGCGACGGTGTGCGCACTCCGATGCAATGGTCGATCGACCGTAACGGCGGTTTCTCCCGCGCCGACCCGGCGAGCCTGGTGCTGCCACCGATCATGGACCCGCAATATGGCTACCTGTCGGTCAACGTCGAAACCCAGGCCGGCGACCCGCACTCGCTGTTGAACTGGACGCGGCGCATGCTCGCCGTGCGCAAGCAGTCCAAGGCCTTCGGGCGCGGCACCCTGAAAATGCTCTCGCCGAGCAACCGCCGGATCCTCGCGTATACCCGTGAATACAGCGGGCCGGACGGCAAGTACGAAATCATCCTGTGCGTCGCCAACGTCTCGCGCAGTGCGCAGGCGGCGGAACTGGACCTGTCCGCCTACGCCGGCATGGTGCCGGTGGAGATGCTGGGCGGTAACGCCTTCCCGCCGATCGGCCAGTTGAATTTCCTGCTGACCCTGGCGCCTTACGGTTTTTACTGGTTTGGACTCGCAGCGGAGAATCAAATGCCCAGTTGGCACGTAGAACCGGCGCAAAGCCTTCCGGACTTCACGACGCTGGTATTGAAGAAACGCATGGAAGAACTGCTCGAAGCGCCATCACGCGCCACGATGGAGCAGGGCATCTTGCCCAACTGGTTGCAAAACCGCCGCTGGTTCGCGGGCAAGGACGCGGCCATCGACAAGGTCCACCTGGCCTATGGCGTGCGCTTCGGCGATGCGCAGCATCCGGTGCTGCTCAGTGAAATCGAAGTCACCAGCGGCGGCCAGACCAGCCGTTACCAATTGCCGTTCGGCTTCATTGTCGATGATCAGGTCGGCCCCGCCTTGCCGCAGCAACTGGCACTGTCGCGGGTGCGACGCGGGCCGCAGGTCGGCTTGATCACCGATGCGTTCGCCCTGGAAAACTTCATCCGCACGGTGGTGCAGGGCATGCAGCACAACACCCTGTTGCCGTCGGATGGCGGCGAGATCCGTTTCGAAGCCACCGACGAACTGGACAAGCTGGGGCTCACGGCTGAGCCGGAAGTGCGTTACCTGTCCGCCGAACAGTCCAACAGTTCGGTGGTGGTCGGCAGCAGCATGGTGCTCAAGCTGATCCGTAAAGTCGCCTCGGGTGTGCACCCGGAACTGGAAATGAGCGCGTACCTGACCGAAGCCGGTTTCGCCAATATTTCGCCGCTGCTGGGCTCGGTGATTCGCCGCGATGCGGCGGGCGAGGACAATCTGTTGATGATCGCCCAGGGTTACCTGAGCAATCAGGGGGATGCCTGGGAATGGACGCAGAACAACCTGGAACGGGCGTTGCGTGATGAATTGGCCGACGCCATGTCCGAGCAGGAACAGCACTACAACGCCCTCGGCGAGCTGAAGGATTTCGCCGGCATGCTCGGCCAGCGCCTGGGGGAAATGCACCAGGTGCTGGCGGCACCGACCGACAACCCGGACTTCGCGCCGCACGTCACCACGCAGAAGGAGGCACTGGCCTCGGCCAAGGATGTGGCGGCACAGCTGGAAAACGCCCTGAAATTGCTCAAGCAGCATCAAAGCGAACTGAACCCGGCGGACAAAACCCTGGTCAGTCGTTTACTGGACAACAAAAAAGCCGTGCTCAGCCACGTCCAGGAGTTGGGCAAAAAGGCCGCCGGCGGCCTGCGGATCCGGGTCCACGGCGACTTGCACCTCGGTCAGGTCCTGGTGATCAAGGGCGATGCGTACCTGATCGACTTCGAAGGCGAGCCGGCGCGGCCGCTGCACGAGCGTCGGGGCAAACACAGTCCTTATAAAGATGTGAGTGGCGTGTTGCGTTCCTTCGACTACGCCGCGGCGATGACGATCAACGTGCACAACGTCGACAACACCGACCTGGCCCAAGCCGCTCGCCAGCGCGTCGCCGAACGCTATTTAAATGAAGCACGACAAGCATTTATCGACGCTTATCGGCTGGCTGCAGCTAGTCTTGCTCATGCGTGGCAAGATCCGGAAGGCGAGGACGCCGCGCTGGCGTTGTTCGGTCTGGAGAAGGCGGCTTATGAGGTGGCGTACGAGGCTGAAAATCGCCCCACATGGTTGCCCGTGCCACTGCACGGTTTATATGGGCTATTGAGTGGGCTTAAACCCTTTTCCGATTTTGATGGAGAGTAGTCATGAGTTTCTCGAACAGGGATCAGGGTCACGCTAAAGAAGCGCTGCTGCCCAATGCACGGGATATCGATGCTCTGGTACGTGCCGAGCATCATGACCCTTTTGCAATTCTCGGCCCCCACGGCGATGGCGCCGGCGGGCAATTCATTCGGGCCTATCTGCCGGACGCCTTGAGCGTGCAGGTAGTGGCCAGGGACTCCGGGGAGGAACTCGGCACCCTCGAGGCCACCCAGACACCCGGGTTGTTTGTCGGGCACTTCGATCGGGCCCAGCCGTATCTGCTGCGCACCCGCTGGGCGGGTGGCGAACAACTGTCCGAAGACCCTTACAGCTTTGGCCCGTTGCTCGGCGAGATGGACTTGTACCTGTTCGCCGAGGGCAACCATCGCGACCTCAGTGCGTGCCTCGGTGCGCAACTGAAGACAGTCGACGGTGTCGACGGCGTGCGCTTTGCCGTATGGGCCCCGAACGCCCGGCGGGTGTCGGTGGTCGGTGACTTCAACAACTGGGACGGTCGCCGCCACCCCATGCGTCTGCGCCATCCCACCGGCGTCTGGGAAGTCTTCATCCCGCGCATGCAGGCAGGGGAGGCCTATAAATACGAAATCCTCGGCAGCCACGGCATCCTGCCACTCAAGGCCGACCCGATGGCCCTGGCCACCTCGTTGCCGCCGGACACCGCGTCGAAAGTCGCTTCGCCGCTGAGCGTCGACTGGCAGGATCAGGACTGGATGCTGTCGCGTGGCGACCGTCATCGTTCCAACGCGCCGCTGTCGATCTACGAACTGCATGCCGGGTCCTGGCAGTGCGAACTGGATGACCTGGGCGAGGTAGCCCGGCAGTACACCTGGCATGAATTGGCCGAGCGCCTGATTCCGTACGTCAAGGAACTGGGCTTTACCCACATCGAATTGATGCCGATCATGGAACATCCGTTCGGCGGTTCATGGGGTTATCAACTGCTGTCGCAATTCGCCCCGAGTGCCCGCTATGGTTCGCCTGATGACTTCGCGGCCTTCGTCAATGCCTGTCACCAGGCGGAAATCGGCGTAATCCTCGATTGGGTGCCGGCGCATTTTCCGACCGATACCCATGGCCTGGCACAGTTCGACGGCACCGCGCTGTACGAATACGGCAATCCGCAGGAAGGCTTTCACCAGGATTGGGACACGCTGATCTACAACCTGGGCCGCACCGAAGTGCACGGCTATATGTTGGCGTCGGCGCTGCACTGGCTCAAGCATTTCCACGTCGATGGCCTGCGGGTCGATGCCGTGGCCTCGATGCTGTATCGCGACTACTCGCGCAAGGCCGGCGAGTGGGTACCGAACCGGCATGGCGGCCGGGAGAACCTTGAAGCCATCGACTTCCTGCGTCATCTCAATGATGTGGTGAACCTCGAAGCCCCCGGCGCGCTGGTGATTGCCGAAGAGTCCACCGCGTGGCCAGGTGTCAGCCAGACCACGCAACAGGGTGGCCTGGGCTTTGACTACAAGTGGAACATGGGCTGGATGCACGATTCGCTGCATTACATCCAGCAGGATCCGGTGTACCGCGCCCATCACCACAACGAACTGAGTTTCGGCCTGGTGTATGCGTGGTCCGAGCGCTTCATCCTGCCGATCTCCCACGATGAAGTGGTGCACGGCAAGCATTCGCTGATCGACAAGATGCCCGGCGATCGCTGGCAGAAATTCGCCAACTTGCGGGCGTACCTGAGTTTCATGTGGGGGCATCCGGGCAAGAAGCTGCTGTTCATGGGCTGCGAGTTCGGCCAGTGGCGCGAGTGGAACCACGACCAGCAACTCGATTGGTACCTATTGCAGTATTCGGAACACAAGGGCGTGCAGAAACTGGTCGGCGATCTCAATCGGCTGTACCGCGAAGAGCCGGCACTGCACGAGCAGGACGACGCGCCGCAGGGTTTCCAGTGGTTGATCGGTGATGACGCGGTCAACAGCGTCTATGCCTTCCTGCGCTGGAGCAAGGACGGCCGGCCGGTGCTGGTGGTGGCAAACTTCACGCCGGTGCCGCGCGAGGCTTATCGCATTGGCGTGCCGTTTGCCGGGCGCTGGACCGAGGTGATCAACAGCGATTCGGCGACGTATGCCGGTTCCAACTATGGCAATAGCGGCGGGGCGTTTACCGACGATGAGCCAAGCCATGGGCAGGCGTTGTCGCTGGTGTTGAATCTGCCGCCGTTGGCGGTGTTGATGCTGCGCCCGGAGGGTTGATCTAACATCGCGGCGCGCCCTTCGCGAGCAAGTCGGATCGCCGCACCGTCGCTCCCACATTGGATTGATGTCGTACCTAAAACCAATGTGGGAACGAGCTTGCTCGCGAAGGCGTCGGCTCAAACAATGCATTCCCTCAGGTCAAACACTCACCACCGCATCCGCACCCCCATACTCCCGATCAACCCATTCAGATCATTGTCATCCACATCACTGCTGTAATCGGCACTGACGTACAGGCTCACCGCGGGCGTCACTCTGGCCACCAGGCCCAACCCCACTTCGACGGACGATGAATAGCGGCTGCTGCTGATCTTGTCGACTTGATCAAGGGTCAGCGTATTGCCTGTGTACACCGTGTGCCACAAGTTGGTCCGCACGTAAGGTTCGATGGGCAGGCCATTGATGTCGTAACTGCCTTTCAACTTTGCACCGACCCGACCGCTCCACGACGTCAGGTCGCTGGACGACGGATCTCTCGAGTCCCGGTTCGGGGTGTCCAGGGTGATTCGTTGATTGATCAACTGCGCCTGGGGTTCAACCACCCAGTTTTCGCTCACGCCGATCGGGAAACCACCTTCCACCGACAGCGTCACCGCACTGCCTTCGGCCGCTTGCCGGGCGCCCTGGCCGTCACGGCTGTAACCGTTGACCCGGCCACCACTGGCGCTCAAGTCCACGTGCCAGCCTTGGGGGCCGGTCAGGCTCCAATAGGCGCCGAGGCTCTCGCCTTGCAGGTTGAGGGTTTCGGTGTGAGGGTCAGCAAGGGCGCGACTGGTCAGCAAGCCGTTGCCATTGCCCTGGAACTGACTCGGGCCACCGATCAGTCCGACCCGCTGGGTATGGCCACTGCCATTTTGCAGGGTGAGGATCGCCGGGCCTTTGAGGGTGTTGGCCTCCGGGATGGAAGCGCCCTGCGCCAGATAGTCGGTTTGTGCCTGCCGCGATGCCTGCCCGTAAAGCTGATCCCAGGCCAACGGCGCGGCATCTTCAACGGTGAGCTGGGAACTGCGCAAGTCAGGGTGGGCATTGAAGCGGCCAGGATCGGTTGCAGCGAGGGCGGGCAAGCTCAGCCGCTGAACCTCCTGGTCATACCAGGCGGTTTTTTCATCCTCGGGCGAGGCGTGGACCCCCATGGCCGAGCACAGCAGGAGAGAACTCGAGACCGTGCAAAACGTAAATTTGATCTCTTGTGGGCTGAGTGACTTTTTCATGGCGGTCTTCCTTGCAATAGCATGCCTTATCTCGCTTTGGCGTCTCTCTCCTACCCCGAATGAGGGGCGACCGAATGGGTTGGGCAAACCTCTGGCCGCCCGTTCTCGCGGGTGCCTGAAGGCTTGCCCCTGGTATGGTTCCGGGGGTAGTAACGTGTAGCTAAGAAGACCCTTGACATTGCGTCAAGAAATTGGCCGATGAGTGGTACTGGTATTTTTAGGGGCTATAAGTGACTGAATTATGGCGCTTCTCTAACCTCTTGTTTGTTCGTCAGATCGTCAAAAAAGCGCGAGCTGTAAAGCCAGCGCAACGCTACCAGCTGACCCCGAGGCGACCGGTCCAGGCGCTGTCGTAGTCGAACGACACGTGTGAAATTCCGTCATCCTGGCTGTCGAGGGCGACTTTCTGGTAGATCACCTGTGCCTGGGGTTCCACCACCCAGTTTGCCGCAACCGGGAACGGGTAACCGGCCTCCGCCGAGAGGGTCAGGACTTCGCCCTCGTTGTCCAGCGTGAGGCCGCGCTCGGAATGATTGTCGCCGTCGAGCCAGCTGTACATCGCGACGGTGTCGAGGTAACCACCCGCGGGATCGGTCAGCGTCCCGTATAGGCCGAGGCTGTCTCCCTCCAGCTCTACCTTGCCGGCGCGCTTGCCCTCGAAGCCCTGGTTGAAGCCGTCGACATCGCCCTTCAGGCGGTTGTGGCCAACGAAGAAACCCGTGCGCCAGGTTTGCCCGCCCGCCAGTTGCGCACCGAACAGGTCATTGCCGACCTGAAAGCCGTTGAACGCCCCGTCAATGTCCCGTCGCTGACCACCAGTTTGTCGCTGGCGGAATTGTCGTCTCCCAGCGCACTTTGTAAAAAAGCTGACCACCGTTACCGGCGTAATTACCCTGAACCGTCAGGATGTCGCAACAGGGAGCTCATATAAGTGCGGATTTTCAGAGGTGGACTTCGACCGCCAACGGCAAGTGATCCGACAGGTGTGTCCACGGTCTGGTGCCCAGGATCCGCGGGTCATGACTGCTGGCGTTGCGCAGGTAAATCCGGTCCAGGCGCAGCAGCGGGAACCGCGCCGGATAGGTTTTCGCAGGCCGGCCATGGTGGCGTTCGAAGGCTTCATGCAGGTAGTCGCGGCGCACGAGGGCGGCATTGCCCTGCAGCTGCCAGTCGTTGAAGTCGCCGGCGATGATGACGGGTGCTGCGTCAGGCAGGGATTCGAGCAGCTGACACAATAGTTGAAGCTGCAACTGGCGATGACTTTCCAGCAGGCTCAGGTGCACGCAAATCGCGTGGACCTCGGCGTGCCCCGGCACATCCAGCACACAATGCAGCAGGCCGCGGCGTTCGGGGCCGGTGATCGAGACGTCGAGGTTGCGGTATTCGCGGATCGGGTATTTCGACAGCAGGGCATTGCCGTGGTGACCATCGGGGTAGACCGCATTACGGCCGTAGGCGAAGTCGCTCCACATGCTGTCGGCCAGGAACTCGTATTGCGAGGTTTGCGGCCAATTGTTGAACCGAGAGGAATGCCGCCCGTGTTCGCCGACGACTTCCTGCAGGAATACCAGGTCCGCCGAGGTGCTGCGCACCGCTTCGCGCAGTTCCGGGAGAATGAAGCGTCGGTTGAGCGCGGTAAAACCTTTGTGGGTGTTGACCGTGAGAATTCTCAGCCGATGAACCACCGGTGGCGTGTCCAACGGCGTGGATTCGATGGCCTGCGGCTTGACATCGCTGCTCACGGTCACTCCTCTGATTTCGGGCTGCTTATGCATGCGACTGATGCGGGGGCGGGCAGTTCAGCGGAATTCGCCGTGACGTTGGTTTCATGGCTAAAATCCGAACCCCGTAGGAGCCGGCTTGCTGGCGAAGGCGTCTTCATGGGCACTGCAAGGCTCGAGGCTGCCTTCGCTGGCAAGCCAGCTCCTACAAGGGATCACCGGTGTACAGGTGGATTGTGGTCAACGCCGAATCCTGTAGGAGCCGGCTTGCTGGCGAAGGCGTCTTCATGGGCACTGCAAGGCTCGAGGCCGTCTTCGCTGGCAAGCCAGCTCCTACAAGGGATCACCGGTGTACAGGTGGATTGTGGTCAACGCCGAATCCTGTAGGAGCCGGCTTGCTGGCGAAGGCGTCTTCATGGGCACTGCAAGGCTCGAGGCCGTCTTCGCTGGCAAGCCAGCTCCTACAAGGGATCACCGGTGTACAGGTGGATTGTGGTCAACGCCGAATCCTGTAGGAGCCAGCTTGCTGGCGAAGGCGTCTTCATGGGTACTGCAAGGCTCGAGGCCGTCTTCGCTGGCAAGCCAGCTCCTACAAGGGATCACCGGTGTACAGGTGGATTGTGGTCAACGCCGAATCCTGTAGGAGCCAGCTTGCTGGCGAAGGCGTCTTCATGGGTACTGCAAGGCTCGAGGCTGCCTTCGCTGGCAAGCCAGCTCCTACAAGGGATCACCGGTGTACAGGTGGATTGTGGTCAACGCCGAATCCTGTAGGAGCCGGCTTGCTGGCGAAGGCGTCTTCATGGGCACTGCAAGGCTCGAGGCCGTCTTCGCTGGCAAGCCAGCTCCTACAAGGGATCACCGGTGTACAGGTGGATTGTGGTCAACGCCGAATCCTGTAGGAGCCGGCTTGCTGGCGAAGGCGTCTTCATGGGCACTGCAAGGCTCGAGGCCGTCTTCGCTGGCAAGCCAGCTCCTACAAGGGATCACCGGTGTACAGGTGGATTGTGGTCAACGCCGAATCCTGTAGGAGCCAGCTTGCTGGCGAAGGCGTCTTCATGGGTACTGCAAGGCTCGAGGCCGTCTTCGCTGGCAAGCCAGCTCCTACAAGGGATCACCGGTGTACAGGTGGATTGTGGTCAACGCCGAATCCTGTAGGAGCCAGCTTGCTGGCGAAGGCGTCTTCATGGGTACTGCAAGGCTCGAGGCTGCCTTCGCTGGCAAGCCAGCTCCTACAAGGGATCACCGGTGTACAGGTGGATTGTGGTCAACGCCGAATCCTGTAGGAGCCGGCTTGCTGGCGAAGGCGTCTTCATGGGCACTGCAAGGCTCGAGGCCGTCTTCGCTGGCAAGCCAGCTCCTACAAGGGATCACCGGTGTACAGGTGGATTGTGGTCAACGCCGAATCCTGTAGGAGCCGGCTTGCTGGCGAAGGCGTCTTCATGGGCACTGCAAGGCTCGAGGCCGTCTTCGCTGGCAAGCCAGCTCCTACAAGGGATCACCGGTGTACAGGTGGATTGTGGTCAACGCCGAATCCTGTAGGAGCCGGCTTGCTGGCGAAGGCGTCCTCATGGGTACTGCAAGGCTCGAGGCCGTCTTCGCTGGCAAGCCAGCTCCTACATCTGGATTGGGGTGGTTCAGACAAAGACGATTTCATAGGGCAGGCGAATCCGCTCCAGCAGTGCCCGGGGTAGCAGCGGGGCGAGGCCGATGGCGGGTTCACCGTCGAGCTGGCTGGCGTAAGCATGGGTGGCGTGGCTTTTGCGCGCGACGGTCCAGGTGTCGAGCCGGATCTTGCGCGCGCGGTGCCAGGGAATCATTGCGCGATCGCGGGTCGGCCAGTGCCAGGCCCGCAGCGGTACTTCATGAAACGTCGCGCCGATCATGGCGGCAGCCTTGGCGCTGGCCCGGCCAACCGCCCCATGGTCATCATTGCCGTCCTCGCCCCAGATGCTGAACACCACATCACCGGGCCGCAAGTAACGGGCAATGAATTGAGTCAATTGAAGCTCGCGCCCGGCCAGGGCGTTGTCGGTAAAGCCGCCGCGAATCCACTTCAGGCTGTGCATCGGTAACCCCAGCCGGCGCAAGGCTTCGACGCTTTCCTGGCGGCGAAACACACTCAGGCGTTTCTCCGACCACTGCAGCGACCCCGGATGGCTGGCGCTGCCGCCGCTCATCGAAATCAACTGCAGGGGATGCCCCAAGTTGCTGAGCAGCTGCAACAAGCCGCCGCAGGTCACGACTTCATCGCCGGGATGCGCTGCGATCACCACGGCACGCGCGCCGGGGGGAACCAGGGTTTCGGTGTTGATGACAGGGATGGTGTCCAGCTGAGGGGCGCTGTTCCAGATCTGTGCGGGCTGGCTGCTTTCATCGATGGAAACAGGTTTCATCGGGGCTACGTCCTTGTCTGGTTGCAATGTGCAGCGCTCCAAACCTTGGATTGCCGAGAGCTGAGTATTGCTCATGTCCGGCCATTCGTCGCGTCGATGTCCTATGGAATGGGAAAATCGCCCATCAGCGCAAGCCTTCCAGGGCCGCCACTGAACGGGGTTCGCGGCTCCACAGCTCCAACAGGAAATCGGCCTCCTGATGCAGGACCAGACGCGGCAAATGCAAATGCGCGTGGAGCAGGTCATGGACGAGTCGGGCATTGAGCGGACAGCCATCGATCGGCGGGCGCCAGTGACAGGCCAGGAGTTGGCCGTCGGCGGTCAGCGATTGTGCGGCTCGTTCAATCAGTTGCTTGAGGTCCGGGGCGTCGAGGTAGTAGCCGACTTCGCTGAGCACGATCAGGTCGAACTGTTCGTTCGGCCAGTCGCCCGGCAGGCGGCTCTGACGGACTTCGGCATGATCGAACAGGCTCAGGCGCGTGCGCGCCAGTGTCACCGCGGCGGCGGCGGTGTCGCAACACAACAGGCGGTCGCAGCGGGTGGCCAGGTCTGCGCTCAGTTCGCCATTGGCGCACCCCGGCTCGAAGATGGCGCGATAACGTGGGCGGGGCAGCGCGGCCAGGGTGATGGCGCGTTTGCGCTGCTCGTACCAACGATCACGGAACGCCCAGGGATCGTCATTACCCGCGAACAAGCCGTCGAAGTAGCGATCCTCGACGCTCATAGAAACACCACTTCGAAGGGTTGCAGCAAACGATCCAGCACATAGGGCGCCAGGACCGGCGGCAAGCCGATGCGCGGGTCGCCTTCCAACTGGCTGGCGAAAGCGTGCACGGCATGCCGCTTGCGCGCCACCTGATGCGGCGTGAGCAAGACTTTTCGCGCCCGGTGCCACGGCACGCCACTGTCATCGGGGGTTGCCCAATGCCAGGTCCAGACGGGCAGTTCGTGCACGGTTGCCCCCACGCGCCGGGCCGCGTCAACGCTGGCACGACCCACGGCCTCGTGGTCGCAATGACCGTCTTCACGCCAGGTGGTGAACACCACATCGTTGGCGCACAGGTGGCGTTCGATGAACTCGCTCAACTCGGTTTCCCGCGCCGCTACCCGACTGTCGGCGAACCCGCCGCGCAACCATTTCAGACTGTGCAGCGGCAGGCCGAGGCGGCGCAGGGCTTCGGCGGACTCCTGCGGGCGGACCGCACTCAGCCGTTCCACCGGCCAGCGCCGGGACCCCGGGTGGCTGGCGCTGCCATCGGTGACCGAGATCAACTGCAGTGCACGGTTCGCCGCGGCGAGCAGTTGCAGGAAGCCGCCGCAACCCAGCACTTCATCGTCGGGATGGGGTGCGATAATGACGGCCCGGGACCCTTGCGGCACCAGCGTCAGGATGTCGATCACCGGTAGCTGCGCCAGCTGGCTGGACGTTTGCCACAGGTGCAGCGGCGTACCCTGGCCGACGATTGGATTGGTTTTCATAGGCTCCATGTTCCGTTGATGACCTGTCGACCCAACGCGGCAAGGTCTCGTTCGGCGTGGCTTTGCCGCAGGAACACCGGCAGGTCGGCGATCAGCCGGGCGAATTGTCGATCCTTGCAATAGGGACCTGCGCCCAGGGCGTGGCCGACATGAAGGATGACCTGCTCGGCGCTATGTTCGACCACAGCGCGCACGCGACGGGCCAGCAGCTCGGCGTTGTCCAGTGGTGCGACATCGATGCTCCGGGCACTGCTGCGCAGCACGTCGGCAGCGGCCTGTAATGCGCTGTCGACGGCGCCGAGGTGGGCGAGGGCATGGGGTTCTTCGCGGTGGGCGCAGTGACTGCGCAGACGTTCGGCAATGCTTTGGGCGGCGCCGTACCAACAGGCGGCAATGCCGATCCCGCCTTGCCAGAAGCCGGGACGTTGCAGATAGTCGCCGGGATCGCCGATGACATGCGCCCGAACGCCGTCGAACAGCACGTCCACGCTGCCGCTCGCGCCCATGCCGACGGCGTGCCAGCCTTGATCGGTGATGCTCACACCGGGTTGATCCAGCGCCACCGCCACCAGTTGCTGGCGATCCTGCTCGTCCCAGGCCGTCAGCAAACCGTGGCTCAACACCGCCGCCCCCGAACACCAGGCCTTGCGTCCGTTCAGTGCAACCGCTCGGCCGTGCGAGCTGACGTGTACCCGCGCCTGGGGCGGTTCGGCGGCCCACATGCCCCACGTACCGCCCGGTGCTGGCGAACCCCCGAGTTGCTGGATGATCGCCAGCGCATCAGTATGGCCCTCGTACAACTTGCACAACCCCAGGTCATGCCCGCCGACCTCGGCCAGCGCCTGGAAACGCTCCAGGGTCCGGCCACTGCCGGGCAGCGGCAGCTGATCGAGACCCGCCTCCACCAGCGCACGCAGGCACCGGCCTAGCGCTTGAGTGTCAGCGTAGTCCGGTGACTGGCGATGCAGAAACCCCTGGAGGTCCATTTCACTCGTCTTCCTCACGCTGCAATTCGAACAGCAGCAGCGATCGCCCGGTGACCGAGTACTCGTGACCGAACTCGAAGCGTTCCTGACCGCGAATGGAAGGTTGGTTGGTGTCGATCATGCAGGTCCAGTAACTGCCATCGGGCACTTCCGGGAGCAGGAAATTGACCACGTCATGATGGGCGTTGACCACCAGCAGCAGGGTTGCATCGCCACCCTTGCGGCGGATCCCGGTTTCCTGCGCGCGGCCGTCGAGCAGCATGCCCAGGCAGCGGCCATGGGCTTCTTCCCACTGTTCGATGGTCATCTCGCTGCCATCCGGCGCCAGCCAGGTGACGTCCTTGACCCCGATGTCTTCGTTGTAATTGCCCACCAGGAAGCGCCCGCGACGCAGGATCGGGTAGGCCAGGCGCAGCTTGATCAGGCGTTTGACGAACTTGAGCAGGGCCTTGCCGTCTTCGCTCAGGTCCCAGTTGACCCAACCGATCTCGCTGTCCTGGCAATAGGCATTGTTGTTGCCTTCCTGGGTGCGGGCGAATTCGTCGCCGGCCACCAGCATCGGCGTGCCCTGGGACAGCAGCAACGTGGCGAAGAAGTTGCGCATCTGGCGCTGACGCAGTTCATTGATCTCGGGATCGTCGGTCGGACCTTCGACGCCGTGGTTCCAGGACAGGTTGTTGTTGCTGCCGTCCTGGTTGTCCTCGTCGTTGGCTTCGTTGTGCTTGTCGTTGTACGAGACCAGGTCGTTGAGGGTGAAACCGTCGTGGGCGGTGATGAAGTTCAACGAAGCGTATGGCCGCCGGCCCCGCTGGTTGAACATTTCGCCGGAAGCGGTCATGCGGCTGGCGAAGTCCGCGAGCTGGCCGTCATCGCCTTTCCAGAACGCGCGCACGGTGTCGCGGAACTTGTCGTTCCACTCGACCCAACCCGGCGGAAAACCACCGACCTGATAACCGCCCGGGCCGCAATCCCACGGCTCGGCAATCATTTTTACCTGACGCAGCACAGGGTCTTGGCGACAGGCGACCAGGAAGCTGTGACGTTCGTCGAAGCCCTCGTGGTAACGGCCGAGAATGGTCGCCAGGTCGAAACGGAAACCGTCCACGTGCATTTCCGTGGCCCAGTAACGCAGGGAGTCGGTGACCATCTGCAGCACACAGGGGTGACTCAGGTCCAGGGTGTTGCCGGTGCCGGAATCGTTGATGTAGTAGCGCTTGTCGTCGGGCATCAAGCGGTAGTAAGAGGCGTTGTCGATGCCGCGCATGGACAGGGTCGGGCCCTGTTCATTGCCCTCGGCGGTGTGGTTGTAGACCACGTCGAGGATCACTTCGAGATTGGCTTCGTGCAGGTGCGCGACCATCTCCTTGAATTCGGCGATCTTGCCGCTGGCCAGGTAGCGCGGGTCGGGGGCGAAAAACGCGATGCTGTTGTAGCCCCAGTAATTGGTCATGCCTTTGTGCAGCAGGTGCTGGTCATTGACGAAGGCATGGATCGGCAGCAGCTCCACGGTCGACACGCCGAGCTTGCGGATGTGTTCGAGCACGTCATCGACCATCAACCCGGCGAAGGTGCCACGCTGGCTCTCGGGGACGGAGGGGTGACGCATGCTGATGCCACGCACGTGCGTCTCATAAATGATCGTCTTGTCCCACGGCACGCTGACACGATGGTCGTGCCCCCAGGTGTGGGCCGGGTCGATCACCTTGCATTTGGGCACGAAGGGCGCGCTGTCACGCTCATCGAAGCTGAGGTCGGCATCGGGGTGGCCGATGGTATAGCCGAACAAGGCTTCGGACCATTTCAACTCGCCGACCAGCTGTTTGGCATAGGGGTCGATCAGCAATTTGTTGTGGTTGAAGCGATGACCGTTGGCCGGGTCATAGGCGCCGTAGACACGGTAGCCGTAGATCAGCCCCGGATGCGCGTCGGGCAGGTAGCCGTGGTAGATCTCGTCGGTGTATTCCGGCAACTCGATGCGTTCCAGCTCGACTTCGCCGGCATCATCGAAGATGCACAGCTCAACCTTGGTGGCGTTGGCGGAAAACAAGGCGAAATTGACCCCCAGGCCATCCCAGGTCGCGCCCAGCGGGAAGGGCAAACCTTCACGGATTCGCGATGGCGTCTCGACGTGCGGTTCTGGCGCGGATTTCTTTGGACTGCTCATACATGCTCCTGCAAAGGGGGGACAATTCTTGGCTCAGGCGTTTTTCGAGGGCGAGCGAACCCTCGGTGGCGAGGGGGCTCGCCACGCATTCAATCATTCAGGACCAGTAAGGAGCGTTAGACCGCGGGCGGTTTACGCGCGGTTCGAGGCTTCTTCACGGCGGCTTTTTCGCCAGGCGGGACCACCGATGATGCCGCGGCCGGCTTGGCCTTGGCCTTGGTTTTCGGTTCGGCGCCCTTGCCGTCGAGCGACTTGTCATTGATCAGCTTGCCGTCGGGCTTTTTCGGCGCGGTCTTGGTCGCGGCCACTTTACTGCCGGCCCCTTTTGACGACTTGTTCGGGGACAGGGCTTCAGCTTCTGCCAGTTTGCGGGCCATTTCCCAGTGACGGGCTTCCTGGCCTTCGGGCTTGCCTTCAGATTCCCAGATCTGATAGGCGAACTCGCGGATGCGTTTATCTTCGGTACTCATCGCTATGCTCCTGAACTGCACTCAAGTGTCGGTAGTTTGGATAAAGAGATTGACCGGGAAGTCCCCCAGCGCAGCGCTGATCATCAGCTCCCCTTGGGTTGTGACTGCGGTGGCTGAAAAAAGTCCCTTCAAATGTATGTCAGAGGAGGCGAACGGTAATTTGACCCGGGTATCGCCCCACAGCCGCGCATCGATCCGCGGTTCGGCGGTGTTTTTCAGCAGTTCGGCGCAGCGTATCGGCACAATCACGAGCGCCCGTTTTCCTTCCCCGGAGCGGGCAAACGCCAGCACCCGGTGCGCCTGGCTGCCGACCACTTCCAGGGCTTGATACGCCCCGCGCCGAAACAGCTCGGCGTGCTCGGCCCGCAGGTTCAACGCCTGGGCGATAAGGCTTTGCTTGATGCGCCCGTCACGCCAGGTGGTCAGCAGCTCGGGTAAACCCGGTTCTGCGTGCAAGGCCTGTTGCCGATCAGCGTAATCCACCGGCCGCCGGTTATCCGGGTCCACCAGGGTGAAATCCCAGTACTCGTTGCCCTGATAAAGATCCGGTATGCCCGGCACGGTCATGCGTAGCAAGGTTTGCGCCAATCCGTTGAGGGCGCCGGGGGCGGCGAGGGTATTGACCGCCTTGCCCAGTGCGGCGCGCAACAGTTCACCTTCAGGACTGAGCATCAGTCGTTGCAGGAATTGCTGCATCGCCTGTTCGTAAGCGTCGTTGGGTGCGCTCCAGCTGCTTTGCAACTTTGCTTCGCGCAAGGCTTTCTGTTGCCATTGCCAGAGGCGTTGAGTGTACGCCTCGATCGCGATTGGATCTTCGCTGCGCAGGTCGAGCGGCCAGCTGCCGAGGATCGCCTGATACAGAATCAACTCGTCGCCGGTCGATGGCATCTGGTCGTCATCGCGCAGCGGTCGGGCCAGGGCTTGCCAGAGCGGCACTTGCTCGGCGTACCAGGCACTGCGTTCACTCAGCACCGCCAACCGCGCCCGGGTGTCTTCGCCGCGTTTGTGGTCGTGGGTGGCGGTGGCCAGCAGGTTATCGGGAAACGCTTCGAGTCGGCTGGCACACACCGCGTGGAAATCGGCGACCGGCGCACTGAACTGTTCGGTGCTGAACCCCACGTCATTACGCGACAGCAACACCGCCGAGCGATAAAACGCGGTGTCTTCCACGGCTTTGGCCGCGGCCGGCGAGGTCAGCTGCTGGAAGCGCACGCAGGCGTGCTTGAGCATCTTGCGCTGGCGACCCGCCGGGCGTTTGCGCCACGGTTCACCGCCGAGCCAGCGGGCCAGGCAATCGAGCACCGGCCAATCGGCCTCGCTGAGCGATTGCCGGGCGCCGTCCATGGCCTGCTGGAAAAACACATCGTCTTCGGCGCTGCGGCCGCGGGGGCTGATATAGGTGCGATACACGGGGAAGTGCACGATCAGTTCCTGCAACGCTCGCCGGATTGCGCCGAGGGTCAGGTCGCGGGTCATCAGGTCGTCACGGGCGACTTGCAGCAACGCCTGGGCGACACTCTCGAAATCGCCGGCGAGGGAGCCGTTGAGGATTTGCTGGCGGGCCAGTTGCGCCTCCTGGCGAAAATCGGCGGGCCGTTCGCTGTATCGGCTCCAGAGCTTGCCCAGGGTCTGGGCGCCTTCCGGGTCGTGTTGCAACAGCGACAACTGGTTCATGAATTCATAACCGGTGGTGCCGTCGACGGACCAGTCGCGGTGCAGGGTTTCACCTTCGCCGAGGATCTTCTCGACGAAAATCGGCAGGTGCCGCTGCGGAGACAGGCTGTCGACCCGGCGCCGCAATTTGCGGCAATAACCACGGGGGTCGGCCAGGCCATCGATGTGATCGATGCGCAGACCGTCGACCAGGCCCTCGGCCACCAGCTCGAAGATCTTGGCGTGGGTTTCTTCGAACACGGCCGGCCGCTCGACCCGCAGGCCGCCGAGTTCGTTGACATCGAAAAAGCGCCGCCAATTGATATCGTCCGCCGCGGTGCGCCAGCTGGCCAGGCGATAGCTTTGGCGCTCGAGCAAGTCGTGCAGACGCTCGAACCCCTCGCGCGTCAGTGAATCATAAGCGTCCAGGTTGCGCTGGATCGCTTGCGCAATGGCCGGGTCAGCGGCGAGTTCGCGCAGCTCGGCCTTGAGCGGGATCGCCAGGCTGTGCGCGTCCATCTGGTAACTCAAGGCACTGAAGCGGTCTGCCAGGGATTTGAGTTGCGCGGCCTGATCGGCATTCAGCGCGTCATCGGCCTTGAGCAGCTCGCCGTAGCTCGTCGGGCAGATCGGGAAGTGATGCTCATAGTGCTCGACATGAAATGCGCCGTGCCCTGCATCGAAACGCAAGGGCAGGGTGCCGTCCTGCAGGGCGACCCCGTAATCGCTGCCGAGGAAGGGCAGCAGCAACTGACCTGCCATCAACGGATCGGGAGAATGCCACTGGATATCGAAGAACTCGCCGTAGGGACTCAGGCGCCCCCATTCCAGCAAATCCAGCCACCAGGGATTGTCGCCGCCGCCCACCGCCATGTGGTTGGACACGATGTCGAGGATCAGCCCCATCCGTTGCTCGCGCAAGGCGCTGACCAGGCGCCGCAATGCCGCTTCGCCGCCCAGCTCCGGGTTGACCGTGGTCGGGTCCACCACGTCGTAGCCATGCATGGAGCCCGGACGCGCGCTCAGCAGTGGCGAAGCATAGATATGGCTGATGCCCAGGCTGGCGAAGTAGGGGACCAGCGGCACCGCCTGGTCCAGGGTGAAGCCTTTATGAAACTGCAGTCGCAGGGTGGCCCCCAACGGTTGGATGAGCGCTTGATTCATTGGTCACGCTCGGCCGCCTGAAGTCGCGCGCAGGCGAGCAGTTCCAGGCGCCGGGCGGCGTCCGGGTCATCGAGCAGGGTTTCGCTGTCACCGGGCAGGCGACGGGACCAGTTGGGATGCGCGTCGGTCGTGCCAGGCAGGTTGGCCTGCTGTTCGATGCCCAGGGCATCTTCCAGCGGCAGCAACACCAGCGGCGCCGGGGTGTGCCCGAGGAAACGGATCGCGGCATCCAGCACCTGATCGGTTTCATGGGACTCCTCGCGAAAGTTCTGCGGATCCTCGCTCAACACCCGGCGCAAGCCTTCGCGCTCGCGTTCGCGGTGCTGGCGCCATTCGATTTCACCCGAGGCGTCGACCAGGCCGAGACGGGCATTCCAGTCGATATCGCGGCCATGCCACCAACCATTGAGGGTCGGCAGGTCATGGGTGCTGGTGGTGGCCAGCGCGTTGTCCGGCCAGTCGAGCATGGGCTTGAAGTGGGCGTTGTCCTGTTCGAACAGCAATACCCGCATGCCGAGGATCGAGCGGGCGATGAGTTTTTCCCGCAGGCCATCCGGCACCGTCCCCAGGTCTTCACCGAGCACGATGGCCTGATGGCGATGGGATTCGAGGGCCAGCAAGCGCAGCAGGTCGTCCACCGGGTAATACAGGTAGGCGCCGTCCGCAGGGGGCGCGCCATTGGGAATCACCCACAGCCGTTGCAGGCCCATGACGTGATCGATGCGCAGGCCACCGGCATGGGCGAAGTTGTCCCGGAGCATCTCAATGAACGCGCGAAAACCGTTGCGTACCAGGCCTTCGGGGGAGAACGCGGAAATGCCCCAGCCCTGGCCGGTACGGTTGAGAATGTCCGGTGGTGCGCCCACGGTCAGGGAGGCGAGCAATTCGTCCTGGCGACTCCAGGCCTGGCTGCCGCCGCCGTCGGCGCCCACCGCCAGATCGGCAATCAACCCGATGCTCATGCCGCTGGCGCGGGCGGCGGTTTGTGCGCGCTCCAGGCAGCGGGTGATCAGCCATTGGCAGAAGGCAAAGAAGCCGATGCGTCCGGCGTTCTCTTCAGCAAACGCGGCGAGGGCGGCGCTGCGCGGGTCGCGCCATTGTTCGGGCCACTCGCGCCAGTCGAGGCCTTCACCGTTGGCGGCGCGGTCTTGCTGAATGGCTTCGAAGCGGCAGTGGTTTTCCAGGGCTTCGCCGCCGGCGTGGCGGAAGCTGTTGAAATCGGCATGCAACGGATGTTCGCCCTGGACAAAGCCGTCGTAGAGCGCCTGCAACAGACGATGCTTGGCCTCGGCGGCCACTGGCCAATCGATCAGCGGCAACTCTTCAAGGTGCTTGAGTTCGGCGGCGAGCCCCGTGGCGTCAATTGCCGTGCGCACGGCGCGCTCACCGAGAATCAGGCCCGGGGCGGCGTAGAGGCTGTTGAGGAACAGACGGCTGGACGGCGAATAAGGGCTGTAGCGATGGGTGTCGTTGGCAAACATCGCATGCAGCGGGCTGATCGCCAACGCTTCGGCGCCACGCTCGCCAGCCACCCGGACCAGATCTTCCAGGGCCTGGGTGTCGCCGAATCCACCGTCGCCGGGACGGCGCAAGGCATACAGCTGGACGCTCAGGCCCCAGGCACGGGGGATCGGATTGTCGACGGCATCGCCGACGCTGTAGCAGCGAGCCGGTGCGACGGCCAGGGTAAAGGATTGTCCGTCGATGCTGACGCGCTGATAACCGACCGGAATCTGGCCGGGCAGAATCGCCTCGGCGTCCAGTGTCAGGTTGAGTTGCGAGCCATCTTCGAGATGGACCGCGCAGGACGTCTGCGGCTCGAAGTAATGCGCCAGATTGAGACCGACACCGACATCGGCGGTCATCAGCGGCGGCAGGTGGCGGGTCTGTTGCACTTGCTGCAATTGCAGCAGGCTGGCGTCGATTTCCTGTGCGGAGCCGGCGGGGTGGCCGAGTCCGGTCAGGACGTTACGTAAAACCGCCGGGGCGACTTTTTGCGGGCGGCCGTTGGCGTCGATCCAATCGACTGCCAAACCCGCTTGGCTGGCCAGTATTTCCAGTTGCGCGTCACTCATTGGCGCTCTCCATCCGGGGGTAGCATAGGGGCTGCGGCCGTGAGGCTGACTAGCGCGCAATACGGGGCAAGTGTGCCCTGATCCAACAGGCCGGCCGACTGTGGCGGGTGTTCGAACAGTAGCGAAGCGTCGGCCTGTGGTGAATGGACCACGGGCTTGTCGCTGAGGTTCAGGTCAATACGCAGCTGAATGCCATTGCCCAGTTGCCAGCGTGCAGTCACCGCGCCCTCGGCCAGCACCTCGGCCCCCAAGGCAAAAGTCCCGGGCAGATTGGGAATGATGTGTGTGTGCCGAAGCCGCAACAACTGGCGATACAGGCCCTGCATCGCCGATTGCCGGGTGGCGGTCAGTTTGGGCCGGGACGCCTCGAAGGTCTGGCGTGCGTTTGGATCGGGAATCCGTTCGCGTTTATGCGGATCGGTAAAGGCGCTGAAGGCGGCAAATTCATTACGTCGTCCTTCACGCACCAGTTCCGCCAGTTCACCGTGGTGACTGGTGAAAAACAGGAAGGGCTCTTCGGCGGCGAATTCGTCGCCCATGAACATCAGCGGGATCATCGGTGACAGCAGCAGCAGCGCTGTCGCCGCTTGCAAGGCGTCGTTATGGGTCAACTGATGCAACCGCTCGCCAAACGCGCGATTACCGATCTGGTCATGGTTTTGCAGAAACAACACAAAGGCACTGGGCGGCAAGTGACCGCTGGGTTCTCCGCGAGGTGTGCCATGGCGGGTGACGTGGCCCTGGAATACGAAACCCTGGCTCAGGCAGCGCGCCAGTTGCTCGGTGGGGTTGTCGGCATAGTCGGCGTAGTAAGCGTCGGTTTCGCCGGTCAACAACACATGCAGGGCATTATGGCCGTCATCGTTCCACTGCGCGTCAAAGCCTTCCTGCAACAGGCTGGCCTGGTTGTGCTCGTTCTCCACCGTCAGCCACACATGCCGCGCCGGATCTGTGCGCTGGCGCACCCGTTGCGCCAGTTCCTGCAGGAAGTTGGGGCTTTCAATGGCGTGGACCGCGTCCAGGCGCAGACCGTCGAAGCGGTATTCGAACAGCCACATCAGCGCGTTTTCGATGAAGAAGTCCCGCACCTCGCGCCGCCGGAAATCAATGGCGGCCCCCCAGGGCGTGTGCTTGTCTTCGCGGAAAAAGCCCTTGGCGTAGCGATGCAGGTAATTGCCGTCCGGGCCGAAGTGGTTGTAGACCACGTCGAGAATCACCGCCAGGCCGTGGCCATGGGCGGTGTCGATCAGGTGCTTGAGTTGTTCGGGAGTGCCATAGGAGGATTGGGGCGCATAGGGCAGGACGCCGTCATAACCCCAATTGCGGTCACCGGGGAACTGCGCCAGGGGCATCAGTTCGATCGCGGTCACCCCCAGTTCGACCAGGCGCGCCAGGTGCTTCTCGACTTCACTGAAACCGCCGAGGGCACCGACGTGCAATTCGTAGATCACCGCCTCGTTCCATGGCCGCCCCAACCAGTTGCCGTGTTGCCACTGATAGGCGAGGGGATCGACCACCACGCTGTGCAAGTGGATGTCACCGGCCTGGGCGCGGGAAGCCGGGTCGGGCACCTCCAGCTCCCCGTCGATGTTGTAGCGGTAACGCGTGCCGGCAGGGCAACGGGTATTGATCACGAACCAGCCATCGGCCTGAGGCAATAGTGGCAAGGATTGTCCATTTTCCAGTTCGACACTGACAAACAACGCATCTGGCGCCCACAAGGCAAAACGCGTGTGTTCTGCGTCCAGCATGATTGCGCCGTGGGGCCAGGTCTCAAGGGTCCGTAACGGCATCTATTGAAAACCTCTTACTGTCTGTGCGATTTACCCAGTGCTTTAGCCACCAGCTGTTCGTAAAGTTCGGCGTAGGGTTCGACCGCCTTGCACCAGTTGAATGGCGCGGCCATCGCGCGGCAGCGCATGGCATTGAGCAGGTCGGGGTAGGCGAATACCTTGAACGCGCGGCTCAGGGCTTCCTGGTAACTTTCAACCGTGGATTCATCGAACAGGAACCCGGTCACGCCATTTTCGATGGTGTCGGCCAAGCCACCGGTATTGCGTGCCACCGGCAATGAACCGAAGCGTTGGGCGTACATCTGGCTCAGGCCGCAGGGCTCGTAGCGCGACGGCATCAGCAGGAAGTCGCTGCCGGCGAACATGCGCCGGGCATCGGTTTCATTGAAGCCGATGCGCACCCCGATTTGCCCCGGGAAACGCAGGGCCAGCTCACGCATGGCTTGTTCTTCTTCCGGCTCGCCCCGCCCGATGATCGCGATCTGGCCGCCGGATTCGACGATGTATTCGGAGACGGCTTCGGTCAGGTCCAGGCCTTTTTGATACACCAGGCGCGAGACCACGGCGAACAGCGGACCTTCGCTATCGTCCAGGCCGAACAACTCACGAACGTGTGCGGCGTTGACGGCCTTGCCCTCCCAATCGCCGATGCTGAACGGGCAGAACAGGTGGGGATCGGTGGCCGCATCCCAGCTTTCATCGATACCGTTGGGGATACCGCTGAGCAGACCTTGCTGGGTCTTGGCGGCGAGAAAGCCGTCGAGGCCGCAGCCGAAGGCCGGGGTGGTGATTTCCTGGGCGTAGGTCGCGCTGACCGTGGTGATGTGACTCGAATAGGCCATGCCGGCCTTGAGGAACGACATCTTGCCGTAGAACTCCATGCCGTCCTGCTGCAGGGCATGGGTGGGAATTCCCAGTTCCGGGCATGATCCCAGGCTGGTCACACCCTGATAAGCCAGGTTGTGGATGGTGAACAGGGTCGGGGTGCGCTGCCCACGCCAGTGCATATATGCAGGCGCCAGACCGGCGGGCCAGTCATGGGCGTGCACCAGGTCCGGGCACCAGTGGATTTGTGCGAGGTTGGCGGCGATATCGGCGGCTGCCAGGCCGAGTCGGGCGAAGCGGATATGGTTGTCCGGCCAGTCGCGACCGTTGTTGGCGCCGTAGGGCGAGCCTTCGCGCTCGTAGAGTTCAGGGCAGATCAACACGTAAATGACCAGGCCGTCGGGCATGTCCATGCGCCCGATCTTGCAAGGGGGCAGGGCTGCGTGGCCACCCAGCTCGCCAATGATGTGAATCGGGTTTTCGCTGTGCAGCACCTGCGGGTAACCGGGAATCAGCACACGAACATCGTGCAGTAGCGCCATGGCCCGGGGCAGCGCCGCGGAAACGTCACCCAGCCCGCCGGTCTTCACCAGGTCGGCAATTTCGGAAGTGACGAACAAGACTTTCTTTCTATTGGGATTGTGCCTGGCAACCGGTGCCAGCGCCTTGGTGCCCGTGACGCTGATCGTTTGGGCACTGCCTGTACTCACGACGCTCGACTCGCCGACCTGCTGATGAGCACGTTCTCCCTGAATATCTAAAGCCGCACTGATCATATGAATCTCCCGTATTGTTGATCTAATTCTTAGGTCTGGCAGACGATGTTCCGTGGCCAATTCATGTGGCCGGCGCAAACGCGCTACGCATCGTTCAGCAAAGGCTGCCCATGCGCTGAAGCAGTAACGCTTGAAATGGACATTGCAAGGATTGCACCAGCCGCAACACTCCTCCCTTTCAGGTGACCCGTCGCGACGGGTAAAAGTTTCGAGTTTTTTTGTACTTTATGACTGATCGGTTTTGCCTCGCGGAAATGAGTCTAGGCCAGAACTTAGAGCGCGCGAGGCGGAATGGCAAAATTGTTCGACAATCGGTGCAAAGAGGTACGGTCGTCCCGTTTAGAAGGCGAAATTCACCGACGAAGGGCTGCCTTTTCAATGATTTGGCGTCAAAAAATCTGAGTAACGACACATTGTCGTGCGCCAGACGGCAAGGCTTGCGCACTATTACGGTGCGCGCATGCGTCCCGCTTTTGGCCGAACCGCTGCCTTACGGGGCACCTTGCGGCCTTGGTATAGTTCGACTCTCGTTTTTGCCCGGTAAAGGATCACTCGCATGGCTCAATACACCGCATTCACCGTCGAATTGGCAGATAAGGTCGCACACGTGCAGATCAATCGCCCTGAGAAGATCAATTCGATGAACGCAGCGTTCTGGAGTGAAATCATCGAGATTTTCCAGTGGGTCGACGACACCGACGAAGTCCGGGTGGTGGTGCTCAGTGGTGCCGGCAAGCATTTTTCCTCGGGCATCGACCTGATGATGCTGGCCGGCGTGGCCAATGAACTGGGCAAGGATGTCGGACGAAACGCGCGCTTGCTGCGACGCAAGATCCTGGCGCTGCAAGCGTCGTTCAATGCCGTCGACCAGTGCCGCAAACCGGTGCTGGCGGCGGTGCAGGGTTATTGCCTGGGCGGCGCCATCGACCTGATTGCCGCCTGCGACATGCGATACGCCGCCGAAGACGCGCAATTCTCGATCAAGGAAATCGACATCGGCATGGCCGCCGACGTCGGCACCTTGCAACGCTTGCCGCGGATCATTGGTGACGGCATGCTGCGTGAACTGGCTTACACTGGTCGTTCGTTTGGCGCCGAGGAAGCGCGGGGCATGGGCCTGGTCAATCGCATCTACAGCGACGCTGCCAGCCTGCTTGATGGCGTGATGGGCATTGCCCGCGAGATCGCCGCCAAGTCGCCGATCGCCATCACCGGCACCAAGGAGATGATCAGCTACATGCGCGACCATCGCATTGACGACGGCCTCGAATACGTCGCCACCTGGAACGCCGCCATGCTGCAATCCACCGATCTGCGCGTGGCCATGGCCGCCCATATGAGCAAACAGAAACCCGAATTTCTGGATTGATTGACATGACTTCACGCTGGACCACTGCAGTACTGGACACCGATCAACCCGGCGGCTGGGCCGTGGCGCGCAGCCCCGAAGGCTTCTTGTACGACGATAATGGCGCGCTGTTTCCACGGGAGTGGCTCAAACGCCAGGATCTGTCGATCCTCGCCGAGCACGGCATCGGTCATCTGAATGGTGAGCCGGTCTATCTGCTGGAGTTGCGCAGTCACAGCGAAGTGCCGGGCTGCAACTGGAAAGGCTTGCGCGCGTTCATGCTCGAAGGCGACCACGGGGTGTTCAAGGTGCTCGGTTACGCCGCGCAGATCGGCACCTGGGCCCGCGAGCATCGCTTCTGTGGCAATTGCGGGCAGGCGACCCGGCAGGTCGTGCGCGAACGGGCGATGTATTGCGAGCCTTGCGACTTGCGCTATTACCCGCGCATCTCGCCGAGCATGATCGTGCTGATCACCCGGGGCGACGAAATCCTGCTGGCACGCTCACCGCGTTTTGTCACCGGGGTCTATAGCACGCTGGCGGGGTTTGCCGAGCCGGGCGAGTCGGCCGAGGACTGCCTGATTCGCGAGGTGCGTGAAGAGGTGCGGATCGAAGTCCGGAACATCCAGTACATGGGCAGCCAGTGCTGGCCGTTCCCGCATTCGATGATGCTCGGCTTCCATGCCGAATACGCGGGAGGCGAGATCGTCTGCCAGGAAGACGAAATCGAAGACGCCCAGTGGTTCAACATTAACGTGCTGCCACCGTTGCCGGCGTCACGCTCGATTGCCCGTTACCTGATCGACGTCTATGTGGCGCGGCGCCTAGGCCACGCTGAACCAGTGCTGCCAGGCTAACCGCACGGTCAGCCCCAACACCACGGTGATGAACACCGGACGGATGAATTTCGCACCGCCGCTGATGGCGGTGCGAGCACCGAAGAACGCGCCGACCATCACCGACAGGCCCATGCTCAGGCCGATGATCCAGTCCACTTGCCCGGAAAACACGAACACCGACAGCGCCGCAATGTTGCTGACGAAGTTCATGCTGCGCGCCACGCCGCTGGCCTTCACCAGGTCGATGGGGTACATCAGCATGCTGCTGACGGTCCAGAAAGCCCCGGTGCCGGGACCGGCCACGCCATCGTAGAAACCGAGGCTGAAACCCTGGCTCGATTGCCACTTTTTCCTGATCGGTGCATCGCTGTCCAGCGGCGCCTTCGGCGTGCCGCCAAACAACAGATAGAGGCCGCAGGCAAAGACAATCACCGGAAGCATCTTGTTCAACCATTCCGCAGGCAGGTAATGCGCGACCACGGCACCGGTCAAGGCACCGACCAGGGTGCCGACGATGGCATGCATCCACTGCCTGGGGTGGAACAACTTGCGGCGGTAGAAGGTGAAGCTGGCGGTGGCCGAGCCGAAGGTCGAACTGAGTTTGTTGGTGCCCAGCACCAGGTGCGGCGGCAGGCCGGCGGTCAACAGTGCGGGGGTGGTCAACAAGCCACCCCCGCCGGCGATGGCGTCGATGAAACCGGCAACAAAAGCGACAAGGACGAGGATGGCCAGGGTGGTGAGGTCAACGCTGAGTTCGAAAGGCATGGAATCGGCTTATTCGGCAGGACGCAGGAGGCTGCGTGGAAGGGCGGGTATCTTACCTAGATCCATTGTTGCGGGCGACCGGGATTGGTTTTGTAACGCGGATTGTCACGATTACCGGTGTAATGCATGCAGTCGCGATTGCTTTTGTAGGAGCTGGCTTGCCAGCGAAGGGGCCGCTAAGTCATGCGCTGAATTTGAGGACGCCTTCGCTGGCAAGCCAGCTCCTACAGGGGGGCGGTGTTATCTAGAGGCCGAGGTCGGACAGGCCTGGATGATCGTCCGGTCGCCGACCCAGCGGCCAGTGGAACTTGCGCTCGCTTTCCTTGATCGGCAAGTCGTTGATGCTCGCGTACCGGTTGGCCATCAAGCCGTCTTGATTGAACTCCCAGTTCTCGTTGCCGTAGGACCGGAACCAGTTGCCCGAGTCGTCGTGCCATTCGTAGGCGTAACGCACGGCGATGCGGTTGTCAGTGAAGGCCCAGAGCTCCTTGATCAGCCGGTAATCCAGTTCCCTGGCCCATTTACGGGTCAGAAAGTCTTTGGCTTCTGCGCGGTTGTTGGCGAATTCGGCACGATTGCGCCACCGGGTGTCGAGGGTATAGGCCAGCGACACCCGTTGCGGGTCGCGGGAGTTCCAGCCGTCTTCGGCCAGGCGAACTTTCTCGATGGCCGATTCACGGGTGAAGGGCGGCAGTGGCGGACGAACTTCGGCGTTAGACATTGACAGTCTCCCTGGCAAATTAACGTTCAAGCAAGGTGTAGGGCTTGTTTAGAGTGTCACAGGTCCAATAACTTTCGCGCCATACATTGCGCATTATCAGCGGCACTGTGATCACCCATGTAGAACGATCGTTCTACATGGTCAAGCTGATAGTGTTGTCGCCTATGAAATTGCCTTCGCTGGCAAGCCAGCTCCTACAGGGGAACGCGATCACCTGTAGGAGCTGGCTTGCCAGCGAAGGCGCCAGAACAGACACCATCAAAACCCAAACAAACCCAAACAAACCCAAACAAGGCTCAAGCAAGGCTCAAGCAAGGCTCAAGCAAGGCTCAAGCAAGACCCAACCCCATCCATGGTGTAAGCTCTCAACCTCTTCGGATTCGACCCATTGCGAGCCCTATGCCGTCGCTTTTCAAACGCTCTCTGCTGCCCAAACTGCGCAGTTTTCCGCTGACCGCCGATGCCGTCACTATCCTCTCAGGCGCTGCCGAATTCCGCCGTTGCCTGCTGGAAAAAATCGCCCAGGCGACCCGGCGCATCTATATCGTCGCGCTCTACCTGCAGCAGGACGAAGCGGGCCAGGAAATCCTCGATGCCTTGCACGCCGCCAAACTGGCGCGTCCGGAGCTGGACGTGGTGGTGGTCGTCGACTGGCTGCGTGCCCAGCGTGGCTTGATAGGCGCCGGCAAGCAGCCGGGCAACTCCGCCTGGTATCAGGAAACCACCCGTACCCGCGACAGCGTGGTTCCGGTGTACGGCGTTCCCGTACAGACCCGAGAGCTGTTCGGCGTCCTGCATTTGAAGGGTTTTGTGATCGACGACTGCGTAATCTACAGCGGCGCCAGTCTGAACAACGTCTATCTGCACAAGTTCGACAAATACCGCTACGACCGTTATCACCTGCTGCACAACAGCGCGCTGGCCGATTCGATGCAGCATCTGATCCAGCATGGCCTGATGGCCTCCAAGGCGGTGCATCGCCTGGACCTGCCGAATCTGCCGACCACCCGCAGCCTGCGCAACGACATCGGTGACCTGCGCAGCCGCCTCAAGCACGCGGCGTACGACACCACCACAGGCACTACCGTCAAAGACGGCTTGACCGTCAGCCCGTTGCTCGGCGTGGGCAAGAACAATCCGTTGAGCCGGGTGATTTGCGAGTTGATCGCCAGTGCCCGGCATCAACTGACCATCTGTACGCCGTACTTCAACCTGCCGCTGGCCGTCACCCGGGAAATCAACCGGGCACTGGCGCGAGGGGTGAAAATCGACATCGTGGTCGGGGACAAGACCGCCAACGATTTCTACATCCCGCCGAGCGAACCGTTCAAGGTGATCGCGGCGCTGCCGTACCTGTACGAAATCAGCCTGCGGCGCTTCGCCAAGCGGCATCATCGCAGCATCGACAGCGGTCTGTTGAACCTGCACCTGTGGAAGGACGGCGACAACACCTACCACCTCAAAGGCATGTGGATCGATCAGCGTTACACCTTGTTGACCGGCAACAATCTCAACCCGCGGGCATTCCGTCTGGACCTGGAAAACGCGCTGCTGATCGATGACCCCAACGGTGAATTGCTTGAGCCGCGGCAAAAAGAACTGGACGAGATTTTCCAGCACACCCGCCGCATCGAGCGCTATCAGGCGCTGGACACACTGCTGGAATACCCGCCGGCGGTGGCCAAGTTTCTCAAGCGCGTGAGCAGGGTGCGGATCGAGCGGTTGCTCTACCGGATTCTCTAAATGTCGGAAAAAGACACCATTTCCATGCAGCTGGTGCGTGAAGCGCTGCTGCAAAGTTGCGCCCCGGGCGCTGCCACCGAAGAGGTGCTGGACAAGGTCGGCATCGATCCGGCACTGCTGCAGACCGCCGACGCCCGTGTCCCGGCCACTGCGTATGCGCGCCTGTGGCGATTGCTGGCCCGGCGCCGGGATGACGAGTTTTTTGGCATGGACCCGCGCAAACTCAAATCCGGCAGCCTGGAGTTTCTCTGTCGTTGCTCCATGGTCCAACCGAGCCTGGCCGCCGGCCTGACCTCGGGCCTGGGTTTTCTGTCGCTGATGCTGGAACACCTGCCCGCACAATTGGTGCGCCAGCAAAGCTTGGCGGAGATCGTGCTGCTGGAGGACGACCAGGACCCGCGTCGGGCCTTCACCTATTTTACCTACTGGATGATCGTTCACGGCGTGGCCTGCTGGCTGGCGGGGCGGCGGATTCCGATCCTGGCCATCGAACTGCGCTGCGCGCAACCGGACTTCTGCGATGACTACCAGGTGATGTTCTCGGAAAACCTGCGTTTTGATCGGCCGCGCACGCGAATGATCTTCTCCGCCGAATGCCTGGATTTGCCGATCAAGCGCAGCCCTGAAGAACTCAAGCGTTTCCTGGCGCACGCCCCGGCCAATATCCTGGTCAAGTACCGCGACCCGGAAAGCCTGGCCAGCCGGATCAAGCACGATTTACGGCAATTGCCGGCCGAACGCTGGCCCGAGACCGAGGCGCTGGCGCAGCAGCTGTGCATGTCGGCCTCGACCTTGCGCCGGCGCCTGGCCGAAGAAGGGCAGACCTATCAGGGCCTCAAGGACAGCGTGCGCAAGGAGTTGGCGATCGTGTGGCTGGCCGAGCCGGCCATCAGCTTTGCCGAGATTGCCACGCGTCTGGGGTTTGCCGATACCAGCTCGTTCTACAAGGCGTTTCGCAAGTGGTCGGGGTCGAATCCGGGGCATTACCGGAGTTTGATTCTTAACGAGGCTGGCTGATTCGGACTTTGCGGTGCCTGGCCTGACGCCTTCGCTGGCAAGCCAGCTCCTACAGGGTTTTGCGGCGTACATGAAATGTGTGATCAACGCCAATTACTGTAGGAGCTGGCTTGCCAGCGAAGGCGTCAGTCCAGGCAACACATCCTTTGGATCTTGGCCAAACCAGTCACACAACTTGATAGCTTTGACTATTGTCCCGCTCCCCGCACAGAGCGACTATTTCCCTGTTACTTACGGTTCCCCCCAACCTAATAAGAAGACACAGGGATTCTGGCAATGCGCGATTACTTGTCTGCCACGTCACAGTTCGATTACCAGCACACCGTCGACGCCGCACTCGCGGGCGATTTGACGGCCCTCAACGCCTGTGTCGAGTGTTGCGACCGGCATGCCTTGCCGGGGCGCATCGCGCTGTTCTGGGAAGGCCGCGACGGCGCCAGCGCGACTTACACCTTCAGCGACTTGCAGGACAAGGCGGCGCGATTCGCCAATTTTCTGTTGGCCCAGGGCGTGAAGAAGGGCGACAAGGTCGCCGGCCTGCTGCCGCGTAACATCGAGTTGCTGATCACCGTGTTCGCCACCTGGCGCATCGGCGCGGTCTATCAGCCGTTGTTCACCGCGTTCGGCCCCAAGGCCATCGAACACCGCCTGAGCAGCTCCGGCGCCAAAGTGGTGGTCACCGACTCGGTCAATCGCTCGAAACTGAGTGAAGTGGCCGACTGTCCGACCATCGTCACCGTTGCCGGCCCCAAGGGCCAGGGCATCGTCCGGGGCGATTACAGTCTCTGGGCCGAACTGGCCAATTATTCCTCCCTGTGCGAACCGGTGCTGCTGACCGGCGAAGACCCGTTCCTGCTGATGTTCACCTCGGGCACCACCGGCCCGTCCAAAGCGCTGTCGGTGCCGCTCAAGGCCATCGTTGCCTTCCAGAGCTACACCCGTGACGCCGTGGACTTGCGCCCTGAAGATGCGTTCTGGAACGTCGCCGATCCGGGCTGGGCCTATGGCATCTATTTCGGTGTCACCGGGCCGATGTCAATGGGCCACCCGATCACCTTCTACGATGGTCCGTTCACCCTCGAAAGCACCTGCCGGGTGATCAACAAATACGCGATCACCAACCTCACCGGCTCGCCGACCGCCTATCGCCTGTTGATCGCCGGTGGCAACGAGTTCGCCCGCTCGATCAAGGGCAAGCTGCGCATCGTCAGCAGTGCCGGCGAGCCGCTGAACCCGGAAGTGATCCGCTGGTTCGCCGACAACCTCGGCGTGGTGATCCACGATCATTACGGCCAGACCGAACTGGGCATGGTGCTGTGCAATCACCATGGCCTGGAGCATCCGATCCACATGGGCGCCGCCGGATTCGCCTCGCCGGGCCATCGCGTCGTGGTGCTGGACGAGGAATACAAGGAACTCGGCGTCGGCCAACCAGGCATCCTGGCCATCGATCGCACCCAGTCGCCGATGTGCTGGTTCGGCGGTTACGAAGGTGCGCCGACCAAGGCTTTCGTCGGCAACTATTACCTGAGCGGCGACACCGTCGAGTGGAACCCGGACGGCAGCATCAGCTTCGTCGGCCGCAGTGACGATGTGATCACCACCTCCGGCTACCGGGTCGGCCCGTTCGACGTCGAAAGCGCGCTGATCGAACACCCGGCGGTGGTCGAAGCCGCGGTGGTCGGCAAACCCGACCCGGAGCGCACCGAACTGGTCAAAGCCTTCGTGGTGCTCAGCGCGCAATACCGCCCGGAGCCGGAGTTGGCCGAAGAACTGCGCCAACACGTGCGCAAGCGCCTGGCCGCGCACTCATACCCCCGTGAAATCGAATTTGTCAGCGAGTTGCCGAAAACCCCAAGCGGCAAGTTGCAGCGCTTTATCTTGCGCAACCAGGAGATCGCCAAGGCTCAAGAGGCTGCGGCGAAGAACCCTTCAGCTTGAATCCAAGGACACCATGATGCAGATCGCAAACAAGGTTTTTCTCGTCACCGGCGGTGCGTCCGGTCTCGGTGCCGCCACCGCTGAAATGCTGGTCGCGGCCGGTGCAAAAGTCATGCTGGTGGACATGAACGCCGAGGCGGTTGCCGCTCAGGCGCAACGTCTGGGCGCGCACAGCGTGGTGGCCGATATCAGCAGCGAAGCGGCGGCCGAAGCCGCGGTGCAGGCCACGGTCAAGGCGTTCGGCGGGCTCAATGGCCTGGTCAACTGCGCCGGCATCGTGCGTGGCGAGAAAATCCTCGGCAAGACCGGCCCGCATGTGCTGGCCAATTTCAGCCAGGTGATCAACGTCAACCTGATCGGCAGCTTCAACATGCTGCGCCTGGCGGCGGCGGCGATTGCCGAGACCGAAGCGGATGCCGATGGCGAGCGCGGGGTGATCATCAACACCGCCTCCGCAGCGGCATACGATGGCCAGATCGGCCAGGCCGCCTATGCGGCCTCCAAAGGCGCGATCGTCAGCCTGACCTTGCCCGCCGCCCGTGAACTGGCGCGCTTCGGCATCCGCGTGATGACCATCGCCCCGGGGATTTTCGAAACGCCGATGATGGCTGGCATGACTCCGGAAGTCCGCGCGTCGCTGGCCGCCGGCGTGCCGTTTCCGCCGCGCCTGGGCAAACCGGACGAGTATGCCGGCCTGGTCAGGCATATCATTGAAAACAGCATGCTCAATGGCGAGGTGATCCGTCTCGACGGCGCCTTGCGCATGGCCGCCAAGTAAAGAGGATTTGTCATGACTATTGCCAACGATCCAATTGTTATCGTCAGCGCCGTCCGCACCCCGATGGGCGGGTTCCAGGGCGAACTGAAAAGCCTGACCGCACCGCAACTCGGTGCGGCAGCGATCAAGGCCGCGGTTGAACGCGCCGGTATTGCGCCGGATGCGGTTGAAGAAGTGCTGTTTGGCTGCGTACTGCCCGCCGGCCTCGGCCAGGCGCCTGCACGGCAGGCCGCCCTCGGCGCCGGCCTGGACAAATCGACCCGCTGCACCACCCTGAACAAGATGTGCGGCTCGGGCATGGAAGCGGCCATTCTTGCGCATGACATGCTGGTGGCCGGCAGCGCCGAGGTGGTGGTCGCCGGCGGCATGGAAAGCATGTCCAACGCGCCGTACCTGCTGGACCGCGCGCGCAGCGGTTACCGCATGGGCCACGGTCGCGTACTCGACCACATGTTCCTCGACGGCCTGGAAGACGCCTATGACAAGGGCCGCTTGATGGGCACCTTCGCCGAGGATTGCGCCGAAACCCACGGTTTCACCCGTGAAGCCCAGGACGCGTTTGCCATTGCCTCGACCACCCGCGCACAGCAGGCGATCAAGGACGGCAGCTTCAAGGACGAGATCGTGCCGCTCACCGTGACTGTCGGCAAAGAGCAGGTGCTGATCAGCCACGACGAGCAGCCGCCGAAAGCCAGGCTGGACAAGATCGCCTCGCTGAAACCGGCGTTCCGCGACGGTGGCACGGTCACTGCGGCAAACTCCAGTTCGATCTCCGACGGCGCCGCGGCACTGGTGCTGATGCGCCGTTCCGAAGCCGAGAAGCGCGGCCTGAAACCCTTGGCGGTGATTCACGGCCACGCCGCGTTTGCCGATACCCCGGGCTTGTTCCCGGTGGCTCCGGTGGGCGCGATCAAGAAACTGATGCAGAAAACCGGCTGGTCCCTGGACGAAGTCGATCTGGTGGAAGTCAACGAAGCCTTCGCCGTGGTCAGCCTGGTGACCATGACCAAACTGGAAATCCCCCACGAGAAGATCAACGTGCACGGCGGCGCTTGCGCCCTGGGTCACCCGATCGGTGCGTCCGGTGCGCGGATCCTCGTGACCCTGCTCTCGGCCCTGCGCCAGAAAGGCCTGAAGCGTGGTGTTGCGGCGATCTGCATCGGTGGCGGTGAAGCGACGGCCATGGCCGTGGAATGCCTGTACTGAGGCTGACACCAATCCCTGTAGGAGCTGGCTTGCCAGCGAATGCGGTGTGTCATTCAACATTAATGTCGACTGACACGGCCTCTTCGCTGGCAAGCCAGCTCCTACAGATTTTCGCATTCGGCTTATTTTTTAAGGACTGGCCATGATCCCCAATGACGACCAACAACAAATCCGCGATATGGCCCGGCAGTTCGCCGAGGAACGGCTGAAACCGTTCGCCGCAGAATGGGACCGCGAACACCGCTTCCCCAAGGAAGCCATCGGCGAGATGGCACAGCTGGGCTTCTTCGGCATGCTGGTGCCGGAAGAGTGGGGCGGTTGCGACACCGGTTACCTGGCCTACGCCATGGCCCTGGAGGAAATCGCCGCCGGTGACGGGTCCTGCTCGACCATCATGAGCGTACACAACTCGGTGGGCTGCGTGCCGATCCTCAAGTACGGCAACGACGAGCAGAAAGAGCGCTTCCTCAAACCGCTGGCCAGCGGCGCGATGCTGGGTGCCTTCGCCCTGACCGAACCCCAGGCTGGCTCCGATGCCAGTGGCCTGAAAACCCGCGCCAGGCTGAACGGCGACCATTACGTGCTCAACGGCTGCAAGCAGTTCATCACGTCGGGGCAAAACGCCGGGGTGGTGATCGTCTTCGCCGTGACTGATCCGGCTGCCGGCAAGCGTGGCATCAGCGCGTTCATCGTGCCGACCGACTCGCCAGGCTACAAAGTCGCACGGGTCGAGGACAAGCTGGGTCAGCACGCGTCCGACACCTGCCAGATTCTGTTCGAAGACGTGAAAGTGCCGCTGGCCAACCGTCTGGGCGAGGAGGGCGAAGGGTATCGGATCGCCCTGGCCAACCTCGAAGGCGGCCGTGTCGGCATCGCCTCGCAATCGGTGGGCATGGCCCGTGCCGCGTTCGAAGCGGCCCGCGACTATGCCCGCGAGCGCGAGAGCTTCGGCAAGCCGATCATTGAACACCAGGCCGTAGCGTTCCGCCTGGCGGATATGGCCACCCAGATCGCCGTGGCCCGGCAGATGGTGCATTACGCTGCAGCGCTGCGTGACAGCGGCAAACCGGCCTTGGTCGAAGCATCGATGGCCAAACTGTTCGCCTCGGAAATGGCCGAGAAGGTATGCTCATCGGCCTTGCAAACCCTTGGCGGTTACGGTTATTTGAACGATTTCCCTTTGGAGCGGATCTATCGCGACGTGCGTGTCTGCCAGATCTACGAAGGCACCAGCGATATTCAGCGCATGGTCATTTCGCGCAATCTATAAACGGAGTCATACATGAGTTACGAAACGATTTTGCTGGAAACCCAGGGTCGCGTGGGCTTGATTACCCTCAACCGTCCGCAGGCGTTGAACGCGTTGAATGCGCAGATCGTCAGCGAACTGAACCAGGCCCTCGACGGCCTGGAGGCCGACTCGAATATCGGCTGCATCGTGCTGACCGGCTCGAAAAAAGCCTTCGCCGCCGGCGCCGACATCAAGGAAATGGCCGAGCTGACCTACCCGCAGATCTACCTTGACGATCTGTTCAGCGACAGCGACCGCGTGGCCAACCGCCGCAAGCCGATCATCGCCGCGGTCAACGGTTTTGCCTTGGGCGGTGGTTGTGAGCTGGCGTTGATGTGCGATTTCATCCTGGCGGGTGACAACGCGAAGTTCGGTCAACCGGAAATCAACCTTGGCGTGCTCCCGGGCATGGGCGGCACCCAGCGCCTGACCCGCGCCGTGGGCAAGGCCAAGGCCATGGAAATGTGCCTCAGCGGCCGCCTGATCGACGCGGTGGAAGCCGAGCGTTGCGGGATCGTCGCGCGGATCGTACCGGCGGATGAACTGCTGGAAGAAGCACTGAAAGTCGCGGCCAAGATTGCCGCGAAGTCGCTGCCGATTGCGATGATGGTCAAGGAGAGCGTCAACCGCGCCTTTGAAGTGAGCCTGTCGGAAGGCGTGCGCTTTGAGCGTCGGGTGTTCCATGCGGCGTTTGCGACGCAGGATCAGAAGGAAGGGATGGCGGCGTTTATTGCCAAGCGTGAGGCTGAATTCAAAGGGAAGTGATGTAGCGTTCTTGCGGACGCTTTCGCTGGCAAGCCAGCTCCTACAGGGGTACGCATTCCCCTGTAGGAGCTGGCTTGCCAGCGAAGCTTTAGGGCATCACACCAGATAATTTTTCAGTTCGCGGGCAATCACCATCCGCTGTATCTCGCTCGACCCTTCATAAATCTGCGTGATCCGCGCATCCCGGTAATAACGCTCCACCGGGTAATCCTCCAGATACCCATACCCGCCGTGAATCTGCATCGCCGACGAACAGACCTTCTCGGCCATTTCCGAGGCAAACAGCTTCGCCTGTGAGGCCTCCGACAGGCAAGGCTTGCCGGCACTGCGCAGGCGCGCGGCATGCAGGATCAGCAACCGCGCCGCGTTCAGGCGCGTGTGCATATCGGCCAGCATATTGGCAATGCTCTGGTGCTCGATGATCGGTTTGTCGAACTGCACCCGATCCCGCGAATAGGCCAGCGCCGCTTCAAACGCCGCACGCGCAATCCCCAACGCCTGCGCGGCAATCCCGATGCGGCCCCCTTCGAGGTTCGACAGGGCGATGGCCAGGCCTTTGCCGCGTTCGCCGAGCAGGTTGGCTTCGGGGATCGTGCAGTTGTTCAGGGTCACCGCGCAGGTATCGGAAGCACGGATGCCCATCTTGTGTTCGGTGCGGTCGACGATGAAACCTGCCGTGTCCGTGGGCACCAGGAACGCCGAAATGCCGCGTTTGCCCAGATCCGGATCGGTCACCGCAAAGACAATCGCCAGTTTCGCCCGTTTGCCGTTGCTGACGAATTGCTTGGCGCCGTTGATGACCCACTGGCCATCGAGCAATTCGGCGCGGGTGCGCAGGTTGTGGGCTTCGGAACCGGCCTGGGGTTCGGTCAGGCAGAAGCAGCCGATGGCCTGGCCGCTCGCCAGGTCCGGCAGCCAGGTCTGTTTCTGTTCTTCGCTGCCGTAGTTCAGCACCGGTCCGCAGCCCACCGAGTTGTGGATGCTCATCAGCGCGCCGGTGGCGCCGTCGCCGGCAGAGATTTCTTCCACGGCCAGGGCGTAGGCGACGTAGTCGACATAGGTGCCGCCCCATTCTTCGGGCACCACCATGCCCAGCAGGCCCAGTTCGCCCATTTTCGCGACCAGGCCATCGTCGATCCAGCCGGCCTTTTCCCAGGCCTTGGCGTGGGGCGCGATTTCGCCGCGGGCAAAGTCCCGGGCCATGTCGCGGATCATGACTTGTTCTTCGCTCAATTCGATATCGTGCATGGCTCAGCTCCGGCTTGGGTCGAACCCGCTGAAAAAACTCGCGACGTGCCCGGCGTCCAGCGCCTGCAAGGTCGGCGGGTTCCAGCGCGGGCTCTTGTCTTTGTCGATCAGCAAGGCGCGCACGCCTTCGATCAGGTCGCCGCGCGCGAACCACTGCCGGTCCAGGTGCAGCTCAAGGGCGAAGCAGTCTTCCAGGCTCAGGTGCCGACCGCGGCGCAACATTTCCAGGGTCACAGCCATGGCCAGCGGCGAACGGCTTTGCAGCAGGTCGGCGGTGGCCACGGCCCACTCATGGCTGTCGGCGACCGTTACTTCACGCAGTTGCTCAACAATACTCGGCACATCGGGCAGGGCGAAGAAGTGATCGATGGCCGGGCGCAATACGCTCAACGGCGCGTCAGGCAGTTGTTGCACCGCAACCGTCGCCAGCAAGCCTTGCAGGTCCTTGAGCGGCGAGTCTTGCCATTGCAGCCGATCGAGCTGCTCGTCCAGGGTGCCTAGCTTGCTGCTGTCCAGATACCAGTCGGCCAAGCCGCAATAGAGCGCGTCCGCCGCACGGATCTGCACGCCGCTGACGCCGAGGTAAATGCCCAGTTCGCCAGGAATCCGCGACAGGAAGTGGCTGCCGCCGACGTCCGGGAAATAACCGATCGCGACTTCGGGCATCGCCAGACGGCTTTTCTCGGTGACCACCCGCAAGTCGGCGCCTTGCACCAGGCCCATGCCGCCGCCCAGGACGAAACCGTCCATCAACGCCAGGACCGGTTTGCGGTAGTGGTGAATCGCGAGGTCGAGGGCGTACTCCTCGACGAAGAAGTCCTCGTGCAGGGTGTCGCCGTTCTTGAAGCTGTCGTACAGCGAGCGAATATCGCCGCCGGCACAGAAAGCCTTCTCGCCCGCACCGCGCAATACCACCGCATGCACCTGCGAGTCCTGCGCCCAGACGTCGAGCTGACGCTGCAGCGTGCGCACCATGTCCAGGGTCAGGGCATTGAGGCCGGCGGGGCGATTGAGAGTCAGGTGACCGATATGGTTGCGAACTTCGGCCAGCACTTCGTTTTGCGTGGCATCCATGGACGTAGTCCCCGGAGAATAAACCTGAGCAGTCATCAGTAACTCCCTGCTTTTATTGTTCTTTACAGACAAGCTCGCACGCGAGCGATGCTGGATCGTACCAGTGCAAATTTGTGATTTACAACCGGGATATGTGCAGGGTCAGTTTGCGTTTTTGCCTTAACGCCAGATCCAAAGATCGCAGCCTGCGGCAGCTCCTGCAGAGGCTGCGATCTTTTGAACTTCAACCTTTCTTGGAAAACACTTCACCAATACTGCGACGTTTGGCGTGCAACTCACTGATATGGATCAGTTGTTCCAGATCTTCGGGGGTCACGTCGAAGAACGCTTCCATCTCCGCCAGGGCCAGTTTCAGGTCTTGGGCAGTGATGGCCTGGTTGTCAATCGGCGAGTGATCGGCCGGCACCACGGCAACCGGTTCGCTGGCACGCTTGGGGTAACGGATGCGTGTCAGGTTGTTATAGGCCAGGGCGCAGAGCAGCATGGTCGAGCCGCTGAGCATCACCGGGCCGAGGGCTTTCCAGTCCAGGGCGATGGTCGCCGGGTCCGCCAGCACCATCAGCAACGCCAGCGCTCCGGCAGGCGGATGCAGGCAACGCAGCCAGCACATCAGAATCAGCGCCATGCCCGCTGCCAGGCATGCGCTGCCAAGGGTCCGTCCGAGCACATGCGCGACCAGCAACGAAACCACCCCGGCGCTCAAATACCCGCCCAGAATCGACCAGGGCTGGGCCAGCGCGCCAGAGGACACGGCGAACAGCAACACGGCCGAGGCACCCAGCGGGCCGATCAGATGCTGCGCTACTGGCATGCCGAATACCTGGCTGCAGACCCAGACGCTGAACATCGTGCCCAGGGACATGCCGATGGCGGCGCGGCTCCATTCGGAAGGACGGGTATTGATGGCAGCGGGTAACCAGCGAGCAAGCATGAGGCACAGGATCCGTAGAAAAAATCGAGGCAAAAAAAAGGCTTAGCTGGGATACCCAGAAAGCCCTTGAAGGTGTTCCAACTATTGGGGGAGGAACCGGCACAGTGTGCCGTTCAATCCTGATGCTGACAAATTCATATTAATGAAGCTTCAATTCATTATTTCTGAAGTATGGCGACCCGACGCCCACTCATGAAACACAGGAACCCGCCCATGGCCGTCAGCGCGCTCAAGGCATAGAACATGGTAGGCGCAGGGGAGTGCAGCAGCAGGTAACCGCAGATTACCGGACTCAAGGCCCCGCCGAGGGCAGCGAGGTTCTGTGCGCCGTAGTAACTGCCGCGCAGTTCCTCTGGCGCCAGGGTATCGACGAAGATTGTCGCGTCCGGCGACTTCAGGGGCTTGCGTCAGGATGCCGTGGACATCGTTGTAATCGACGGTCAGCACCACGGCGCAGCGGTAGCCCTTGGGCCAGACGGTGGAATCAGCCATGGTGATGCTCCTTGAGCCACCAGCGGGCGACATCGCGGCAGGTGGCGAACCACCGTGCGCAGTCCGCTGGTGAAAGCGTTTGCCCAGGCGTTGGGCGTCGATTTGAAAGTGCCAGCTTGATTGCTGATGGTTTGTGAAAAACGCCGAACCCTGTGTAGGAGCCGGCTTGCTGGCGAAGGCGTCTGCATGGGCGATGCATGGCTTGAGGCCGCCTTCGCTGGCAAGCCAGCTCCTACAAGGGATCATCGGTGTACCGATAGATATGGTCAACGCTAAACCCTGTAGGAGCCGGCTTGCCGGCGAAGGCGTCTGCATGGGCGATGCAGGGCTTGAGGCCGCCTTCGCTGGCAAGCCAGCGCCTACAAGGGATTACCGGTGTACCGATAGATATGGTCAACGCTAAACCCTGTAGGAGCCGGCTTGCCGGCGAAGGCGTCTGCATGGGCGCTGCAAGGCTTGAGGCCGCCTTCGCTGGCAAGCCAGCTCCTACAAGGATCACCGGTGTACAAATGAATGGTGGTCTACGCCGAATCCCTGTAGGAGCCGGCTTGCTGGCGAAGGCGTCTGCATGGGCGATGCAGGGCTTGAGGCCGCCTTCGCTGGCAAGCCAGCGCCTACAAGGGGGGCGTGTTTGGTTATTGGGCGACGACGTGCGCCACGGGCCATTGTTGCAGCGGAATCGGCAATTTGCGCGATTCACCGCGCCCCATCGGGAAGTACATGAAACCGGCCCGCGCCAGGCGTTCGGCGTCATACAGGTTGCGGCCATCGAAGATCACAGGCCGGTTGAGCCGCTGCTGGATCAGGTTGAAATCCGGCGCCTTGAACTGCTGCCATTCCGTGCAGATGATCAACGCGTCGGCACCGACCAAAACCGCTTCCGGGGTACCCATCAGCATCAACTTCGATTGATCGGGATACAACCGCCGTGTTTCCGGCATGGCTTCCGGGTCGAACGCCCGCACATTGGCCCCGGCGGCCCACAGCGCTTCCAGCAGCACCCGGCTCGGCGCATCGCGCATGTCATCGGTGTTGGGCTTGAACGCCAGGCCCCACAGGGCAAAGGTCCTGCCGCGCAAGTTACCCTGGTAGAACGCGTTGATCCGCTCGAACAGCTTGTGTTTCTGCCGCTGGTTGATGGCCTCCACCGCTTGCAGCAGGTCGCTGGAGCAATGCGCTTGTGCGGCGCTGTGGATCAAGGCACGCATGTCCTTGGGGAAACACGAGCCGCCGTAACCGCAGCCGGGGTAGATGAAGTGGTAACCGATGCGCGAGTCGGCACCGATGCCCAGCCGTACCGATTCGATGTCGGCGCCCAGGTGTTCGGCCAGTTCGGCGATCTGGTTGATGAAGCTGATCTTGGTCGCCAGCATGCAGTTGGCGGCGTACTTGGTCAGTTCCGCGCTGCGCAGGTCCATGAACATGATGCGGTCGTGATTGCGGTTGAACGGCCCATAGAGGTCACGCATCACCTCGCGTATGTCATCGCGTTCGCAGCCGATGATGATCCGGTCCGGGCGCCGGCAATCGGCGACCGCAGAGCCTTCCTTCAAAAACTCCGGGTTGGAGACGATATCGAACTGCAGCAGCCGGCCGACCTTGAGCAGGTACTTGTCGATATGCGCGCGCAAGGCATCGCCGGTGCCCACCGGGACCGTGGACTTTTCCACCAGGATCACCGGTAGTTCGCGATGACGCGCCACGGCTTCACCGACTGCCATCACCTGGCGCAAATCCGCCGAGCCATCGGCCCGGGACGGTGTGCCGACGGCAATGAACAGCACCTGGCCATGTTGCACCGCGCGTTTCTCGTCAGTGGTGAACTGCAGCCGCCCGGCGTCCAGGTTTTCCCGCACCAGGCCGGCCAGTCCCGGTTCGAAAATGCTCACATGGCCTTGCTGCAACAACTCGACTTTCTGCGGGTCAATGTCCATGCACACCACGTCGTGGCCGACTTCAGCCAGGACGGCGGCTTGCACCAGGCCCACGTAACCGCTACCGAACACACTGATTTTCATGGAGGCTCTCCTGTCCTGATCGACACCCATTCAGGAGTAGCAGCGCCATGTTTCAGTTCATCTATCGCGTTAACCTTGACCTGCCGGGCGCGACAATTCACATTCCCGGCCACGCCCGGCAGCGTAACCGCCAGTTTTTCATCTATCGTTGTGCTTTTCCTTTGGACTTTTCATTCAAGGCCGTTTCGTTTGACTGACTTACCCGCTGTTGTTGCCCCTACGCCAAAAATCAATCCGCTGACCCTGTACTTGGCGCGACTGGCCCCGTCCAGCCAGTTGACCATGCGCTACGTCTTGCAGGACGCGGCCGACCGCCTGGGTTTCGAAGACATGAATGTCGAGGAGATCCCCTGGCATGAGTTGCAGCCCGAAGATGTCATCGCGCTGGTGGCCACCTTGCGCGCGGATGGCTACGCGCCCAACACCTCGTCGCTGTACGTCAACGCCGTGCGCGGGGTGATGAACGAGGCGTGGCGCATGAGCCTGATCAGTCAGGAACACCTGCTGAAAATGCGCTCGGTCAAGGGCATCTCCGGCACCCGGCTGTCCCAGGGACGCAATCTGCGGCGCTCGCTGATCCAGGAGATGATGGCGGTCTGCGCCGCCGATCCTCGGCCACAAGGCCTGCGGGACGCGGCGATCATCGGGATTCTGTACGGCTCGGGGATGCGCAAGTCGGAATCGGTGAACCTGGACCTCAATCAGGTCGACTTCGCCGAACGCAGCCTGCGGGTCACCGCCAAGGGCAACAAGCAGTTAATCAAGTACGCACCGGCCTGGGCCTTCGCCAAACTGGATGCCTGGCTGGAGCTGCGCCGCTCGCAACTCAAGGAAGGCGAAACCGACGATCCATTCCTGTTCAATCGCATCCGCCGCGGCAGTCACATCACCCGCGAACGCATCACCAAGCACGCGATCTATTACATTGCCCGCCAGCGCGGCGCGCAAGTCGGGGTGAAGATCATGCCCCATGACTTTCGGCGCTCGTTCATTACCCGGGTGATCGAGGAGCATGACTTGTCGATCGCCCAGAAGCTGGCGCATCACAGCAACATTCAAACCACCGCCAACTACGATGTGCGCGATGACAACGAGCGGCGTCGGGCGGTTGATCGCTTCGATCTGTGAGGGCAGGGGTTCAGGCTTCGCTCAGCACGTGGGCGTGGCCGATCATCGAGACATGAACGGCGCTGCCCATGGGGGGCGCATACAACCCGGAACTGCGCACCATCAAGGTTCGGCCTGGCTGTTGCGCGCTTTTGTGCGACTGCAACTCCACGGTCAAGGTGCAGGTATTGCCGCTGAAATCGCGCTCGGTCACCACGGCACGGCAGCCGAGGGCCTCTTTCGAATGGGTCTGGATGCTGACCAGGTGCAATTGCTCGGGCCGCAACATGATCTGCGCGCATTGGTTGTTGCGGTGATTGTTGACCGGAATCCGCCCCAGGTCGCAATGGGCCCAGCCCGCTTCGATCCGTGCCGGCATGACCACCGCATCGCCGAGAAACAGGGCGGTCTGTTCATCGTCGGGATAGCGGTACAGGTCCAGCGGATGGCCCGACTGCACCAGTCGGCCCTGACGCATCACCGCCAGCTGATCGGCAAACGACAACGCTTCACTCTGGTCATGGGTGACCAGAATGGTGGTGACGCCCGCATCGGCCAGCAGCCGCGCGACCAATTTGCGCATGGCGGCGCGCAAGCCGGTGTCCAGTGCCGAAAACGGTTCGTCCAGCAGCATCAGCCGCGGCTGCTGGGCCAGGGCGCGCGCCAGTGCCACCCGTTGCTGCTGGCCGCCGGAAAGCTCGTGGGGCCAACGTTTGGCCATGCTGGCGTCGAGCGCCACGCTGTCCATCAGTTCGGCGATACGCGCCTGTTTTTCCAGGCCCCGGGTCGACAGCCCGAAGCCGATGTTGGCGGCGACGGTCATGTGCGGGAACAGGGCACCATCCTGAGGCACATAGCCGATCAATCGTTGGTGGGCGGGCACCTCATGGGTGCTGTCGACCAGCGTGCGGCCATTGAGCAGAAGGCGGCCCGAATCGGGGAATTCGAAGCCGGCGATCATGCGCAGCAAGGTGGTCTTGCCCGAGCCCGAAGGGCCGACAATCACTGTGCGGCTGCCCGCGGGCACCGACAGGCTGACGTTTTCCAGGGCCGTCTGGGCACCATAGGATTTGCAGATCGAGTGCAGATCGAGAGCGTTCATCGGCCCGCCGTTCGCTTGGATTGATGATAAAGAATGCCGGTCAGCGGCAATGACAGCACGATCATCAGCAGGGCATAGGGCGCCGCGGCGGCATAATCGATTTCGCTGGTCAACGCCCAGAACCCGGTCGCCAGGGTGCGCGTACCGTTCGGCGCAAGCAGCAGGGTGGCCGTCAGTTCATTGGTAATCGCCAGGAACACCAGCGCGGCCCCCGCGGCAACGCCCGGTGCGGCCAGGCGCAAGGTGATCAGCCACAGCGCCCGGGCGGGCGAGCGACCGAGGCTGCGGGCCATGTTTTCCAACTCGATCGGTGCCTGGGCAATACCGGCACGCAAACTCACCAGCGCCCGGGGCAAGAACATCAGCAGATAAGCCAGCAGCACCGTGATGGTGGTCTGGTAAATCGGCCGGGCGAATTGAATCGTGAGGGTCACCAGCGCCAGGGCCACGACAATCCCCGGCAACGAGCTGGTGATGTAGTTGCAGCTTTCCAGCACGCGCTGCAGCCGGCCCGGCGAGCGAATCGACAGCCAGGCAATCGGGATGGCCGCCAAAGTGGTCAATAGCGCGCCGCTGATGCCCAGGAGCACGGTCTGTTGCAGCGCCGGCAGCAGCTCGGACAATTGCCAGACTTGCGTGCCGCCAGCGATCAGCCACTTGCCCAAGGTGATCAACGGCACCCCCAGCGCCAGGGCGCAGGTCACGATCTGCAAGGTCAGCGCCAGTACGGTTGGCCCGGCAGACAGGCGCACGATCCGCTGTTCGCGGGGGCTGCCCGACCCGACGCGGGCATAGCGTGCGTGGCCACGCGCGGCCGATTCGACGGTCAGCATCGCCAGGCAACACAAGGCGAGCACCCCGGCCAGCATATGGGCGGCGGGCCCGTTGAAGGTTGACTTGAACTGATCGAAGATCGCCGTGGTAAAGGTGTCGAAGCGGATCATCGCGTACAGGCCATATTCGGCCAGCAGGTGCAGCCCCACCAGCAAGGCGCCGCCGCAGATGGCCAGGCGCAATTGCGGCAGCACCACCCGGAAAAATACCGCCCAGGGCTTGAGCCCCAGAGACTCTGCGACATCTTCGATGGTCGGGTCGATCCGCCGCAGGGAGGCCGCAATGGGCAGGTACAGGAACGGGAAGTAGGCGATCACCGACACCAGAACGGCGGCAAACAGGCCGTGAATCGGTGGCACCAGGCTGACCCAGGCATAGCTGTGGACGAAGGCGGGGACTGCCAGCGGCGCCGTGGCCAACAACGACCAGCAGCGCCGCCCCGGCAGATCGGTACGCTCGGTGAGCCAGGCCAGGGCCACGCCGAGCATTACACACAAGGGAATCGTGATCACCACCAGCAACAGGGTGTTGATCAATAACTCGCCGACCCGTGGCCGGAAGATCAGCGGCACCAGGCTCGACCAGCCAGTCTCGAAGGACACTCCGATGACAAAAGCGATCGGCAGCAGGGCCAGCAGCGACACCAGCACCGACAAGCCGATCACCCACGCACCGCCGAGTCCCGCAAAAAGACCACGGGAGCGTCGGTGTAAATGGGGCGGGATCGCCTCTGCGACAGCCGCCGGTAGTGTTTCAGGCATCAATTAAAGCAGTCCGGCCTGAGTCATCAGCTCCACGGCTTTTTTACTGTCGAGTGTTGAAGCGTCGACTTTCGGCGCGTCAAGCTGCTGCAAAGGCACCAGTTTAGGGTTGGATTCGGCGTTTTTGCCCACCGCGTATTCGAACGAATTGCCGGTCTTGAGGATGGCCTGGCCGTCTGTGCCGGTCACCCACTTGAGGAAGGCCTGAGCCTGATCCTTGTGTGTGCTGGACGCCAGGACGCCGCCACCGGACAGGCTGACAAAGGCACCGGGATCCTGGTGCTTGAAGTAGTGCAGGGCGGTGTTCTTGCTGTTTTCACCGGTCTTGGCCTGGTCGCCGAAGCGGTAATAGTGGTAGATCACGCCGCTGTCGATCTGGCCGGCATTGACCGCCTTGAGCACGGCACTGTTGCCCCGGTACGCGGTAAAGTTGCTTTTCATCCCTTTCAACCACTCGAGGGTCGCGGCTTCACCCTTGAGTGCCAACACGGCGGCGACGATCGCCTGGAAGTCGGCGCCGGCCGGCGAAGCGCCCCAGCGGCCCTTCCAGTCCGGACCGGCGAGGTCCATCAGTGACTTGGGCAATTCGGCTTCCGGCAGTTTGCCCGGGTTGTAGACGAAGACCGTGGAGCGCGCGGCAATGGCCACCCATTTGCCGTGGGCCGGACGGTAGGCCGCGTCGACTTGTTCAAGGGTCGCCGGTGCCACGGGCGCGAACAGCCCGGCGTTGTCGACCAGTACCATGGCCGGGGAGTTCTCGGTCAGGAACACATCCGCCGGGGAGGACGCGCCTTCCTGCACGATCTGATTGCCCATCTCGGTGTCGTCACCATTGCGCACGGTGACCTTGATCCCGGTTTCCTTGGTGAAGCCTGCAATCCAGGCTTTGGTCAGGCTTTCGTGCTGGGCGTTGTAGACCACGATGCCGTCGGCATCGGCGGCATACCCATGGCCGGCGCTCATCAGCGCGGCCGTCAGCACGGCGAGTTTAAGAAAAGACGGGATAGGGGGGGTCATGCCGGGCAGCTCCTGTTTTTAGAATCGTGCACGCAGACGTGACCGGGGCGGTCGTCAATTATTGTAGGTCAATACGAATCATTTGCAGGTTTAAGCGTGGAAAATGTCCTGCGCCGGATGAGAAAAATCGTCAAGTCACTGGGAGGGCGGGCAACCTCTTGGTGTTCCATTCGCGGCCTGGGTGATCAGCGCGGCCAGCCGTTTGACGTTGTTCTGATGGGCCGCCACCAAATCATCGATGCTCGGCCCTGAAGGCGTCTGTAAGGTGCTGCGGCACGTCACCAGCGCGCTATCGCTTTCGCCCGGACTGCGCAGGCGCCATTTGACGTCGATCAGCCCGTACTGCCCGGGAATCGAGTCGAAGCGCTGCACATCGAGGCGTACCGACATCTTGCGTTGGGAATTGCTGTTGACCAGTTGATCCTTCAACGCGCTGCTCAACTCATCCACCAGGCTCGCGGCCCACCACTGGCTTTCCAGGATCGCCAGGCCACTGTTGCCCTGGCGGATGACGATCTGCGGGCGATCGACTTGGGGCGGTACGCTGATCGCTTCGATCTGGATGTCCGCCATGGCGGACTTCGAGTGGTTGCCCGATTGGGTCGGGACCAGGGTGTGAAATTGAATAGGATCACTGCGACAAGCGGTGAGCAGCAGCAGCGCGGCGACCAGGGTGATCTTCAGCGGTAAAGCCATGGGTAATGCTCCTGTGCTCAATTGCGCGGTGGCGCTTGCAGATCCATTGGCGCGGCATTGTTGGGGCGCCCGCGCAGCAGCGATTCCGGATGTCGGCCCAGGTAATCCGAGAGCTCGCGCAAGGAGCGCGACATGCGTCCCAGTTCGTCCAGGGTCTGGGTCAGTTGTTCACGTTGCGGTGAATCTTCGGCCAGGGTCGAACTCGCCGATTGCAGGGTTTTGCTGACGTCCGCCAGGGTGGTTTGCACGCCGGGCAGGGTCCTGGCATTGAATTGGACCAGGCCTTTGCGCAGTTCGACGAGGTTGCTGTCGAGGTTGCCGGCGATGCGCTCGATCGGCAGCTGGTTGATCTTGTTGACCATTCCTTCGAGTTTTTCCTGTAATTGCTCGAGGCTACCGGGAATCGTTGGAATGATGACGGGACGGGCACTCGGATCGAACACGACCTTCTCCGCCTTGGGGTAAAAATCGAGCGCGATGTACAGCTGGCCGGTCAACAGATTGCCACTGCGGGCCTGGGCCCGCAGACCGTTCTCGATAAAGCTGCCCATCAACCGCACGCCGGCGGCTTCATCATTGGGATCATGATTCAAGGCCTTGAGCATTTTGGAGTGGGCCGTGCCGAGGCGTTGCGGGTAGATGAGAATGCCGACATTGACCGGAAAACTGCGCTTTTTCGCATCGTAATCCAGGTTGATCGACACCACTTTACCGAACTCGACGCCGAGAAACTCCACTGGCGCATCGACTTTGAGCCCACGCAAGGCCTGGTCGAAACGCAAACTCAGGTACTGCGCCTTGCCGTGGGGCGGGGCAAGGGCGGTTTGCTGGTCGTCGAACAGGTCGAAGGCTTTATCCTCGCTGGCCGGCTGATCGTTGGGGCTGTATTCCGGGGCGCGGAAGGCAATGCCGCCTACCAGCAAGGACGATAGCGACTCGGTCTTCACCGCAACGCCGTTGGCGCCAACGCTGACGTCGATCCCGCTGGCATTCCAGAACCGGGTGTTCTCGGTGACGTAGGCATCGTTGGGCGCGTGGATGAACACTTCGATATTCACCCCTTTGCCGTCGGCGTTCAGGGCATAGGCCACCACCTGGCCGACCGGAATCTTGCGGTAGTAGACCGGCGAGCCGATGTCCAGCGAACCGAGGTCCTGGGTATTGAGCATGAAGCGCTTGCCCGGTTCGCCATAGGTGATGGGCGGCGGGTTTTCCAGCCCCGTGAAATTCTTCGCACGGGAGTTGGACTGGCCGATATCGGCGCCGATGTAGTCCCCGGACAGCAAGGTGTCGATACCCGAAACCCCACCGGCACCGATACGCGGACGCACCACCCAGAACTGCGAATCCTGGCGGGTGAAACTTTCTGCCTGCTTGGACAGTTTGACGGTGGCGTTGACACTCTTCTGATCGGCACTCAATTCGACGTCGGACACCACGCCGATCACCACATTGCGGTATTTGACCTCGGTCTTGTTGGCCGTCAGGCCGCTGCCGGTCTTGAACGTAACGGTGATGGTCGGCCCTTCCTGCATGACCGAGTGCACCACCAGCGAAATCCCCACCAGCACGGCGACGATCGGCACGATCCACACCAGCGAGATGCTGAATCGGCGGGTCTTGACCGGGGCCGGGCCGGGGGCTTGCGGCCCGTCAGTGGCTTGCGACTTCATCCATGACCTCCTCGTTGGGTGGGTTGTTGCGTGCTTTATCCTGCTTGTCCCAGATCAGGCGCGGGTCGAAACTCATCGCCGACAGCATGGTGAACACGACCACCAGGCCAAAGAACAAAATGCCCTGGCGCGGCTCGATATCGCCCAGCGCCTGGAACTTCACCAGCGCCGCCACGAGGGCGACGACAATCACGTCGAGCATCGACCAGTAGCCGATGAGTTCGACGAATCGGTACAGCTTCGAGCGTTCCTTGAGCGCCCAGGAACTCCCGCGCTGGACCGTCACCAGCAGCATCGTCAGGGCGACGAACTTGACGCCGGGCACCGCGATGCTGGCGATGAAGATAATCAGGGCGATGTCCCAGGCGCCGTGCTGCCAGAACTCCAGCACGCCGCCCATGATGGTGCTCTCGGAACCGGAACCGAGCATGGTGGTGTTCATCACCGGCAGCAGGTTGGCCGGCACATAAAATATCAGCGACGCCAGCAGGAACGCCCAGGTCCGGGTCAGCGAGTCGGTCTTGCGCCGGTGCAGCGGGGCGCCGCAGCGTTCGCATTCATGGGGGTCATGGGTGATGTCACAGGCCAGGCCGCAGCTGTGGCACAGGCACAGGTCGAGTTCGCTGGCGAGCGGTGGCGTAGTCATAAGATGTCCCACAGTTCGCGGATATCGCGTCCGGCAATGCGGATCATCATCAAGCTGAGCACCGCCAGGGCGAACAGACCGATACCGGGCAACACATCGAGCAGTCCGGCGAGTTTGAACACCGCGACCATGGCCCCCAACAGGCAGACTTCGAGCATGCTCCAGGGCCGCAGGGTTTCCAGCCAGCGCATGCAGAACCGGAAACCGGGCGAGCGCTGGTTCGCAAGGGCGTAACTCAGGACCCAGATCAGCAACAACAGCTGGAACACCGGCGCGATGATCATCGAAACCGCCGCCACCAACGCAATGAAGGTGATCGGGCCCTGGCTGAGGGCCAGCACCGAATCCCAGAGCGTCGCGCTGTTTTTCAGGCCTTTGAGACTGATGCTCATGACCGGATAGAAATTGGCGAACGTCCACAGGACAGCCGCCGTGAAGGTCAACGCCAGGCGCTGTTCCACCGACAGACCGTTATAGCGCTGAAGCACGCCGCCGCAGCGCATGCACAGGGTTTTCTGATGTTTGGCGAGCGTGACTTTTTCATACACGCAGTCGCAGTGCTCGCAGATGATCAGGTGGTCAGTCGTAGCCATAGGCCGCACTCGCCAGGAGACAGGAAATTCAGAGCACCCCCTCAATATAGAAGTGCCTTGCGATTGAGCAAATCGAAAGGTTGAACGAGGCGTTGGGGGCGTGATGCCGTAACGAAGATAATCAAGCCGCCGATAATCCCTGTAGGAGCCGGCTTGCCAGCGAAGGCGGCCTGGGGCCCTGCACCGCCCTTGAAAACGCCTTCGCCAGCAAGCCGGCTCCTACAGGAGGAATGCGGTGTTCATTCGAATGTCAGCCAAGCAATTCGCGCAGGCGATACCAGAACATCCCGAGGGCCAGCAGCGGCGAGCGCAGCATCGGCCCGCCAGGGAAGGTCATGTGCGGCACCGCGCTGAACACGTCGAACCCCTGGCTGTGTCCGGCATGGATCGCTTCGGCCAACAGCCTGGCGCACCAGTGGGTCACGTTCAGGCCATGGCCCGAGTAACCCTGGGCGTAAAACACGTTCGGATGCTGGCGCAAACGCCCGACCTGGGGGAAGCGGTTGGCGGTGATGCCAATCTTGCCGCCCCATTGATAGTCGATGCGCACGTCCGACAGTTGCGGGAACACCTTGAGCATTTGTGGACGCATATAGGCCGCGATGTCTACCGGATCGCGCCCGGAATAATGGCAGGCCCCACCAAACAGCAGGCGTCGGTCCGCCGAGAGCCGGTAATAATCCAGGCCGACTTTCTGGTCGCACAGCGCCAGGTTCTGCGGGATCAACCGCGCTGCAACCTCGGGAGCCAAAGGCTCGGTGGCGATGATGTAGCTGCCCGCCGGCAGCACTTTGCCACTGAGTTTCGGTTCCAGCTCTTCCAGGTGCGCATTGCACGCCAGCACCAGCGTGCCGGCGCGTACCGTGCCAGCGGCACAGCGCACCTGCACGGTGCTGCCATGAATCAACGCCAGCACCGGGCTTTGCTCGAAGATCTGCACGCCGAGGCTGTGCGCCAGTCGCGCTTCACCGAGGACCAGGTTGAGCGGGTGCAAGTGCCCCGAGCCCATGTCCACCAGACCGCCGGCGTACACCCCGGAGTCCACCACTTGCTGACGGATCTGCTCCGGCCCCACGAGGCGGGTCTGATGGGCGTATCCCGACTCTGCCAGGCTTTGTTGCTCTGCCTTGAACGCGGCGAACTGCGCCTTGGTATTGGCCAGTTCACAGAAGCCCCAGCGCAAGTCGCAGTCAATCTTGTGTTCGCGGATGCGGTTACCCACCAGTTCCACCGACTCGATCCCGGCGCGCTCGAGGTAACGCACGCCTTCTGCACCGACATGCCGGGCAAACCCGCTGACGTCATGGCCGACCCCGCGGATCAACTGACCGCCGTTGCGCCCGCTGGCGCCCCAGCCGATCCGCCGGGCTTCCAGCACAATCACCGAGAGCCCGCGCTGCGCCAGTTCGATGGCCGTGTTGACCCCGGTGAACCCGCCGCCGATCACGCACACATCGGCGACCAGATCCTGGTCCAGCGTGGGGTAGGGCGCCAGGCTGTTCGCGGTCGCCGCGTAATAGGACTGCGCGTGTTGGTTGTTCATTGGCTGGACTTCACTTTGCTCCAGGAGCGGGTCATCAGGCGCATGATCGGCTGGGGCGGGGTGGTCGAGATGTAGAGCTTGTCGAGGACGGCCTGAGGCGGATACACCTCTGGATTATTCACCAGTTCGGCGTCCATGTACGGCTGGGAAGCCGGGTTCGGGTTGGCGTAACCGACCGAAGCGCTGACGTTGGCGATCACTTTTGGGTCGAGCAGGTTGTTGATGAACGCATGGGCTTCTTTCTGGTTGCCGGCATCGGCCGGAATCGCCAGCAAGTCGAACCACAGGTTGCTGCCCTCCTTGGGGATCGCGTAAGCGATGTTCACGCCGTTCTTGGCTTCCTTGGCCCGGTTGGCGGCCTGGAACACGTCGCCCGAGTAACCGAAGGCCACGCAAATATCGCCGTTGGCCAGGTCCGACACGTACTTGGAGGAATGGAAATAGGTGATGTAAGGGCGAATGGTCAGCAGCTTGGCTTCAGCCTTTTTGTAATCCTCAGGCTTTTCGCTACGTGGGTCCATGCCCATGTAATTGAGGACCGCGGGGAATACTTCATCCGCCGAGTCCATCATCGACACGCCGCACTGGCTGAGCTTCTTCAGGTTTTCCGGTTCGAAAAACACCGCCCAGGAGTCGATACGGTCAATGCCCAGCACCTGCTTGACCTTGTCGACGTTGTAGCCGATCCCGTTGGTGCCCCACAGATAGGGCACCGAATGCTCGTTGCCCGGGTCGTTCTGCTCCAGCAACGTCAACAGTTTCGGGTCGAGATTCTTGAAGTTGGGCAACTGCGAGCGATCCAGCTTGAGGAAGGCACCGGCCTTCACCTGGCGGGCGAGGAAGTGGTTGGACGGCACCACCACGTCATACCCGGTGCGACCGGCGAGCAGTTTGCCCTCCAGGGTTTCGTTGGAATCGAATACGTCGTAGATCACCTTGATCCCGGTGTTGGCCTGGAAGTCGGCGAGGGTGGTCTCGCCGATGTAATCGGTCCAGTTGTAGACGCTGACGCTGGGCTGGGCATGAGCCACCGCGCTGAACATCATCGCCAGCGCGACCGGGACCACGGATTTCAATAGACGCATATATCGACACCTCTTGGAGTTATTGGATTTTTCAGGCGTTGGCATTCCCCTGTGGGAGCGGGCTTGCTCGCGAAAGCGGTATAACCGTCAACGATGATGTTGAACGTTACGCCCCCTTCGCGAGCAAGCCCGCTCCCACAGGGAGGGGTATGGTTCCAGGGAGCGAGGTCTCAGACGCTGAGCATCAGAAATTCCCGTTCCCAGGAACTGATCACCCGCTTGAAGTTCTCGTGCTCGGCGCGCTTGACCGCGACATACCCACGTACAAACTTGCTGCCCAGGTAGCGCCCGATGGTTGCGCATTCCTCCATCTGCGTCAGGGCGTCTTCGATGGTGATCGGCAGGCGCAGATTGCGCCGTTCGTAGGCACGGCCCTGGACCGCAGCGCTGGGTTCAATGCCTTCGACCATGCCGAGGTACCCGCACAACAAACTCGCCGCAATCGCCAGATAAGGGTTGGCATCGGCGCCCGGCAAGCGGTTCTCCACCCGCATCGAATCCGGCGTGGAGGTCGGTACGCGCAGGCCGACGGTGCGGTTTTCTTCGCCCCATTCGACGTTGACCGGGGCCGAAGTGTCCGGCAGGAACCGGCGGAAGGAGTTCACGTTGGGCGCGAACATCGGCAGCACTTTAGGGATGTACTTCTGCAGACCGCCGATATGGCGCAGGAACAGCTCGCTCATGCTGCCGTCGGCATTGGCAAAGATCGGTTGCCCGCTGGCGATATCGACCACGCTCTGGTGGATGTGCATGGCGCTGCCGGGCTCGTCGCCGATCGGCTTGGCCATGAAGGTCGCCGCTACATTGTGCTTGAGCGCTGCCTCACGCATTGTGCGTTTGAACACGGTGATCTGATCCGCCAGATCCAGTGCGTCGCCATGACGGAAGTTGATTTCCATCTGCGCCGGGCCGTCTTCGTGGATCAAGGTGTCGAGGTCCAGGCCCTGCAGTTCGCACCAGTCGTAGACGTCTTCGAACAGCGGATCGAATTCGTTGGCGGCGTCGATGGAAAACGACTGCCGGCCACTTTCCGCACGCCCCGAACGGCCCAGCGGCGCCTTGAGCGGCAAGTCCGGGTCTTCGCAGCGCTGGGTCAGGTAGAACTCCATTTCCGGCGCGACGATCGGCTTCCAGCCTTTGTCGGTGTACAGCTGCAACACTTTCTTCAACACGTTGCGCGGCGACAGTTCGATGGGGTTGCCGAACTTGTCGAACGTATCGTGGATCACGATCGCCGTCGGCTCGATGGCCCACGGGATCACGTAAACCGCGTCAGAAACCGGCTTGCACACCATGTCGATGTCGGCCGGATCGAGCAGGTCGTAGTAGATGTCATCGTCGACAAAGTCCCCGGTTACCGTTTGCAGCAGCACACTTTCCGGCAGGCGCATGCCTCGCTCATGCAGGAACTTGTTGGTCGGTGCGATTTTGCCGCGTGCAATGCCGGTCAGGTCGCTGACGACGCACTCGACTTCGGTAATCTTGTGATCTTTCAGCCAAGTGAACAGCTGATCGAAAGGGGCATTCATAAAGACCTCGTTATTGGTTTTGTAAACGCCGGGGAGGGTGGTTTCATCCACCACACACTTCCCCTGTGGCGCGTTGACGACTATCTTGGGCGAGCCTTGCGGTTCCATCTATCCACTTTCAGCAGCACCAAAACGCACCAAACGAGTGCGTAAGGTCACCGATGACAGCGTGCAATCCGTTACAAGTCCAAGCCTTCAACACCGCCGACGTGGCCGAACAGATCCGCGCCACACCCGGTTGGGTCCAGCACTACCAGCAGATGTCCCCGGGGCATTTCGCCGGGCGCGTGCGCTACCTGGACCTGCAAGGCGTGGAGATCTACGAGGAACACATGAACACCCGGGTCGAGCAGAATTTCAGTGCGCCCGAGGGCTCGCTGGCATTCTGTTTCGATCGCAGCGACAACGCGCTGTATGTGTTGAATGAAGAGAGCCGCAACATCTGGATCACCCCGGAGAACTACCAGGAAATCGCCGTGGTGTTCGGCCCGGCGTTCGTTCAGCGTCACGGCCTGAATGTTGCCCGGCTCGAAGGGCTGTTCATGGCGCCGCTGAACTCGGGGCAGAACGCGCTGTTCAGCCGCTGGCTGAGCGGGACCCTGACCCGGCTGACACAGACACTCGATCCGCCGAGCAAGGAGGCATTGACCCAGCAGTTGCTGGAGGACTGCCTGTACATCCTCGACAACGCCTGCGTCTGCCTCGATCGCGGAGGCCTGCGGCGCCGCGCCGAAGAACGCGCAGTCATGAAGCGTATCGGTGAATGGGCCGCCGACGTTCCCGAAGAAACCCTCAACCTGCTGGAGCTTTCCCAGGTGGCCGGGGTTTCCCTGCGTCAGTTGCAACAGGCGTTCAAGGCCTACACCGGCATGACGCCCACCCATTGGCTACGCTTGCGCCGGCTCAACAGCGCACACCGTGAACTGCTCAAGCGCTCGCCCATGGAGACCACGGTGGCCGAAGTAGCGATGCAGTGGTCGTTCTGGCATCTGGGCAGGTTTTCCAGCAGCTATCGGGCGTTGTTTCAAGAGTTGCCGAGTGAGACGCTCAAGCGAAGCTGCCGCTAAAATAAAGCTCACCCAGGTGAGCCTTTTCCAGAATAATACTCACCGCGGTCGCTATTAAAACCTAAGACTCAAACTTAATACGTGCTATGGTGAACCTTATGAAGGATAACGCTCATCATGGTGCGTATTATGAAAGACTTTTTCCCGGTTGCCTGTGCCGACACCCTCAGCAAAATCGGGCTTCTGGTCAAAGCCAGGCGCTTGACGTCGGGCATGCGCCAAGCGGATTTCAAGTCGACGCTCGGCATCTCCGAGCACACGCTGCGCAAAATCGAGAACGGCTCGGAATCCGTCGACCTGCGATCTTTTATGCTGGTCCTGTGGCGCCTTGGGCTCAACGAGTCGATTTTCGCCTCATTGGACGGGATCGAAACCACCTCGCAGATCACCCGGTATGTCACTGATGAGGACGCGCACCAGAGCATTGCCTCCAAACGGGTGCGGTTGCGCAAATCCAAAGCGGAGGACTTCTGATGTCCCGTGCCTATATCTACATGGAGCACCCGGACAGCGGAGAGATCCTGACCCTTGGCAGACTGACCTTGCAGGGGCGGTTCGGCGAATTCATTTATGCGCCTGACTATGTAGAGCGTGGCAACTGGGTGCCCGACCCGATCAACTATCCGTTACGCGCAGAAGCCTATACCGGCATTGCCAAGAACCGAGGCATACCGGGCTTTATCAACGACGCCATGCCGGACGGTTGGGGAGAGCGCCTGCTCCAACGCGCCTTCGGCCAGGTGCTGGCACCCATCGAATTCTTGCTCAAGTCGCCGAACAACGACCGCGTCGGCAATCTCATGGCAGGGACTGCCACTGCTCCTGCCCATGGCCTGGGAGACAGTTCGGTCCCGACTTTAAAAGGTTTGGCCAAATTCATCGAAGCCTGCGAAGCGGTCTATGACGGCCAACTGGATGAACAGTCTGTCGCGATGCTGAACATCCGCCAGCAACGCTCTTCGCTAGGCGGTGCGCGACCAAAGCGAACATTGCAGGACCACGGGATGCTGATTCTGGCCAAGCCCCGAGACCGATTCGACCAGTATGATTTCCCGGCCATCGAATATGCCTGCATGACCTTCGCCGCCTCCAAGGGGATGAACGTGGCCAAGACCGCCTTGCATGCCGAAACGCCCTCGACGTTATTGATCGAACGCTTCGACCGCACACCCTTGGCCGAAGGCGCCAGGCGCATCCCGATGCTCAGCGCACTGACCTTGCTCGATGCGGAATGGAACGAGCAATACCACCGTGACTGGCGCTACGCGGCGGTCGCCGATGAGATGCGCCGGCGCGGAGTGCCGGACGTGGACCTGCAAGAGCTGTTCAAACGCATGTGCTACAACGCCTTGGCGGGCAACAGCGACGACCACCCGCGCAACCACTCGATCATCTGGCTCGCAGGGCAGTGGCGCCTGTCGCCGATGTACGACGTGCTGCCGATTGTCGATGAAGGTCCGGCCCAGACCCTGGCCATGGCAGTGGGCCGGGATGGCAATCAAATCAGCCGGGGCAATATGCTCAGTCATCACAGCCACTTTGCGCTGACCCGCGAACACGCCGAGCACTTGCTGGATGAAGTGATTGGCTGGGAGGAGGAGCTGAAAGACTATTACGCCCAGTGGTTGCAAGGCGAAGAATTGCAGATGGCGCGCGCCGCGGTGAGTAGTGCGCGTATGCGTAAGTAGAAGTTCCGGGGCCTGGATCAGTCAGTCGATGCACTACATTCAACGTGAAACGAGTGCTCGGATTGGGTAGGGGAGTTGAATCTGGTACAGGGGAATAAATGGGTGGATATATAACTCAACTAAATAGATGTTTAGTTTAATTATAATTACTGGTTATATTTCTGATCACTGAGAGGCGGCTTGTCCCATGGCGCAAAACAGACGCGACAACCAAAACCCCAACGCTCAAGCCGTGGTCGCCGCACTCAACCTGGAGCTCCACATGGAAGGTGGATTCTACCGCAGAACCTTCCAGACCGATCATTCGATACTCGAGACTGCTGCCGGTCAACGTTATTTGATGAGCTCCATCTATTATCTGCTGACCCGCGATGCGCCGATCGGACACTTTCATCTGAACCGGTCCGACATCGTGCATTTCTACCATCTGGGCGACGCGATTCAGTACAGCCTGATCTATCCGGACGGCACGTTGAAAACTGTGGTGATGGGCAGCGACATTATCGCAGGCGAATGTCTGCAGCTGCACGTGCCTGGCGGAATCTGGAAAGCTTCGCAGCTGCTGGATGGGCCGACGGGATACGGATTGATCAGTGAAGCGGTTTCACCAGGGTTTGATTATGCGGATATGGAGATGGGTAGTCGGCGCAAGCTTGGCGAACAGTTTCCGGAGCATTTGATGGTGTTCGAGAAGCTGGCACGTGATTGAGTGATTGAAGGTTGAAGGTTGAGGGTTGAGGGTTGAGGGTTGAGGGTTGAGGGTGAATCATCTCCTCGAAATGTGCGTGCAACCGGGCTGATCCTGAAATACAGCATTACGTGTAATGTATATTATGTTAAATCATGTACTAGTCATAGACGCTCATAAGCTGCCTAAGCCACTGAATCAACAAATCCGTTTCTGACGTCCACTCTCTCAACGGGCCATGTCCTTCGAGTTCATGGCAAGTCAATCAATGATGTGGCTGCCGATGAAACTGATTCAGAGCCGTTTCTCTTCAGGTCTGCGTGTGCAGCTGAGACGTTGCCCATACTCGTTCCGTTCATCTACGAACAACTCAAACTCAGACACCTCGCATACGACACTGCCGCAGCGCACCTGCGCGCGATCCCCGCGCGATCGTCAACACTCAACCAACCTGGCTAACATCGAGGGGGTATTTGCAGATGTCGCCGACGTCATTTTAACGACGCTTTGAGCGTCATATCATCAATGTACGTCCCGACCACGCTCGTTACCGCAGTCTGACAGATACGATCATTCGCACACTGATTCGCCCGGGCGCTGCGGAGAATCCGTTTCCGGAACGATTGCAGTTACGCAATTGGCTAATGATTGAATTGCTGCTGGAGACCGGTATCCGTCGCGGAGAGCTTCTGAAGCTCTACACCACGGATATCAATCAGGGATCTCAGCATGCCTATGTCAGCATCAATGATCGCGAACATGATCCAGGTGACCCGCGCGCTGAAGAGCCTGCGCTGAAAACCCACGGACGGACAGTAGGTATCTCCGCACAGTTGTATGAGGTCTACGAGCACTATATCCAGGGCGAACGGCGCCCTCTGCGTGACGGCAAACCGATGAAATTGCTGTACCGCTATCTGTTCATCTCTGACCGAGGCCGCCCGCTGTCGATTCGCGCATTGTCTAACGTCCTTGATCGGCTGTTTCTGACCATTGAACTGGCTCACCCGGGTTTGTTGCCTACACTTTCCGCGTATGACTTTCGCCACACCTTTGCCGACCGGTTTTTGGCTTACCTGGTCGAGAAGCGTGGACATGACCTCGAGCGCGCCACGGACGAACTCCGACGAGTCTGCGGCTGGTCTGATACTTCGGCGATGCCACGCCGTTATGCAAGTCGTTATCTAGCCGAGTCAGCCAACCGCCATAACGCCGAGCGCGCCTCGGCAGCCTGGAGCCGACTTGACAGTTAAGGAGGTTCATCGTGACCAAATCAGCCGATCAAGAACAGGCTTCACCCTCCTCCTCTTCACCGGCTTACGTATTCGAGGGCCCGGCTCAGGTTGCTATTCGAACTCGAACTAATGACCAGCCACGATACGTCGATACCCGATTGAGCGTCTGGACGTGGTACGACGGTGGAAAGGCTATGAAAATCGATTGGGCCGCGCTTCACCTAAATCCTCATCTCATGCACATCGCCAAAGCGTTCGTGGCCTATGCACTGGAAAAATATGCGCCGGTAACGGCTTTCAAAGCATCTGTAATCGAGGAATATTGGGCTTTGACAAAGAAACATATCTAGCACTTAAAGAAATCAAGACGAGCCGCCTTGATCCGTACGAACGTATATGAGGCACCGTCCCTCCCAAGGGCAAAGCATCATGCGCTGTCATAAATTGTCTCAGCTCAGTCCTGCACAGCGGTTGAAATCATGGAGTCATGCCGGTACTTGTAGAGCACCATTCTTTAGCAGGGAACGCCTCCATGCAGCCACGATTCAAGGTCATCAAGACCACCAGACTGGACGATGGCAGTAAGCAATACAGGGTCGTAGATCTCGTGGAAGGAGGCTCGGCTAGCAAGCATGGCGTATTCGAAGTCAGGGCTGATGCAGAGGCGGTTTGCTCGCTATTGAACGCCGAGCATCCACGGGAGAGGAGCGTACGTTACGGCACCGCTTGACCCCGCTGATCTGCTGGGGGCCAGAATGCCTAACGTCGAGTAACCGCCTGGCATTGGTCAACGTCTAGAGGATCGGAATGGATCCTCACTCTGACAGGACGCTTTGTAACCGCTCCAGGTTAACCCGCTGGCACTCACGCTGAGCTTCCTCTCGGGTCTGATAGGTTGGCTTAAGCCGAAGCTTTCCGTCATTGTCATAGAGGTTGAAGCCTATAGGTGCTGTCTGGCAGTAGTAACGCGACCCGTTACGCATCCAGCCAGTTTCTGTTGGGATCGCAGGAACAACAACAAATCTCGCAATCAATGAGACGCCCTCTCCAAGCCTCCATCACTATTAGCGGCTATTGGCCACCACAGCAAGCAATCTTCCGTGGTTTCCAATGAGAAGCACGAGCGCCCTTCAAAGGCAGGCAGCATCTTAAAAAGGTAGATGCGTCGTTTTTCTATCTAGTACCTGCGCATCACCTCCCCCCCTACGTTCAGTGAAGTTTCCAATAGTTGTCTACGATTGTGCGTGGATGCCCGACAGAGGCAGATAGAAACAAGCCATTCGCCGAAGCAAATCCCGTTCGGATAGGTGCCTCTTCACGGGTGAAATCTGGGTGGAACTTTCAAGCGCGGCTGACCCCATACAAAAGGCCCTCAAAATGATCGGGTGATCAACTCTGCGCATTGCGGCACAGCTCCGCAGTGGCAATTGACAGGAGATCCAAATGCTTGTGCTCACGGACATGCAGCGCGCGTACCTCAGGAAAATACGAGCCCTCAGTGAAGACCAACAGGGCAACGAAGTCTTTGCTGGCCTGACGCTCGAGGAATCTATGCGATTCAACTGTTTGAGCGAGTCGCTCTTGGGGCAGGAGCATCGGACGCAGGAAGACGTCGACGAGTATCTCTCCCTTGTCCAGAAGCACGAACATACCCGGACTCAAATGCTAAGCGCGGAGCTAGAGGCCCAGCAGGACAGATCGGGACGTCATTGAACTCATCTGATTTCGCTCGCAGTGGAGCTTGGTAATGGCCTGCTCAGCTTAGTTGGCCGTCTGCCTCATATCTGATTCATATCCCTATGAGGTGTGATTCACTGAGCAGCATCGCTTGCCCACTTCGTCGTTACACAAAAAATTCACATAGATGGGTCATCATCGTCAGGACGATCACCCACGAGTGCGTTTGACGGCCTGCCAGCAGCGTATTTTCAGCTACGATTGATGATGGAAGAACATGAGGCCCTGTCGCAGTGCTCTTGCAAAGAGCGAAGCTACCGGTGCACTGAGCTAACGAATCTCTGCCATCTGGGGTCTTGTTGGAGCCGATCAGCCCAAGGACATCGCCATGGGAAGAATTGCCGGATGGCATCGCCTTGAAGTAATTATGCGGTGACGTTACTAACCCGAGCTGGCCTGCGAACGCGACATAGCAGGTTGAGCTAAAAAAATAAAAACAGATCGATCAAAAGGGTTTTGCAATGAACGACACACGAAAGTCTCATCGACCCCTAGCCTGTCTCAACCAGGCTCTTGAACGTAACAACCAGCTTTTCAGCGAAGCTCAAAGCTTGCGCTGCGCCGCGCTTGATATTCTTGATCGGCCCTACCTGGACACGATCGCTTTCAGCCAGTACCAGGAAAAACGACGGCATGCCGATCTTAAATATGATGATGCCATCGAGCACCTGCGATCGCTGATGACGAAACACCAGCTTCCCCGGCACACCCAGCATTTCCGATAAATTAAGGACGCCTTTAATAGTCATGGATGTCTGATTCAACAGGGAGATGAATCGTTATGTATAAAATGAGTGCAGGCTATGCCTGCGTGCTGATGAAAATGCTGTCGGCGCAAGGATTGGATGTCGACCTTCTGTGCCAGGAGTCTGGGCTTGATGGGAAGCTCGCAGCTCTACCGGGATCCTTCTGCGAACGAAGCACTATCTACCGTCTGTTGGATCTGGCGGCTCAGGCGTCCGGCGATCCAGACATCGGTCTGAAATTGGCCGAGCACTTCCATCCCGGCATGTTTCAGATCGTTGGCTATACCATGATGTCCAGTTCCAACCTGAAAAGTGCATTCGAACGATTGGCTCATTTCAGCCCATTGATCGGCACAGGTTTCACCATGTTGTTTGTCCAGGAACAACAGGATTACCGCCTGGCCACGTTCGATCACCATCAACGCGGCTCGATCAAACCCCGCCAGTACACCGATGCCAACCTCGGAGCCCTGCTAGGTGTCTACCGCTGGCTGAGTGATAGCAAATCGCTGAGACCGCTGAGTGTGGAATTCAGCTATCCCCAACCTAAAGACATCCATGAGCATAAGCAGCTGTTTGGCTGCGAGCTACGTTTCGGGGCAGCCAATGACAGCATCCTGTTCGACGGAGAGGAGCTACTGCGTCCGCTGCGCATGGGCAACGAATCATTGGCCAAGCTCCATGAAAGCTATGCCAACGGTCAGCTTGACCTGCTAAATGACTCCACGGTGGTGTGCAGGATTCGTGCGCTGATTGCCGAACGCCTAAGCCAAGCGCAAACACAGCGCCAATGTAATATGGAATCGATTGCGGCCGCGCTGAGCATCAGCAAACGAACGTTGCAACGGGCACTGGAGAAGGCAGGCACGCAGTTCACGAATATCCTGAACCACATGCGTCAGCAGTTGGCCGACTTCTACTTGCGCCATTCCCATTTCAATATGCAGCACGTGACCTACCTGCTCGGCTTCCACGATCACAGCAGTTTTCACAAGGCTTGCCTGCGTTGGTTCGGCATGACGCCCGGTCAGTATCGAGCCTGTCAACAATCGCTCGAGCCCAAGGAAAACAAGATTCTTCTAGCCCATTAAGGGAGGTTTTTTGCCGTGAGGTGAGCGCCTCGGTGCTCATCTTGGTTTACGCCAGGCGAAATAATCCGGCGGGAAAATCCCAGGCCTGCAGTGCACTGGAAGCGCTCTCGCTATCTAACGCGTTTCAGTTATCGCCACGCCCTTTCGACCCAGTTCCTTGACGCCATACATGGCCTGATCCGCAGCCTTGAGCAACGTATCGAGACTCTGGCCATGAATAGGACATAGCGAAACTCCGATACTGCACGAGAGTGTAAGCTCTCCCACCGTCGTTTCGACCGACTGGGAGATAGCTGCCAGCATTCGCTCAGCTCTGATTTCAGCACATTCTTTCTGGGTGATATTCGTGATCAACACGACAAATTCATCCCCGCCGTAGCGTGCGACGGTGTCACACGAACGAGTGGCCTGAAGCATGCGATTGGCGACCGCCCAGAGAACCTGATCGCCGACCTCATGGCCGTATTTGTCATTGATTTTCTTGAAGTGATCCAGGTCGATCAACATCACGGCAAACGAAACACCATTCTCTTTCCAATCGGATAAGGCCTGATCAAAACGATCGGCAAAGAGGTAGCGATTAGGTAGCTGGGTGAGCACATCATGGCTTGCGAGATAGGCCGAACGTTCGTGTTCGAGCTCCGCTCTTTCTATCGCCTTGAAATGCCGAATCAGTACCACCGGCATCAGCACAAGCGCTCCTGCCAGAACCGCAAGGATGATCAACGTTTCTCCAGTCAAAACGTCGCCTAAGCGCAACTGACGCTCAAACGATAAGGTCATCGGTTGTGAAACACTCTTGATCTCAACCCGGTCAGTCAGTAATGGCAAGAATAAGCGATCCAGGAAACCGGCTTGCGCGGCCTGCGTTGAAAACACGTTACTTTCAGTCCCTGCAGCGGTTTTCAGGACAGCGCTGATGTGTACGAGGGGATCCACGTTCGCATTATTCACTGCCTCCAATAGCGAGCCCGTCTTGATCAATAGCAAAGACACCATTGTGCTTCCAAAAAAATTGGGGCGGGTGTTCTCTCGTGCCTGTTCAGGCCGAATGACTGACTGCATCAAAATGTAAGCGTTGCCACCCTCATACATTGAGAAAACAGGTGATACGACGGGCTTCTGATTATTTTGGGTTCGAGCCAGCGCATAGGAAAGATAGGCGACGGTTTCCAGCCTGACGCCATAGATCGAACTGGATTCCGGGAGTAACGGGTACATGAATAGCACAGGCCAAGTCTCGGTGAGATAGGCCTGGTGTTGGGCAGATTGTTGAGTGAGGCTCGGAAAATCCTTGAGTTCAAAGTCTGGCCGCCAGGTGCGGCGCAGCAGATTTTCAAAGGCAGCCTGCTCAGCAAGAGGTACTGCCCTCGCCGCCTCGAGCATGTAAATATGTGGATAAGCTGATAAAACGGCTGCCGCATAACGGGCTGCAGCATCCGTATCGCTCTGATCGACGGCCTGTAGAAACGCTGAAAAACCCGCCAACACGGCTTCATTGGTATCAAGCCGATTGTGCACAATGCCGGAAATATTCTGCACGTATTCAGAGAAACGCGTTTCTCTGCGTTGAGTCTCGGACTTCAGGAGTAACAAGGCCGAAAACCCAACCAGGCCAACGGCCAAAATAATGAATCCAATCAAGGAGCTGCGCCGCGTAGTCAACATCATCCTGATTTTCCAGTGCGCAGAGTGCGTAGTCCCTTGGCCAGCCTCTTAAAAAACAGGCGGGAGTTTGGGGCCTGGACGAAGCCTATGTGTGCGGTGTGACAATAAATTCACATAGATTGGTCATCATGGTCAGACGATAGCCCACACAACGTGTTTTGACATCGATGAGTGTTGGACGACCTGCCGGCAGCGCATTTTCAGCAGATAGCGGGCGCGGGTGCCTGTTCGTCAACAGTGCGGCCGAATTCCCCCAGTTTAGCCACCCTGTGCATTTAGCAGTGAGCAAGCATAAGCAAGGGATACGCGACAATCTTACTGCCTTGGCCGTGAGCGCCGGTATAAGTGACCCTGACGTAGTTGCTGAGGGGCTGTTTATCTTACTGGAGGGCAGTTTTGTCAGCGGCGCCATGGGCCAGAACGTGCGGGTACACGCCATTTCGATAGGCAGCCATCAGCCAAAATCGGACGGTGGTTGCAGGCAAAACCGCGAAAACGCCACACGGAATTCCAGCTGACCGGGGTGCGCATCCGCGAGCAAACTTCTACGTGACTTGTACAAATTTAACTTTGCTGCATCGTTTTTTGTATGTGACTTAGATGATTAGACGTATAGTATGACTTCAACAAGCTCAAACTCCGAACTCCGAACTCCTTCGAAGTATCCAACTTTCGTCTTTCTTATGTTAAATATTTATAAGACCAGTGGAGCATTTAACCCAGAACAATAAGCCGCATTAACCAGGCTGGCGAATTACAATACAATCGAATTGATATTCGCGAATCATCGTTTACGTGGCGTTGGTCGCCTGACACTGAGGAGGCTGATTTAGCAACATCCCCCCAACCGGAAGGCGGCCTAATATGTCAGTCAACCAGTTGTATCTAATTAATCGTCTTACCGTGTCATGCTCCAAATGCACCGTACTGGAGCTCTGCCTACCACTTGGGTTGACTAACGAGGAAGCCGAGCGATTGGACAAGCTTATCGCCCAGCGCTTCAAGGTCAAAAAAGGCGCCGCTCTATACCGCACAGGCGATCCTTTGCGTTCGCTGTATGCGGTGCGTATAGGTTCATTCAAGACCAACGCTCTTTCGATCGATGGACGTGAGCAAGTCACCGGATTCCAGATGCCCGGGGAAACACTCGGCCTGGATGCCATCAGCACAGACGTGCATTCCTGCAATGCGTTTGCGTTGGAGGACAGCGAAGTCTGCCCTATCCCCTTCGCTCAACTGGAGAGACTCGCCCGGGAGCTGCCATCACTGCAGCACAATCTGAACAAGATACTTAGTCGAGAAATCGTACGCGATCACGACATGCTGATGCTGCTGGGCAACATGAACGCCAATGAGCGCCTGGCGGCCTTTCTGCTGAATCTGTCGCAACGATTGAGTATGCGTGGTTATTCACCCAGAGAGTTCGTCTTGAAAATGCGTCGCGAAGAAATCGCCTCCTATCTGGGTCTTCGCCTGGAAACCGTCTGCCGGGGTCTTGCTCACTTGCGGGAACAGGACTTGGTGATTGTGGCAGGACGGGACGTCAAAATCTTGAACATGGAGGGACTTAAGCAACTGGTAGCGGGCTGTAATCGCCACCTGATCTAAACCAGTACCTCAATGATCGTCGTTTACCGTGGTTCTACGCGTGCCCGTTTATAGCGTGGACGACGTATGGAGATGGATGGCAGCCTGGTTAATGAACCGGCTATCAAGCGACAGCTGGTGGATCACAGCATCCGGTGGCTTTCGCGCCTATCCCGATTGCAGTCTTCCTAAACTGGCAACAAAATGCTGATAGCTACTGCGAGTGAAGGACAGAAAAGGGTCGATTGATGCCCTTCCTAACAGGCAGCAATTGGCCTTCAACCACCACGCTTCCAGCCACTGAATACTCGTACAATCCCCCTCAATTCCTCGTTCATGTTTGTCCTCATCGATAATCCGCCCGCGCCCATCACGTTCTCTCTAGCTCGCCGTTCACCTGCAGGCTGTAGTGTAAATTGGAGTTGGAATTTGAGGGTGATGCCAGCGGCGGTCAGTGCGCTGTGCTAGAACAGAGGCGCAGCGCAAACGAGTCGCGCGACTCGAAACTGTCAATGCATGATAATCGAGCAGTGCCATGAAAAAAAAACATCACCATGAGCATCACCTTCAACTCCGGGTAAGCGAACTTGGACAGTTGTTTAACTCGATGGATCCGACACCTTTTCTTAACAAGGATCTTGATCGCGAAGCTGAAGCGTTCATCGAGACCTGGGCAGCAGAGTTTCCGTCAGATAGCCTGCTTCGTATCACAATTCACCTTGAGCACCTGCCAGCAGAAGGCGATCCAAGTACGATCATGGTCGAGGCAATCCACAACTACTTTGATCATAAAGCAGGTCTCGCGCGCAGCGAGTTGAAACGCCTCCTTCGAGAAGGCCGCATTAGCCTGTTGATCGGCATCGGCTTTGTTACCCTTTGCCTGGTTGCAGCCGATGTCATCGGCCAACTTAGTGCTAGCGCCGTAGTCGGCATAGCGCGCGAAAGTCTGATGATCGTTGGCTGGGTGGCAATGTGGCGACCGCTACAGATTTTTCTATATGACTGGTGGCCGATTTTAAGATCGATTCGCGTCTACAAAGCAATCAGCCAGGCACATGTTCAAGTGGTGCAAGGTAAATAATTTCTACCGCAAGCCGAAATAGCGCGTAGCCCCTATTTATGAAGGCTGCTGAAGTGAACCGATCAGCAGAAAACTCACGTTAAATACTTGACTCTGTAGCCGCCAATAACGAAGCGGCTGCGGCGCTGATGTAATAATCAATCTCACTTGCACGCTCATACTTGTGATTAAAAAATGATGCTGGGCAAGGCTATACCCCACCAAAAATGGCGCAGTAGGTTTTCGGTCACCACTTCAACAAAACTCACTATAGGGCGATTTGCCAGCATTCGCTGTGTCGGGTGCAATACCTTCAGGTTGAAATTTACTTATCCTATGAATGATCAGTTACCAGCAAAGATCAGGCCAGGCATATCGTGGAGTTGAATGAACGCGTTTGGCACTTGGCAGAAGGATCGAGAGCGCGTGAAGAATCTTTACGACCTGTAACCTTATGAAACCAGCTTGGCACTCTAGCTTGAATACGTTTTTCCAGCTACATCATGTCCAAATTTCCCGTGAGTGCCTCGTTGGGTGCTACCAAGTAAAGTGAACGCCCTCGCACACCTCGCCCAATTCATTGGGCAATTCGAAGCCGATACCAGAGAAATCCGTTCAAGCGATTTAAAGGGGAAACTCCAGATGAAAGCTCGTACCTGCTTCAGCGCTATCAACGGTTACACAACCGCCATGCAGTTGCATAATTGAGCGGACAATGGCCAATCCCAGACCACCAGAGTCGTCGGGCTGATTACGTGATGGGTCGCACCGATAAAAGCGCTCAAACAATCGCGGTAGATGTTCTGCAGCAATCGGATCGCCGTGGTTGTGCACCGTGATTTCGAGCCTATCCTCAGAAATCTCGCTGCTGACCGTCACTGCAGAACCGGGAATTGCGTAGCGCAGCGCATTGGCTAGCAAGTTAGCCAATGCTCGACGGATCATGCCTGAATCACCCAGCAACTGATCCTGGGCCTGGTTTATCAGTTGCACATCTCGCTCTTGCGCCACCCCTTCGAAATACTCACATAGTTGCTCAATCAGATCATGCAGGCTGATTTGCTCGAATGTTACGCAAGCGTTTGGCTGCTCGGTGCGAGCGAGAAAAAGCATGCTGTCGATCATTCGCGCCAGCCTTTCATACTCTTCCTGATTGGAAACCAGCAGGTTCTGATAGTCCTCGATAGAGCGACTGTGCCTAAGGGCTTGCTGGGTTTGTCCCATCAGGTTGCCAAGCGGGGTTCGCATCTCATGGGCGAGATCTTCCGAGAAGCGTGACAACTGGGCGAATCCGTCCTCAAGGCGTGCAAGCATCTGGTTGAGGGCACTACAGAGCAGTTTCAGCTCATTCAGGTCATTGAACTCATCCAGCCGCAGATGCAGATTCTGCACATCAATTCCGGCAGCGCGCTTGGCCAGCAAGCGCACAGGGTGCAAGCCTCGTTGACTGACCCACCAGCCGAATGCGAAAGCCAGCAGTGCACCGACTGACATGGCCAGCCAGAGCTTGAGCCGGTAAGCCCCCAGCATCTGGTCGCGCTCCCCCAACAACTTGCCAGCAATCAAGGTCAAACCGCGATCACCCTGTGTTACATCCTGCCAGGCAAGCCGCACTGGCTCGGAAGAGTGATCGTCAACGAGGCGCGCGTGGGGGGCAGCTGGCAACTTTGGCAAAGTCATTCGCACTGGGTTGATTTCGATTAACACCTTGCCAGTGTTATCGACGATCCATAGCAGACTGTCGCGATTGCCCAACATGTTTTCGTAGAGCTTGGGCCGACCTCGCAGTTGCTCGATGCTGTCGCTATCACTGATCAAGACTTGCATTCGCTCCAGGCGCCCCAGCAGCGCCTGGTCATCACGCCAGGCAATCTCTCGCTGCAACGATTGATAAAGATAAAAACCGATGGAGCCCAGTAACAGCGTGCTGACCATTGCGAACATGATCGCCAGGCGCAGGCTCAGGGTGCGCGGAAACAGTTTCAGGATTGCACCTCAAGCATGTAACCGATTCCACGCACTGTGTGTATCAACTTCACCGCGTAAGGATCGTCAACCTTGGCCCGCAGTCGACGGATGGCAACATCGACCACATTGGTGTCACTGTCGAAGTTCATCTGCCAGATCTGGGAGGCAATCAGCGAGCGCGATAACACCTCCCCTTCACGACTGAGCAGCAGATGCAGTAGCGCGAACTCCTTGTTGGTCAGGGTGAGGCGCTCTCCATTGCGCGTTACCTTGCGTCGCAACAAGTCCAGGCTCAGGTCGCCAGCCACAAAATGCTCAACCTCTCGAGGAGGGCCACGGCGTAACAAAGTGCGTACGCGTGCCAACAACTCGGCATAGGAAAAGGGTTTCACCAGATAATCATCGGCCCCCAACTCCAGCCCTTTGACCCGATCATCAACCGAATCACGTGCGGTAAGAAACAATACTGGGGTCTGCCATTTACGCCGGATGATTTGCAGCAATTGCCAGCCGTCCAACCCCGGCAGCATAACATCCAGAATGATCAGATCGAACTCACTCTCCTGTGCCAAATGCTGGCCATCTAGCCCATCAAGGGCGATCTCTACCGCATAGCCCGATTCAGTCAGGGCTTTGCGCAGGTAATCCGCCATTTTCGTTTCATCTTCAACCACCAGGATACGCATTTTTTCCTCCAGGACTGGAGCACAGGCTAGCCCGCTTCGCAGATTTCTCACATTACATATTGGTAATCAGGAGGCAATCATTCTGACGGGGTGGGCGGGTCATGATGTCTGGCAATGACTCAGACAGACTCAACCAACCAACCAAGGAAACAGCATGCGTACAAGCCTATCGACTTCATTGCTGATCACACTCGCAATGAGCTCTGCATTCGCCATTGCAGCCCCGGATCAAGTTGCGCAGCGCAAGGACTTGTCACTTGCAATGGCCAACGATTTGCTAAATGCCGCGCTGACGGCCTGTCACGCCGATGGCCGCACAGCCGTTGCCGCAGTTGTCGACCGTGGCGGCAATCTGGTTGCCGTGCAACGCGATGACAATGTCGGCCCGCACAACACGTTAGCCGCGCAACGCAAAGCCTATACCGCCTTGTCTACCAAGACTTCGACTCGGTTGTTAGCTGAACGCGCTCGCGCTAATCCAGATGCTGAAAACCTCAACACCCTTGATGAGTTGTTGCTGCTGGGTGGAGGCGTGCCATTGAAATTCGATGACCAAGTCATCGGCGCCATCGGTGTGGCCGGTGCAGGCGGCGCTGCACACGATGAAGGTTGTGCAGAGGTCGCTATCAACAAAGTTCTACCTGCCGTTAAAAATTAAGGACATCACCATGGCTGTATTGAAAAGTTTCTTCGCTGGCGCTGTATTGAGTGCCCTTTCAGCCCTTGCATCAGCGGCGGCAAACCCATTGAGCGTGCATGTACTCAACTTGCAGGATGGCCTGCCTTCCCCTGGAGTCAATGTCACGTTGGAAAAACAGGATGGGAAAAACTGGGACATGCTCAACAGCGCGGCAACCAACGAGCAAGGTCGTATCACCGGGCTGTATCCAGAAGGTCGGGGCCTGGAGAAAGGTACCTACCGTGTCACTTTCAAGACCGGTGAGTGGTTCAAGTTGCACCAAACGTCCAGCTTCTTTCCGGAGGTACCAGTCATTTTTGAGGTGGACGGTACCGTTCCTCACTATCACATCCCGTTGCTTCTCAGCCCTTACGGCTTCTCCACATACCGAGGAAATTGATAGTTAAGCGATATCCAATGGATACCGCCCGAAGGTGAAGAAAGCCGCCCTAGTCGAAAGGGCGGCACTGTCGCTTAACTTTCGGCATCAAAACCTTCAGCGATGACCGTTTTCCGTTCCCCTCATAAACTCCAGATGTAATCCCTTACGACCAACAATCAAAGCCAACAGGGGACGACCATCGATCCGCGACGCCGCCAAGGCTCGCCACTCCCTGAGATCGATGGATGATGGTGAAGGATAATCTTCGGGATGCGTGAGCACGTCATGAGTTGCGAGATAGGTCGAGCGTTCGTGTTCGACCTCTGCCCTTTCAATCTCCTTGAAATGCCGAATCAATACCACTGGCATCAGCACAAGTACCCCTGCCAGAAGCGCAAGGATTATCATTTTTTCCGCAGTCAAAACATCCCCTAAATGCAACTGACGCTCAAACAACAACGTGATTGGTTGTGAAGCATTTCTGATTTCGACACGATCAGTCAAACGCGGTAAGAATAGGTGATCCAGGAAACCCGCTTGCTCGGTCTTCGTAGAAAATACATTGCTTTCAGACCCTGCCGCAGGGCTGGCTGTATTTGGCAGTGGTGCTGGATCTATTTTCTCGTCATGTCGTTGGCTGGTCAATGAAATCGCAGATGACCAGTGACTTTGCCATTAATGCATTATTGATGGCGGTTTGGAGGCGGAAACCGAAACAGGGGTGATGATTCACTCCGACCAAGGCAGCCAGGGCGAATTCAACCGGTCGTCGCAACACCTTTGATCGAGGTGTTTATGGGACGACCTGAAGCTCGGTGCATGCCTTCCTCACCTTGGTAGTTCAGCGAGGCTGCATACTCATCTGATGCTGCATCATCTGATCCATCATCATCTGCTGCATGCCCATGTACTGATCCATCATGTACTGGCGCTGCTTCATTTGCTCAGGCGTCATGTTCGAGTAGGTGCTACCCATGTCTTTCCACCTCATCATGTGGCCGCCACCCATCATTCCACCCTTCATCATGTTGTGCCCCATCATCCCGCCGCCCCACATGTTGTTCATCATACCCATAGCGCTCTGCATCATGACCTGATGCTCTTGCAAGAGTTTCTGGCGTTCTTTCTGGTCGGTTGTTTGATGAATTTTGATCATCTGTTCCTGCATCTTCTTCAGATTTTCTTGAGCCTGAGCCATTTGCTTATCGAACTCATTCACATTGACTGTGGGCTGATGGGCTTGGGTTGTGTTGCCTGAGTCGGAGCTTTGGGCTGCTTGCACCCACAATGGCGCGAGAGACAGTGTGATCAAGATTGCGGCTATCTGGGTCGATTTCATGACGAAAAATCCTTCCGGTAATCGCTTGCGCAGAATTTATGCAGTGGGAGATGCATTTTTCACAATGTAGGTCAGCCCCATAATGTTTAGTTGATGTAGGTCAAGTGGCCGAAAAGTCGTTCTTTACCTTTCAGCCGTTGCCTGGGAGCGCTTGACAGCTTTGGGTCGGCTTCTGCCAATCGTTAAGCACAGCAATCGCGATGAATTGCCATTTGTAACATGCAGAAACCGGCCCATTCTGTTCAAAAAGTCACCCATGGTTCCGACGACTGCAAAATTTCCACCTGCGATTGAAATCTGAACATAGTGCAGACGCTAACCGGATCAGATTTCGCGTATAGCCACGTGCAAACTGGATGTTTCGATGCTCGGCGCGAGTTGAGTTTGCACACTCGGACTTTTGCAACAGGGTCGGCCAGAAACAATCATTCAGATGTCTCTCTGAGACCATAAGCGATTAAAAACAGTCACTCGGCGACATTACTGGCTCATATCGCCATCATGATGCTGGTGACCTTCCATAGCGTCTGTACTGTGGTCTGAAAGCTGTGCGTCGAACCATTGACGCAACGCCACCACCATCGTGGCGTCAGCCGTTTTGTACTCGAGCTCACCCCCTCCCTCTACTTCTCTGTAGTCAATGACAATCTGACCGGGCTTTGCTGAGTCCAACTCCGCCAAGCCTGGCATGTCTTGGCCATGGATATGAGATGGGCCGGAAAAATCACCGTTGAGAAACTGTTGATTTATTGCTCGAAGATGCTCTCTCACCAGCTTGGTTTGACTCACGTCGGACAAGTCTTTGACCATGACCCGCTGAATACCGCCCTCAGGGGTTTTAGTGAAAACATGAGTCGTCGCCTTGAGGTTAAAAGGCATGATGTCCTTACCCCGCTCGACGACTTCAGCTTGCCGCTGGTCGTTAGCCGCACTCGATAGCAGAGGCAGGCCCACCAAGATCATGATCATGATCACAGCAGACAGTATTGAAGTTTTTGCGATGAGAGCTTTCATTGACTCATCCTTTGATTTGGCTTTTTTCGCGGATTAGGAATCTGTCCTAAATTGCCTTGATGCGTGGGGATTGATCAGATATGTGATCAACAACAGCTGCGCTCAGTATGAGTATGGTCTGACACAAATATAAGTAAAGAAGCTCCATGGCGTTTTTTAAGTGGTTGAATGATCAACTGTTGCGCATCGACTGGCTGGCATACCCACCATAAAATGTATCGATAACACTCAAAGCACATTCAGCGGAATCTTAAGGTAGCGCACTCCGTTGTCTTCGGGTGGCGGCATATTGCCCGCCCGAATATTGACCTGGATAGCTGGAATGATCAGCGCGGGCATTTCCAGGACTGCATCTCGGGCATGCCGCATATGGACAAATTCGTCTTCGCTAATGCCATCGTGAACATGGATATTCTGGCTGCGTTGCTGGGAGACGGTGGTTTCCCAGGCGGGAGCGCGACCGGCCGGAGGGTAGTCATGGCACATGAAAAGCCGCGTTTCCCCCGTAAGCGCCAGAAGCCGACGGATCGACTGGTACAAGGTATTGGCATCCCCACCTGGGAAGTCACAGCGGGCGGTGCCGACATCGGGCATGAACAACGTGTCCCCGACAAATACTGCATCACCAAATTGGTACGCCATGTCAGCCGGTGTGTGGCCGGGCACCGAGAGTGCCAGCCCCTCCAGTCGTCCGACCTGAAATGTTTCGTTCTCGGTAAACAGATGATCGAACTGCGAGCCATCCAGCTGGAAGCCCATCTCCAGATTGAACAGTTTGCTGAACACGCTCTGAACCTGTTTGATGTGCTCGCCGATCCCTATCCGCCCACCCAGTTGCTCCTTCAGGTGACTCGCTGAGGACAGATGATCTGCGTGAGCATGGGTCTCCAGAATCCAATCTACCGTCAGATTTTTAGCACCTACAAACGCAATGACCTGATCGACTGAATGTGTCTGTGTACGACCGGCCTTCGGGTCAAAATTCAGCACGGGGTCAATGATCGCAGCGTGCCCTCCCACTTCGTCATACACCACATAGGTCACCGTGCCGGTCACCTCGTCATAGAAACCTTCGATAAAGGGCGTCATGGCCATCTCCAATTACGTCCAATCAATATATTGCACAATATAATATAATTCAATATATTGTATTGACGTATTGGAGCCAAGCATGAAAACAGCTGAATCACCTCTATCGATTCCTCAGATGCGCATCGCTGCTGGTGAGGCAACCTCAGTTTTGCGCGCTCTATCCAACGAAGATCGTCTGCTCCTGCTCTGTCAGATGAGTCAGGGCGAGATGTCGGTTGGCGAACTGGAAAATTCGCTGGATATACGCCAGCCGACGCTTTCACAGCAGTTGGGGGTGCTCAGAACAGAGGGCATGGTAACGACCCGACGTGATGGCAAGCGTATCTATTATTCGGTTGCCGATCCGAAGGTACTCACCCTTCTCGCTACCCTGTATGAACTGTACTGCCCCAAAGGCTAATAGGTGTTCGCCATGATCGATATGAACCATTTCACACCGCTGAGCGCTGTGGTCGGCGGCCTAATGATAGGCACTGCCGCTGTCCTGTTCGTGCTGTTCAATGGGCGCATCGCTGGCATCAGCGGCATTGTCGGCGGTGTACTGCGCCCGCTGGCCGGTGATGTCGCCTGGCGCATAGCATTTGTGTTGGGGCTGCTCATGGCTCCGCTGCTTTACCGCCTGATTGCGCCTCTGCCTAAGCTGCAAATCGATGCCGGTTATCCGCTATTGATTGTCGCCGGGGTTTTAGTCGGCATCGGCACGCGCTATGGCGCTGGCTGCACCAGCGGTCACGGTGTCTGCGGCCTGTCGCGCTTGTCGGCGCGCTCTGGGGTGGCGACTGTAGTGTTCATGAGTGCTGGGTTTATCACCGTCTTTGTGGTTCGCCACCTGCTGGGAGGGAATTGACCATGGTGCTCTTCTTCGCCTGGATTGCCGGGCTCATATTTGGGGTCGGTTTACTGGTTTCTGGCATGACAAACCCCGCCAAAGTGCTGGGGTTCCTGGACTTGGCCGGGACGTGGGATCCCTCGCTGGCATTAGTCATGGTCGGGGCCATTGCCGTGGCTACGCTGGGCTTTTGGGTGGCAAAAAACCGAAGACGATCACTACTTGGTTTGCCGATGAATCTACCCACAGCTCGACACCTCGACCGGCGACTGATCATCGGCAGTCTGCTATTTGGGGTCGGTTGGGGATTGGCCGGGATTTGCCCTGGCCCAGCTCTGGTGCTGTTGGGCTCGGGTATTCTCAAGGGCGCGGCGTTTGTCGTGGCTATGCTGGCCGGCATGGCGCTGTTTGAATGGTTTGAGCGACAAAAACACCGTAGGGCATCGCCTCCCGCTTCCGTGAATAAACCCACCTGAATCTAACCAAGGAGTCGACCATGGTTATCTCGCTCATCCTGGGCATATTGGTGGGGGCCATACTGGGCCTGACAGGCGCCGGTGGCGGCATACTGGCGGTACCGGCTCTGGTTGCTGGAATGGGCTTGTCCATGCAGCAGGCTGCCCCGATGGCATTGGTTGCGGTCGCAGGTAGCGCAGTGCTGGGCGCACTGGAAGGGTTACGCAAAAAATTGGTGCGTTATCGGGCGGCGATGTTGATGGCAATCACCGGCGTGCCGTTTACCCTTGTGGGGCTGCACGTTGCACAGGCAATTCCACAACATTGGTTGATGGGGCTGTTCGGCGTCATTATGTTGATCGTGGGTGTTCGCCTGCTGCTGCAGAATCAGGGCTCGACCGCCATGAGCATTGAAACGAAGATGCGCACCATGGCTCGCCTCGACCCGCAAACCGGGCGATTTCAATGGTGCTGGGGGACAGGGTTGCTGTTGGGCAGCATTGGCGCGCTGACGGGTTTTCTTACGGGATTGCTGGGGGTGGGCGGAGGTTTCGTCATCGCCCCCATGCTCCGCAGGTTTACCAATGTTTCAATGCATGGCGTTGTTGCCACGTCCTTGATGGTGATCGCGCTGGTCGGCACTGGGGGCATTATGGTCGCGCTGGCGCATGGCGCGGAGATGCCTATCCAGGCCACGGTTCTGTTTGCAATAGCCACAGCCATGGGCATGGCCACTGGACGACAACTGGTGTCCCGCCTTTCAGAGTGCTATGTACAACGAGGCTTCGCAGTCGTGTTGATAATGGTGGCGATCGGGTTAGTCACTCGGGCGATCCTTGCCTCAGTATTTGGGTAGTTGTCGCTGTAGATTGATACATCAAACAGCGGAAAAGAAAGCCATTCGAGAATGAATAGATTGCTCATCTTCGGTCACACCAAACGCAAGTGGTCGATGACCTTGGTCTGCATCGCCAGCCACTTGATCAGATCCAGGCTGGACTCTTGAACGAAGAATGCTCGGCCGTATGAGCAGTCGTCATGCCCACCCAAGCGTGACGAGGTCAGCAGGAGTAATGCGCGCCCTTGGCCACGGCGACAATCAGCAGGAAACTCCAGAGTGGCTCGCGCATGACGAACAGGCAGAAATGTCGAACGTGAGCTGCTCGGATTACTACCATTCCCCGTTGCCCCCTGACTATCAGCACGAAACGCCGCAACTCACCTCCGCGTTAAGTTTGGCTGCACAACCAAAGCGCTCCATGCGGGTTGATGCCCCTCAATACTCTGTTCCTCGTCCGCAAATTTTCTTGATCGAACGGCCACCCCGTCCTTCGTTTGCATCCTGACCATGGCCGCGCTTCGGTCTTTGATTCCTGCAACGTAGGATTGACCTATGCATTCGCATTCGATGAGCGGCGTCGACGCATTTACTGCGCCTTACCGTCGCCTGCTACTGCTGTTGTTTCTATTCATCACATCACTTTTCCTCGCAAGGCCCGAGGCGATGGCTCATGCCTTCGCTGGAGGTGACAAGGGCTTCATCCAGGAAAGCTCCGGCGTCATGTTGCAGCCCTACAGCTACATGGGCGCCAAAAACATGATGACGAGCTACGATCAGCATCCTCAACATATGAGCTAGATCAGTTGGATTCAGACTTGGGTCGCTATACTGGATACCGCCCTGCATCGACCTAAGGCTTCCACCATGACTCATTCGGCCAGTGACCAACTAGATGTAGTTATTATCGGTGGGGGTCAGTCAGCCTTGGCGGTAGCGTATTTCCTGCGTCGAACTCAACTCTCGTTCGTCATCCTCGACGCAGAGGAAGAGCCCGGTGGTGCCTGGCGGCATAGCTGGAACTCGCTGCGTTTATTCTCGCCGTCCACCTGGAGTTCGATCCCCGGCTGGATGATGCCACCCGCGCAAGAGGGTTACCCCACACGAAATCATGTGGTCGACTACCTCAACCAATATGAACAGCGCTACCAATTTCCGGTTGAGCGCCCGGTTCGGGTCGTTTCTGTGGAACGTCTAGAGTCTGGCTTACGAGTACGTTCTGACGACAAATGTTGGGATGCCAAGGTTGTAATCAGCGCTACCGGCACCTGGAGCAATCCGTATATCCCTCACTACCCTAATGCCGAGTTATTCGCCGGTCGGCAATTGCACTCCGCGAACTATGTCGATGCACAAGCGTTTGCTGGCAAGAAGGTTTTGGTGGTGGGTGGGGGCAATTCAGGAGCGCAGATTTTGGCAGAGGTATCCAAGGTCGCTGAGAGCACTTGGGTAACTCCTACTGAGCCGGTGTTTTTGCCTGATGAAGTGGATGGACGGGTGCTGTTCGAGCGTGCCACTCAGCGCTTGAAAGCTCAGCAGGAGGGGCGTGTCATTGATCAGCCCGTCGGCGGGTAGGGAGACATTGTCATGGTGCCACCAGTTGTAGAAGCCCGTGAGCGTGATGCACTCAAATCTGTACGCCCATTTGAATGTTTCACTCGCGATGGCGTGATGTGGGCCGATGGTTCCGAATCCGCAGTGGACGCGGTCATCTGGTGTACCGGGTTCAGGCCGGCACTTCAGCATCTGGATACGTTGGGGGTGATCAACACCGAAGGCCGTGTTGAGGTCGAAGGCACTCACTCGATCCAAGAGCCAAGACTATGGCTGGTGGGCTATGGCGAGTGGACGGGTTCGGCTTCCGCCACGCTGATCGGTGTAACACGCACAGCCCGCAGCACAGTCCATGAGATTGCAACCTTTCTTGGTGATCCGTCCGTGGCCTGATGCGCCGCCAGCATAGGAGTAGTGGACATGAACGAAATGATCGTGCGCTGGCCTGAGCGCAATCCCCGCATGTTTTTAGCGGTAGCAACGCTTGTCTGGTTCGGATTGTATGAAGCCCTGATTCCTGTTTCAGAGGCTTTGGTCGCAGCGCTTCCTGTGGATCGTAATAGCCACCTTGGAGGCGCCCTACAGTTTTTTTTCTACGACACGCCCAAAGTGCTGATGCTGTTGACCGGCATCGTGTTCTTGATGGGTATGATCACGCCCAGCGTCGTGATTGATGGAAAAGTCGTTCACTCAGGGGGCATCCCGAGCCGTGAAAAGGTTGAAGAATGGCTTAGCGCTTGAGACAAGGGCCCCTGCACACCCAACCAGACTCGGTGGTGAGAGGCCTAACTGCCCGCCTCAAACAATTACAGGCTTCGGGCTCGGGACTCTGCCCGTCAAGTCTCATAGCCCTAGGGGAAATAGCGATGCCTAAGTTGGTTATGCCCTTGTCCGACAATGACGCGGCGTTTCTTTCGACGGCAGCCGCTGCGGCGGCTCTGGCAGGGGTGCCTATAGAAACCCTCAACAGCCAGTGCTTTTGCATCAGCCTGGATAAAGATGCCCTGCGCGAAACTCTGGAGTCGACGCTCGGTCAGCCAGGCTTGTTTGAGCTTGTGCAGCAACGCTGCCCTCATCTCTTCGCAGCCCATCCGGTCTTCATCGCACCGGCCCACTTGGATCGCATGGCGCAGGTAGTGCGCGCGGTCGAAGCAGTCGTTTCACTCCCTGATTACCGTGAGGAAGTGCTGGCTCACTCTCCCGCTATCGCACGACATGATCCCTCAGCCTGAGGGATGGTCTGCTTTGGCATAACCGGTTGGCCATCGACATGGTCTACAACCGTTTGACCGACTTTTCCCTTAAGGCCGTTGGCAACGCCACGCTGCGCCAGGCCTACCTTGAACGAGCAACGTTACTCACGCCATACCCGCAAGCTCACGCCTTGTACGCAGACAAGCGCAATCTGGCCCTACTCTGCGATGTCCAGCGACTGGAGGCATGGAAGGTGCCACAAGCTATCCAAGATTTATTACTGAGCAGCATTCCGCATACCGAAATAGTAACTTCGGGAAATGCCGAACGGCTGTGGCGGGAGCGCCGGGGGCTGTTCTTCAAACCTTGCACCGGATTTGGCAGCCGGGCTGCCTACCGTGGTGACAAGCTCACTCAGCGGGTCTGGAAGGAGATTATCGCCGGTGATTATGTTGCCCAAGCCTTGATCTTGCCTGGTCAACGAACGCTATCAGCCGAAACTACGGCCCAAGTACTGAAATTCGACGTTCGTAACTACGCCTATGCTGGGGAGGTACTGTCGGTGGCCGCCCGGCTTTACCAAGGCCAGACAACCAATTTCCGCACATTGGGCGGCGGTTTCGCCCCTGTGTATCCAGGCCCACAAACAGCAGGTTGACGAATAGACAGACAATCATTCAGGTAAACTCAAACCTGAGCGTAAATAACAGCTCAGCCCCTATAATCCGCTACAATCAAACGAACTGCCTAGATCGCGCTCCAGTTGTAGAGTGCAATGAGTGATCTCGAAGTGCTCGCGTAATTCTTCAGCTATATCCTGCAACTGATCACTATCCGGCAATGATGCCATAACTAAATATGCAGTAAGCATCACCTTCATACTGCTTCATATCGTCTCGGTATGCCTGGGTAAGGCGATAGAAATTAGGGCAGCCAGCAACACTAAGGCAGTGGAAACCCACAAACAGGCCTCCAATCCGTAACTCTGATAGATCCAGCCGGACAGCACGGTGCCGAGCAGTCGGCCCAAGGCGTTGGACGTGTAGTAGAACCCTGCATCCAGCGATACCCCATCTTCTTTGGCATACGAGACGATGAGATAGCTGTGCAGCGAGGAATTCACCGCGAACAGCACGCCGAACACCATTAATCCACCCAGCAGCACAACGTGAGGCGACTAACCCACCGAGAGTCCGAGGGCGATTGCCGCAGGCAGACCTGCCAGCAATGCCGCCCAAACGAAGGCAGCTCGCCCATCGGGGACGTGGCCGCGCTTCTTTCCGGTGATGTTCGGGGCCAACGACTGCACGATGCCATAGCCGATGACCCAGGCCGCCAAGAAGCCGCCAACCAACCAGAAGTCCCAACCAAACACCGTGCTCAGGTAGACCGGCAACGCCACCACGAACCACACGTCTCGGGCACCAAAGAGGAACATCCGCGCCGCCGAGAGGATATTGATCGCCCGGCTCTTGGAGAGAATGTTGCGAAACTTCGGTTTGGCCTTGGCTTTACCCAGATCTTTCTTCAGCAGGAATAGGCTGGCTATCCATATGAGCGCCAGAGTTGCGGCCATCGCCAGCACGGCAAGCGTAAAGCCCAGCAATGCCAGCAGCGCACCGCCCAGGAAGAAACCCACGCCTTTGAGCGCGTTCTTCGAGCTGGTGAGAATTGCCACCCACTGATAAAGGGTGCCTTGCTGGTTGTTGCCGGCCTCGACTGGACTTGCCCCTACAAAACCGGACACCAACTCCCTGTTAAATTGATGCTACTGCCAAACGCCTGAATTCCCTCGGCGAGCGATAGTTTAAGGCGCTGTGCGGATGCTGCTCGTTGTAATGTTCAAAGGCAATTGCCAGGTTACGCAGCGCTGTTTTTCGATCCGGCTTGGGCATGTGCGCCACGTAATCACGTTTGATCGTCTTCACGAAGCTCTCTGCCATGCCGTTGCTCTGCGGGCTGCGTACTGGGGTGGTCACCGGCTGCAAGCCGATCTGACGAGCAAACAGGCGCGTCTGTTCAGCCGTGTATGCCGAGCCGTTATCGCTTAGCCACTGCACCGGCGTTGTCGGCAGTTGATCACCAAAACGCTTCTCCACGCTTTCCAGCATCAAGTCGCGGATATCATCGCCGCTGTACCCGGTCGGGCTCGCGACCCAGCCGATGGCTTCGCGGTCGCAGCAGTCCAGGGCGAAGGTCACGCTCAGTTTGGCACCGTCCTCACAACGGAACTCAAAGCCGTCCGAGCACCAACGTGTATCACTGGTCTTCACGGCAATACGGCCTTCGTGCCGACGCGGCACACCGGGCTGTTTGATCCGCCGCTCAAGCAGCAAGTTGTGATCACGCATGACCCGGTAAACCCGCTTCACGTTGATCGCTGGCAGCGACTGGGTTTCACGTTCGCGGCGCAGTAATCCCCAGACACGACGGTAGCCGTAGCTGGGCAACTCGCTGACCTGTTGCTGGATCTCAACCACCAACTCAGCGTCGTCCACAGGTCTGCTTCGCCGTACTTTGGGCGATACCGATTGTTTGATTCGAACCGTTAATTGCGAGCGCGCCACACCGAGACATTCGCTGACCAGCTTCACTGGTCGTCCCCCGGCAACAAGGGTGAGTGCGCAATCCATTTTCGCGACCGGGCGATCTCCACGGCCTCTTTGAGGATTTCCGCTTCCATCGTCTTTTTGCCCAGCATCCGTTGCAGTTCACGGATTTGCTTGAGCGCATCGCTCAACTCGGAAGCAGGCACCACCGCTTCACCGGCACTAACCGCCGACAAGCTGCCGTCCTGATACAGCTTGCGCCACAGGAACAGTTGGTTGGCATTGATGCCGTTGCGCCGAGCCACAACCGAAACACTTTGTCCTGGCTCAAGACTCTCGCGAACCATGGCCAGTTTTTGCTCTGGGCTCCAGCGGCGCCGCCGCTCTTGGCCCAAAAGCTCCCCACTCTTATCGTTGCTGTTAGTCATAAACATAACCGTTTGCCTATCCCTTATCGTAAGGGGGAAACGGTGTCCTGTCTTTCATGGGGCTCGTTCACGCGGCCAATCGTCCGATTTAGCATTCAAACTTGAAGCAACCCGTGGCCTCCGCATATCTCTGCGCTATGGTGAGTTTTCCGACATATAAGACTAAAGTCGTAGGAGGGCGTGGCATGCGTATTCGAGGGGATGTGTTTTGGCAATGGGTTGATCCGGCGCTTCACCATCGAACACACGATGAAACGTTAGACGAGGGAACCGTCATTGATGTCCAAGTGAGGCTGTCGCCCTCTGGAAACACGCAGATGTTCATTGGAGTGTATGCAGCGAGCGGCATGGCTTTGCATGAAGAGGTGCTGGATTCCAGGCCAGGTGAATCAATGACTCGTGCTTTAGCATGGGGCGTGGGGTGTGCAAGGCGACTCGCGATTGGTCTCAAACCTACTGAAAGACATGTTGCCTAGACCCACATCTGCAGCTTGGTTGGGGGTGGTCGTCATATGAAGTATGTGATCAACCTACTCGATCCACAGAATTGGCCGCCGTCGTGCTCCAGCTGTTGATTCCATAACCGCAACCTTAAGCCTCGCCCGGTGACGATTTACAACAATCCGCACACCGGCGAAGTGGTCGAAACCAAAGGCGGCAACCACAAGATTCTGAAGGAATGGAAAGCAAAATACGGCTCTGACACCGTTGAGTCCTGGCTGACCAAGTGATCTTTGTTTGAGTACAAAAAGGGCCCTGAGAGGGCCCTTTTTTGCTCTGGGCCCTGAGGCTAGGAGTGTAGCAAGACGGCACGCCAACAATTATTCGGGATGCGTAAGCGCCAACATCACTCCTGTTAGAGTGAAAAGCGCGAGCAAGGTCGATGAACGAGCCCCATGAAAGACAGGACACCGTTTCCCCCTTACGATAAGGGATAGGCAAACGGTTATGTTTATGACTAACAGCAACGATAAGAGTGGGGAGCTTTTGGGCCAAGAGCGGCGGCGCCGCTGGAGCCCAGAGCAAAAACTGGCCATGGTTCGCGAGAGTCTTGAGCCAGGACAAAGTGTTTCGGTTGTGGCTCGGCGCAACGGCATCAATGCCAACCAACTGTTCCTGTGGCGCAAGCTGTATCAGGACGGCAGCTTGTCGGCGGTTAGTGCCGGTGAAGCGGTGGTGCCTGCTTCCGAGTTGAGCGATGCGCTCAAGCAAATCCGTGAACTGCAACGGATGCTGGGCAAAAAGACGATGGAAGCGGAAATCCTCAAAGAGGCCGTGGAGATCGCCCGGTCGCGAAAATGGATTGCGCACTCACCCTTGTTGCCGGGGGACGACCAGTGAAGCTGGTCAGCGAATGTCTCGGTGTGGCGCGCTCGCAATTAACGGTTCGAATCAAACAATCGGTATCGCCCAAAGTACGGCGAAGCAGACCTGTGGACGACGCTGAGTTGGTGGTTGAGATCCAGCAACAGGTCAGCGAGTTGCCCAGCTACGGCTACCGTCGTGTCTGGGGATTACTGCGCCGCGAACGTGAAACCCAGTCGCTGCCAGCGATCAACGTGAAGCGGGTTTACCGGGTCATGCGTGATCACAACTTGCTGCTTGAGCGGCGGATCAAACAGCCCGGTGTGCCGCGTCGGCACGAAGGCCGTATTGCCGTGAAGACCAGTGATACACGTTGGTGCTCGGACGGCTTTGAGTTCCGTTGTGAGGACGGTGCCAAACTGAGCGTGACCTTCGCCCTGGACTGCTGCGACCGCGAAGCCATCGGCTGGGTCGCGAGCCCGACCGGGTACAGCGGCGATGATATCCGCGACTTGATGCTGGAAAGCGTGGAGAAGCGTTTTGGTGATCAACTGCCGACAACGCCGGTGCAGTGGCTAAGCGATAACGGCTCGGCATACACGGCTGAACAGACGCGCCTGTTTGCTCGTCAGATCGGCTTGCAGCCGGTGACCACCCCAGTACGCAGCCCGCAGAGCAACGGCATGGCAGAGAGCTTCGTGAAGACGATCAAACGTGATTACGTGGCGCACATGCCCAAGCCGGATCGAAAAACAGCGCTGCGTAACCTGGCAATTGCCTTTGAACATTACAACGAGCAGCATCCGCACAGCGCCTTAAACTATCGCTCGCCGAGGGAATTCAGGCGTTTGGCAGTAGCATCAATTTAACAGGGAGTTGGTGTCCGGTTTTGTAGGGGCAAGTCCACCGCGATTCCTATACACGGCTAGAAATTCTGCATAGGTTCAGAGGAAGTCTTTTAGCTTTAATTGAGGGTATGGGGGTTTTGCCGGTTTCAGCACCGCACGCACCAGCGCCATCATGCTGGTGACGTCCAAGGGCGCAACAGCGGTGTCCGGCGGCAGCTTCGTCGTGTTCGCCGCTACAGTGACAGCAATTGGTGTACTACCATTGGAAGGCCTAGCCCTACTGTTTGGCGTATACAGTTTTATGTCCATGGTCATGGCCATTGCCACCTGCGACACCATCGGAGACAGCGTGGCGACGGTGGTGGGGCGCAGTGGTTGGGGGGAGTTTACCGAACAGATTGCGAGGCCGAATACAGTCGAGTGTTTGGGCGTAATCCGGAGGCGCCGCTTTAAAGGATCTCAAATGGTAAATGGAAAGCCGCCGCCCTCAGACTGACTAAAAAACCGATAACAAAAAAAAAGCCCTGATGGGCCTTTTCTTGTACTCAAACCAAAATCACTTGGCGAGCCACGACTCCACGGTGTCGGAACCGTATTTCGCTTTCCATTCCTTCAGAATTTTGTGGTTGCCGCCCTTCGTCTCAATGACTTCTCCGGTCTCTGGATTTTTGTAGACCTTCATTTCGCGAGGCTTACGAGTGCCGGCATTGGACAAGTCGACAGGAGCGCGACGGCCAGCCTGAGGATCAAGCAGGTTGATCACGTTCGGCAGGCTATAACCGTACTTAGCGAGCAATGCGCGCAACTTCGATTCAAATTCAATTTCTTGCTTCAGGCCAGCATCACCTTTCAGGGCTTCGAGCGCTTGGAGTTGCTCGGCGAGGTGTTTTTCGAGTTGGCGGTATTCTGCGAGAATGGACATGAATTATCTAGATGTAATCAGTGCATTAACATCACACGAAACCACCAATAAACATAAAAATTTGACGAAAGAGAAAGCCCTTAATTACAAATCTGGGTGCGTCCATTGCAATCGTTTCGATTCTCGTCAATCCAACTGCATCTAAACATAAATTACACGACTTCTAGCAGAACGCCTCCACCATCTTCGACACAAATTTTCATTGCTGGTGGCGACTGGTATTTCGGCCAATGTAAGCCACAAAAACGGCTTTCAGTGAAATGTCATCCCTCATTCCAAATTTTTCGTTTCATTGAGGGTCTTTTCTTTAAGACTGCCGACGTGGCTTCACAACCTTGGACAGCTGACCTCAGCCAAGGACTGGGTATGACGTTTCTCATTTTTCTTCTCGCTTGCGCTGCTGCCGCAAGCACCGGCATCCTGTTCAAACCGGGCCAGTGGTACGAATCTCTAGTTAAGCCCGGCTTTACTCCGCCCAATTGGGTTTTCCCCATCGCTTGGTCGACGATTTATCTGCTGCTCGCTTGGGCCGGGTACCGGTTAACGCTGATACCTGGAAGTCAGGCGGTGCTGGCTTTATGGGCGGCACAGATTGCACTTAATACACTGTGGACTCCCGTGTTTTTCGGCGCGCATCACCTCTTCGCCGCTATGGTGATCCTAACGCTGCTTTGGCTGGTGGTTGTAGCAATGATGGTGATGGCGCTGCAGCTTGACGTCATTACTGGCCTGATCCTCTTTCCTTACGTTGCTTGGCTGTGTGTCAGGTGGTTGGGCAGTTTTTTTTCTGCTGGCGTTATTCATGTCTTTTGGTACTCTCATGCTGGGCAATAATTGGTATGTTTACTTTTTTTTGTTGGCTTTTATGCTCTCATGGACATTGTATATAGTCTACATATGCGAGAGCTATATTACCTATATATGGTCGCTCTTGATCTCATGCCTAGCCGATCACTTGTTGCCGTTACCACTGAATCAATTTTTGAGGCGCGCCCAAATGCCATGCGCCTGAGGCGTTGTTTCTTCCTGTTTAATACCAGATTTGGCTTGGATACTCACCGATGAAGCGCATGACGTGGGTGCCTGGAGCAGCCACCACTTCAGGGCTAGCCAGATCAAGGTCGTATGCTCAGCAGTTTTAAGGTCATGAGCTACTTATGAACATATGACATCGCCCACTTGTTAAATTGTGTATGTAGAAGCGTACCTACACTGTTAGTAGCCGCCTTCAGTTGGATCATCGGCTTACCGCTCATACCTCATCCCAAACCTGGAATGCATATCACCAATCTCTGGCCTAGATTGCTGGCATGGCTCGCCCGCCTGTCCCATCCCAAATATTTTCACCACACCAGCACTGGAATCCCTACAGTGATGCACCTTTAATTAGCGGTAAATTTGTTGTTGGTTTTATTTGTCATACTATCAACAAACCAAATTGTGCTGCCGTCACTCAGTACTTTATTGCATTCCTTACCGTATTTTTGATAAGTAATGCAGATTATGTCCTCTGTGATAACCCAATTACCTGATTGCATGGACTCGCTGGAAATCTGTATCTTTGCAGTTCCGTCGGCGCTTAATGTTTCAGAAAAAGGATACCCGGTCGACGTTACGCTGGAGTGTTTTCGACCTATGACCGTTGAGCTTATTTCGCTGCCACTTAGTTGTTTTGCGTTTGCAGGCGCATCGGCATGGGCGTCAATGGCAGCTTTGTTACCAGAAGATGAGCAACCAACCATACATAGCATGACCGCTGCGGAAAGGATCAGCTTATTCATAACCTTCACCTTTTTTATCGTGAAAACAATATGAATGCAGGTTTGATACTAGACAGGCGATAGGCCGACATTATAATAAATCACGATAAACTTAATAGCATCGCACGACACAACCTAATTATGTTTTAACGCAGAGAATGGTTAGAGGCCTCCAGTCTGGAAGCCATTTTTCTAACCTCGTTGATATCGACAGGACTCAACGTGGTATAGGCGCTGCCGACGCGGAAAGTTGCGGGGACGCCCACCTTATAAAACTCGAGGCGTTTTTCATTACCTACTGCGAACCATCCATCGGAGAGCAATGCTTTCTCCAGGGCCTCTCGCTCTTCAGGTTCAAATTCCATGCGAATGGATCGGTAGGTCAGTTTCTCCAGTGCCACACCCGCGATCTTGCCGCCTCCCATAGGATCTGCTTCGCTGGAAAAGTTATCTGTGACATCCAGTGTTATTTCCGCACTACTGGCCGTTGCGCCAAAAATGTCCATTGGCTTGCTGCGCGTGCAGGACAGGTAGTTAAAGAAATCAACGCACTCTGTGAATCCTAGCGATTTCCCCAGAGTTTGGGTACCGGGGACAAAGAGCCCCGAAACCTGGACGGTGGTCAGGCGTTCAGCAGATTGGACAGTACCTGCTACCAGTAGAAGAAAGATCGCTGCCAGCTTGTTCATAACACGACTCCCTCACATTTATTGAGTTTGAAATGAGTCATGGATCGCCTGCCCCGATCTCTAGTGCTCTACTCGCTTTACCGTGCTGGCAATTCCCTCACGAGGGGATGTTAGCTGTTGAAGTTACCTACCGGGGTTACGTGACACATTAGTTCAGAATCTTCACCGCCAACACGCAATACCTGGGTTTCCTGGATGCCGCCCTACCCCGACCGGAGAAACGCTGCTGTGCATTCAACCAGGCCGTGAAATACCGTGATGCCGCAGTTTGCGATACAGCGTATTGCGGCTGATCCCCAGTCGAGCGGCAACACGGGCAATATGCCAATGCTCAGCCTCAATCAACGTCAGCAGCGTCTGCCGCTCGGATACGCCAAGCGGATTCTCGGCCTGCGCGGCTGTCGCTGGCGCTGCCGGCAGCAACTCTGCCAAGTCATCCAGCGTGACACGCCCCTCCAACGCCAACGCTACCAGTGTGCGCAGACACGTCCGCAGCTGCCGGACATTGCCTGGCCAAGGCTGCGCCAGCAAGCGCTCTCTGACGCCCGCCTCCAGCCGAACCCTGGTCCCTGCTGCCTCCTCGCGCAGCAACAGGTCGAGCAAACGGCCCTTGTCTGAACGCTCACGCAGCGGCGGGAGTTGCACGGCGAACCCGGCAATGCGATAGAACAGATCTTCGCGAAAGCGCCCTTCGGCCACACAGGCGTGCAGATCCTGGTGGCTGGCACTGATCAGGCGTACGTCGAGCGGACGGGCCGTCGCGCCGCCTAACGGCACCACCTCACGTTCCTCCAGCACACGCAGCAGGCGAGTCTGTAACGCCAGTGGCATATCGGCGATCTCATCGAGAAATAAAATGCCGCCATGGGCCTGCTCCAGCTTGCCGATCATCCCGTCCTTGCGTGCGCCGGTGAAGCTGCCGCCGCGATAGCCGAACAGCTCGCTCTCGATCAGCGTTTCTGGAATGGCCGCGCAATTGATCGCCACAAACGGCTGGCTCGCTCGGGAGCTGGCGCGATGCAGCGCCGCAGCGAAAGCTTCTTTGCCGGTACCGGTTTCGCCCTGTAAAAACACCGGGACGTCACGCTCCAGGACGCGCAATGCGCGAGCAAAGCCGCGTTGCAGGCGCGGGTCTTCCAGGCACACGTGCACGTCGTTGATTTTGGGGATTGCGGGCGCGACTGAAGGCACCTGGCGCAAGGGTTCTCGCAACTGGCCGTAGAGCAGGCGTCCGTCCACCAGCCGCATTGGCCAACAGACACTCGGCTGAGCGCTGGCCTGACTGATCACTTGATCGATAGGTGTTTCCAGCAGCATCGTCAGAGATTGCCCAACCAACTGGTCACGGCTGAGGCCCAGCAGACTCAGCGCAGCATGATTGACTGAACAGATACGGGCGCTCTCGTCAAAACTGAGCAGACCTTCGCCCAACAGCCCGACGAAGCCGGCCTCCGGGTGGAAGCGCAGCAAGTACCGCTGCGGATCATGCCCCAGGAAATAACAGCTCTCGATCAAATTGGCTGTCAGGTTGGTCAACGCCATGGCTTTGAAGTGCTGCTGCAGACTTTGCTCCTCTCGCACAGAAGAGAGGTTGAGTACCGCAAGCAACTCTCCGCTCGCATCAAATATCGGGCTGGCCGAACACGTCAAGCCGACGTGCTTGCCACGGAAATGTTGATCACGTCGGATGGTTACATGCTGTCGCTCGACCAGGCAGGTGCCGACACCGTTGGTACCCTCGCAATCCTCGCTCCATACCGAACCAAGCCACAGTCCGGAACGCTGGAACTCGGCGCGTTCGGATTCGTTGAACACACTGTCGATCGCCACACCGCGGGCATCGGTGAGTAGCACCACGTGGCCGTCACGCCCGAGTTGCTGGTGCAAACTGCTCATCTGCCAGTGCGCCACGGAGATGATGTGTTCCAGTGGCGCGCGGTGATCCTGTAAGCGTGGGTGCTCAACTACATTAGGCGCGCGGCGGCTGGCGGGATCGAGCTGATGCTGATCCAGGCAACGGCGCCAGGACCGTGTGATGGCCAGATCGGTCGTATGGCCATGGCTGGCGAGAGTGCCCTGCACGGCTTGCAGCACTTGTTGTGCATGGGCGTTGATCAAGGCCGGCTTCATGGTTCTTGTTCTCCGCTACGGTCAGGACACGGGGCTGTTCGCAGCTTATATGAAAAACCTGCAAGGAGCGCTCTTTGCGCTGCGTGACACTCTGTCACCCGCCGTTCTCGGAATCGTGACACAGATCCGAGTCATAGCCTGAGCAGTACTGCCGCAGCCGCTCTGCAACAGGGCTTTCACGAACATGGCCCGGGCTTTGCTCTAGGGCAAGTTGTGACAAAAACAACAAGAACGGAGAAGCCCCATGAACATCGCTATCGAAACTCCTCTGCAAACGCCAACTGATCAGCTCTCGGCTTGGGTCGAAAACCTCAACGCGTGTCTCGCCCAACGTGATCTGGACGGCGCACTCGAACTATTTGCCGAAGAGTGTTACTGGCGCGACCTGCTACTTTTCAGCTGGAACCTGGTGACCTTGGAAGGCAAGCCTGCCATCCGGGACATGCTCGAAACACGCCTGGACCAGACTCGTCCCGAGCAGTGGAAGGTGGAAGGCGAGGCGACGCTGAATAACGGTGTGCTCGAAGGTTGGATCAGCCTGGAAACCGAAGCGGCGCGAGGTAAAGGCTACGTGCGCCTGAAGGAAGGCCTGTGCTGGACGCTGCTGACGACCATGCGTGAACTCAAAGGTTTTGAAGAACCTAGTGGCCGCCGCAGGCCGATGGGTGCCAGTCATGGTCACGCCCACGCCGACAAACGCAACTGGCTGGAGCGTCGACGCGACGAAGAAGCTTCGCTGGGCATCACCACCCAACCTTACTGCCTGATCGTGGGCGGCGGCCAAGGGGGGTTGGGGCTCGCTGCGCGACTCAAGCGAATGGGCGTGCCAACCCTGATCGTCGACAAGGCCGAGCGTCCGGGCGATCAGTGGCGCGGTCGCTACAAGTCGCTGTGTCTGCACGACCCTGTCTGGTATGACCATATGCCTTACCTGCCCTTCCCCGATCACTGGCCTGTCTTCACCCCAAAGGACCAGATTGGCGACTGGCTGGAAATGTACACGAAAGTCATGGAGCTCAATTATTGGCCGCGTACCGAATGCGTGAGCGCCAGCTTTGACAATCAAAGCGGCACCTGGAAGGTTGAAGTGCAGCGCGATGGCGAGCGTGTGACTTTACGGCCGACCCAGTTGATTCTCGCCACCGGCATGTCCGGTGTACCCAATGTTCCCGCTTATCCGGGTGCCGAGGTATTCAATGGCCAGCAGCATCATTCCAGTCGCCATCCCGGCGGAGACGCCTGGAGTGGCAAGCGCGCGGTGGTCATCGGTGCGAACAATTCGGCTCACGATATCTGCGCCGACCTGGTGGAGAACGGCGCCGAGGTGACCATGGTGCAACGCTCGAGCACCCACATCGTGCGTTCCGACAGTTTGATGGATCTGGTCTTCGGCGGGCTCTACTCGGAAGACGCCCTGGAGACGGGTTTGACCACGGACAAGGCCGACATGCTGTTCGCCTCAATCCCCTACAAGGTATTGCCGAGCTTTCATCAACCAGTCTTTGAAGCGATCAAGGAGCGTGACAAGGACTTCTACGGCCGCTTGTCCGAGGCCGGCTTCATGCTCGACTTCGGTGACGACGACTCGGGTCTTTTCATGAAATACGTACGCCGTGGCTCTGGGTACTACATCGACGTCGGGGCCTCGGAACTGATCGCCAACGGCACGATCAAGCTCAAGAGCGCGCCTGGCCTGGGAGTCGAACGCATCGAAGCCGATGCCGTCGTACTCAACGATGGCAGCCGACTGCCGGCAGATTTGATCGTCTACGCCACGGGCTATGGCTCAATGAATGGTTGGGCGGCGAAGCTGATCTCCCAGGAAGTGGCTGACAAGGTCGGCCGCTGCTGGGGCTTGGGCTCTGGAACCACGAATGACCCTGGCCCCTACGAGGGCGAACTGCGGAACATGTGGAAGCCGACACAGCAGGAAAACCTCTGGTTCCACGGTGGCAACCTGCATCAGTCACGGCATTATTCGCTGTATCTGGCGCTGCAGTTAAAGGCACGCTTCGAAGGCATCGACACATCCGTCTACGGCCTTGCCGAGAGTCACCACACTGGCTGAGTCAATTGGCGCCCAGCCGTGGTTGGGCGCCTCTCCACCCTGCCCCGGAGGCATTCCGGACGAAGTGCTGCAGGCGCTTGAACGGGATGTCGGCGACGCTACGGCGACAAATCACCCCTTCGATCCTGCTAACGGTCTATATCTACGGCTATCTCAACCGCATCAAGGCCGGCGCAGCGAACTTCGCCTACAGGGCAGCGAAGCACTTTATAGATCTCGGAAACCACCTGCATCGTTGCGTCTTCGATCGTGCCCTCATTACGGCATAAAACCCAGCCGTGATCTGCAATCGCTCGCTCGAACGCCTCGGTACAAGCGACCTGTTCTTCCAGGTTATGGATCACCGTACTGCCCAACCCACGAGAGCGTGCCGTGGCCCTCGCCCATGATATTTCAGGGGCGGTGACAACCCCGACATGCAGGTCTGGCACTCGCACGTTTCGATCGATGTTCAACTGCAGGATCTCTGCGAACGGGACTATCCGGCGAAACGCGGCATCAGACGGGTACCAGCGATCGATCAGGATGATGCTGTCCGTTGGCTGTTTAACCAACACGCGCTGGGAAATCCAGGCACGGCTATCAGCAAAGCGCTCACAAACTCTCAACTCCAACGCCCGGGTGGGATTTCTGACGAGTGTGTTGACGAGGGCCATTGTTTCACCCCTAAAGGGATCGCTTTTACTCTCGCAAAGGCGGATCACCTTGTTGTTGTCTGCCCTCAGAACTTTGGTAACGGCCTCCAACAGTGTGGTTTTGCCGGTTCCCTTGGGCCCATCCAGGGAAACAAACAGCGGGCGATTCATTCTTCAAACAACGATTGGCATAGGGTTTTACCAAGACTCGATTCGTTCGATAGCATCTTGTTTCCTTAACCAGGAGGGAGGGCTCTTATGAACAGACGATGATGAACATTCTAACCTGAAGGCACGCCCTTCCAGCGATTGCTGGATGCGACATGCCATCCCAGCTCCCCCGTTCTCCATCGGCAGCCGTCAACTCGTGCGTATAATGCGTTTCCTTTCAATCGCTTAAGCTGTCCAATGAAAAAACTGCTTGCCGTATTAGCACTGACCCTCTCGATCATCACCCCCGCTTTTTCAAGCCCTCCATCGACCTTTTCCGAAGCCAAGGTCGTCGCAAAGCAAAAGATCTACCTCGACCAGGCGAACAGTGCCTTTGGCGAGTTGTATTGTGGCTGCAAGTGGACATGGGTAGGTAAGTCGGGTGGCCGGATTGACGCTGAATCCTGCGGCTATCAAACCAGGAAACAACAGAGCCGTGCTGAACGCACTGAGTGGGAACACATCGTTCCTGCCTGGACATTCGGTCATCAACGCCAATGCTGGCAGAACGGTGGTCGAGAGCACTGCGTAGACGATGATCCGGTTTTTCGGGCAATGGAGGCCGACCTGTTCAACCTCTATCCATCCGTTGGCGAGGTGAACGGCGACCGGAGCAATTTCAACTACGGTATGGCTTCCGGCGTGGCGCCGCAGTATGGGCAGTGCAAAACACGAGTCGATTTCGACCAACGATCGGCGGAACCGCGTGACGAGGTCAAGGGGCTGGTCGCCAGGACAACCTTTTACATGTTCGACCGATACGATCTGAACATGTCTCGTCAGCAGCAACAGCTCCTGATGGCCTGGGACAAACAGCACCCCGTTTCGGCTTGGGAGAAAGAGCGTGACCGGCGCATTGCGGCAATCATGGGGTATTCCAACCCGTTCGTAACCGGTGACCGTCGATGGACGCAAGGATACAAGACGGTGGGTGATGGAATGGTTAGCGCCATTCCTGTCAAGCCCCCGCGAGCAGCGGCCCAGCCATCCCTGGCGAGCGCGAGCGGAGCAGGTTCGATCATTGGCAATCGGAAAAGCCAGATCTATCACCTTTCAATGGGGTGCCCTGGTTATGCTCAGGTGTCGGCGAAAAACCAGATAGCTTTTGATTCTGAACCTGCAGCCCAGGCGGCGGGGTATCGGAAAGCGGGCAACTGTAAGTAGCTGCAGTAGCGTTTCGGGAATCCGCGGAGTGTCCGGCGTCACGCCGAGCCGGGCCTCGGCGGCTCGTGCGCAGATAAGACGGCGCCGACTATCGTAGCCCGGCTCATCACTAATGCGACGAGACATAGCTTGATGGCGTGGACGATGCAGGCAACGCATAGGTCGCCTTCATCCATTCGATCTCGGATGGTGAAGTGGCCCTGAATTGGGCGCTGGAAGGCTACTCATGGCAATGAGCGCCTATCGATCGAGTTGCACCTCCGGTTCGCAATGGACGATTTGCAGTCGTTCCATGTTGCGCCGCTGGCACTCATACTCCGCCTCTGCTCGGGTCTGATAGGTGGTCTGCAGCCGCAGCTTTTTCTCATTGTCGTAGAGGTTAAAACCTACGCTCGCGTTTTTACAGTAAGAGCGCGTTCCGTTTCGCATGGATTCCGTATCCGTGGGCAATGCAGGAACAACACCGAATCTCAAGGCCATCTTCACGTCCTCTTCGAACTCACCGTCGAGTTACTCTAACTACTAACTAATAACTATTAGCGGCTACGGGCAACTACAGCAAGTAATGTCCCTGCTGATCCGATGAATAGCTCGAGCTTGCGCATATGGCCTCGACGGCACATGAAAAACACAGATGCGTAAATAGCTGTTCTTGTACCCGGCTTGCCTTGACGACCCTATGAATGGCGGTTAGCACGTACCTGAATGCCCATCATCGGAAGGGCTCGACACCCGGATCTCAATATTGGCCGGCAATATCGAAATCAAGCCCCGAAAGATTCGGGGCTTGATAGGGTCAGACGGCATCAGGACTTGCGTCCTCCACCGTCGCTCATCCCACCATCCTTGCGTCCCATTTCAGAGGAATTATCGCGGTCATCGGCGAGATTGCCGCCGCTCCCGCTTCCTTTCCCACCGCTGGACGATTGGTCAGCCTTGTTGGACTGTTGTCCGCCGGAAGCCTGGCCACCTTTTTGGCCTGGTTTGGACATGTTTTCTTTATCGTCGGCAAATTCCCCTCCGCGATTCGTACCCTGCCCGCCTCCAGACATGCGATCGCTATCGCGCGATTGTTGTCCGCCGGAAGCCTGACCACCTTTCTGGCCTGCTTCAGACGCGCGTTGTGGATCGTTGGCAAAATTTCCGCCAGAGGCTTCTCCACCTTTCTTACCGGCTTCGGAAGCCTTGTCTGGGTCATTGGAAAAATTGCCTGGATTTTTGTTTCCTGTATTGGCCATTTTCGTTCACCTCTACATCGTTGGCACGAGCATGGGCTCGTCTAGTTCGGAGGACGCACAAAACAGAAAGTTTGAACGGAAATATTGGACTCGCGACGAGTGGATTCGGGCATTTGGTTCCATTGCAAATGCGCGCATTCGATGGACGGCGGGAGCGTCATGGAGAGGCTGCTTACGTCGGATTTCGGATCAAATGATCGATGTTTTACTACACTGAATAACTCGTAGAGTCCTCCATGCATCACACCCAGGAGGTCAATCGATGACTGAACACATCGTGCATTTCCATTGCCAGATCGATCAGGGAACGACCGAGCGCTTCCGGGACTGTTGCCTGGAAGCCATCGATCAAGGCGCCACCTCCTTGCTCCTCAATCTTTCTACAAGCGGGGGTAGCACTAACTTTGGCTTCACCCTCTACACGTTCCTGAAGTCATTGCCGGTACCGCTATGCGCGATCAACGCGGGCAACATCGAGTCCATGGGCATCATCATGTTTTTGGCGGCAGGCCGACGTATCACCTCGCCCCACTCACGCTTCCTGATTCACCCGATGAATTGGTACTTCAGCCAAAAATCAGTCGACCATCAGCGCCTGCGTGAATACCTGTCGAGCCTGGACAACGACCTCGCGCGTTACGTGCAGATTTTCACACTCGAAACAGCTGACGCAGAGACCAAGCTCGATATTTTTCATTGCCTTTCAGCGGAGGAAAAAGTCATCGCAGCACATGAGTCTCTGGCTTATGGCATTGCTCATGAGATGAAGCAGATGATGTTTGCAGATGATGTCAAACATTGGAAAGTCAGCGGTGGATGAACCGAGCCCATTTCGCTCCTGACTCAGAGGACGTGTCGAACCGCTCCGCTAAATGTTCATATAAAAACGATTTGAAGAAAGGAGAAGCCAACGTGAGCACCTTGAAACTTCACCCTGCACTGGACAATGGTCTCCAACCCGCTGCCGCGAACTTCACCGGTGGCACCCTCCAATGCCTGTGTGCGACCGACAAGGTCGAGGTCAGGATCGACGCACAAACCCTGCATAACCATGCGTGCGGCTGCAGTAAATGCTGGAAACCGCAAAACGCGATATTCTCCGTCGTTGCCGTCGTCCCTCGGGATAAGGTCAGCGTCACGGCCCATGGTGAAAAACTGCAAATCGTCGACGAAGCCGCCACCATCCAGCGCCACGCCTGCAAGCAGTGCCATGCCCATCTCTTCGGGCGCATCGAGAACAAGAACCATGCGTTTTATGGCCTGGACTTCGTCCACACCGAGCTCTCTCCCCAAAGCGGATGGGCGGCGCCGGGCTTCGCGGCGTTCGTGTCCTCCATCATCGAGACCGGCACGCCGCCAGCGCAAATGAAGGCGATCCGTGAACGCCTGCGCTCGATCGGCCTGGAGCCCTATGACTGCCTGTCGCCGGACTTGATGGATGCTCTGGCGACTCATGTCGCCAAACAGAAAGGCGTGCTGCCCGCCTCCTGAAGGGCAGACAAAAAAAAGCCCCGCAACCGAATGCGGTGCGGGGCAAGGATGGGTTGGTTGCGGCCAACCAAAGGAGCTCTATGCAAAGCCTTTACGTTGCGGGGTCAGATGCAATCCTGGGCGGCACGCTCGAAACTTGAAGGCAGGAAGTTCGTGGCCAGCAAATGCCGCTCGTAGATGAACACCTTGCCGCCGTTCCCGGCTTTGTAGGCTTCCAGCACGTTGTCCGCGGAAATTTTGCTCGGCACCACGATCCGGTAGCTGCGCGGGGTCTGCGAGACAGTCGGGTTCAACGCACTGCCCTGCAATTTCGGTACGACGCAGTCGGCGTATTGGGCGGGCGTCTTGCTGGTCTGCAAGGTCAGTGTCGGATCGTTCGGCGCGGAGGCACAACCGGCAAGCAACACAGAGGCAAACGCCATGGCAGGTACGATTAAAGGGCGCATCGGTCTCATCCTGAAAAAAAAGGTTCGGTTCATCCCGCAACGGAACTGCATCATTCGATGGCCGCGATTCTCCAACTATTACCGACAAAGCAGAACTTGTGTTTCGTAATGGTCACTATCACTTCCAGCAATAGTTGCGCGCCGTGCAGACGGCGTGCGCAAAAATCGCGAACAAGGAGCCTGAAATGATTGTGTGCGAGATAGAGAAAACCCTATCTCGCCACACGGGTGTCGGCGCCACCCACTATCAGCCCTGGGCTTTGCTCATTTTGGTGAACAGTTCGGTCGGCACTTTCTTGCCGTTGCTGGTGAACTGGTTGGTGCGGAATTTGTAGACCTCGCCTTCGGAGAGGAAACCGTCGTTGTTGGTGTCCATCGCCTTGAATTCCCCGGCGCCCTGGGGGGCCACGGTCAGCAACTCTTTCAGGGACACGCGGCCGTCGTCGTCGGTGTCGGTACGGGCGAAGGACGCGTCGCCACATTTGCCTTCACCGCACTTGCCTTCGCCGGCCTTGGTGACCTTGGCCCCGGTTTCGCTGGCGCCGCACTTGCCTTCGCCACACTTGCCTTCACTGGTCTTTTCCGCCACGGCGAGTTGGTAGCCTTGGGGCAGTGCGTCAGCGGCGAAGACGGACGATGCGAGGTTCATGCTGCCGACCAGTGCGACAGCGATCAGGCCGATACGGGATTTGTTCGAGATAGAGGACATGGATATTTCTCCGGATACTGTGTGCGGTGAGGCCGCTCAGGGTCATGCCGCCAGGGCGATAAGCCGTGGTGCGAGGTGCGTTTGCTTTCTCGCTGAGGCCAGGCTATTTGACTGCCGCCATGTATCCCGGATGTATCCGGATCGAGGGGCATTTGTACGCCAGCATCCGTACAGGGGGTTCAGATACACAGCGATACACATGTCCCGCTCTTTTTAACCTGGTGGCCTGAGCGACTTCTCGATCCGATGCAACTTTCATCGCGATACCCTGCTGGCATTGGCCGAAATGCTCGCATCCGCAGGCCTTGAACGGCTCGCAATCAACCGCCGAGCAACCGTCGCTGATCGATAATGAATGGGCGGGACAACCCGATTGGCCGCTACGCTGTCCTGACCTTCAATCGAACCCCTCCCGACCAGATAGGTCTGTTCCTGTATACCTTCTTTGGAATTAGACCCTATGTCTGTGCAACAGAGCCTTGTCGTAGTCGCACGAGGTGGTTATGCCGCTCGAGGCGCTCTTTATCTGATCATAGGTATTTTCGCTCTGCTGGCGGCTATCGACTCGACCAAACCAAAGGATAGTCACAGGAGCCTGGAAGCGTTGCTCAGCCAGCCGTTCGGCTACGTTCTGGTCGGACTGGTGGTGGCTGGTCTGCTCGCCTTCGCCGCTTGGCGAGTGTTGCAGGCAACACGCGACGTTGATCATCACGGTAACGAAATGAAGGGGTTGGTCATCCGTGCAGGTTTGTTGGCGGGTGGTGTAGTCAACGGCGCGCTGGCGTTTTTTGCCTTGGGCCTGCTCATTAGCGGCATCAGAAGCTCGGGCAATTCCGGAGGTGGGCAAACCAAGGATTTACTCGCGTTTCTGTTGTCCTGGGAACACTCGAATTTACTGGTGTACCTGGTCGCACTCGTACCACTTGGCGTAGGCATCGCTCACATCATCAAGGGCTGGAAGGCGACATTCGAGCAATATTTCGAAGCTGACGAAGACGTTATGCGGTACGTCCGACCGGTGTCTCAATTCGGCCTGATCGCCCGTGGCGTCGTCTTCATCGAAATTGCTCTGCTGCTGATGATCAGCGGCTCGAAATACAAAGCCATGGATCCGCCGGGCATGAAGGAGGCGCTCGATGCTCTCCAGAACCTGCCGGCGGGAGGTTTGATCTTGATGGTGATGGCCCTGGGGATGATCGCCTTTTCGGTCTACAGCTTTTCCGAAGCTGCTTGGCGCAAGATCAACATGGATGTACCTGGAGTATCGAGCTCCAGGAAATGACGACGGCGAGGACTGCAGGTCGTCCGAGAAGACAGAAACACGCCATTCGCCGTAGCAAATCCCGTTCGGACAAGTGCCTCTTCACCGGCGAAATCTGGTTGGAACTTTCAAGCGCCGCTGACTCCATACAAGCAGCCTCAAAAAAACTGGATGATCAACTCTGCGCATTGCGGCACAGCTTCGCAGTGGCAATTCGGTAATCCATAACCCGCGTCATGCTTGATCTGAAGCTGCCCTCCCTGCCAGCTTCTTCGATACACAAATAATTCACATTGCCAGGGCATCATGGCCAGGGTCGATCACCAGTACGGTGCGTTTCGACATTTGATGCCTGCTAATAGCGCATTTTAACTACCTTTTTCTGGTGGTCGAAATGAGGCCCTGAAGAATAAAAAAGATCAAGCCAAAGGGTGCTGCAATGAATGACACGGGAAAGTCCCCTCAACGCATAACCAGTCTCAACCTGGATCTCAAACCCTCCAATAACGTCCGGGCATCGATTTTGCTTGAGCGGTCATGGGCGTCTGATTGAACAGAGGATTGGATCGTTATGTATAAAATTACTACAGGCTATGCCCGCGTGCTGGTGAACACACTGTCGGAGCAAGGATTGGATGTCGACCGCCTGTGCCAAGAGGCTGGGTTTGATCTAAAGCTCACAGCCATACCGGGATCCTTCTGCGAGCGAAGCACTCTCTACCGCCTATGGGATCTGGCAGCTCAGGCCTCCGGCGATCCCAACATTGGTTTGAAGTCCGCCAAAAACTTTCATCCGGACGTTTTTCAGGTCGTCGGCTACACCATGATGTCCAGTTCGCACCTGAAACAGGCATTCGAACGACTGGTTCATTTCAACCCATTGATCGGTACGGGTTTCACCCTGTTTGTTGTCCAGGAACAACAGCATTACCGCCTGGTTACGCTCGATCACCATCAGCGCGGCTCGTTCAAGCCCCGACAGTACTCCGATGCCAGCCTTGGAACGCTGCTGGGTGCCTATCGCTGGCTGAGCGGTGGCACATCGCTGAGACCGCTGAGTGTGGAATTCAGCTATCCCCAACCGGAAGACATCCACGAGCATCAACAGCTGTTTGGCTGTGAGCTGCAGTTCGGGGCGGCCTACGACAGCATCCTGTTGGATGGTGAGGAGCTGCTGCGTCCGTTGAGCACAGCCAACGAAGGGTTGGCCAAGCTCCATTACAGCTATGCCAATGCTCAGCTTGACCTGTTGAATGACTCCACCATGGTCTGCAGGATTCGTGCGCTGATCACCAAACGCCTGAGTCAGGCGCAAAGCCAGGTACCCTGCGATATGGAATCAATTGCGGCCGCGCTGAGCATCAGCAAGCGAACACTGCAACGGGCACTGGAGAAGGCAGGCACGCAGTTCACGGATATCCTGAACCATGTGCGTCAGCAGTTAGCCGACTTCTACCTGCGTCATTCCCATTTCAATGTGCAGCATGTGACTCACCTGCTCGGCTTTCATGACCACAGCAGTTTCCACAAGGCTTGCCTGCGCTGGTTCGGCATGACGCCCGGTGAGTATCGAGTGATTCAATCATCGCAAGAAGCCAAGGAAACCAGGATTTTGCGAATCCGCTAGGGATTGAGGCGGCCTCTCATTCATTTGAGGCGCGAGGGATCAGATCAATCTCGTATGAAGGTGCATTGAACACGCAGCCCTTAAATCGATTGGCTATTGAGTTAGAAAAATTCGTTTCTACAAGCCCGGGAGAAGTGACTAGCCTTTGCACTCTCGGCCTGAGCCGTTTCCACGACCCTCGATACGGTTCAAGGTCCTATCCGCTTGACTGGAGGGACCGATGGAGCCTGCTGAACACCCGTCCGATAGCACGGGCCGCCCCCCCAATCGCGGCTTGACGCCCGAGATCGTCGCGCCCAAAGGCGGCGGTGCCCTCAGCGGGATGGGCGAGAAGTTTGCCGCGGACCCCGTCACCGGGACGGGCTCGATGTCGGTGCCTATTGCTACGTCTCCCGGGCGCAGCGGATTCGGTCCCCAGCTGTCCATCAACTACAACTCCGGCGCAGCAAACGGGCCCTTCGGTTTCGGCTGGAACCTGTCGCTTCCCGTTGTCTCGCTTAAAACGGAAAAGGGCTTGCCGCTGTATGGGGCGGCGCAAGAGCCCGACATCTTCGTGCTCTCGGGTGCCGAAGACCTGGTGCCGGTGCTGCTGCGCGTCGACAACGACTGGGTCCGCGAAGTCCTGCCGCCGCGCACCGTGTATGGACAGCCGTACAGCATCCAGCGGTATCGACCGCGCGTCGAAGGGTTGTTCGCGCGCATCGAACGCTGGGTGAACACCGCCGACGCGGCGGACACGTTCTGGCGGTCGATCTCCAAAGACAATGTCACGACCTGGTATGGCCGGACTGCGCAGAGTCGGATTGCGGATCCCCTGGACCCCCGGCGGATTTTCAGCTGGTTGATTTGCGAAAGCCATGACGACAAGGGCAACGCCGTGTTCTACGACTACAAGCCGGAGGACTCGGCGGGCGTCGACCTGTCCCAGGTCTCGGAGCGCAATCGCAGTGACTTGACGCGATCGGCCCAGCGTTACGTCAAGCGCATCCGTTACGGCAATCGCGTGCCTTACTTGCCGGACCTGACTGCCACCGCACCGCCGCCGCCACCCGTCGACTGGTGCTTCGAGGTGGTATTCGACTATGGCGAGCACGACCTGCTGGCCCCGGTCCCCCAGGAAACCTCACAGGCATGGGCCTGCCGGCCCGATCCATTCTCGAACTATCGTGCATGCTTCGAGATCCGCACCTATCGCCTGTGCCGGCGAGTGCTGATGTTTCATCATTTCGCCGGGGAATCGAACGTCGGCCTCGATTGCCTGGTGCGCGCCACCCACCTGGAACACGCATCCGCCCCACCCGTCGATACCACGCAGCCTTTTTACGCTTTTTTGCGCGCCGTCACCCAGACGGGCTACGTTCGCGATGGCGCCGGCTACCGCGCGAGTTCGCTGCCGCCGCTCGAGTTCGACTATACCCAGGCTGACATCGACGAGTCCGTGCGCGACCTCGACGCTGTCAGTGTGCGCAACCTGCCGAGCGGGCTCAGCGACGCCCGCTATCGCTGGGTGGATCTGGAGAGCGAAGGCGTTCCCGGCATCCTGACCGAACAGGGCGGCAGCTGGTATTACAAGTCGAACCTGAGCCCGGCCAACCGGCAGGTCGTCGCCGGCACCGAGGTTTCCGTGCCGCGTTTCGGGCCGATGCAGCGCGTAGCGCGGCAACCCTCGCCGGCTTCCTTGCACAGCGACCGCGTGCATCTGCTGAATCTGTCGGGTGCCGGCGATCTCGCTGTGGTGGCATTCGACGGCCCCTCCCCCGGCTTTTTCGAGCGCACCGAGGAGCAGGACTGGCACCGCTTCAAGCGGTTCCGGTCGATCCCTGTCCTCGACTGGGGAAACCCGAACCTCAGGTTCATCGATCTGACCGGCGACGGATTCCCCGATCTGCTCATCAGCGAGGACCACGCGTTCTGCTGGCATGCCTCCTTGTCGGTCGATGGTTTCGCGACCGCGCAGCACCGGCCCCAGTCACTGGATCAGGAAGCAGGACCGCAACTGGTGTTCGCTGATGGCAGCGAGTCGATCTTTCTCGCCGATATGTCCGGGGATGGCCTGACCGACCTCGTGCGCATTCGCAACGGCGCGGTCTGCTACTGGCCCAACCTTGGTTATGGCCGCTTCGGCGCCAAGGTCACCATGGCGCAGTCGCCCCGCTTCGATCACGCCGACCTGTTCGACGGCAACCGCCTGCGCCTCGCCGACATCGATGGGTCCGGCACCACGGACATCCTTTATTTCACGAGTCACGCGATCGATGTTTATTTCAATCAATCCGGCAATGCCTGGGGGAGTCGCCGCCGCCTCGCACATTTCCCGGCTGTCGAATCGGTATCGTCGGCCACGGTGCTGGACCTGCTCGGCAACGGCACGGCCTGTCTGCTCTGGTCTTCCCCCTTGACCACGAGCGCATCGCGCCCGATGCGCTACATCGACTTGATGGGCGGCCAGAAACCCCACCTGTTGGTGCGCTCGCGCAACAACCTGGGCGCCGAAACTGCCGTCCGGTACGCGCCCTCGACCCGGTTCTACGTGGCCGACAAACTGGCGGGCACCCCCTGGCTGACCCGGCTGCCGTTTCCGGTGCATGTGATCGAACGCGTGGAAACCTATGACTACATCAGCCGCAATCGCTTCGTCACCCGCTACGCCTACCACCACGGCTATTTCGACGGAGTGGAGCGCGAATTTCGCGGTTTCGGCCGCGTCGATCAGTGGGACACCGAAGAGATCAGCGCCGTCTCCCAAGGCGGCGCGTTTCCAGGGGCGAACAACCAGGATCCGGCCTATTCGGTGCCGCCGGTGCACACCAGGACGTGGTTCCACACGGGGGGCTATTTCGGCGAGTCGAGCGTCTCCAGGCAGTTCGCGCAGGAGTATTACGACGAAGGCGACGACAGCAGTTTGATCGCGGGGTTAAGCGACGCAGAACAGCAAAGCCTGCTGCTCGACGACACGCTGTTGCCCGACACCGTGCTGCTTGCCGATGGCAGTCACCTGTCATGGAACGGCTCAGCCGATGAAATGCGCGAGGCCTGTCGCGCATTGCGCGGTTCGATTCTGCGCCAGGAAGTCTACGCGCTCGACGGCTCTGACGCCGCCGACCGCCCTTACAGCGTCAGCGAACGCAACTACAGGATCGAAGTCCTGCAACCACGGGGCGCAAACCCCTACTCGGTGTTTTTCGCGTTCACCTGCGAGGCGATTGACTTCCATTACGAGCGCAAGCTGTACAAAGTCCTCGGCAACCAGCTGGTGGATCAGGCTGCACCGCCGCCCGGCGCCAAGGATGCCGCCGACCCGCGGGTGTCTCACGCACTGACGCTCAAGATCGATCCCTTCGGCAACGTGCTGCAATCGGCGGCGGTCGCCTACGGGCGCCGTTATCTTGATCCCACCCTGACGCCGGACGATCAACGCAAACAAACAGCCCCGCTCTGCACCTATGCGCAGGCTTCCTACACCAACGCGGTCCTCGCCGAAGACGCGTACCGAGCGCCGTTACCAGCGCAATCGAGCAGCTACGAATTTATCCAGCTCCCGCCATCGAGTGCGCCGCCCGGCATTACACCGCTGCTGGGGTTCACGCAATTGGCCAGTGCCATTCAAACCGCGGCGGACGGCGCCCACGACATTGCCTTCGAAGACCTGAATCCCTCGGGTCTCCAGGCAGGGCAAACGTATCGGCGATTGATTGCGCGGGCGAGCACCTGCTATCGGCCCGACGATATGGGCGCTGCGGCCGCCGACGCCAACGCCCTCCTCCCGCCTGGCACGCTGGAGGCGCTGGCGCTGCCAGGCGTCCAGTATCAACTCGTATTCACCCCGGGCCTGGTTTCACAGGTCTATCGGCGGGACGGCGCTGCGCTGCTGCCCGTGCCTGCCGACGTGCTTGCCAGCATCGCCGCGGATGGCGGTGGTTATGTCGACTTGAATGGCGACGGCCATTGGTGGCAGCCCTCCAGCCGGGTTTTTTACTCGCCCAGCGCCACCACGCCTGCCGCCGAAAAATCCGCGGCGCTCGAGCATTTCTATCTGCCGCGCCGCGCCGTGGATCCCTACGGCAATGGCGCGACGGCCACCTTCGACGTGCACGATCTGGTCCCGGTGCAGACCACCGATGCGCTCGGCAACTCGACGACGGCCCGCCACGACTACCGCGTGCTGTTGCCGGTACTCGTCACCGATCCCAACGGCAATCGCAGCGCGGCTGCCTTCGACGCGCTCGGCTTTGTGGCGGGGACCGCCATCATGGGTAAGGCCACCGAAAGCCTGGGGGATTCACTCAGCGGTTTTGCCGCCGGCCTGACACCTGCCGAGATCGATGGTTTTTTCACGGCCGATGATCCCCACGACCTGGCCGGCGCGCTGCTGGGCACGGCGACGATGCGCATCGTCTACGACCCGCTGCGCTTCTTCAATTCGCGTCAGGCCTCCCCGGGCGATCCAGCGCAGTGGTTACCGGCCTTTGCCGCCACTATCGTGCGCGAGACGCATGTCAGCGACCTTGCACAGGGTCAGACGAGCAAGACGCACCTTGCTTTCGGGTACTGCGACGGCTTCGGCCGAACCGTGCAGAAGAAAGTCCAGGCCGAACCGGGGCCGGCCGTCGCGGACGGCCCGGTCATCGATCCGCGTTGGGTCGGCAGCGGCTGGACCATCTGCAACAACAAGGGCAAGCCTGTGCGGCAATACGAGCCGTTCTTCAGCCAGTTGCCCGCGAAGGGGCACCAGTTCGAATTCGGCGTACAGGCGGGCGTCAGCGCGATTCTGATCTATGACCCGTTAGGCCGTGTAGTCGCCACGCACCATCCCAATCAGACCTACGAGAAGCTCGTGTTCGATGCGTGGCATCAGCACTCCTGGGACGCAAACGACACCGTGCTGGTGAACGATCCTGCTGCCGATGTGGACGTGGGCGGCTACCTCGGTTTGCTGCCCGCCAGTGATCTGTCACCGACCTGGTATGCACAACGCATCAACGCCAATCTCGGCCCGCAAGAGCAGGATGCCGCGGTCAAAGCAGCCGCCCACGCCAACACGCCCGGTGTAACCCACCTGGATGCGCTGGGGCGCCCGTTCCTGACCATCGCCGACAACGGCGCCGCCGGTCGCTATGCAACCCGCGTCGAACTCGACATCCAGGGCCTGCAGCGCGCCGTCAGCGATGCGCTCGACCGCAAGGTCATGGTGTACGACTACCACATGCTGGGCGGCAGCATTCATAAGTCCGGCATGGAAGCCGGGCAACGCTGGAACCTGGACGATGTCACCGGGAAAACCATCCGCGCCTGGGATTCCAGAGGCCACAATCACCGCAACGAATACGATGCACTGCGCAGGCTGACCGGCTTGTTCGTGCAGGGCACCGACAACGTGAATTCCGATCCCCGGACCCTGACCGAGGTGCAGTACCACCAGATCGTTTACGGTGAAGGACAGCCAGACGATGCGATGCTCAATCTTCGCACCCGTGCCTATTCGACCAGCGACACGGCCGGTGTCGTCACCCACCTGGCGCTCGACCCGGTTACCGGGCTGCCACAAGCCTACGACTTCAAGGGCAATGCGCTGGGGGTCCAGCGGCAATTCATCGAGGACCATCAGCTATTACCGAACTGGTCTGCAGCGCCAGTGCTTGGCAGCACCTTCATCGGCACTACTCAATACGATGCGCTCAACCGTCCGACCGCGGCCACCACGCCCGATGGAAGCACCACGCGTACCACCTACAACACTGCCAATATGTTGGAGACCGTCAGCATCAATCTGGCGGGCGCGGCGGCGCAAACGCCCTTTATCACCAACATCGATTACGACGCCCAAGGCCGTCGCACGCTGATCGACTATGGCAACGGCGCCAGGATTCGGTACGACTACGACCCCTACACCGCCCGTTTGACGCGGGTGCTCACCCGACGCAACCCGGCCGGCTTTCCCGACGATTGTCCGGCGCCACAGGACACGGACTGGCCCGGATGCCAGATCCAGAACCTCCTCTACACCTACGATCCGGTGGGCAACGTCACCGCCGTTCGCGACACCGCGCAGCAGACCATTTTCTTCCGCAACCAGCGCGTGGAACCGAGTAATGACTATGCCTACGATGCCCTCTATCGCTTAACGCAAGCCAGCGGCCGCGAGCTCCTTGGACTGGGCGCCAACGACATCCCGCTGGCACCGGCCGCGAGTTCATACAACGACGCGTCTCGCGTTCGCTTGCCCAGCCCCCATAACGGCAAAGCCATGGGGACATACACCGAACACTACGACTATGACCCCGCCGGCAACTTCCTCAAGTTGATCCATCAGGGCAGCCAGCCGATCCATGCGGGATGGACGCGTACTTATCTCTACAACGAAGCCAGTGCGCTGGAACCGGGAAAGGTCGGCAATCGCCTGTCCTCCACGCTTGTCACCGGAACCCAGGGCCTGACCGAGGGGTACGGGTACGACCTTCACGGCAACATGACGTCGATGCCGCAATTGCAGGCGATGCAGTGGAATTTCCATGACGAGTTGTCCATGTCGCAGCGCCAGGCGGTGAATGCCGACGATGCCGATGGCGCGCTGCACCAAGGCGAGCGCACGTACTACGTGTACGACGGGACAGGCCAACGGGCCCGCAAGATTACCGAGTCGCCGGCTGGCATCAAGCGCAAGGAGCGGTTCTACCTGGACGGCTTCGAAGTGTATGTGGAGTACGACAACGCGGGCGCCCTCACCCTGCAACGCGAAACGCTGCACGTGGCCGATGACCGGCAACGCATCGCGCAGGTAGAGACGCGGACCCAGGGCAACGATGGCTCTCCCGCGCGGTTGGTGCGTTATCAGTTCAGCAATCACCTGGGTTCGGCGGTGCTGGAACTGGACGATGCGGCCCAGGTGATCTCCTACGAAGAATTTTGTCCCTATGGCAACACTTCGTACCAGGCCGGACGCAGCGCGGTGGAAGTCAGCCGCAAGCGCTATCGCTTCACCCGCATGGAGCGCGATGAGGAAAGCGGGCTGAGCTACCACGGGGCCAGGTACTACGCGGCCTGGCTGGGTCGATGGACGAGCTGCGATCCCACCGGATTGCAAGGCGGCCTCAACTTGTACGAATACGTCATGTCCTGCCCCACTGGCCTGACCGATCCGGCCGGGACTGATGGCCGCCCAAGTGACGAGGACATCGCAAAGATCGAGGCTCGTGCAAAAGAAATCCGAGACATGCTGACCCCGGACCTGCCTCGCTGGAACTCCGAGGGCCCGCCGATAACGCCGACGCAGAGGGGGAAGATCCAGGGTCGGATCGACATGCTGCGCACCCTCATACCCAAGCTGAACGACGCCGGCGACTCCCTCGACGCCTCCATCATCGTGCACATGATCGCCGACATGCTTCTGGAGATGAAGTTGGGAGAAAAACAATGGAATGCCCTCTCGGACGCGAATAAACGTTACTGGGGCATGAAACTCGACCACCCGGAATGGGCGGTCAAGCCCAACGCCTTGAACATGATGACCGGTGCGATCATGACCGAAAGCATGAGCACCGACGTGCAGGTTTTCCAGGGTATTGCCATGGGTTTCCTGACGATGTCGGCCATGCCCGCCAAACCCAAGGCCCCCGTGCCCGGCGCGAATGATGTCAGGGGACCGCACAATTACCTTGCGGTCAAAAACGGCCCGCTTTATCTGGCGGACTCCGAAGGCGTCCTGGCGAACCTGACCAACAATCGCTGGTACTCGAGGTGGATACGCGGGGGGACTCAACTCATCCTGAGCCGAGGCCCAGTGACCCAGGGCGGCCTGTTGAATGCGATACGCCGTTTCGGCCGCACGGGGCGAAGGCTGACGATTCTGTCGGGCCCCCATGGCGACGAGACAGGGCGAATGTTGACGCAGACCGCCGATGATCTTGATCCCAATATTGGAGGACAGCGGCATTTCCTGAACGCGGACATCAATGTCATCGGCCGCAACGGACATGCGCCCGGCGTGCGCGTGCTCAATGCCGAGCTGTTGTCGGACATGCAGCTCAAGACCGTCCTGACCTCTGGCGATGACGTGTATGCAGCGTGGTGCCACAGCGGTGTTTGTGCCCAACTCAGTCGTGCTTTTGATCGACTCTCGCAATAGACAGTTTGATTCACGGAGGATGCTCCATGCCTATCGAACTCACACCAGGCGCTGCCGGCGACGGCCAGGGCAGCGTCCAGGGAACCTTCGTCGACGCTGACGGCGCCCCCATCGCCGGTGCGCGCATCTCCTTGTTGGCGCAGCGGGTACGCGATCGATCGGAACTCGCCTCGGCGGCCACGGATGAGTCGGGCGGGTTCCTGTTGACCTATCGGCGCACCAAAGCCGTCAACCTGATCGTGCAAGCCCTCGACGCCGACGGCAAGGTCATCGCCGAATCCGAGATCCTGTTCGCGGCCGATGCGCATGTCGACATCGACCTGACAACGGCAGGCGTCGGCCGGGTGCCTGCGCCGTCGGCCCACACGCTGCTGAGCAGCACGGTCGCGAGTCAATTGCTGAAGACGCCCTTGGTGAAGCTGAAACAGAACAAGGATCATCGCGAACTGGATTTTGTCGCCAAAGCCGGCGGCGTGCCGTTTGCCGACGTGGCCCGCTTGTACATCGCGCGACGCCTGGCAGTGCCGGGCAAGCTGGATGAACGCACGCTGTACGGCCTGTTCAGCCAGGGCATTCCGGCGCCCCTCGACACGGCGCTGGGGCAATTGCCCGATGCCGGCATCGACGACGCGTTCGTGGCGCAGGTGCTGACGGGGGTGCTGGCCCATTCGGACGCCTCGCTCGCGCAAACGCTCGACGCCGCAGTCGCGGCCAATGTGCTGCCCGCCACCTATGCGGTAAAACAGAAAGATGAATTGGCGCAGCTGCGCGCATTGCGCACGCAGCGAGTCGGCGCGACGCCTTACATCCGCGGCAAGACACCGCTCAACGACGTGTTGAGTGCCGCTGGCGTCGAGGCTGCGGTGAGTGCTGCCTTCACCCAGGCCTACGCCGCGTCGGGTAAACGTCTGCGCACCACATGGAAGCTGCTGCGTGCCGACCCTGCGTTGACCAAGGAACAGCTGGCGACGCTCAACACCGCACTGAACGCCAGCGAACTGCTCGGCGGCAACCTGGTACTCGTCAAAGACACCCTGCAGCGCCTGGCCCGAGGGGACCTGGCAAGCGTGCAGAATCTCGCCCTGCTCGATGAAGCCGACTGGGTCGCAAGGATCGAGCGACTCGATCCGCAGGCCTCGACGATTCCCCAGGTGTTGCCCGACGACACGCCGGCACAGCGCATCGCCCGTTTTGCCAAGGCCTTGGCCGAACGGTTCCAGTCGCGCTACCTGACAACGACCTTTCTTGGCAGCCTGAGCAAAGCTGCGGGATCCGCCTTCGCCGCCAGGGAGGAATTGGTGTCGGTGCTGGCCGCGAACCCGCGACTCAATCTGCGCCGCACCAACATCGACCGCTACGTCGCCAGGAACAACCTCGAGCTGTCGACCGAGGCCCTGGGTTCACTGAAGACCCTGCAACGGCTGTCCTTTCTGTCGACGCGCTACGCGACGGTAGAAGCCCTTGCAGGCGCGGGTTACCACTCGGCGCAAGCCGTCTATTTCAGCGGGCGCGCGCCCTTCGTCGCGCAAATGGCGCCGCTGCTCGGCAGTCAACCGCGAGCCGAGGCGGCCTGGTTGCGTGCGCAAGCGCGCTACGCCAGCGCGTTGTCCGCTTTCGGCCGCTACAACCTCGCGCTCAATGGCACCACCGTGGCGTTGATGGCCTCCCCCGTGCCTGCTGCGGACTCGCTGGCCAACCTGCCGGACCTGCAGGCCCTGTTTGGTTCGCTCGACTACTGTGAATGCAGCGAATGCCGCTCGGTGCTCAGCCCCGCGGCCTACTTCGTCGACTTGCTGCAATTTCTCAAACAACGCGGCGCCCTCGATGCCCTGCTCTCCCGTCGGCCCGATCTGCCCTTCATCGCCCTGGGCTGCGACAACACCGACGTCACGTTGCCCTACATCGACCTGGTCAATGAATTGCTGGAGTCGGCGATAGCACCGCCCGCTGCACCGCTCACGCTGTTCGCGACCACGGGCTCCTCCGCGGAGCGGCGTGCGTTGCCCCAGCACGTGTCGCAGGCGGCGTACGATAAAACCGCAGTGGCGGTCTTCCCGTTGACGCTGCCCTTCGATCTGTCCTTCGCCCGGACTTCGGCGTTTCTGCAGGCGATGGGCACTCGACTCGACCAGGTGATGCGCCTGTGCGGCAGCGGCAGTGCGGCGGCGCGTGCTGCCGCGCAACTGGGCCTCAATCCCGCCTTGCAGGCGTTAATCAATGGGACCGACCCGCACCCGCCCTGGGAGCGCTGGGGATTCGAGGCCCAGGCCAACCCGGCGAACGTATATGACCCCAAGACGAGGCAGCCGCTGAGCCCGGCACCCGCCGACTGGGTCGCCGCCTTATCCAGGGTGCCCGTGCTGCTGGGGCGGGCACATCTGGACTTCGCCCAGTTGTGCCAGTTGCTGGAAGTGGCCTGGGTGACGGGCGGCAACGTGACCCTCAAGCTGGGTTTCACCGTCCAGGACACCCTCAACATCGCGAGCTGCGACACGGCGCTCATGACCTTTGAGGGGCTCGATGCCGCCGTGCTGGATCGGGCCAATCGCTTCCTGCGACTATGGACGGCCACCGGGCTGCAAATGTGGGAGCTGGATTGGGCGCTTGAATCGGCGAACGGCAACCTGGACGACGGGTTCCTGGTGTTCATGGCCGATGCGCTGGCCTTGCGCGAGCGACTCAGGCTGCCGCTGCAGGAGCTGCTGAGTTTTTGGGGCCCGATGCCAACCCATGACGTGAACAGCCACTTGGGCGAGGTGGATACCCTCGTTGCATCGACATACGAGCGGGTGTTCCGCAGTCCGACGTTGCTGGCGTCCTGGTCCGGGGTCTTTGTCGCTGCCGGTGCCTTGCCGGGAGGGCCGATCGATCCCAATGCGATCAAGGCGGCACTGGGCTTGAGCGCCGACGACCTTGCAGCGATTGGCGCCGCAACAGGCGTCACCCTCGAGTTGTCGCTCGACGGCCTCAACCTGTTGCTCCGGCACGCCAGGCTCGCCGCCGCTTTATCCCTCACCGTCCCCGACCTGTTGCTGTGGATGACACTCTGCGATGCGTTGCCTTCCGGGTCCGCTGCCGCGTTCGGCGGCACGCCGGCCGACACGGCCGAGTTCCTGCGCAGACTGGCGCTCCTGCAAGGAACCGGCATCAAACTCGCCGACCTGGACTACCTGCTGCGCAACGGATCGGCCACCCGCAGCGAAATGACGTTTACCACGGCAGAGGCGACGGCCGTGTTGCAGGCGATTCGCGATGCGCTCGCCAAGCTGGCACTGGCTGACCCCACTGCTGTGCAAACCTTGTTTGTCAGCGCCTTGGCCGCGGCGACTGGCGTCAGCGCAAACGTCGTGGCGCCCGCGCTTACCAGCACGGGCATCCTGCCACTGCCTGCCACCACCATCACGCAATTGCTCGGGCAAACCAATGGCGTGGACCCGACACCCTTCCAGCCGCTGGTGGACGGGATCACCCGCGTGGCGAAGGCCGCCGCGTTGTTCAATGCACTAAGACCGACCGTGTCGAGCTTTACCTTCCTGATCCAGCACGCGGCCTCGTTCAACTGGTTGAATCCGGCCGCGCTGCCGCTGTCCCCGCCTGCGGGCACTGTCTATCTGCCCTTCGAACGCCTGCTGCAGGCGCTGCAACTCAACCGCCGCCAGACGGCGAGCGCGCCCAGATTGTTCGATGTGTTGGGCCGTTGGGTACAGGTGTTGCCCGCAGACCTGGCCGGCGCCATCGGCAATGAGTCCGGCGCCCTGGCCACCGCCCTGAATACCGGTGTCACTGACCTGACCGTGCTGGCCAACGCACTGGCGGCGACGACGCCCACCCTGGATGCGGGCACCCAGACCGGCACGCTCGCCGACATGGGCATGCTCACGGCGCTCGGCACGGCGCTCGACGCCATGGCGCAATATCACATCGGGGCGGCTGCGCTGCTGCAACTGGCGGCCGCACCGCCGACCGTCGAATCCGCCTCTGCCGCCATGGGCACCTTCCAGTCCCGCTACGCCCCTTCGGCCTGGCTGGGTGCCGTGCAGCCGGTGGAAGACAAATTGCGCGAAATGCGCCGCGATGCCTTGGTGGCCTACCTCCTCGGTCCAGGCCCGGCCGTCGCGCTGACGCCGCCGTTGCTCAGCAGCGACGATATTTTCAATGGCTTTCTCATCGACCCCGGCATGTGCGCGTGCGGCATCACCACGCGACTGCTGGAGGCATCCTTGGCGGTTCAGCAATTCGTGCAGCAATGTTTCCTCGGCCTGGTCCCTGGCGTCCCGGTGGATTCGACCGTCGACCCAGGCTGGAACCAATGGGCGTGGATGAGCCAGTTCAGGCTCTGGCAGGCCAACCGCCAGGTCTTCCTGTACCCCGAGAACTATCTGCTTCCGGAGTTGCGCAGCGACCGCTCGCCGTTCTTTTCCGACCTCGAGAACGAACTCAAGCAAAGCAACTGCGACACCGACGCAACCACGGCGGCGTTGAAGAACTATGTGCGCAAACTGGTGGAAGTCAGGCACCTGACCGTCGCCGCGCACTACCGCGAGACTCGCGCCGACGGATCCCGGGTCTTGCACGTGTTCGCGCGCACCCGTGGCGCGCCGCCGAAATGGTACTACCGCAGCCGGTCCGAGGGTTCGCTGAGCAGCGGCGTCTGGAGTCCATGGCAGGCGCTGAACCTGGATATCGCCTCGGATCAGCTCGTGCCGCTGGTGTGGGACCAGCGACTGCATCTGGTCTGGCCGATCTTCAAGCAGATTTCGGAGAAGGCCGGCACCCAAAGCATACCGACCTCCAATAACGGCGCGCCGACACCCAATACCGCAGCGGCCGCGAGGAAATTCTGGTCCATCGAATTCGCGATGAGCGAGTTGAGTGCGGGGCAATGGCAGGCCAAGCGCACCTACGCCGAAAAAAGCTATGTCCAGACCGATAACCCGGCGCTCGACTTCACCTTCCGCGCGTTCGCGGACGCCCAGTCGACGTTGCAGCTGGAGATCTACCTGAGTGTGCATTGGCTCAATTACGGCACCTGGTCCAGTGTCCTGGTAGGCACCGGCCAGTTGCCCATGCCGGATTCAGCGCTGGCCATTTATTCGCAGAACTCGCTGCCCGCCGCCTCTGCCGTCGATCAGTCGCAGGAACCCAGCTACGCGCTGATCACGCTGAAGTACCAGTTCCCCAACACCTTGGTGACGGCCGCCAACTACAGGTTCCGCGGCCAGGATCTGTGCAGCTACGGCCCCCATCCGGGGCCGGCCAACCCGCTGACGGTACTGGCCCTGGCCGGCAGCCACAGCGCCCCGGCGGCATTGACCCTGCTGGGCACCATCGACAACCAGCGTGTGGTGGTGCCGATGCAGGACCGGGTGTTCGATTCCGCGGATCCGTTCTTCGCCGCCGATTCGTTGCGCACCTTCTTTGTCTGCCCGCATTACTACACCGTATCCAGCTCGCCGCAGGAGCTCGACGATCTCGCCTACATCCCGCAGTGGACCACGAGCTATGCCTTTACCCCGTTCTATCACCCCTACGCGCGCACCTTCCTGCGCGAACTGGAGATGGGCGGTACCGACCGCCTGATGTCGCGCCAGCTGCAGACCGATCCGCAATCGGTACGCGGCCAGGGCAACTTCGACTTCGCGACAACGTACCAGCCGCAACCCCCGGTCATGACACCCTATCCCCGGGAGGACGTCGATTTCAGCGTATCGGGTGCCTACGCCCTCTACAACTGGGAGCTTTTCTATCACGCGCCGATGTTGGTGGCGACGCAGCTGATGCGCAACCAGCAACACGAGCCTGCGATGCAATGGCTCAAATACGTGTTCGATCCGACCGACCCGAACCCCGCGCCGGTACCTGGGCACTTCTGGCGCACCCGGCCGTTCTACGAAATGAATGCCGACACGTGGTTGGCCCAGCAGATCCAGCACATCCTGGCGACACTGGCGGCCAACGCACAGCAAGGCACCGCGGACCCGGACACCGCCGCCGCGCTCCAGGACTGGCTGGCGCATCCTTTCGATCCGCACCGCATCGCCCGGTTGCGCATCGGCGCGTACGCCAAGGCGACTGTCATGAAGTTCCTCGACAACCTGATTGCCTGGGGTGACTCGCTGTACGCCCAGTACACCATGGAAAAGGTCGCACAGGCCGAGCAGCTCTATGTGCTCGCGAACCTGATCCTCGGTCCCCGGCCCGAACAGGTGCGCCTGCGCGACGCCGATTTCGCCACCCGGCCGGACGCCACCACCTACGCCGCCATCCAGGACGGGCTGGACGCATTCTCCGATGTGCTGGTCGCCATCGAAAATGTGATCGCGGCGCCGACCCCGGCGCTGGACGCCCAAGACGCCGTGAGCGAAGCGCCGGACCTGCCGCAGCTGTCCACGCTGTTTTTCTGCATACCGCCCAACGATCAGCTGCTGGCCTATTGGGACACGGTCGCCGACCGCCTGTACAAGATCCGTCATTGCCTCAACCTGCAGGGCGTTGCCCAGCCATTGCCGCTGTACGCCCCGCCGATCAATCCGTTGCAACTGATGGGCGGACAAGCCGCCTATGGCGCCGGAGCGATCGGTGCCGCGGCGCCATTCACCCCGGTGTACCGCTTCCCTGTCTACCTGGAGCGCGCCCTGGAGTTGACCAACGATGTGCGCGGCTACGGCGCCGCCGTGCTGGCGGCTCTGGAGAAAAAGGATGCCGAGGCGCTCGGCGTGTTGCGCGCCAATCAGGACTTCGACATCCAGACCCGGCTGCTGGACATCAAGACCCGGGCCGTTGCGGAAGCCGAGGGCCAGGTCACGGCCCTGCAGAACCAGAAAACCACGGTGCAGATCCGCCACGACTTTTATGCCGACATCGATTTCATGAACCCGTGGGAAGTCGCGGCGAGTGCGCTGCAGATCCAGGCCGCGATCATCAATGGCCTGGCGGTGCCCCTGGACCTCACCGCCAGCGGCGCCCACCTGATTCCGGAAATGACCTTCGGCGCGACGGGTTGGGCCGGCAGTCCGACCTCGCTGGTCAAAGTCAGCGGCGACCAGGTGGCGGCCTCGCTCGCGTCCTCGGCCAGCGCCCAGCGCGGCACTGCCGGGGTCCTCAGTGAGGTCGCGGGCATGACGGCGACCCTGGGCAGCTACCAGCGACGCATGAACGAATGGAACCTGCAAAAGGAGCTCGCCGCCGCGGAGCTGATCCAGCTCGAGACCCAGATCGCCATGGCCAACGATCGACTGGCGATGGCCAACAGCGAAGTCAACCTGCAGGCGCGGCAGATCGCCAACGCCCGCGCCGTTGGCGACTTCCTCAACGAAAAATATACCAACGAGCAGTTGTACGGCTGGATGCTGACGCAACTCACGACGGTGCACACCCAGGCCTACCAGCTGGCCTTCGCCCTCGCCCGGCAGGCCCAGGCCGCCTATCAGTACGAACTCGGCAGCCAGGACGCCTTCGTCCAGTTCGGTTACTGGGACACCCAACTCAAAGGGCTCACGGCCGGGGAAAGCCTGCTCTTCGATTTGCGCCGGATGCAGGCCCGGTACCTGCAAGCCAATACCCGCGAGATCGAGCTGGTCAAGCATGTCTCGCTGGCGATGGTGCAACCCCTGGCCCTGGTGCAATTGCTGCAGACGGGCATCTGCGATATCGCACTGGACGAAGCGCTGTTCGATCGCGATCACCCCGGGCAGTATTTCCGTCGGCTGCGTTCGGTGGCACTCACTGTACCCTGCGTCACCGGGCCCTACAGTGGCGTGAACGCCAACTTGACGCTCGCCCAGGCCAAGGTTCGCGTGCAGCCGCCCACTGCGCCGTACTCACCGGCACTGGCGCGGGATGTGGCCGCGGCCCCGGCGTTCGCGGCCAGCCTGCCGGCGGCCTCCGCCAGCATCAGCACCAGTCATGGCCAGGACGATGCGGGCCTGTTCGAGGTCAACCTGCACGACGAGCGCTGGTTGCCCTTTGAAGGGCAAGGTGCAATCAGTACATGGACCCTGGAGCTCGATCCCCGCGACAACGGCTTCGATGTCTCCACCATTACCGACGTCGTCCTGCACTTGCGCTATTCGGCGCGCGCGGCCGGTGGAGACCCCCAGGCGGTACGCCAGGCGCTCAAGCCGTTGGGCCCGCGGCAGTTTCTCCTGAGCGTGCGCAGCAGTTTCAGCGACGCCTACTACGCCTTCTTCAACCCCGCCGACCCAGAGGCCACGCAGCAGGTGCTCACGTTGCCGCTGTTGGCCAATGTCTTCCCGTTCTCCAATCTGGGCGCGGCTTCCATCACCGATATTTCGATCAACCTGATGCTGACCGAGGTGCCGCCCGCCGGCACCCAGATCACCAACGCCACGTTCGGGCCAACCGGCGGCAGCGCGGTTGCCATGTCGATCAACCAGGTGCCGCCTCCGTCTGGCGGCGACCCCGTCGCGGCGCTTGGCGTCGTCACGGGCCAGTCAGGACAACCGGGTTCCTACTCGCTGACCGTGCCCGAGTCCGGCATTGCGCCGGCGATCGCCAGCACGCTCAATGGGCATGCACGCCTGGACGCCTCGCAGTTCAACGACATCCTGCTGATTGTCAGCTACGGGATCGCCTGATGCTCAGCGACGCCGACATTCAGCGCATCGTCACGCGCATCGTCCAGGGGTGCCAGCCCATCGCGGCCGGTACCTTTGGCTCGTACGCGGTCGGGCTCGCACGCGAGGACAGCGACCTCGACCTGTTCGTCATCCTGCGCACACCACTGGCAAAGTCAGCGCGACGCCGATCGATCTGTCGGCATCTGTTCGGCGTGATGCACCCGCTTGACGTCCATGTGTTCACACCGGAGGAGTTCGAGGCGGATGCGCGGGAGGAGTTGTCATTCGCCTGGATCATCGCGAAACAGGCCCGCTTGTACTATTGGACTGAGGAGGCGGCGGTGCAGGTTCCGGCGTTGCGCGTGGGGAGCGATGGGATCACTTGATCAAAGGCCGTTACCGAATACCTTCCATCAAGGTTTTCCACGGTGGGCATTTTTGAAGGAAACCCGAATCGCACTCTGCCGGGAAGCACTTCATCCAGTTGCTGGTAAAGGTTCGTTGCAGCACACTCAGCCCACTCGAGGTGGTCGCACAGCTCACCCTATGAAGTTGTGAAGAGTACGTTGGGTTCCACCCTGCCTCGCGCATGCCGGTTCAAGCCCTAGGCCTGTACTTTCCAGCCCAGTTGATTGCGAGCCTGTTGCAGGTCGGACTGCATGTCGTGTTCCCACAGCCATTCGAAACGCTCCGCGAGGGTTTTACCCAGCATCTGCTCGTTGTCGGCGACAACAGGATCGCGCAGTTCATACAGTTCGCCGGCTTCCCAGGAGGTGCGCTGCACACGGCAGGCGCGTGGGCGGCGGATGGCGTCATAGGCCTCCAGCACAGCCTGGGGCCGGCTCGCCAGCACTTGCGGGTCCGCCAGCAAGCGGGCCAGGAGCCAGGCGTCTTCCAGGCCCTGCCCTGCGCCGGCCCCCTGATGCGGCAACATCGCGTGCGCCGCATCGCCGATCAGCCCAACGCGGCCGTGTACGTAACCTGGCAGCTCTTCGAGTTCATGCAGCGCCCATAGGGTGGGTGCCGGAATGCATTCGAGCAGCACGCGCGCGGCATCACCCCAGTCGGTGAACGCAGCCAGCATTTCTTCCTGGGTGGCATTGCGAACCCATGGGGAATTGCTCGGCCAGGCCGGGTCAGGCCGGCTGCGGTCGGAAGTGAAGGCCACGACGTTGATCAGTCGGCCTTGTTTGACCGGGAAGGTGAGGATGTGGGCATCACGTCCCAGGTACATCTGCGGGACGTCGACCAAGTGCTCATCGACACCCCGGGCCCGGTAGGCCGCGCGCAACTGCTGACTGTCGATCATCCCGCGGTAGGCACAGGTGCCGCTGAAGCGGGGTGCCGCAAGGGGGTGGCCCAGGCCTTGAAGCACATGATCACGAATCGAAGACTTGATGCCGTCAGCGGCGATCAACAGATCGCAACGATGTTCGCTGCCATCGGTGAACAACACGCGGGCCTGTTGCTCATCCTGCTCTACGCTAACCGCGCGCTTGCCGAATTGGGCGATGCCCTCTGGCAACTGGCTGGCCAACGCGTCGAGAAAATCCGCACGGTGCACCGAAGACTGCCCTACCCCTTCGGCCAGGCTGGCGCCGAGGTAGCCGGCATCCTCGCCACGGCGCCATTCGAACCAGATATCCTGCCATGGCTCAAGCGCGCGGTCGGCGATCTGCCGATAGGGTTCGGCAATGCCCAGGCCGGCGATGGCGCGCACGGCATTGGCGCCGAAGGAGACACCTGCACCGACCTCGCCAAAGGCCGATGCCGCTTCGAACAACTGCACGCTGAGATGGGAGTGGCGGCACAGATCCAGGGCCAGTGCCACGCCGGCGATACCACCGCCGACAATACCGATGTGCAAGGTCGAGTGAGAAGAATGCATAGCAAGATACCCGTGTGGCTGTTTGTTATTTGAGTCGCTGAATCATCGCCAACTGTGTGCTATTGATAAATACAGCAACTCCAATACACAGCATCATCAATGTGAATATTGGCTGGACGCTGAGCGCTGGCGGCTCGATGCGTTTTGGATCAGGAAGACCAGGATGGCAATGGCCCCGACCAATCCCGGAATGGCGAAGATGAGGAAGCTCGCCTGTAACGGCAGCGAAGAGGCATGCAAGGCGCCGCCCAGCAGCGGACCAATGATTGCACCGGTGCGACCCACACCCATCGCCCAACCGAGGCCGGTGGCCCGTATCTGCGGTGGGTAATATTGGACGGTGCAGGCGTTGGCCAGGATTTGCGTGCCGATGGTGCACGCACCGGCGACGGCAATCAGCAAATAGAGCACCGGTAATGGCGCTTTGAGCGCCAGCAGACTCAGGGCCGCCGCCCCGCAGCAGAAGAAGACGAACAAGACCTTGGCAATGCCGATTCGATCGCCCAGCCAACCGCCGGCGACCGCGCCGATGATCGCACCCAGGTTCAGCACCACCAGAAACGCCAGGCTCGAGTTCAATCCATACCCGGCGGCGCTCATCAGTTTTGGCAACCAGGAGCTCAATGCATAGACCATCAGCAGGCAGCAGAAAAACGCCAGCCAGAGCATGAAGGTGCTTAACTTGCGCCCATCACGGAATAGCTCGGAAATCGACACGTTCGAGCCTTTGGCGGCGATGCGGCTTAACTGGTCGGCTGCGCTTGGCACATAACTCGGCACAGCCTGCGCCAATAGCGCCTGGGCCTTGATCGTCTGCCCGGTGCGCAGCAGAAAATCCATCGACTCGGGCAGCTGTCGTATCAGCAATGGCAATGCCAACAGTGGAATCAAAGCCACATAAAACACAGCCTGCCATCCCCACAGGGGAATCAGCACCATGCCCAGGCCGGCAGACAACATTCCGCCCAACGAGTAGCCACTGAACATGAGGGCGACCAAGGTACTGCGCGATTGCTTGGGCGCATACTCGTTCATCAACGCGACGACGTTCGGCATGACCCCGCCAATCCCCAGACCGGCCACAAACCGGCACAGGGCAAACGCCTCCGGGCTCTGAACCAGGCCGTTGAGCGCGGTCACCCCGCTGAACAGGGTGACGCAGATCATGATGGTTTTACGCCGGCCTATCCGGTCGGACAATGATCCGAAAAACAGTGCCCCCAACATCATGCCCACCAGCGCACAGCTCCCCAAGGCTCCAGCTTGCAATGCGCTCAGGCCCCACTCGGCCATCAGTGAGGGCAACACCACGCCATAGATGACCAGGTCATAGCCGTCGAAGATGATGATCAGCGCGCACCAGAACAGTACGCGCGCGTGGAAGGCATTGAAACGTGCCCCGTCAATCAGGGCTGATACATCGATCGTACGCATGGCATCGCTCTTTTTTGTCATTGTTATAGAGCCGCAGGTTCATAGACCCGCGGAGGTTATTTGGGCAATGCAGCGATCATGGCCAAGGCGTCTAGCGTGATAAATGCAGTGATCCACATACCTGTTATTTCGAGTGTGAATACAGCTCAGGGACGAGTAACAGCCGCGCAACCAATGCGATGGACGCGACGCTACCGCAATTGATAGGCTTGCGGCTCTTGCAGCGGCCATTTCCGAGCGGTGCAGACCCACGGTCGGGCAACGGGTTGATTGCCCTGGCATGAGCCAACCTGCACGAGGCGTTATGGAATTACGGGAGCTGGATCTCAATCTTCTGTTGGTGTTCAACCAACTGCTGATCGACCGCAGGGTCTCGACTGCGGCGGATAATCTTGAATTGACCCAGCCGGCGGTGAGCAACGCGCTCAAGCGGTTGCGTACCACCTTGAACGACGAACTTTTCGTGCGCACCTACCAGGGAATGGAACCCACCCCCTATGCCCGGCAACTGGCCGAGCCGGTCGCTCTGGCCATTCAGACGCTACGCGATGCACTCAGTCGCCAGGACACGTTTGATCCACTCACTTGCAATCGCAGATTCACCATGGCAATGACGGACATCGGTGAAATCTACTTCATGCCACGGCTGATGGATGCCCTGGCGGAACGCGCTCCGGGTTGCTCGATCAGTACGCTGCGCAACAACACCGATACCCTGGCGGAAGGTCTGCAGAACGGTGCGATCGACCTTGCGGTCGGTTTGCTTCCTCACCTGCAAGCGGGTTTTTTTCAACAACGCCTGTTCCATCATCGCTACGTCTGCCTGTGCCGCAAGGGCCATCCAGCCACCCGGGAGCCGTTGACGCTCGAGCGCTTTTGCAGCTATGACCACGTTCGCGTAGTAGCAGCGAACACCGGGCACGGCGTCGTTGATACCTTCCTCGCCCGTGAAGGCATCGAGCGAAACATTCGGTTGGAGGTGCCGCATTTCGTCGCGATAGGCCACATACTTCAACGCACGGATCTGCTGGCGACAGTGCCCGAACGCTTCGCCCTCAGTTGCGAACAACCCTTCGGACTCACAGTACTTGCGCCGCCCCTGGAGTTGCCGAACATCGAGATCAATCTGTTCTGGCACACGCGATACAACAAGGATCCGGCCAATCGTTGGTTGCGTCAGCTGATGTTTGAGTTGTTCTCCGATTGAATGGAGCCCATTCAAGATGCTCGACGGCCTGAATATTCGACATCATCAAACTTTCCCTCCCAACCGCCTCTACCACCTTCACGCCAGCATTTCAGCCTCGGTGATGCAGTACGCCGGGCACACGCCCCCTGATGAACTCAGGCGGCGTGCCAGGCGATACCTGTCAGCGCTCCCCTAGCTGCTCGATGACGCCCCGTGCCTTCAACTCCGCCAGGCGTTCATCGTCCAGCCCCAACTGACGCTTGAGCACCTCGTCCGTATGTTCACCCAGCATCGGCGCCGGGCGCAGGTACTCGACTGGCGTGCCGGACATCTTGATGGGACTGCCCACGGTCACGAAATCGGCCTTCAGCGGATGGGGGATGTTCACCACCATATTGCGCGCCTTCACCTGTGGCTCATCCAGCGCCTGGGCAATGCTGTTGATCACCCCAATCGGCACGCCCTGCGGGTGAATGCGTCGCACCCATTCATCGGCCGTAGCACTGAGGAAATGCCGGGTAAGAATTTCGATGATCGCCTCCCGATGGGTCACTCGGTCCGCATTGCGCGCAAAGCGCGGGTCTTCAGGCAGGTCCGTCAGACCGATCGCCTCGCACAGCGCAACGAACTGGGAGTCGTTGCCGCAGGCGATCACGAAGTCCTGATCACTGGCACGGAATACCTGATACGGCACGATGTTGGCGTGGGCGTTGCCGTAGCGGCCCGGGGGTTTGCCGGACGCCAGGTAGTTCTGGCTCTGGTTGCACAGGGTGGCGACCTGCACGTCCAACAGCGCCATGTCGATGTGTTGACCCACTCCGGTTTTCTCGCGGCTGAGCAATGCCGCCTGAATGGCGACCGTGGAGTAGAGCCCGGTCATCAGGTCGGAGAATGCCACCCCCACTTTCTGCGGCCCGCCACCCGGCAGGTCATCGCGCTCGCCGGTGATGCTCATCAGCCCGCCGATGCCCTGGATGATGAAGTCATAACCCGGCTCCGCAGCCCGTGGCCCGGTCTGCCCGAAGCCGGTCACCGAGCAATACACCAGCCGCGGGTTGAGCCGGGACAAAGAGGCATAATCCAGCCCGTATTTAGCCAACGAGCCGGCCTTGTAGTTTTCAATCAGCACATCGCAGTCGGTGGCCAGCGCACGCACCAGTTCCTGGCCTTCGGCACTTGCCAGGTTCAGCGCCACCGATAACTTGCCGCGGTTGGTCGATTGGTAATAGGAGGCTTCGTGGGTCGCCTCATCGTGCTGGCCCTTCATCCATGGCGGCCCCCAACCGCGGGTGTCGTCACCCACCCCCGGTCGTTCCACCTTGATGACTTCGGCGCCCAGGTCGGCCAGGGTCTGGCCACACCAGGGGCCGGCCAGCACACGGCTCAAGTCGAGTACGCGGTATCCAGTCAAAGCACCCATGTCATTTCACCTTTGTTTGCGTGCATTCGGCGTGGCACAGCGACAGGCCGAGGGTCGCGCGTCGGCGCAGCCAAGGGCCCGGCCGGTAACGCGGATCGCCGGTCAATTCGCTCATGCGTTCCAGGATGGTCAGCAAGCGTTTGCTGCCGACACTGTCGCCCCAGGCCAACGGCCCCTGCGGGTAACCCAGCCCCCGGCGCACGCCCTCCTCCAGGTCTTCGACGCTGGCGATGCGCTGCTGGACGATATCGCCGGCCAGGTTGACGATCATCGCCAGCACACGCTGGGCGACGAAGCCGACGCTGTCGTTGATCATGCTGACCCCGACGCCGTCGCGCGCCAACAAGGCATGCGCGGCATCGCGCATGTCGACGCGGGTGGCCGGGGTCGGCATCAGCGTGCGGTAGCGCGTGCTGTCGAGCAGCGGGTCGATGCAGACCGTGCGAGTCGGGTCGGTGGCAAAGCGTACCGCAGCGCTGGTGGCATCCAGGCCATAGGGCGCCAGCAGGCAGAGTGCTGCGCTGGACGGCGTGGCGCCCTGCTCTACCTGCGCGCCCAGCTGCTCCAGCAACGCCATCAGGCCGACACGATCAGCCGCGTTCTCGGTCCCCAGCCACACCGGCGGTAGCGTCTCCACGACCGGCACTGCCTGCGCCGGGGGCGCATCGACCCTTTGACCGTTGGCGTAGCGGTAAAAACCCCGCCCGACCTTGCGCCCGACGAACCCGGCCTCAAGCATTTGCCGGGTCAGCGCTGCCGGACGATAACGAGGCTCCTGGTAAAACTGGTTGTAGATCGACTCGATCACCGGGTGCGAGACATCCAGGGCTGTCAGGTCGAACAGCTCCAGCGGCCCCATGCGAAAACCCAGGCCTTCGCGCAGGATGCGGTCGATTTCGGCGGGCTCGGCCACGCCTTCCTTGAGTATTTGCAGGGCTTCGGTGCTGTAGGCACGCCCCGCATGGTTGATGATGAAACCTGGCGTGTCCTTGGCCCGGATACCCCGGTGGCCCATGCGCGCCGCCAACGCCTGCAGGCGATCACCGACTAGCGGATCACTGGCCAGGCCGTCGATGACTTCGACGACTTTCATCAGCGGCACCGGGTTAAAGAAATGGAACCCCGCGACACGCTCAGGACGCCGACATTCCCGGGCGATGCTGGTCACGGACAGCGACGAGGTATTGGTGGCCAGAATGCAATCGTCAGCGACGACCGCTTCAAGCTGGGCGAGCAACGACTGCTTGGCATCGAGGCGCTCAATAATGGCTTCGACGACCAGCTCGACCTCCTTGAGCTCGGTCAGCGCGGTCGCTACCTGCAGGCGATCGAGTGTGGCCTGTGCGTCTGCGCCGAGGATCTTGCCCTTGCTCGCCAGCTTGTCCAGCGTCTGTTCAAGGTTATCGCGAGCGGCCTGGGCGGCGCCTTCGCGGTTATCGAACAACAGGACCTGGATACCGGCCTGGGCTGCAATCTGGGCAATGCCGGTGCCCATGATGCCAGCCCCCACCACCGCCATACGGTTGATCTCGCGTGTCATGCTTCACTCTCCCGAGAAGTTGGCTTGGCGTTTTTCCAGGAAGGCAGTAGCGCCCTCCTTCTGGTCCCTGGAATCGAACAGTAACTGAAACGCCTTGCGCTCCAACGCCAGGGCGCTGTCCAGGGGCAAGTCGGCGCCGAGCAGCAGCACCTCTTTGATCTGCGCCACAGCCAGCGGCGGCAAGGCGGCTATTTCAGCGGCCAGCTCAAGGGCGCGCGGCACTGTGCGCTCGTCACTCACCACCTCGCTGACCATGCCCATGGCCAGTGCTTCGGGGGCCGCGACCAGGCAGCCCGTGAGTGCGATACGCATCGCCTGGAATTTGCCGACGGCGCGAATCAGCCGTTGGGTGCCACCGGCGCCCGGCATCAGGCCAAGCTTGACCTCCGGCTGGCCGAAGCGTGCCGACTGCCCTGCAACGATGATGTCGCAGTGCATCGCCAGTTCACAGCCGCCGCCCAAGGCAAAACCGTTCACCGCGGCGATCACCGGTTTAGGGCAACGAGAGATGGCCTCCCACAAGTACTCCGTGTGGCGGCGATACATCTCGATCGGGCTGGCCTCGGCGAACTCGCGGATGTCGGCACCGGCGACAAAGCACTGCTCACCACCGGTGAGAACGATCGCACGCACCCGTTCATTGCCGGCCAGGGCGCGAAAGATTTCAGCCAACTGTTCGCGCACTGCGCTGTTGAGCGCGTTCTTGACCTCGGGCCGCTGGATCCGTACGACAGCGACGGCGTCATCGCGAATGTGCAGAGCCACTACAGCGTTGGGCTGGGAGTCCATACTTACCTCTTATTTTTGTTTCGCTAGACGAAACCGAATACCGTAATTACATTCAATCATAGAGACGCTGATAAATCGCTGTAAACAGGTAAACTGATAAATCTTATTTAAGCCTTTAAATACAATGCTTTATAAGCAATCCATAAATTGGTTGGTTTTTTTTGAAGCAGCGAATACAATTTCGTCAGGCGAAACTGTATTTTATTTTCTTGCATTTCTCGAAAGCGAGGTTCTACCATGGGTCGCAACAAGGCAGATCACCAGGCCGTGGACCAGGCGAAAGGAACGGATGAAATCGGCTTGCTGAAGATGGGGATGCTCGATCCCGCCAGCGCGCTGAGCGATGACGAAAGCACTGGCCAGTTCGTGACGGCGTTGGCCCGCGGGCTTGAGTTGATGCGGTGTTTCACGCCGCGGGACAACGTGCTCGGCAATCAGGACCTGGCGCGGATGACCGGGCTGCCCAAACCGACCGTGACGCGGCTGACCAATACGCTGATGCGCCTGGGCTGCCTCAAGCGTGAAGTGCATTCAGGCAAGTATCAGCTGGACGTCGGCGTATTGGGTTTCGGTTACGCCATGTTGTCGAACCTGGCGATTCGCACGGTGGCGCATCCCCTGATGGAGGGTTTGGCCAATCACGCCCAGGCGGCCGTCGCCATGGCCGCCCGCGATCGACTGCAGATGGTGTACCTGGATGTGGTCCAGGGTCAGGGCAACATGACCATGCGTCGGCAGATCGGCAGCTACTTGCCGCTGGCACAGAGCTCGGTGGGCCGGGCGTGCCTGGCGGCGATGCCGGAAACCGAGCGGGAATTTCTGCTCGACCACATTCGCCAGCGTGAAACGGAGCAATGGCCAGCCATCCGCAAGGGCCTGGACAGAGCCTTCAGGGATTACGCCGACTACGGCTTCTGCCTGTCGGTGGGTGAGTGGCACCGCGACGTCAACTCCGTTGCAGTGCCGTTGCTGCACCCGCAGTACGGGTTGCTGACCTTCAACTGCGGTGGACCGAGCTTTCAGCTACCCCGTGAGCAGCTCGTGGACGATATCGGGCCTCGCCTGATCAACATGGTCAATAACATTGGCGCCGCTGCTCGCTGACGCAACGGAGTAACGGCGCCCTAAACAACCGGCTCGCTCGCGAGCCTTGGGAGCGCACATGATCCGTGATACCGAAACCCTGCAGATACTGCTGGATTCCCTTCGTCAGTTCGTCAGCGAAGTGCTGATTCCCCGTGAGAACGAGGTGGCCGAGACCGACAACATCCCGGCCGACATCGTCGTGCAATTGCAAGAGATGGGGCTGTTCGGCCTGACCCTGCCGGAAGAGTTCGGCGGCATGGGCGTGACCATGGAAGAAGAGGTCAACATCGCCTTCGAACTGGGCCGCACCTCCCCGGCCTTTCGTTCTTACATCGGCACCAACAACGGCATCGGCTCTATCGGCATTCTGCTCGATGGCAGCCCGGAGCAGAAAGCCAGGTACCTGCCAAAGCTGGCCAGTGGCGAGCTGCTCAGTGCCTTCTGCCTGACCGAACCCGATTCGGGGTCTGATGCGGCCTCGCTCAAAACCACGGCCGTGCGTGACGGCGACAGCTATATCCTCAACGGCACCAAACGCTTCATCACCAATGCGCCCCACGCCAACATCTTCACCGTGATGGCGCGCACCAATCCGGCCATCAAGGGTTCCGGCGGCATCAGTGCGTTCATCGTCGAGCGTGATACGGCCGGTATCTCCCTGGGTAAAACCGATCACAAGATGGGCCACAAAGGCGCTCACACCTGCGACGTGATCTTCGAAAATGCCCGCGTTCCCGCCAGCCAACTGATCGGTGGCGTTGAAGGCGTGGGTTTTAAAACCGCTATGAAAGTCCTGGATAAAGGTCGCCTGCATATTGCCGCCCTGAGCGTCGGCGCCGCCGAGCGCATGCTGGCCGATTCGCTGCAATATGCGATTGAGCGCAAGCAATTCGGCAAGCCGATTGCCGAGTTCCAACTGATCCAGGCGATGCTTGCCGACAGCAAGGCGGAAATCTATGCAGCCCGCTGCATGGTCCTCGATGCCGCGCGCAAGCGTGACGACGGACGTAACGTCAGCACGGAAGCCTCCTGCGCCAAGATGTTCGCCACTGAAATGTGCGGACGGGTCGCCGACCGCTGCGTACAGATTCATGGTGGCGCCGGCTATGTCAGCGAATACGCCATTGAACGCTTCTATCGCGATGTTCGCCTGTTCCGCATTTATGAAGGCACCACCCAGATCCAACAGCTGGTCATTGCCCGCAACATGATCCGCGACGCGCAAGGCTAAGGCCACGGGCTTTCAATTTCCGGCTCAAATCCCCTTCCCATAAATACAATAGGGTTACGCTATGGACGCTGCTGCTCAGGCGAGTGCGACGACGCACGCCAAAACCAGTACCTGGGTACTGGTCTTCATCTTCTGCTTTCTTGGATTGTTGATCGACGGTGCCGATCTGATGCTGCTGTCCTACAGCCTCAGTAGCCTGAAGGCCGAGTTCGGCCTGAGCAACGTCGAGGCCGGCAGCCTGGGTAGCTTTACCCTGGCCGGGATGGCCATCGGTGGCATCTACGGCGGCTGGGCCTGCGATCGTTTCGGCCGGGTGAAAACCGTGGTCTGGAGTATCGTCCTGTTTTCCGTCGGCACCGCTGTCCTGGGCCTGACGCACAGCTATTGGCAATTCGCGATCACCCGGTTCGTGGCCTCGCTGGGGATCGGCGCACTGTACGTGGCCTGCAACACATTGATGTCCGAATACGTGCCCACCCGCTACCGCACCACCGTCCTCGGCACCCTGCAGGCAGGCTGGTCGGTGGGGTATATCGTGGCGACCCTGCTGGCGGGCTGGATACTGCCAGTGCATGGCTGGCGCTGGCTGTTCTACATCGCCATTATCCCGGTGATCCTGGCCGTGGTGATGCAACGATTCGTGCCGGAGCCACAAACCTGGATCAACGCCCAGGCCGAGCGCGCCCGGAAAAAAATCAGCGGCGCCCAACAGTCAATCCCCGCAAAGCGCGAGAGCATGTACAAGCTGATCTTCAGTGATCCGCAGGCCAGCCGGATGTTTATCTTCTGGGCCCTGACTGCCGGCTTTCTGCAGTTCGGTTACTACGGTGTGAACAACTGGATGCCGACGTACCTGGAAAGCGAACTGGGCATGAACCTCAAGTCCATGACCGGCTACATGGTCGGCACCTACACCGCGATGATCCTCGGCAAAATCCTGGCGGGCCTGGCGGCTGACCGTATCGGGCGGCGTACCGTGTTCGCCTTTGGCGCCCTGGGGACCGCGATATTCCTGCCGGTGATCGTGCTGTTCCAAAGCCAGGACAACATCCTGTGGATGCTGGTGGTGTTCGGCTTCTTGTACGGCATTCCTTATGGTGTGAACGCCACGTACATGACCGAAAGCTTCGAGGCCAAATTCCGCGGGTCCGCCGTAGGCGGTGCCTACAATATCGGGCGTCTGGGCGCGGCGATTGCGCCGGCCGCTATCGGCTTCCTCGCCTCGCATGGCTCGATCGGCGTGGGCTTCCTCGTCATGGGCGCGGCCTACTTCATCTGCGGCGTGATTCCCGCGCTGTTTATCAAGGACAAGCAATTCGATCCGCAAAAACAGTAGAAGCGGCAATCAGCAGCAGCCTGGCGGGACCTTGGGATCCTGCCGACTGCTGCTGATGCACAGGATCAAGACTCCAAACGTGTGATGCCTCCCCCCGTTCATACTCAAGACACCGTAATTGGGTGCGTGAGGATATCCGTATCAAACATGCCTACCGCGGTGCTTTCCTGCCAAACCCGTTGATGACGATGTAGAGCAATGGGCCGATCGATACAAATACGGCTGTTATCAGGAAATAAGGCACAAGAGAGGCCATAGATCGGCCTTTGGAACGAGCATCCCGATACATCCAGACGCAAGCGAGGACGCCCAGCAGGTAGAGATCAATGACTACCTGGGCAGTGTCTGGGCTGGACAGTAACCCAAGGCCAAAGTCGATGAGCGATTGCTCGGCAAAGAGCATGGTACCCGCCGTATACAACGAAAAAATCACCAATGCAGCAAGCGAGATGTAGGGTTTTTTCATTTGTCCTCCCTGGACAAGAAGTGATGTTCACGTATAGCAACGATACTGGAGCACGGCACTCTCAGTACGCAGCGTGCCAAGTAGCCCAGAGAACCGTCGCACTGCCAAAGTACCACGCGCTTTGGGCAGCACGACAGGTTCGCCGTTTTACTGGATGCCAGCACCCAAGGCCGGTAATACATCGCTGAACAACAAGCCAATCATCTGCTGTCCGATAGGTGTAGACCAATCCTGTCCGAACTCTGCCATAAGCGTATTGGTGGCGGTGAGCACGACGCCGGCATCGTGCATGTGTTGAGAGCAAGCTTGACTGTCTGGATTCGGGATGGAGATGGCAATGATGTCGCCACCACGCTGCCGCAGGCCCGGGCCTTGCTGGACAACGCCCTGGATTTTGGCCTGGTACGCCTGCCGTTGAATGTGGCTGGCGTGCACACGCGCATGCTCTTCGAGGAGTCGCTGGTGGTGGCGCTGCCGCAAGACCACCCGCTGTGCACCCAGCGTCGTATCAAGCCTCAGGATCTGGCCGGATGCCCGATGCTGGTGCTGGCGCGCAAGTTCGCGCCCGGCTTGTATGACCAGATGCTGGCGGGTTTTCACCGACGCAAGGTCACCCTGACGATCGCCCGGGAGATGGGCGAGTTCACCACCCTGTTGGCCTTGGTGGCCGCCGGCCTGGGCCTCGGCATCTTGCCCAGCGGTGCCGCATCGGCGCTGCCCATCGGAGTCGTGACCCGCCCCCTGACACTGGCCATGAGCGGCGCCGGCATCGGCATCGGCATCGGCATCGGCATCGGCATCGGCATCGGCATCGGCGTAGCCTGGACCGGCCTGGAAAACCCACGCAAGCGAGCGCTGATGCAGGTGCTCGATGAACTCTATCCATAAACTGTAAGAGGTTGGGCAACAACCTCTAGCTGTTGAGCTGGAGCTCAGCATCCAGATGAAGGGCCTGCAGGAAAGCACTGTCGTGAGAGACGACGATCAAGGCCCCTTGATACTGATCAAGCATCTGCTCCAGCGCGATTCGACTGGGCAGATCCAAATGGTTATCCGGCTCGTCCAGCAACAGCAATTGCGGGGGTCGCTGTGCATACAGCTGCGCCGCCAGGGCTATTTTCAGGCGTTCGCCGCCACTCAACTGACAGGTCTCGAGCATCGCACGATCCGCATCGATCCCCATCTGCGCCAGCCGGGTTCGTGCCTCGGCTTCGGGCAACTCCGGATTACTCTCATGGAGCCACTGCACCGCCGTGCGTTCGGGATACTGCAATCCGGCGTGTTGATCCAGCCAGCCGACGTGGCAACTGCAGATGAGTTCGCCTCCGCGCACCGGCAGTTGGCCAGCGATTACTCGCAACAGGGTCGACTTGCCGCTGCCGTTGGCGCCCAGGATCACCATGCGCCTAGGCCCCGTCAGCGTCAGATTGATCGGCGCCGTATGACCGAACGGCAGCACGACATCGTTGAGCTGCAATATCAGCTTGCCATTGGGCACTACGCTTTCCGGAGACAGCATCATGCGTTGAATCTCCGGTGCGCACCGCGCCCGGGCCTCGGCGATCCGCTGTTGCTGCTGCTCCCGGGCCACCTGTTGATTGAGGCGCAATTTTCCCTGGCTGTTTTCACTGCGCTCTTTCTGGGCATTGGTGATCAGTTTGGTTTGATTGCCATCGCGGGCCTGACGGTCGCCGCGGGCATTGCGCCGTTGCTGGCGCTCCATCTGCACGAGCATCTCACGTTGCTCACGCTTGGCCTGCATCCGCTCACCTTGCAATGCCGACTGGAATGCCTGCTGTTCTTGCTCGCGCGCCGCCGCATACTGACTGTAGTTGCCGCCATAGGCCGCCAGCCCCAATGGCGAAAGCTCGACAATTTCGCTCACGTGCTCCAGAAGTCCGCGGTCGTGGCTGATCAACACCAGGCCGTTGGGCCAGCGATCGATCTGCTGCGCCAGCTTGTGTTGCTGATCAATATCCAGGTGGTTGCTGGGCTCATCCAGAATGAGCCAGTCGGCCCTGGATAACCACGCCCCCATTAGCGCCACCCGTTGCCGTTCGCCACCACTGAGTGCGTCGGTGCGCGAGTCGGCGTTCAAATGACCCAGGCCGACCTGCTGCAGTTGCACCTCAAGGCGCATGGCGCAATCCCATTGGTCGACCGCCAGCAAATGGTCGTCATCGTCGACGCTGCCTTGGGCTATGCGCTCCAGTGCCGCCAGAATAGGCTCGACCCCGGTCAGCGCGGCAACGCTGGGATAGCGCTCGGGTTCCAGTAACTGCGCCACGGCATAAACCTGCCCTTCGCGGCGGACGATGCCGTTGGTGGGCAGTTGCTCCCCCGTCAGGAGCTGGCCAAGCAAGGACTTGCCACAGCCATTGGCGCCCACGATTCCTGTGGCCCTGGTACTGAAGGTGTGGTTCAAGCGATCGAACAGCATGCGCCCGTCGGGCAGCGTGAACGACACTTGATCAAGTTGAAGTAGCCGTTGAGTCATGACGCTTCCTTATCAATCGGCCTGATAGGCCTGAACCACTCCCTGATGGAACACTAACTATAAGAACGACCGGCAAGCCTGGGTCAAGCTCGGCAAACTGCCGAGCTCAATGATAAACCGAACTTGCGGCCTGGCCCCTTCTACAAACGGTGCCCCGGCAATCAGAATAGCGCCAGGGTATAGCTGACGACCAGACGATTCAGGTCTTGGGCGGGAGCCAGCTGCGAGCGCAGTGTGCTGTGTCGCCAGCCCAGGGCCACTCCGCTGAACGGGCCGCTCTGGATGACGTAGTCCAGCGCCAGGTCGCGCTCCCATTCCTGCTGGTCGACGTGGGTGGCGCTCTTGATGTGATCGCCCTTGAAATAGCTCACTGAACCACGCAGGCCGGGCACGCCCAGCGGAGCGAAGTCATAGGCATACTGACCGATCCAGGTGCGTTCGCCGGCGCGGTTGAAGCTGGCGAGCAGGCGATCGGTAAACAGATAGAGGCTCGCGCCCTGGGCGCCTTTGCCGGGCAGCGTGCCCTGGTTGAGCTGGACAAAGTTGCTGCCATCGGAAACCTGCTGGTAGCCCCCCGTCAGCGCATGGCCACCCACGGAGTAGGTGAACATCGCGCTCCAGGTTCGGTTATCGATTTCGCCGGAATTGTCCGGGGTATAGCCCCCGACGCGGTAACCGTCGGCGCGGCCGCGGGCTGAGCCGTTGGCGCCGCTGGAGCCGGTATCGAAGTAACGCAGGTCGGTCTTGATCGACTGGCCTTCGCCCAGCGCGAGCGTATGCTGCAAGCCGAAAAACTGCTGGGTGTAATAGTCCTCGAGGTTGGCCACATAATATTGTGCGGTCAGGTTTTTACTGAGTTTGTAGTCGGCCCCGGCGAACAGGAATTCATCGCTTTCCCGGGTGCCGCCACCCACCGCCAGGCCGGTACGGTCGCTGGACGCCCGTGACGTGGCCTGGTCCAGGCGGCCCGCAGTGACGGTCAGGTTGTCGATGTCCTGGCTGGTGAGTTGTGCCCCTTCGAACGTCTGCGGCAGCAGGCGACCGTCGTTCGCCTGCAGGATCGGCAGTTTGGGCGTCAGTGTGCCCAGCCGCGCCTCGGTCTTGCCCAGGCGCGATTTGCCGGTCACGCCCAGACGGCTCCATGCAGCGGCGGCGCCATCGCCGTCGCTTGGAATCATCGAGCTGCCGCGATGATCACCCGCGCCGCTGTCCAGGGTTACGCCCTGCAGCACCATGGCATCCACGCCGAAACCCAGGCTCCCGGCCGTGAAGCCCGAGGTGTAATTGAGCATGAACCCCTGGCCCCACTCCTCGGTTTTGCTCTGTCCGGCAGGGCCCGGCTGATCGCGGTAGTCATGGTTGAGGTACATGTTGCGCAAGGCCAGGGTGGCATGGCTGTCCTTGATGAAGTCGGCATGGGCGAGCGGGCCGACGGAACAGGTGAAGACGCCCAGTGCCAGGCGTTTCAGGGTTGAAGTCTGATTCATGACAAAGCTATCCCATGGGCGCTTGAGCGCCCTTTTTTATTGTTGATATAGGGGGTTGCGCCGAGCTCCAGGCTCAGGCGCGCTCGATGACCATGGCCACGCCCTGGCCCACCCCGACGCAGAGGCTGACGACGGCGTAGCGCAGGTTGTTGCGCTGCAAGGTGCGACAGGCACTCAGCACCAGCCGGGCTCCGGAGGCGCCCAGTGGATGGCCGATGGCGATGGCGCCGCCGTTGGGATTGACCCGCGGGTCGTCGAAACTCAGCTCCAGCGCCTTGAGGCAGGACAACACCTGTGGGGCGAACGCCTCGTTGATCTCGATCAGATCGACTTCGGCGAGGCTGATACCGGCGCGCTGCAAGGCCACTTCAATCGCCCGGTGCGGGCCAATGCCCATGATCCGGGGCTCTACCCCGACCACTGCCGAGGAGAGAATCCGTGCCATGGGTTGCACCCCATGCGCAATGCCGATCTCGCGGTTGCCCAGCAACACGGCGGCGGCACCATCGTTGATTCCCGAGGCGTTGCCCGCGGTGACGACGCCGTTCGGGAACAGCGGCTGCAACCGCGACAATGCCGCCAAGTCGGACTGTGGTCGCGGGTGCTCGTCGTGGCTGACGCGCTGGGTCTGTCCTTTGCGCCCGGTCGGCACGTCGATGGCCAGGATTTCGTCGTCCAGTACGCCAGCCTGCAAGGCGACCTGGTAACGCGCTTGAGACGCGGCGGCGAAACGATCAGCGTCCTCGCGACTGATGGAATACGCCAGGGCAACGTTGTCGCCGGTCTGCGGCATGCTGTCGTTGCCGTAACGCTGCACCAGCTTCGGGTTGGAAAAACGTGCGCCGATGGTACTGTCCGCCAGCTCTTGGGTCCGGCTGAAAGCGCTCTCGGCCTTGGCGATCACCAGGGGCGCCCGCGACATGCTCTCGACGCCGCCGGCCAGGTACAGCCGACCTTCACCGCAGGTGATTGCCCGCGCCGCATCGATCACTGCCGACAGGCCACTGGCGCACAAGCGGTTGACTGTCTGCCCAGGCACGCTGAACGGCAAACCGGCACTGAGCAAAGCATTGCGCGCCACATTGCGGCTGTCTTCACCGGCCTGATTGGTGCAGCCGAGAATCACATCTTCCAGCGCTTCGGCAGGGAAATTCGACGCTTCCATAATCCGGGCCAACAGGCCCCCGACCAGATCATCCGGGCGCACCCCGGACAGGCTGCCGGCATGGCGACCGAAAGGTGTACGCAAACCGCTGTAAACATAGGCATCAAGCATGGCAATGTTTCCGCTAAAAATGGGTTGAGACAAATCAGGCCGGCATCAGGTTTTCCGGCTGGCACAGGGACATGCCCAGGCGCGCCCGTCGGCGTAGCCAGCCGCTGGGGCGGTAACGCGGGTCACCGGTGAGGTCATGCATGCGTTGCAGGATCTGCAGCAGGCGCGCAGCACCCAACTGGTCGCCCCACGCCAGTGGCCCCTGCGGATAACCCAGTCCCAGGCGCACCGCCATATCGATGTCGGCGACCGAAGCGATGCCCTGCTGAGCGATATCGCAGGCCAGGTTGACGATCGAGGCCAGGGTGCGCTGGAGGATGAAACCGCAGCTGTCACGGATCATCGCCACCGTGCCGCCGTCGGCGCTGAACAGCGCATGGGCGGCGTTCTGCATGTCCAGCCGGGTCGCCGGGCTGACCATCAGGCAACGCAGGCTGTCGAGTTCCAGCAAGGTATCGATCGCCACGGTGCGCGCGGGGTCCGTGCCGTGACGCAGGGCGGATTCGGCGGTGTCGTCACCCAGCGAGGCCAGCACGCACAAGGCCTCGGCGGACGGCCGCGGGCCGCGCTCGATCTCGGCGCCCAGGTGTTCAAGCAAGGCCAGCAAGCGCGTCTTGCCAACTTCATCATCGCCCGCCACCCACACCGGCGGCAGCTGTGGACACTGCGGCACGGGCTGAACCCGGCGCGGCGCGGCGCCCTGCCCTTCGTACTGGTAAAACCCCTGGCCGCTCTTGCGCCCCAGGTGCCCGCCCGCTTGCATCAGGCTCAGCAGCGGATGGGGCCGGTAACGAGGCTCTTCATAGAACTGTCGATACACCGACTCCATCACCGGCAGGCTGACATCCAGGCCGATCAGGTCCAGCAATTCAAACGGCCCCATGCGAAAGCCGGCACCGTCGCGCAGTACCGCGTCGATCAGCGCCACCGGCGCGACGCCCTCACTGAGCATGCGCAACGCCTCGGTGCCGAAGGCTCGACCGGCGTGGTTGACGATGAACCCCGGGGAGTCTTTGGAAATGGCCGGGTAATGACCGATGCGCTTGACCAGCGCCTGCAGTTGCTCGATGACGTCCGGCCGGGTTGCGATACCGCCGATCACTTCGACTAGGCGCATCTGCGGTACCGGATTGAAAAAATGCAGCCCGGCCACACGCTCGGGGTGCTTGCAGACGGAGGCGATCGCGGTGATCGACAGTGACGAGGTATTGCTCGCCAGCACGGTCGTCGCGTCGAGCAACTCATCCAGTTGCCGGAACAGACCCTGCTTGACCGAAAGGTTCTCGACGATCGCCTCGACTACCAATTGGCAATCCACCAGGGCTTGCAGGCTATCGACCACCTGCAAATGCTCCAGCGCCTCGGCGGCCGCTTGCGGGGTGATCCGCGCCTTCTCCTGCAACTTGGCGAAGGTCGCCGCCAGTTGCTCTCGCGCCGCGCTCGCCGCACCTTCGCGAGCATCGAACAGCAAGACGTCCAACCCGGCCTGGGCCATGATCTGGGCGATGCCCTGCCCCATGGCGCCCGTCCCGACGACACCGATGCGCTGCAATGCGTGTGGGTTCATCGACCGATGTACTCCGGTTGGCGTTTTTGCAGAAAGGCCTGCATGCCCTCTTTTTGATCGCTGGAAGCAAACAGCAACTGGAAGGCCTTGCGCTCCAGCACCAGCGCCGACTCCAGCGGCAGATCCATGCCGGCGAGCACCACTTCCTTGATCTGCGCCACGGCGATCTGCGGCATGGCGGCGATGCTGACCGCGATCGCCAGGGCCGACGCCAGGGTCTCGGCGTCCGCCACCACCTCGCTGACCAGGCCCATGCGCAGCGCCTCTTCGGCCGTTACCTGGCAGCCGGTGAACAACATGCGCAGCGCCTGGAACTTGCCGACGGCACGCACCAGCCGCTGAGTGCCACCGGCACCCGGCATGACCCCGACCTTGACTTCCGGTTGGGCGAAACGCGCCGACCTGCCGGCGATGATCAGGTCGCAATGCATCGCCAGCTCGCAGCCACCGCCCAGGGCGAAGCCATTGACCGCGGCGATCACCGGTTTGCTGCACGCGGAAATGGCTTGCCAATGACGCTCGGCGTGCCGGGCATACACGTCCATCACCGTGGCGTCGACCAGCTCGCCGAGGTCCGCGCCAGCGGCGAAGACCGTGTCGCTGCCGGTGAGAATGATGACGCGGGTAGCGTCACACTCATCGAGGCGCCGAAAGTGTCCGGCCAGTTCCTCACGCAACGCCATGTTCAGCGCATTGCGCGCCTTGGGCCGATTGATCCGCAGCAGCGCCACGCCCGGCGCGGGCTGCTCCAGCAGGACCAAGGGTTCAGGACTATCGGTCTGGTGGCTCATGATTTCTCCTGCCATAGGGTGTAAGGGTCAGGCTGGGTGCCAGTGCGCTGTGCAGCTGGCGTTATCCAGGCCCGGATCAACCGCGAACGATGCCCGTCGCGTACAGCTTTTCGATCACCTGCTCATCCAGCCCCAGGCCTTCGAGGACTTCACGGGTGTTTTGCCCCAACGTCGGGGGCGCACTGCGGTAGGTGGCCGGGGTGCGCGAAAGCTTCACCGGGGAACCGATGCCCCGATAGTCGTCACCGATATCCACCAACATGCCGCGGTGCGCGGTATGCGGGTGGGCAACCACGGTGTCGACCGTCGCGATGGCCCCGCAAGGCACCCCGGCCCGGATCAGCTGTTGCGCCAACGCCGCGCCGTCATGCCGGGCCAGGTGTGTTTCCAGCGCCTGTTTCAGCGCATCGCGGTTGCCCAGGCGCGTACCGTTGTTGACGAAGCGCGGATCCTCCAGCACGTCGTCGGCGCCCAGCTGCTTGCACAATTTGGCGAACTGGCCATCGTTGCCCACCGCCAGGAAAATCCGCTCGGTGCCCGTGCAATAACTGTCATAGGGGGCAATATTGGGATGGGCATTGCCGGTCAGCTGCGGGGTCTTGCCGGACGCCAGGTAGTTCGGCACATGCGGATGCAGCAACGACACGCCGCAGTCGTACAGGGTGATGTCCAGAGACTGCCCCAGGCCGCTGCGATGCCGCTCGTTGAGTGCCAGCAGAACCCCTGCCAGGGCATTCAGGCCAGTCACCATGTCGACGATCGGCAGGCCAATGCGCAGCGGACCGCTGTCGGCTTCGCCGTTGACGCTCATCAACCCGGCCATCGCCTGGATCGCCGCGTCGTAACCCGGCAGGCCACCCAAGGGGCCATCGCCACCGAAGCCGGAGATCGCACAGTGGATCAGCCTGGGAAAACGCTGGCTCAGGACTTCGCTGTAATCGATGCCCCAGCGCTTCAAGGTACCGGGCTTGAAGTTCTCGATCAGCACATCGGCGCCTTCCAGCAGGCACATCAGCAGCTCGATGCCTTCAGGCCGGGACAGGTCCACGGCGATCCCCTGCTTGTTACGGTTGACGCCGCGAAAATACGAAGCGTCCGCGCCCTCGAAGGGTGGGCCCCAACCGCGCGTCTCATCGCCGCTCAAGGGTTCGAGCTTGATCACTTCGGCGCCATGGTCCGCCAGTGCCTGGGAACAGTAAGGCCCGCCCAGCACCCGGCTGAGGTCGATCACTTTCAGGCCCTCGAGGGCCCCTTTGGAAGGATTCATAAGTACACTCTGCTCAATTGGGTGAGGGCCGTTCAGGCCGGCAACAACTGCATGGCTTCGGCTTGCAGAAGCGGGCTTTCGTTGGCCAGGCGCGACAGCAGTCCGGCGTCGATCGCAGGCTCTGGATTCAGCGGATCGCGGGGCAAGAGTTTGTGTTGCAGCAGCAGGTGGGCCAAGGCCAGGCGCCGGGCATCATCGGGCTGACGGCTGGCTTCCCAGGCCATGAAAATCGCGGTGGCGATGTGATAGAGCGAACTGCCGGCCTGGCGTATCTGCTCGTCGCGGCGCTCATGGGCGACCTCGGCCAGTCGCGCCACGGTCCGTTGCAGCACGGACTCGAACAAGCGATGGCTCGCAGCCGGCAAGGCGGCCTCGGCCAGCACGTTGGCCAGATGCTGATGCAAAGGTTCGAGAGCATTCTCCCGGGTCACGGCGCGGCCGATATCCAGCGCCACGATATTGCTGGTGCCTTCCCAGATCGAACCCAGGTGGGCATCGCGCACCAGTCGCGCGTCGCTCCATTCTTCGATGTAGCCGATCCCGCCACGCACTTCCATGGCGTCGCCGGTGACCCGGCGCGCATCGCGGCAGGCGCGGAACTTGATCAGCGGGGTGAGGATGCGCACGCATTTGCGCGCGGCCTCATCGCCGGCATCGGCCTTGGGCAGCAGCGTAGCGATTTGCATGAACATCGAGCGTGCCTGCTCGGTGGGCAACATCATTTTCAGCAGTTGGCGCTGCATCAGCGGCATGTCGATCAAGTGCTTGCCGAAGGCCTGACGATGACGCGCGATGTACATCGCTTCGTTGACGCCCCGGCGCATCAAGCCGGCCGCACGCACGCCGTTGGACAAGCGCGACATATTGACCATGTCGGCCATTTGCTGGAAGCCGCGACCGACTTCGCCAATCAGGTAGGCGGTGGCGCCTTCCAGGGTGATCTCGCCGCTGGCCATCGAGCGCGTGCCGAGTTTGTCTTTCAAACGCTGAATCCGGTAGGCGTTGCGCGAACCGTCCGGGCGCAGCTTGGGCAACAGGAACAGGCTCACGCCCGACATACCCTCCGGCGCATCTTCCGGGCGCGCCAGGACCATGGCCAGGTCGGCATCGGGATTGGAGCAGAACCACTTTTCGCCAAACAGCTGCCACTCGCCGTCCGTCAGCCTGGCCCGGGTTTGAGTGCGCGAGACATCGGAGCCCGCCGCTTGCTCGGTCATGAACATGGCGCCCTGGAACAGAGTGTCGAAATCCTGCGAGACCAGCGACGGCAAGTACCGCGCCACCAACTCGGGGGAACCGAACTTGCGCAGGGTGCGGGTCAGGGAGTCGGTCATGCTCACCGGACAGCACAGGCCGAACTCGGCCTGTACGAACAGATAGGTCAAGGCATACTTGGTCAGCGGCAACGTGCCGTCGTCGCGGTGGCTCATCGCAGCCAGGCCGAGCTCGGCATAAGCCACCCGCTCCAGTTCGACGAAATCCGGGTGCTTCTGAATGCTCTGGATGTCTTCACCCCGACGGGTGCGCGGCAACAGTTTCGGCGGGTTCTTGTCGGCCGACAGCGCCAGCACATCGAGCTCGCCACCGGCGCGGGCGCCGAGTTGCTGCCAGGTCGGCAGCCATTGGGCATAGCGTTCGGACGGCAGATAAACCTTGAGCAAGGCGGCCAGACCGGTATCGCATTCAAACAGGTTCAGCCCCCGGCTATCGGGGATATTCAGTGGGTCGTGGTCGCGTACTGACGGGGCATTCATAGTGGCTCTCCTGATTCTTGTGAGCCAAGAGTAGGGGCGCCGCCGATAACTATCTAATACAAAGTAAATCAACTACGATAATCAAAACTTATCGTAGAACGAGGCAGATCAGCATGGATCTCAAGCAACTTCGTTACTTTGTCGCCGTCGCCGAAGAGCTGCACTTTGGACGAGCGGCCGCGCGATTGTTCATCTCCCAACCGGCCTTGAGCTTCGACATCAAGAAGCTCGAAAGCCAACTGGACATCCAGTTGCTCAATCGCAACAACAAGTCGGTGAGCTTGACCAACGCCGGCCAGGTGCTGCTCGACGAGGCGCGTTACCTGCTGCTGCGCGCCGAGCAGGCCAAGCGCCTGACCTTGCGTTCAGCCCAGGGTTTCGCCGGGCGCCTGAGTGTCGGCTTCGTCAACTCGATCCTGTACCGCGGCCTGCCTCAGGCGGTCAAAGCGTTCGAGCGGGACCACCCGGATACCGAGATCGTCCTGACGGAGATGAACAGTGCCGAACAGGCGCAGGCGTTGCAGCGCGGCCAGATCGATATCGGTTTCGTGCACTGGAGCATATTTCCCGAAAGCATTAGCTGCGAGCTGATTCTGCGCGAGCCATTTCTCTGCTGCCTGCCCTCCTCTCATCGGCTGGCGGATCAATCGCGAATCGACCTGGCGTCCCTCGCGGACGACGACTTCATCCTGTTTCCCCGCACGGTCTCCCCGCACTATCACGACCTGATCATCGCCCGCTGCGTGGCGGCCGGTTTCAGCCCGCGCATCCGCCATGAGACCCGCCTTTGGCAAACCGTGGTGACCATGGTCGCTTACGACATGGGCGTAGCCCTGGTGCCCCAGACATTAGCCACGACCTGGAAGGACGGAGTCCGTTACTGCGAAATCAACGGCACCGGCGCACTTTCCGAGATCCACGCCATTCGTCTGGCCGTGTTGCCGTCCGCCGCTGCGCAGAGCTTCCTGGAAGTATTCAAGGCCCTGCAACTGCCGGGTACGCCTGGCGTGCAAGTCGGCTCGACCATATGAAATCCCGTATCACACAATAAAATTTAATCATTATTTTTTATCGTTGCGTCTGTATAGGCTCCAACCTATCGGACCTTGCCAGCGCCGGGGGCGCCGATACATCAACAAACCTCTTAACCGTTTTCGAGGGGTCATATGAAAATAATAACAAGCAGGAACTTAATATGAATGCCGTCCAGGAAGTTGCCGCGCAGCATAAGAGAGCCCGCAAGGCGGGAGTGGCTTCGTTCATCGGAACAACCATCGAGTGGTATGACTTCTATGCCTATGGCATTGCCGCCGCCCTGGTCTTCGGCAAGGTGTTCTTTCCTGCCGACCTTGCGCCGGGCACCGCCACCTTGTTGTCCTTCCTCACACTGTGGGCCGGGTTTGTCGCGCGGCCGATAGGCGGGATCATCTTTGGGCACCTGGGCGATAAAATCGGCCGCAAGACTACCCTGGTGATCACGCTGGTCATGATGGGGGTGGCCACCACCTGCATCGGCCTGCTGCCCACTTATCTGCAGATAGGCATCTGGGCCCCGATTGCCCTGGTGGTCCTGCGCATCATCCAGGGTATCGCGGTGGGTGGTGAATGGGGTGGCGCCATTCTCATCGCCAGCGAAAACGCGCCCAAGGGCAAGGGCATCATGTATGCCGCCTTCGCCCAGCAAGGCTCCCCCGCGGGCAACCTGCTGGCGACCCTGGTGTTCTTCGGGCTCAGTGCCCTGCCGGTATCGGACTTCATGCTCTGGGGCTGGCGCATTCCGTTCCTGCTGTCCGCTGCCCTGGTGATCGTCGGCATGGTCATTCGCCTCAAGCTGGAAGAGTCGGATGACATGAAGCGTCTCATGAAGCAGAAGAAAACCGTCAAGCTGCCGATCCTTGAAGTGCTGCGCAACCATTGGCAGATCGTGCTGCTGGGTGCCGGCGTATTGCCGATCATCCATGTCACTTACTTCAAGAGTACCTTCGCCCTGTCCTGGGCCACCAAGGAATTGGGGTACGCCCAAAGCACGTTCCTCAGCGTCATCATCATGTCCCTGGTCGTGCAGTTCATTGTCCAGCCGTTCGGTGCGCTGCTGGTGTCGAAGATCGACATGCGCAAGGCCGTCGCCCTGATGATCATTCCGGAACTGATCCTCATGCCGGCGATGTTCTTCGCCGTGGAAACCAAGATCTACTGGATCGCGGCGCTCGGCATGTGCCTGGCCACCATTCCACACTCAATGTTCTACGGTGCCGTGGGCGGCATCCTGGCGCGCGCTTTCCCGACCAAGGTGCGCTACAGCGGCCTGTCGATTTCCTACCAGCTCTGTTCGCTGCTGGTCGGCGGCGCGACACCGGTATTGGCCCAAGGCATTCTCAACTCGACCGGCAGCATCATCGGCGTGGCGATCGCTTCCGCGTCCTATGCCCTGGTTTCCCTGGTGTGCATGCTCCTGCTGCTCAAGCGTATCGGCCATACGGCCTCGGATCTCTCGACCGCGGAACAGGCGGACGCCGATGAGCGCGCGCTTGAAGACAGCGGCCCATCCCCCAAGAACGGGACCGACCGCAAGCAGGGTTCAGCCGCCTTCGTGACGCCCTGATCCGACGCTTCGCACTGCGCTTGACCATGGCCAACGTCCGGATTGACTGAGGCCGTGGTCGACAACGCCATCCTCTTTCCATGAGCTGAATGACTTTCCGTTCTGTTGCAGCCCCCCTGCAACAGATACCCAAGGAGATTTTCAATGCACCACACATTTGCCTTTGCGCTGCTTGCCACACTGACGGCCAACGCCTACGCCGCTCAAGACCCGTCCAAGCTGGAAGCCCAGGTGGTTTATACCAACGGCAACGTGCTGACGGTCGACAAGGACAACAGTGCCGCTGAAGCGGTGGCGGTCCGAGACGGCAGAATCCTCGCGGTGGGAGCATCCAAGGCCCTTGCCGGATACATCGGGGCGAACACCCGGGTGGTGGACCTGAAGGGGAAAACCATGATCCCCGGGATCTACGATGCCCACAGCCATTTCGCGATTTCCAGAATCACCGGGACCTTCGTCGCCGACCTGAACAGCCCGCCCATAGGTACCGTTCGCAACATCGACGACCTCGTCGGGTTACTCAAGGCGCAACAGGCCAAGGTCGGCCCGCAGGAGTGGATCAGCGGTTCGGGGTACGACGACACGCTGCTTGCCGAGAAGCGCCATCCCACCCGCGCCGACCTCGACAAGGTGTCCAGCACCCAGCCGATTTACATCACCCATGTATCCGGTCATCTCACGGTCGCCAACAGCGCGGCACTGAAACTGGCCGGCATCACGGCCGACACTCCCAACCCGCCTGGCGGGGTCATCCGCAGGGATGCCAACGGTGAACCCAATGGCGTGCTGGAGGAGACTGCATTGCCCCTGGTGGGCAAGCTCAGGCCTGCCCTGACCGAAGCGCAACAGCTGGAAGGCATCCGCCTGGCCGGGCAGTGGTATGCGGCGCACGGTGTCACCACGGCCAATCACGGGGCCGGGACCACGCCAGTGCTGTTGAAAATGCTCGACGACTCGGCGCAGGCTGGAAAACTGCCGATCCGTGTGGTGACCTGGAGCAGTTTCGACACCATGGACGCGGTCGACAAGGTGGCGCTAACCAGCGGCAAGATCAAGGTCGGCGGGGTCAAGGAATTCTCGGACGGGTCGATTCAAGGCTATACCGGATTTCTCGGCGAGCACTACCACACGCCGTTCCATGGCGACGAGGCTTACCGCGGATTCCCACGCTTCACCCGTGAGGATCTGGCCAGTCGGGTATTGCAGGTCCACAAGTCCGGCCGCCAGATCATGATTCACGCCAATGGCGATGCGGCGATCGACGATGTGCTGTATGCCTACCGCAAAGCGCAAGAAGTGTTCCCGCGCAAAGATGCCCGGCAAGTGGTGATCCATTCGCAGATGATGCGCGAGGACCAGCTGGACGAGGTCAAGCGACTGAACGCCATCCCCTCTTTCTTTGTGCTGCACACCTATTACTGGGGTGACCGGCACCGCGACCTGTTCCTTGGCAAAAACCGCGCGGAACGTATCAGCCCGACCCGATCGGCCAAGGATCGGGGCTTGATCTACACCATCCACACCGATACCCCCATCGTTCCGATGGAACCGATGCGCCTGATCTGGGCCGCAGTGAACCGGGTGACCACCAGCGGCCAGGTCCTCGGCGCCGCCCAGCGTATTCCGGTGGCCGATGCCCTTCGCGCGACGACGATCAACGCGGCCTACCAGAACTTTGAAGAAAAGGACCGTGGGTCGATCGAGGTCGGCAAGTCTGCGGACCTGGTGGTGCTGTCGGACAACATCGCGACAGTCGATCCGATGGCCATCAAGGACATCAAGGTGCTCGAAACGATCGTAGAAGGGCAATCTGTCTACCAGGCGCCCAACTGACCCGGAATTGGCAGGCTGCTGCCTGCTATACCTGACTGACGAAAACACGGCGGCATCCGGTCGTCGCAACACCTTTGATTGAGGTGTTGCGGCGACCGGTTGAATCCGCCCAATCCTGGTGAATACAAAATGCGCGTACTTCCAGCTTCGTTACCTCTGAAAAAAATCGTACTGGCCTCTGCCATTGCCATGTCCACCTCCCTGGCTCTGGCCGGCAATGTGGTCAACCCGCATGCCGCCGAGACCATCGGCACGGTGCAGCAAGTCTATGACGGCGCCTTGATGCCCGACGTCCAGGCCAATACGTTCCGCAACATCGATCGCCTGTTCCCGACCCGGACCATCAAGCATGACGGCAAGGTCCTGGCGCTGCCGGCCGGAAAACCGCTGGCGAATTTCAAGTTCCAATCCAATGGCAAGGACTATGACCTGTACGACTACGTGTCGCTGAATCGGGTCAGTGGTTTGCTGGTGATCAAGGACGGCCGGATCGCTTATGAAACCTACCAGTTGGGCAACACCGAGAAGACACGATGGATGTCGATGTCGGTGGTCAAGTCCATCACGGCCACGCTGATCGGCGCCGCTATCCAGGACGGGCACATCAAGAGCATCGATGACCAGATCGTCAGCTACCTGCCTGAACTCAAGGGCAGTGCCTACGATGGCGTGACGGTACGCAACCTGGTGCAGATGACTTCCGGGGTGGGCTGGAACGAGGCTTACACCGATCCCAAGTCCGATCGTCGGCGCATGCTGGAGGTGCAGAATGCGCATACTCCCGGTGGCGTCCTGAAATTGATGGCCTCGCTGCCTCGGGTCGCCGAACCGGGTACGCTGTGGAACTACAGCACGGGTGAGACCCACGTCGCCGGTGCACTGGTGCGCGCAGCGGTCGGCATGCCCGTCAGCGACTACCTGTCCCAGCGCATCTGGAGCAAGGTCGGCATGGAGTCTGACGCAACCTGGTGGCTGGAATCGCCCAATGGCCTGGAAGTCGGCGGCAGCGGCCTGTCCGCCCGCCTGCGCGACTACGGGCGTTTCGGCCTGTTCCTGATGAATGGCGGCGTCGCCGATGGCGAGCAGATTCTGCCCAAGGACTGGGTGAAAGAAGCCGGGTCGCCGAAGATCGTGGATGGCAAGAAGGTGAAATATGGCTACATGCTGTGGCCGATCCCCGATGCCGAAGGTACACCCAACGAAGGCGCGTTCGAAGCACGCGGTATCTTCGGCCAGCACGTCTACGTGAACCCGAAGGAGAACGTGGTGATAGTGGTCTGGAGCGCCCTGCCCAAGCCGCAACGCATGGCCACCGTCCAGGATAACGACTTCTTTGCCGCAACGATCAAGGCGCTCAAGCAATGAGAGCGCTGGCCCTGCCCTTCTGACAGGCCCGGGCAATGCAATTGCCCGACCCGTAATCGCCTGACAATGCTTCAACGGCCGCAGTGTGTCACACCACTGCGGCCGGTCCCGGCGGGGTGGACTATGGAAAACACTGAGCCCTGTAGGAGCCGGCTTGCTGGCGAAGGCGTCTGCATGGTCACTGCAAGGCTTGAGGTAGCCTTCGCTGGCAAGCCAGCTCCTACAAGGGATCACCGGCGTATATATGAATGGTGGTCAATGCCAAACCCTGTAGGAGCCGGCTTGCTGGCGAAGGCGTCTGCATGGTCACTGCAAGGCTTGAGGTAGCCTTCGCTGGCAAGCCAGCTCCATGATCGCGCCGGGCCAGTGCCGAAGTCGCCAAGTGATTCGCCGGGTGGTCACCACGCTCATTGCGTCCGGACCTCTAGCCGGACACTCTTGAACGCCATCAGGCGCAAGTCATTTTTTCAACTTGCATTAATAAACGATCGGTCTATATTCATGCCATGACCGACTTGCCTAAACGCCGCGGGCGTCCGCCGAAAAGCCCCCGCACCAATCCCGACACCCGCAATGCGTTGATTCGCAGCGGTACCGCGCTGCTGACCGAACAGGGCTTCATGAGTACCGGCATCGATTTGCTGTTGACCCAGGTCGGCGTGCCCAAAGGCTCGTTCTACTATTATTTCGAAAGCAAGGAGGCCTTCGGGCATGCCGTGCTGGACAACTACGCCGACTATTTCGCACGGCGCCTCGATCGGCATTTCCTCAACGAAGACCTGCCGCCGCTGCAACGCATAACCGCCTTCGTCGAAGACGCCAAACGCGGCATGACCAAGTATGAATTCAAGCGTGGCTGCCTGGTGGGCAACCTGGGCCAGGAAGTGACCTTGCTGCCGGCCAGCTTCAAACAACGCCTGGACGCCGTGATCAATTCCTGGCAAGCGCGCTTGAGCAGTTGCCTGCAAACGGCCAAGGCCTGCGGTGAACTGAACCCGGCGGTGGATTGCGAGGACCAGGCGGCGTTTTTCTGGATCGGTTGGGAGGGTGCGGTACTGCGTGCGCGGCTGACTGGCAACACGCATCCGTTGGATATTTTCTTGCGCGGTTTCTTGTCAGGACTTAAAGCCTGACTTTTTTTGCACTATTTATAGACGATCAGTCTAAAAGGAGCAGAACGATGTTTGACGCCATTCTGATTGAGAAAGACGACGCGGGTTATCGCGCCACCCTGCAGAGCCTGCAAGAGACTCAGTTGCCCGAGGGTGACGTCACGGTGCGCGTGCACTACAGCACGCTGAACTACAAGGATGCCCTGGCCATCACCGGCAAAGGCCCGGTAGTGCGCAAGTTTCCGATGGTCCCGGGCATCGACCTGGCGGGCACCGTCGAGCACAGCGACAACCCGGCCTACAAAGCCGGCGACCAGGTCCTGCTCAATGGCTGGGGCGTGGGTGAAAACCATTGGGGTGGCCTGGCGCAAAAGGCACGACTCAACGGCGACTGGCTGATCCCCCTCCCCGCCGGATTCACTGCGGCACAGGCCATGGCCATCGGTACCGCCGGCTACACCGCCATGCTCTGCGTGATGGCCCTGGAACGCCACGGCGTCACGCCCGAAAGCGGCGAGATCCTGGTGACCGGCGCCAATGGCGGGGTCGGCAGTTTCGCCATCGCACTGTTGAGCGGCCTGGGTTATCAGGTCGTCGCGTCCACAGGCCGACCAGAGGAATCGGACTACCTCAAGGCGCTGGGCGCCAGCGACATCATCGACCGCGCCAGCTTGAGCGAGCCGGGCAAGCCCATGGTCAAGGAACGTTGGGCGGGCGTGATCGACTCCGTGGGCAGCCACACCCTGGCCAATGCCTGTGCCGCGACCCGTTACGGTGGTGTGGTGGCCGCGTGCGGACTGGCCCAGGGGATGGACTTCCCTGCCAGCGTGGCACCGTTCATTCTGCGCGGGATCACCCTGGCCGGGATCGATAGCGTGATGCGCCCTCGACAGGACCGGATCGACGCCTGGAATCGGCTGGATCGCGATCTGGACCGCACTCTGCTCGAGCGGATCACCCAGACGGTCGCGCTCAAAGACATAATCCCGATGGCGCAGAAACTGTTGGCTGGCCAGGTACGAGGGCGCCTGGTGGTCGCACTGGATGTGTAGGAGCGAGCTTGCTCGCGATGGTCGCCAACGATAACGCGTGTTTGCTGGATAACCGCGGTGTTCCGGAGTCCATCGCGAGCAAGCTCGCTCCTACAGATGAGGCGCTTTTGTGGTGAGACTCAGCTGGGTTTGAACCCCATGAACTGCTGCACCAGCGTCGCCAGCACCGGCTTCAACCGGGCCACCAGCGCCTCGTCCAGCGCATAGGGGGCGACTTCCTGCATGTAGCTGCGCTGTGCCAACTCGAGCTGGATCGCATGCACCCGTTGTGCAGGGTTGCCATAGGTGCGGGTGATGTGACCGCCCTTGAAGCGGCCGTTCAACACCGCCGGCAAGTCTGGCACAGCGTCTTTGGCCGAGGCCAGCAGGGTCTCGGCGATGCCGGCGGCGCAGGACGTTGCGTTGGCCGTCCCGAAGTTGAACACCGGCAGTTCGCCATCGAACAGATGGGGAATGACCGATCGAATCGAATGGGCATCCCAGAGCAAGGCATAGCCATGGACGGCTTTGATTCGCTCGAGTTCCGCCTGCAGGGCGCGGTGGTACGGCTGCCAATAAAGCTCGAGGCGCCGCGCCGTTTCCGCTTCGTCTGGCGCCTGCCCATCGAGGTACAGGGGCACGCCGTCGAAGGTGGTGAGCGGACACAGGCCGGTGGTGTTCTGGCCGGGGTACAGGTTTTCGCCGTCGGTCGGGCGATTCAGGTCGATCACATACCGCGAGCACAGCGGCCGCAGGACGGATGCGCCCAGAGCGCCGGCAAAGTCGTACAGCGATTCGATATGCCAGTCCGTGTCGTCCACGGCAAGCCCGGTCGGGCTGAACCGGGGACGAAGGTCGTCGGGCAGATGGGTCCCCACATGCGGCATGGAGATCAGCAGCGGCCCCTGGCCCTGCTGCAGGGTAAATACGGCGTCGTGATTCATACGGCTTCCTTCAACAATTGGGCAAGGGTGGCGCGGTAGTCGTGCAGAGCGTTGACCTGCAGCGCATGTTGGCCGTTATCGATGACTTTGTTCCCGCCGACGAACACGTCGCGCACCGGATTACCGCCGTGCTCGCAGAACACCAGCGCAGAGAGCAGTTGGCGCGGATTGTCGGGGTCGACATTGGGCGCATCCCGGTCGATCACGACGAAGTCGGCGCGCTGCCCCACGGACAACCCCGCGACTCGCCGACCGGTTGCGGCGGCGCCGCCGATCACCGCCTGGCCGAACAACCGGTCGGCGATCACCGGCGCGTTGACGTCGGCCAGTACGTTGCGGCGGCGGTGCAGCAGGCGCTGGCCGTACTCGAGCAAGCGCAGTTCGGACCAGGGGTTGACGGTGATATTGCTGTCGGAGCCAATCCCCCAGCGACCGTTGGCCGCCAGGTACCGCTGCGCATCGAACACACCGTCGCCCAGGTTGGCCTCGGTCGTCAGGCACAGGCCCGCCGTGGCGCCACTGCGCGCGAGGTCGGCGTATTCGCTGTCGTTCATGTGCGTGGCATGCACCAGGCACCAGCGGCTGTCCACGGGCTGGCGCGCCAGCAGCCATGCCACCGGACGCTGGCCGAGGGCGGCGATGCAGTCGTCGACTTCCTTGGTCTGCTCGGCGATATGAACGTGGATCGGCGCCTGGTCGTCATCGGCATCCAGGCCCTCGAGCAGCGTCGACAGCGACGTCTCGGACACCGCGCGCAACGAATGCGGGGCCACGCCATAACGCAGATTGGCGTTCTCGGGCATGGAGGCCTTCATCCGCTGGCGCAGCGCCAGAATCCACTCCGGCGAGGAGATGAAGCGTCGTTGGTGCGCCAGGGGCTCGGTCTGCCCGAAGCCGCTGTACTGATAGAGAACCGGCAACAACGTCATGCCGATTCCGACCTCCTGCGCCGCGCTGACGATGCGCTGCGCAAGCTCTGCCGGATTGGCATAAGGCTGCCCGTCGGCGCCGTGGTGCACATAGTGAAACTCGCACACCGACGTGTAACCGGCCTTGAGCATCTCGATGTAGAGCTGGCGCCCGATGGCGTGCAAATGTTCTGGCTGCAGACGCTGGGCGAACCGGTACATCAAGGTGCGCCAGCTCCAGAACGAATCGGCCGGGTCGCCCATGGTTTCGGTCAGGCCGGCCATGGCGCGCTGGAACGTATGGGAATGCACATTCGGCATGCCGCTGACCACTGGCCCGGACGCCAGTGGCATGTCCGGGCTGCGGGTGGCATCGACACGGATTTCGCTCAGGTCGCCGGCCTCGTCCCAGCGCAACAGCACATTGTCGTGCCATCCACCAGGCAGCAGTGCACGTTCGGCAAACAGGCTGCGATGGGTCAAATCAGGATTTGAATCGCGATCCATGGGAGCATTTACATCGACATCGGGCTTCACGGTAACCTCGCAAAAAACAGACAGGAACGGGCCGATCAGCCGGCGTGCGAAGCGTCGCGGGCCAGGACACTTTGCAGGAAGCTGCGGGTGCGCGCTTCCTTGGGTGCGGTGAACAACTCGGCTGGCGGCGCTGCCTCGACGATCGCGCCCTGGTCCATGACCACCACCACGTCGGCCACTTCACGGGCAAATCCCATCTCGTGGGTGACGATGATCATGGTCATGCCTTCGGCGGCCAAGGTCTGCATCACCTGCAACACTTCACCCACCAGTTCCGGGTCGAGCGCCGAGGTCGGCTCATCGAACAACATCACTTTAGGGTCCATGGCCAAGGCGCGGGCAATGGCCACTCGCTGCTTCTGGCCGCCGGACAGGGTGCCGGGATACACATCGGCCTTGTGTTTCAGGCCAACCTTGTCGAGCAGCTGCAAGCCCTGCTCATGGGCTTCCTTGCGCGACTTCCGGTGCAGGGACAGGGGCGCCAGCGTGACGTTTTCCAGCACCGTCAGATGCGGGAACAGATTGAACGACTGAAAGACCATGCCCACTTCGCTGCGCATTTCATCCAGTTTCGCTTCGGACATCATCTGGCCCTGCTCGACCACGGTGTGGCCGCAGACGTGCAGCGTGCCGCCTTCCGCGGTTTCCAGGCCGTTCATGCAGCGCAGGAAGGTGCTCTTGCCCGAGCCGCTGGGCCCGATCACCACGACCACCTGGCTGGTCTGCACGGAAAAATCGATGTTATGCAGCACCTGGTGCGTCCCGAAGGATTTGCTCAGGTTCTTGATGTCGATAATGGTTGCACTCATCACACTCTCCCGTCCGCACGCAGCATTTGTTCGGTTCTACGCAGAATCAATGTCGTGGTACCGGTGAGTATCAAGTAGATGACTGCGATGGCCAGGTACACTTCCAGCGAGCGGTAGGACACGCTGATGATTTTCTCGCCTTCGTGCATCACGTCGGCAATGGTCAACAACGACACAAGTGCAGAGTTCTTGATCAAGGCGATGAACTCGTTGCCCAGTGCCGGGATCATGCGGACGAATGCCTGGGGCAGGATGACCTTGCGCATCGCCATTCGGTACGGCAAGCCCAGCGAGCGCGCGGCTTCCATCTGGCCTTTTTCGACCGACTGAATCGAACCGCGGACGATTTCCGACACGTAGGCCGCGCTGTAGATACCCAGGCCGAAAATGCCGCACACATAGGCAGGCAACTGAATGCCAAAATGCGGCAAGCCGAAAAACAGGATGAACAGTTGCACCAGCAGCGGCGTGCCGCGTACCAGTGTCAGGTAGGTGGTGCAGAAACCGTAGATGATCGCGCGGTCTTTGTTCAGCCGACCAAGCCCGATCAACAAACCCAGAATACAACTGAGCACCAGCGCTGCAGCCGTGATTTCGAGGGTGACGCCGGTGCCCGCCAAAAGCGCGCGCCAGCCCGCCCAGACCGGGGAAAAATCGAGGTCCATATATGTACTCCGCAAGTTAAGCCACTGGAAGACATCCGGCGCGAATACGCAGGACGGCGATCAGGTCATTATTCTTTTGTTGTGCCAAACCACTTGAGTGTCAGTGCTGCGTATTCACCGTTGTTGCGCAGGGTTTGCAACGCCTGGTTCATTTGCTGAGCCAGTTCGGTGTCTTTCTTGCGGATGGCAAAACCATACAACTCGGTGGTCAGGCCTTCATCCAGTACCCGAACCCGCGGCTCGGACTTGGCATATTCCACCGCGGCTGGCCGTCCGGTGACGGCGGCGTTGACCCGGCCGATGGTCAGCAGGTCGAACATGGCCTGGTTCTTCTCGACTTCGACAACCTGGACCGCCGGGTAATGGTTTTTCAGGAACTCGATCGATTTGGTGCCTACCTGCGCGGTGACTTTCTTGCCGGCCACCAGGTCGGCGGGTTTATTGATCGTGGTGTCGTCCTTGAGGACCAGCACCGCCAGACCGCCACGGTAGTAGGAGTCGGTGAAGTTGACGACCTGGCGGCGTTCGTCGGTCATGTAGATGGCCGAGGCCGCCACATCGAACCGGTTGGAGATCAGGCCGGGAATCAGCCCTTTGAAACCGATGTCGACCCATTCAACTTTCTTGCCCATCTGTTTGCCCAAGGCTTCGATCAATTCGACATCGAAGCCTGTGCGCTGACCGTCCTTGATAAATTCCATTGGCGGGAATGTGGCATCGGTGCCGACTCGCATCACCTCATCCGCCGCCTGGGCAGGCATACAGATCATGGTGAGCAGGGCAAATACCGCAGCGATCGGGCTTAGCAACTTGGAAGCATTCATCAAGGGGTCCTCGGCGAGGGTGAGTTCTGAAAAGGGTCAGAACAGTGGGCAAGCGACAGGCTAGAACCGATTGCTGATACGGCTGCCTGCTTTTCTTGTGAGGCTGATCAGCTCAGCTTCGCGTGATCCAACTCGTAGCGACGGCGCCATCAACGTGATGGTGCCCTGGAGACTTTCATCATGGGAAATCAGTGGCACACTGACCCCCCAGACGCCCAGGTCGACTTCACTGTCGCTGGTGGCGAAACGGTTCCTGCGGATTTCAATGATTTCCTTTTCCAATGCCTGCAGGCATTGCGGCGAGTCGCCCAACTGCTCCTGCATCAGGCGCTGGCGAAGCTCTTCGGGCAGAAATGCCAGCAGGCTCTTTGCCGATGCGCCATGCATCAACGAATGCGCGCGGCCCTTGGTAAAGGAGCAGCGCAGCGACCGGTTGCACTCTTCCATCGCAATGCAGACCATCTGTTCGTTGCTGTACACCAGCAGGCCGACACTTTCGCCGGTCCGTTCCACCAGTGCGCTGATTTCGTCGCGGCTCTGGTTGATCAGGTTCGAGTTCTGATCAAAACCCCAGGCCAGTTGCACACCCGTGGCCCCCGGTGCAAAGAGGCCCGATGTCATGTGCTCCTGCAACAGCCCCCACTTCTTCAGGACCGCAAGGTGACGGTAAACCGTACTTAACGGCATCCCCACTTGCGAGGCTATGCGCTTGGCACCCATCGGCCGTCCGGCCTTGGCCACGCAGGCCAATACCTGCAGGACACGATCGACGATGCTTTTGGTTCCAGAATCGTTCATGGCTTCAGTATAGGTAGCTATTATCAGTTTTGGAGTCGTGTTCTCATCCTGCGGGAAATACGGCCACACTAATTTCGTTGCCCGCGAATGGCGCTCATCAGAGGGCGAAAAACATGGCAATCACGCCAGTACCCGTCGACCCCCCTTACGCGCCGGCCGTGGATATCCCGAGCACGCTCACCCAGCTCTACAACCTGGACCTCGCCCCCACTCAGCCGGAGGGGCGAACCTGGGGCACGTTCAGCCTGTTCGCGATGTGGATGTCCGACGTGCACTCGGTCGGGGGTTATACCTTTGCCGCCAGTCTGTTCTTTCTGGGGCTGGCGGGCTGGCAGGTGTTGCTGTCAATGACTGCCGGGATCACGCTGGTCTACTTTCTGATGAACCTGATCGGCAGGCCGTCGCAAAAGTACGGCATTCCGTTTCCAGTGGTCGCGCGCCTGTCCTTCGGCGTGATGGGCGCCAATCTGGCGGCGACCGTGCGCGGGATCGTCGGCATCGTCTGGTACGGGGTGCAGACGTATTTCGCTTCCAAGGCGGTGCAGGTGCTGGTCATCACCTTGATGCCCTCGGCTGCGGAGTTGACCCACACCAGTCTGCTGGGCCTGTCCACGCTGGGCTGGATGAGCTTTGCGTTCATGTGGTTCTTTCAGCTGGTGATCTTCCTGGCGGGTATGGAGACGATTCGCAAATTCATCGATTTTTGCGGTCCGGTCATTTATCTGGTGATGTTCGTGCTGGCCGGCTGGATTATCTCGAAGACCGGCCTGGACAGTTTCTCGATGCAGCTGGCCCACCGACAGTTCACCGGATGGGAGTCCATTGGCCTGATGGCTAACGCGGCAATGCTGATCGTGGCCTACTTTGCGGCCCTGCTCCTCAATTTTGGTGACTTTGCACGCTTTGCCAAGAGCGAGTCCGTGATGAAGAAGGGCAACTTCTGGGGCCTTCCGGTCAACTTCATCCTGTTTGCGTTAATCACGGTCATTGTCACTGGCGGTTCGATACAAGTGTTCGGCGAGGCCATCATGGACCCCGTGTTGATCGTTGAAAGAATCAATAACCCGATCGTCTCGATCATCGGCGCCATTACGTTCATCGTCGCCACGATGGGCATCAACATCGTGGCCAACTTCGTCTCCCCCGCCTATGACATCGCCAACCTGGCGCCGCAGAAAATCAACTTCAGGCTGGGGGGCTTGATCGCCTCGATCCTGTCGGTGCTGGTCTGCCCGTGGCTGTTCGTGTCGAGTCCGCAGGCGATCACGATTTTCGTCAGCGTCTTCGGCGCAGTGTTGGGGCCGATGTTCGGCATCATGGTCTCGGACTACTACCTGGTGAAGCGGCAGATCATCAAGCTGGAGGATCTGTACACCCTGTCTCCCGAAGGCTCGCTGTACTTCAAGGGCGGCTGGAACACCAAGGCCTTGTTCGCGCTGATCGTTTCGGGAAGCCTGTCGATCAGCCTGGCTTTGCTGGGCGCATTCGGGCTGATGTTCAACATCGGCGACTGGGGCTGGCTGATAGGGGCGGTCAGCGGTGCGTTGATCCATGTGGTGGCCAGTCGCATGGGGGCGGCTGGGTCGCCGCGTGCCTGAACGCTGTTTTCGTTTCTGTCCTGGGCTGTTTGGACGATGCCATCGTTGTGCCATTGAATATGCTGATGCAGGAGCTGGCTTGCCAGCGAAAGCGGCGTGTCAGTCAGCATATTTGCTGGCAGTGACGACGCCTTCGCTGGCAAGCCAGCTCCTACAAGGGGCCGCCACGATCGGCCCCTTCATCAGAATAATAAATGTGTCCATACAGGATTTGACCATGGCCTCTGCTTCCGCCAGCTTTTTCCTTGACATGAGCGTTCGTAAAAAACTGCTCACCGGCTTCGGCCTGGTGTTGTCGGTCAACCTGTTGGTGGCCCTGGTCAGTTTCGATGCCCTTGATCGCACGCTCAAGCGCTTTGACACCGTGCTCAAGGTCAGGGAGCTCGACACCCGGCTCTACCAGGTGCGGCAACACGAGAAGAACTTCATTATCAGCGGGGATGACAGGGACATCCAAAGCGCCGTGGTCACCCTCGACGAGATCCGGCGGATCGCTGCCGACAGCCTCAAAGTCATGTTCGTCCCGCAGACCATCACCCTGATGAAACAGGTCAGCCAGGACGTCGACCACTACCAGGATAAATTGCTCGAGCTCAGCCAGGCGTCGATCCAGAATCGTGCAACCCAGGCCGCCATGGAAGTGTCGGCGCGGGAGGCGGTGAAACAATTCGACGCTCTGGAGGCCAGCCTCGCGGCGACGGCGGTCAGTGAAATTCGCGAAAACGCCGATGAGCACAGCCTTCGCTCCCTGGAGTTTGCTCGCCAGGCCAGCGACCTGACCAAGGACGTGCTGAATGCACGCCGGAGTGAAAAAGACTTCATCCTGCGCGGCGAGCAGCAGTATGCCGATCGGTTGCTGGCCCACTTCGAAAAAGTGAACAAGTCCGGCAAGCAATTGCGCAATAGCCTGATCGACCCTGCCACCCAAGGCAACATCGACGCCGCACTGCGCCAGCTCTCACGCTACCAGGCGGATTTTGGCGAACTGCAGCAAAGCCTGCGCACGCTGAAAACGACCCAGGCTGAAATGAATGAGCGCGCGACACAGGCCGCGACCGCGTCCAATGACGCGGTGAACCTGCAGCTGAAAATCCTCGAATCCCAGGCCAGCCAAGCCAAGACCCTGTTAGGCGTAGCGACCCTGGTGGGTTTCATCGTGGGCCTGCTGGCCGCCCTGCTGATTGCCCGGATGATCGTCGTGCCGCTGCAGCGCGTGGTGGGCCTGGCCCGCAAAGTCGCTGACGGCGACCTTTCGCAAGACATCCTCAGCGACCGTAAAGACGAGCTGGGCATGCTGATGCAAGCCATGCAGTCCATGACCCTGAGCTTGCGCAACCTGCTCACTCGCCTGAGCGGCAGCATTGAACAACTGGCGACCGCTGCCGAGGAAATGTCCGCGGTCACGGAACAGAGCAGCACCGGCATTACCCGGCAGAAGCTGGAAACCGAACAGGTCGCCACCGCCATGCACGAAATGGTCGCCACCGTGCAGGATGTGGCACGCAACGCCGAAGCCGCAGCCAGCTCCGCCGATCAGGCCGACCGGCAAGCGAATCAGGGCACGCTGGTGGTTCAGCAGACCATAGTGCGCATCGAGAAACTGGCCCTGACCGTGGAGCATTCCGCGCAGTCCATCGAGCGCCTGAACCATGACAGCGCCAACATCGGCACGGTATTGGATGTGATCAAGAGTATCGCCGAGCAGACCAACCTGCTCGCCCTCAACGCGGCTATCGAAGCCGCGCGCGCGGGTGATGCCGGTCGAGGTTTTGCCGTGGTGGCTGACGAAGTTCGCGCGTTGGCCCGCCGCACCCAGGAATCGACGGCGCAGATTGAAGGCCTGATCGGCACCTTGCAAACCGGAGCGCAAGGAGCGGTAGAGATGATGGGCATGAGCCGCGTCGAAGCCGGCCATACCGTGGGGTCGGCCAAGGAAGCCGGTGCGGTCCTGGCAACGATCAACGCTGCCGTGTCGAATATTCAGCAGATGAATCAGCAGATCGCTACCGCCGCCGAGCAACAGAGTTCGGTGGCCGAAGGGATCAATCGCAGCGTTGCAAGTATTCGCGATGTCGCGGAACAGTCGGCTGCCGCCGCAACAGACTCTGCTGCCGCCAGCAGTGATCTGGCGCGCCTGGGCGGCGAATTGCAAACCATGGTCAGCCGCTTCAAATTGGTCTGAGGCAGCAACAAGCCAGGCCCTGTCGCACCGATTCTGGACGGCCGGGCCAGGCTTGCCCTCCCCCTTATAGATGATCCCAGGTCATCCATACCTTGATGATCCATCCTTTGTCAGTCCCTGAAGAGTGGCCTCTAATGCCGCGAAGCCAGTGATCCCTATCACTGATTTCAACAATAAAAGCTCTTCCAGGAGATACCATGCACAGCGGTCCCACTCTTTTGCTGGTGTTGTTTTGCGCCATCTTTCTGATCGTTTTCCTAATCGTCAAAGTCCGCCTCCACGCCTTCCTGGCCTTGACCGCAGCGAGTTTCGTGGTGGGGATCGGTTCAGGCATGCCACTGGCGCAAATGGCCTCTTCCTATGAAAAAGGTGTCGGTGGAACACTCGGGTTCCTCGCAACGGTCATTGGCCTTGGCGCCATACTCGGCAAGATGCTCGAAGAATCCGGTGGCGCGGAACGCATCGCCCGCACGCTACTGAGCGCCATGGGTAAAGAGCGTGCGTCATGGGCCATGATGCTCGTCGGATTCATTGCGGGCATCCCCGTGTTCTTCGAGGTGGGATTCGTCCTGCTCATTCCGCTGATCTATGTGGTCGCGAAAGAGACCAGAATCAACCTGCTGTACCTGGGCGTGCCCTTGGCCGTATCGCTGATGGCCGTTCATTGCATGTTGCCCCCGCACCCCGCCGCCATGGCGATTACCGGGATGCTGGGCGCCGATGTCGGCAAGGTTATCGTGTACGGCCTGATTGTCGCGCTGCCGACCGCCATCATTGCCGGGCCGCTGTGGATCAAGCTGGTCTGCAAGAGTGAAGCGCCTGACACTCAAGCCGCGTTCCTCGACGAACATTGCGATGACAGCACCACCCGGGACTTGCCAGGCCTCGGTTTGACGCTGCTGACCATCCTGTTGCCACTGCTGCTGATGGTCGGGAAAAGCCTCGCGACCGCCCTGCCCCATGACTCGGGCGCATTCAGTGTCATTTCGTTCCTCGGCACGCCGCTGATTGCCCTGTCCATTGCCGTGGTGTTCGCCTACTGGGCGCTGGGCCTGCGTCGCGGCTTATCGATGCCTGACTTGCTCGCGCACACTCAGAAGAGCTTTCCTCCACTGGCCAGCATTCTGTTGATCATCGGTGCCGGTGGGGCATTCAACGGCATCCTGGTCGACAGCGGCGTGGGTAACGCGCTGGCCGGTTCGCTGACGCAATTGAACATGAATCCCATCGTCCTGGCGTGGTTGGTGGCCGGGTTGATGCACTTCGCCGTCGGTTCGGCAACAGTGGCCATGATCAGCGCGGCGGGCATGGTCCTGCCGATGCTGGGCGCGCATCCCGGCGTGAGCAAGGAAATCATCTGCATCGCCATCGGCGCCGGCGCCATTGGCTGGACCCATGTGACGGACTCCGCCTTCTGGGTGGTCAAGGAATACCTGGGGGTCTCGCTGGCCGAAGCCTTGAAGAAATTCACCCTGGCCACCGTGCTGGCGTCCCTGGTCGCGCTGGGCCTGACCCTGCTGCTGTCGAACTTCGTTTGAATCAACCCGTATTTTCAGCCTTATCTGTTTAAAAGGACCACGTCATGATTTTGGGAAAAACCCTTGAAAGCTGGCAAGCCAGTCATCCTTTGATTCGCGATCTGGTCGCGCTGCAAGAAACCACCTGGTTCAATCCTGGCGTGGCGCCGGTCGCGGAAGCGATCAGCGATGTAGGGTTGACCGCCGCCGATGTCGCCGATGCCAGCGCTCGCCTCGCGCGTTTTGCTGCTTACCTCAGCCGTGCGTTCCCGGAAACCCAAGCCAGTGGCGGCATTATCGAGTCGGACGTGGTGCCGGTGCCACACCTGCAGCAAGCGCTGAGCGAGCGCTACGGCCTGGCCTTGGCCGGGGCGCTGTGGCTGAAGCGGGACAGCCATCTGCCCATTTCGGGTTCCATCAAGGCGCGCGGCGGTATCTATGAAGTGCTCAAGCATGCCGAGGACCTGGCGCTGGCCGGCAAGCTGCTGACGCTTGACGACGACTACGCCGTGCTGGACAGCGAGAAGGCGCGGGCGTTTTTCGGCCAGTATAAAATTGCCGTCGGCTCGACCGGTAACCTCGGCATGTCCATCGGCATCATGGGCGCTGCGCTGGGCTTCCAGGTGACCGTGCACATGTCGGCGGATGCGCGCCAATGGAAGAAAGACAAGTTGCGCTCGCACGGCGTCACGGTTGTCGAGTACGCCTCCGATTACAGCGTGGCCGTCGCGCAAGGCCGCCAACAAGCGGAGTCCGATCCCGCCTGCCATTTTGTGGACGATGAAAACTCGGTCAACCTGTTCCTGGGTTACTCGGTGGCCGCCGAGCGCCTGAAACGGCAATTGGCGCAGGCCAATATCACCGTGGATGCGCAACACCCATTGTTTGTCTATCTGCCCTGTGGCGTGGGTGGCGCGCCTGGCGGCGTGGCCTTCGGCCTGAAGCTGGCCTTCGGGGATGCCGTCCACTGCATCTTCGCCGAGCCCACTCACTCGCCGTGCATGATGCTGGGCGTCTATACCGGGCTGCACGACGAAGTGAGCGTGCAAGACTTCGGCATTGACAACGTGACGGCTGCCGACGGCCTGGCCGTCGGCCGCGCTTCAGGTTTTGTCGGCAAGGCCATGCAGCGTTTGCTGGATGGTTTCTACACCGTCAGCGACGAGGAAATGTACAGCTTGCTGGCACTGCTGGAGCGCAGCGAAGGTGTGCGTCTTGAGCCCTCCGCGCTCGCCGGCGTGCCCGGCATTGCCCGAGTCCATGCCGACCGGCAAGGCTACCTGGCCCGCGCGGGCCTGGACGAGCAGGCCATGGTGCAAGCCACCCATCTGGTGTGGGCAACGGGCGGCAACATGGTGCCTGGCGACGAGATGGACGCGTATCTGGCCAAGGGCCGTGAATTGCTCGGCAAGGGTTGATCGGGCGCTAGGGACCCGCGCGGCAGGAATGCGCCCGGGTGCTCGCTGATTCAAGCGCAAAACCGGATGTGGCAAGATGAACGACTTGCCACATCCGGGTCCGTTTGACCGCTGGAACTGCATCCTGCACCCGGCGGCTTTTGTGCTCGAGGGAAAACTGTCGTGCTCAACCTTCCTCCTCGTATCAGTTCCAGGCTCAACAGCAGCCAGTTTGCGAACCTTCACACCTTTCTGGTCGCCGCGCGTCACCTGAGCTTCGCCCGTGCGGCGGAGGAACTGTGCTTGACCGCAAGCGCCGTGAGCCACCGCATAAGCCGGCTGGAAACCGCGCTGGCGATGAAGCTGTTCCAGCGCCTGACCCGGCAGGTCAGCCTGACCGATGAAGGCGAACGGATCTTTGAAATACTGCAGAATGCGATGGGGGAATTGTCCGAAGCCCTTGAGCAATCGTCACAAGCTGAAGTGGCGGGCTCCATCGCGCTCTATGTAAGGCCTTCCATCGCCCAATGCTGGCTGGTTCCGCGGCTGGCGGACTTTGTCGAGCGTTACCCCCTGGTGTCACTGGACCTGCGGGTAGGCAATGACAATGTCGATTTCCGCACCCGCAAAATCGACCTGGCCCTGTACTACGCCAACGGCGAATTCCCCGGGCTGACGAGCCATCGATTGATGCGCGAACAGCTCGCCCCCGTGTGCAGTCCCGACTATGCGCGACGCCACCGCCTGGCGGAAAACCCGCAGAACCTGCGGCACTGCACCACCTTGCATGACTCCCTGGCCTGGGATCACGCGGCCTATGACGCAGAGTGGACGCTCTGGGCAGAGCAGCACAACCTGCTCGCGGCATTGCCCAAACGTACCTTGACCTTCGATCGCTCCGATTTGAGCGTGACGGCCGCCATGAACCACGCCGGTATCGCGATTGGCCGTCAACAGCTGGTGCAGAAGCGCGTCGATCGCGGCGAACTGGTGCTGCCCCTCGCCGGCTTCAGCCGCTCGGGCCACTATGATTATTATCTGGTTCACCCGCCGCTCGACTCCCTCCCCAAACGATTGCTGGTGTTCATGAACTGGTTACGCGAGTGCGCCAGTCAATCATCCCCCCTGGGCAACAACGAAGACCTGCTCGGCTGACAGGTGTTTCACTGTGCGGCCAGGCTGCTCGGCAGCACCGCGGTGAGCAGAATGAAACCGCCCATCACGACAAACAGGGCGAAGGCGCCGCGACGCATGCTCAGGTCAGACAGTTGCGGCGGAAAACGCACATACAGCCAGCTGGCCAGCATGGCGACCGGGATCGACAGCATGCCCATCGACATGACCTCGGCGTTCAACTGCCCCTGCAGGCCCTGCATGATCAAGCGCACCAGGGACATCGCGCCGGACAGCGCCAGCAAGCTGGTGCGGATGGCCTGGATGGACACCGGTTGACGGTAGTAGTGATAGATCATCGGCGGCCCCGGTACGCTGAACAGGCCACCCAACAGGCCGCCGAGCACGCCCATCAGGACGAAGCTCGCAGAGCTGGAACGGGACGGATGCGGTTTTGGTTTCATGAACAAGGCGATACCGCCGGCCACAATCAACCCGCCCAGCAACAGTTGCAGCAGCGCGGTGTGCTCTTCGCCCATGACCCCCAGTGACCACAGGCCCAGCAGGGTGCCCGGTACCAGGCCGATGAACGTCTGGAAGAACGATGCCCGATCGATGTGCCGCCAATGGCGAGACAGGGCGATGACGATGCTGGGAAACGCGACGATGGTGATGGTGGTGGCGACGGTAGCAATCGGGGCGGCGTGGGTGAGTACGGCAATCGCCAGGACGACAATGCCCAGTGCGAACCCGGTGAACGCTTGCAGGTAGCTGCCAACGGCCACCGCGACCAGAATGATAACGAGCGAGTGCAATTCCATGGATCATCCTGCGAGGATCACGGTTGTTGTCATTGCCGCACGCCCGGGGACGATTGGCCGCAGAAGGTACCCGGCCGAGCCGGGACCGGGCTTACTGGTGCAGAATGAACGTCGCCAGGGTTTGCAGATCTTGCGGGCTTAACTGCGCGTAAGGTGGCATGGGGATCTCCCCCCATTTACCGCTACTACCGTGCTGGATGCTGGACGTTAACGTGGCCAGTGCCTGCGGATCGCTCCCGTACTTGGCCGCGACATCGTGATAGGCCGGGCCTACAACCTTGTGATCGATCGCGTGGCAGGACAGGCAACCGTTGCCCTGGAGCAAGGCCATGGCGTCGACTGTTGCTGCAGGCGCGGCCGGGGGCTGGCCCGCCGACGGGTTCGACGCCGCCTGCACCTCGGCATCGCTCGCCCGGGCACTGCCGTAGGTCACGGCCAGGTAGGCGCCGATAATCTTCACCTCCTGATCGCTGATCGGCGCCCCGTACACGTGCTGCATCTTGCCCGCTTCACCCGTCCACTGCGCCAGGGTCAAGCCGGGTGGCTGGAAGCTGATGTAATCGGCCGAATGGCAGGTGGAACATTTCTGCTGGGCCAACGCATAGCCCGGCAGCGCACTGGGCTTGAACGCCGCCGTTTCAGGCGGCAAGGTGATCGACAGGGGCGCGGCGCTGGCCATGCCAGCCAGACACAACTGAGCCGCGCACAGCAAGGTGGTCATGGGTTTCATGCGGGCCTCCTCAGGCGACGGTGACGTGGCTGGTTTCGACGACGTGGCGGCGGTAGCCACCGGGGTTCCAGTCGGCTCGCAGCGGTTGCGTCTCGCCCGCACGGTTGCTGGCGCGCACCATCAACGCAGTGGCGCCCTTGCGGTGAAAGGTGATCGGCAGCGTCCACTCGCGGAAGGAGAAACGGCCCAGATCCTGCCCAAGCCTGGCTTCGCGCCAGTTTTTTCCGCCGTCGATCGACACCTCCACTTTGTTAACGCCAGCACCGCCGTCGAACGCAATGCCCTTGAGCTCCACGCTTTTGTTCAACGGCAACACAGCGCCGTGTTTGACGCTGGTGATGAAACTGCGTACCGGCAATTTGGCAATCGGCAGGGTTTGCGCCGCCGTGGTGCCAGGGGCGATGCAAAAACAGTCGTTGTCCGGCACGCGATAACCTTTAGCCATGAAAAAACCCTCGTAGGTGTGGTCGACGACTTCGATCTCACTCAGGTGCTTGACCCAGTAGGTGCCGAAATAACCGGGCACCACCAGGCGTATCGGGTAACCGTTGAGGAATGGCAGGTCGGTACCGTTCATTGACCAGGCGATCATGGGCTCGCCGTCCATGGCATGGCTGATGTCCAGGGCCTTGATGAACTCCGGCGTGCTCGGCAGCACCGGCTTGTCGAGCCCGCGGAATGTCACTTGCCGGGCATCATTTTTCACACCGGCTTTTTCCAGTACCGTCTTGAGCGACACCCCCACCCAGCGGGCATTGCCCATTGAACCGTTTCCCAACTGCGCACCGAACACCCGCGGCATCGAGAAGCCCCGGCTGTTCCCCGAACACTGGTTGACGGCCACCACTGCTATCGGTTCGGCGAGGGCCTTGAGTTCGGCAAGGGACAGCGACAGCGGCGTGTCGACCGCGCCCTTGATCGTCAGGCGGTAGCTGTCCGGATCGATACTGGTGGGGAAATTGGCCAGGTGGTAACGCACGAAAAAGGCATCGTTGGGCGTGATCGGCCCATCGTTGAAGACCGCGAAGGGTGTCTCCAGGTGTGGCGGGCGAGTGGTCACCAGGGTCAGCGGGCGTTTTTGCGGATATTGCACCAGCGGTCGCGGGCCAGCCGCAAAGGTCACGTCTTCGGCGTTTTCGTCGGCCGCCTCGGGTTCGGCGGCGGCCTTGGCCAGGCTTGCCAACGGCGAGGCCGCCAAAGCCAGGGTCAAGGCATCGCGAAGAATGCGTCGACGGCTCGGCGCGGCGTTATCCACAAAACTGAACTTCATCCTGCACGCTCTCCATGATTGTTCACCGGATGCAACTGACAGTCTCCCGTCAGCACGGAGAGGCATCTGTCAGTGGTTTTTGCTCGACTGTTCGATGTCGGCGAGCAAACCAGTATCGTCATGGAGGCGTCGACTGCTTCTCATTGAGCGACAGTCACAATGCATTTGATGACAGCGCGGCTTTTGATGACACCGTGCTACGGGGGGGAGCCCTGAGCGGGTTCAGGCAAGTTTCGCCCACTCGTCACGCTGCATCACCTCGACGATGATCGGCACGGGCGACATCAGGTGGGTGCGCATCAGGCTCGTCGCCCGCGCGGTATCGCGGGCGAGGATGGCTTCGACCAGCGCGGCATGCTCCCTGCGCTTCAACTCCAGGGCTTCTTCGGAGAACACCGTTTGCGTCAGCCACAAGTGACGATAGCGCTCGGCCTGATCGAACAGGTAGGTGCGCGCCTGGAGTAAATGCCTGGAGCCGCAACCGGCGGCAATGGCGCTGTGGAAGGCTTTGTGCCGTTCATCCCAGACGTCGAGCACCCTCTCACGGGTCGTCACGTCCATGACTTTCGACAACGTATGGGACTGGGCCAGGATCTGGGCTTCCCAGGCGTCATCCCCCCGTTCGATGGCCAGGCCGACGATCATGGCTTCCAGATTGGCGCGGGCATCATAGATATCCTGCATCTCTCGCAGCGACATGGGCGCGACCCGGTAGCCTTTCTGGCTGATGACCACCACCAGGTGCTCGGCCACCAGTTGCGAAAGGGCTTCGCGCAGCGGGCCGACACCCAGGTCATAGCGCTCCTTGAGCCCGCTCATGAGCAGTTTCTCACCGGGTTTGAACACGCCACGGATGATGTCCAGCTTGAGCCGCTCATACCCGCTGAATGCAGAGTTAAGCCTGGGGGTGAGGCTATCCAAGGTGCTGCTCCTAAAATCGCCAAAAACCAATCATACCCAAACATCTATCAGACGAAAAACTTTCGACTAAAATCGGTTTTGTCGCCTAAACATAAAAATGTAGACATTTTTAATTTATGACGATACTTTTGCTCCAAGCCTGATCCAGACCCCTGCTGGAAGGCGCCAATCACTACGTTTTGCCCAGGAGCCGCCATGAACGCCTTTACTCAGATTCGGGACCTTGTGATGCCGCTGCCATCCGACAGCAAGGGCTTCACCCTCGCCCCCTCCCGCCAGTCGCCGCGGCTGCTGGAGTTGAAGTTCAACAAGGAAACCGTCGACGCGTTCATCAAGGCGGTGGCCGAATGGCCGGTCCAGGCATTGGAGTACAAGTCGTTCCTGCGCTTTCGGGTCGCGCAGATCCTTGACGAGCTGTGCGAAGGCACCCTGCGCCCGGTGCTGGTCAATACCATCCTGGACCGCTCCACCGGCGGCATGCTGATCACGCCGGAAGGTCTGGACGACGTGTCCCAGGCCGATGACATGGTCAAGTTCTCCTCGGCCGTCGCCCACCTGATCGGCCGCTCCAACTTCGATGCCATGAGCGGCCAGTTCTACGCGCGCTTCGTGGTGGTCAACACCGACAACTCCGACAGCTACCTGCGCCAGCCACACCGGGTGATGGAACTGCACAACGACGGCACCTTCGTCCAGGAGCGTACCGACTACGTGATGATGATGAAGATCGACGAGCAGAACATGGAAGGCGGCAACTCCCTGCTGCTGCACCTGGACGACTGGGAAGATCTGCAGCACTACTACACTCACCCGTTGGCCCGCCGTGAAATGCGCTTCACCGCACCGCCGAGCAAGAACGTGCGTGAAGACGTGTTCCACGCGGTGTTCGACAACGATGCCGAAGGTCGCCCGACCATGCGCTACATCGACCAGTTCGTGCAGCCCAAGGACTTCGAGGAAGGTATCTGGCTGAACGCCATGAGCGAATCCCTGGAAGGCTGCCCGCAGAAGTTGTCGGTACCGGTGCCGATCGGCAGTTTCGTGCTGGTCAACAACATGTTCTGGCTGCACGGCCGCGACCGCTTCACCGCCCACCAGGGCCTGCGTCGTGAACTGATGCGCCAGCGTGGCTACATCAGCTACCAGAAAACCCTGTACCAGCGTGGTCAGTAAGGTTTGCCAGGCTGAGCTGAACTGACCAGGGCCACCCCCCGTGGCCCTGGTCGTGCTTCCAACGAAAACCTAATCCAGGTGGGTGCAATCCAATGGCTGTGTACGACTTCATCATCATCGGCGGCGGCATTGTGGGCATGTCCACGGCCATGCAACTGACCCAGGTTTACCCCGACGCAAAAATCCTCCTGCTGGAGAAAGAGTCCGGCCCGGCCATGCACCAGACCGGCCACAACAGCGGCGTGATCCATGCCGGCGTCTACTACACCCCGGGCAGCCTGAAGGCGCGCTTCTGCCTGGAAGGCAACAAGGCCACCAAGGCTTTCTGCGACAAGCACGGCATCCCTTATGACGAGTGCGGCAAACTGCTGGTGGCCACCAACGCGCTGGAAATGGAGCGTATGGGTGCGTTGTGGGAGCGCACTGCAGCCAATGGCATCAAGCGCGACTGGCTGACGGCCGCCGAACTGCGTGAGCGCGAGCCGAACATCGTCGGCCTGGGCGGTATCTTCGTGCCTTCGAGCGGCATCGTGAACTACGCCCAGGTCACCGCCGCCATGGGCCGCGAATTCCAAGCCGCCGGTGGCGAGATCCGCTACAACAGTGAAGTGCTCGCCATCGATGAGCGTCCCGATGAAGTGGTGCTGCGCACCGGCAACCAGGAGCACCATGGCCGCTTCCTGATCACCTGCTCGGGCCTGATGGCCGACCGCGTGGTGCGCATGCTCGGAATCGAGCCCAATTTCATCATTTGCCCGTTCCGGGGCGAGTACTACCTGCTGCCCAAGCAACACAACCAGATCGTCAACCACCTTATTTACCCGATCCCGGATCCGGCCATGCCGTTCCTCGGCGTGCACCTGACCCGCATGATCGACGGCACCGTCACCGTCGGCCCCAACGCAGTGTTGGCGATGAAGCGCGAAGGCTATCGCAAGACCGATTTTTCGCTGACCGACATGTTCGAAACCCTGACCACCCCGGGCGTTCTCAAGGTGCTGAAGAAGAACCTGCGCCCCGGCCTGATCGAGCTGAAAAACTCGCTGTTCAAGGGCGGCTACCTCAAGCAGGTGCAGAAGTATTGCCCGAGCATCGTCAAGAGCGACCTGACCCCCTACCCGGCCGGTGTCCGCGCCCAGGCGGTCTCGCTGGACGGCAAGCTGATCGACGACTTCCTGTTCGTCAACACCGCCCGCAGCGTCAGCGTCTGCAACGCCCCGTCGCCGGCTGCGACCTCGGCCATTCCGATCGGCGCGTACATCGTCGACAAGGTCCGCGAGCAGCTCGCCAGCACCGGCGCCAGTTTCGTCAAACCGGTCAACGCCGCTCGGCCCGCCCCTCTGGCGGCATCCGTCGCAACCACCCAGTCACTGTAACCAGCAGCCACTGTAACCAGCAGCGAGGAATTTTGCGTGCAACTCAACGATCCGAAACTGTTCCGCCAGCAAGCCTATATCGATGGTGCATGGGGCGATGCCGACAACGGCCAGACCCTCAAGGTCAACAACCCGGCCACCGGTGACATCATCGGCAGCGTGCCGAAGATGGGCGCGGCCGAGACCCGTCGCGCCATCGAAGCCGCCGACAAGGCGCTGCCGGCCTGGCGCGCCCTGACCGCCAAGGACCGCGCCAACAAGCTGCGCAAGTGGTTCGATCTGATGATGGCCAACCAGGAAGACCTGGCCCGCCTGATGACCCTCGAACAAGGCAAGCCACTGTCCGAATCCCGTGGCGAAATCGCTTACGCCGCCTCCTTCCTGGAGTGGTTCGGCGAAGAAGCCAAGCGCGTCTACGGCGACATGATCCCCGGTCACCAGGTCGACAAGCGCCTGATGGTGCTCAAGCAGCCGATCGGTGTCACCGCCGCCATCACGCCGTGGAACTTCCCGTCGGCGATGATCACCCGCAAGGCCGGCCCGGCCCTGGCCGCCGGTTGCACCATGGTCCTCAAGCCTGCCTCGCAAACGCCCTACTCGGCCCTGGCCCTGGCGGAACTGGCCGAGCGCGCCGGTATTCCCAAAGGCGTGTTCAGCGTGGTCACCGGCAGTGCCGGCGAAGTCGGCGCCGAGCTGACCGGCAACCCGATCGTGCGCAAGCTGACCTTCACCGGCTCCACCGAAATCGGCCGTCAGCTGATGGTCGAGTGCGCCAAGGACATCAAGAAGGTCTCGCTGGAACTGGGCGGTAACGCACCGTTCATCGTGTTCGACGACGCCGACCTGGATGCCGCCGTCGAAGGCGCGCTGATCTCCAAGTATCGCAACAACGGCCAGACCTGCGTCTGCGCCAACCGCCTGTATATCCAGGACGGCATCTACGACGCCTTCGTCGAAAAACTCACCGCGGCCGTGGCCAAGTTGAACATTGGCAACGGCCTGGAAAACGGCGTCACTACAGGTCCCCTGATCGATGCCAAGGCCATGGCCAAAGTCCAGGAACACATCGCTGACGCCGTCAGCAAAGGCGCGCGCGTGGTGGCCGGCGGCAAGCCGCATGCCCTGGGCGGCACCTTCTTCGAGCCGACCGTGCTGGTCGATGTTCCGCGCAACGCCGCCGTCGCCAAGGAGGAAACCTTCGGCCCGCTGGCACCGCTGTTCCGTTTCAAGGACGAAGCCGATGTGATCGCCATGGCCAACGACACCGAATTCGGCCTGGCGTCCTACTTCTATGCCCGTGACCTGAGCCGTGTGTTCCGGGTGGGCGAAGCGCTGGAGTACGGCATCGTCGGCGTCAACACCGGGATCATCTCCAACGAAGTGGCGCCGTTCGGTGGCATCAAGGCCTCGGGCCTGGGCCGCGAAGGGTCCAAGTACGGCATCGAGGACTACCTGGAAATCAAATACCTGTGCATCGGTATCTGACTCACCCCACCTGGTCGCTGAGGGGCAGGGTCCCCCTACTCCGCCGGCATGGGTTTTACTCATGCCAGCGGTGTCTTGCGCACCCCTTCAGCGAATACCGGTACCCGCCATGGACTCCGGCGACCACTGAGCCGTCGACAAAGGATCGATGTACTTGATGCCGCCGTGAGGACCTACCACGCCATTGATGTTGTAGGAACCGCGCACCAGGTCGTAGGTCATGAAAGGGGTAGCATCCGGAACCAGCTGGTCGTAACTCTGGCTGAGGAAGGCGAAGGAACCCCGATAAAGCTTGTCGCTCGCGCCGTACTGATCGGAGGCCAGAGCCGCCCAGCTGTCTTCATCCAGATAGAAGCGGCGCTTCTGGAAGATGTGCTGCGCCCCCGCCTTGAGAGTGCCCTCCACCACCCAGACGCGATGTTTCTCCCAACGTACGAAGTCGGGCGCGAGGAAGTTGGGCGTGGTCAACAACTTGGGATCCTGGGCGTAGGTCAATTTGTAGGTGTTGTAGGGCACGATCATTTCTTGCTTGCCCAATAGATTCCAGTCGTAAAGCTCCATGGCGCGGGCGGTACCGGGGTTAGGCGTGTCGAAGGCCAGGATCGATAACGGTTTGACGCGACGCTGGCCAGGCAGGTACTTCCAGGCGCGGCCCGCCTGCTGCACCGGGTTGGCGGCATTTTTAAGCATGATCGACTCGCCGGCCCGGCCCGCAGGGCCGGTATAGGACAACTTCATCTGGTAGTAAATGTCGGTGTTGTTGATGGGCCTGGACAGATTTTCATAAATCGGGAAGGAGACGAGTGCCCGGCCGGTGACCATCAGGCTCGACACGCCTGCCGAGTCAACACTCCAGGAATCGTACTTGGAGTCGATGGTGACCCCTTGGTAGCGCAGCAAGAAGTTCCACATTGCCTCGGCCCCCGATTGCGGAATCGGGAAGGGTACGCCGGGCAGTACGTTGTCGATGGCCAACCCGCCCTGGAGGGACTTGGCCCTGGTGGCATTTATCTGGCTGTTACCCAGCACTGTTTGTGGCAGTGCCACGGTTCGATGGGTCGGATACACGTCGATACGGTAGCCAGGGTAACGCTTGGCCAAATGCGCGGTGGTGGCGGTGAGCATGTGCTTGTACCGGTCGACGTTTCTACCATCGATCACCAGCAGCGGTTTTTCACCGGCATAGGGGTCCGGGCGCATGTTATCGCCCGCCTTGAAACCGGCCGGAGCGGTGGTCAGGCCACCGTTATAAGCCGGGATGGAGCCATCGGCATTGCCGGCCTGTTCGGCACCTGTCAGGGTCAGGCTGGCGCCCAGCCGAGCGGCTTCCTGGCTCGACACGGAAGCCTGGGCATGAATGGCCAGCGCCATGATGAGCGACACAGCCAGTGGACTTTTCACGAATTTCATCTTGTTATTCTCCTGCCTGGTAGCCCAGGCAACTCGTGAATCAGAAAGAGGTCTTCAGCGTCAGGTACACGGCCCCTCGGTCTTGAATGCTCGCGCTACCGCCGGAGAAGCTCGAATAGCCACCGCCATAACACGCATAGTTCTGGTTGCCGCTGAACACGCTGGGCGTGGAGCCGTCGCCGCTGCCGGAATTGTCTTCACCACTATTCGTGCCGCTGGTATTGCACTTTTCGGTCTTGCCGAAAGCGTCCACGTACTTCAGGTCGACAAAGTACTGGTTGTACACAGCGGCACCGACGCCGATCGAATAGTTGCCGGTGTTTTTCGCACCGCCGGCGGATACGGGTGATACGCCGGCAAGGCCCAGGTTGATGGACATCGGCATGTTGAGGTCGACACCCGGGAGCACCTGGGTCCAGGTCGGCGTGAAGTTGGCAGCGATACCCCAGTTGTCCCGCGTTGGCGCATCGATGCCACGGTAGCTGCCGTTGCCCTTGTAGAGCGCCGCGTTCTTGCTATCGAGCTTGAGCAGATTGCTGTAATACAGCTCGGTGAGCAGGCTTGCCGAATTGAACAGCGGTGTCTTGGGAAAAGCCCACAGGCCATTGAGCGTCCAGTGCAGCGTGTCACCGGTGGCGCTCATGCTGTCGCCCTTGCTCGGGGTGTCATAGACAATACCGGTCTGCGCCGTACGCACAGGCAACAGACCCAGGCCGGCACCCAGCCCCAACGGATCGGTGGAGCTGAGAGTGGCCGGAATGCTGGCAAGCGGCATGTTGTGACGCAAGCTCAGGTCGGAGCCGACACTGACGCCGGAAAAATCCTTGGACAGGCTCAGACCAATGATGTGGATATTGTCGGCATAGGCCAATTGATAGGTATTGGTCCCCTCCGAGTTAAGCGTATTGACGCCAGCCGGCACGATACCCACTGGCGGGGTCCCATCGGGGTTGGCCGAACTGATCCCCCTGACGTCCAGCCACGCCTGCGGCAGAATATCGGAGGTATTGCGGTAGTAGAAACCGAGGGTACCGTCCAGCCAGGCCGGTGACCACTTGGCCATTACGCCCCAGTCTCCGCTGTTGCCCGGTGTCAGATCATGACCACGACGCACGCTGTTGATCGCGCTGCAAGGCGACAGGCCGCACCCCAAAGGGCTTCCAGGGACCGCGGCATTGGTGTTGCCCAGCAGCAACGACTGCGCGCCGGTTCCCAGCAGGTCGGAGCCACCATAGTAGGTACCGGCCTCCGGCAGACGGGCAGCACGCCAATCCAGGAAGTACTGTGCGCCCAGGGTCAACTCGGAATCGAGGGTGAAGGTCATCGAGAGCTGGTTACGCGGTACGAACAACTCCTTGGCCTCGGTACCGGGCGAGGCCGCCAGCTTGGCCAGGTCCAGCCCGGACTGGCCATAGCTGATCGAATGCACCGGGTTCAGCATGCTCTCGCCCCAGAACACGTTGTGCTGGCCGGCCTTGAGGCTGAGCAGGGACTCGTCGCCCACATCCGTGCTGTAGAACACAAAGGCATCGAGAATTTCGCCGGACGGGCCATTGTAGTAGCGCTGGGCGTAGTGACTCAGGTGGCGACTGCCATTGCCGACATTGTCCTGGGTGACCGCGGCCAGGCGCGGATCGTTCTCGACCAGGCCCGACGTCTCGCCATTACCGTTACCGAAGGGATTGGAACTGGAGCCGACGTTGTCATACGCCTTGTCATACCAGCTCGCAGCACTGATGCGAAAGCCCTTGCTGCCTTGGTGAACCACATCCAGCTCGGTCAGCAGGTCAACACGATTGGTAATATTGGTGCCGGCTCTTCGGAAGTTATAGTCACCGTCGTTGCTGTTCGGTGTCCTCAGCGTGCGCTTGTGCGCATTTTCGGTGCGCACACCGTAGTTGTACTTGACGGTGTTATCGAAACGCACCTCCCAGTCCGGGTTGCCGGTATCCAGTTCGAAGGCATGGGCTGCCGGCATGGACGCTGCCAGGATGGCCAAGGCCAGCAGACTGTGACGCGAGGGGGTGTGGCTATTACTTTTATTGTTATGCATGACATCATCGCTGCCTTTTTGTATTTTTTTTTTTGCGAGGCTACCTAAGGGGCGGTCCGCTTGAACACCTCCACCTACCTTCTCGATGACTTGACTGACGCAATCGCCAGACACTTCCTTCAGTGTCGACATTAACGAGTGTCCGGCCGATGTGATTTACATTTAATGTCAGTTACTTCTCTTTTGATGACAGAGAAGCAGAGCCTGGCCTATTCCAGGGCCATTGCGACAAATACCTGCTGGCGTGCCCGAACCCTGCTCTCGCAGCATCCGGGCGCCTGTCGCGCAGGTCGATACCGACGATCATCGAATCTGATCGACCCACGGATGGTTGGGATTGTTATGCAGAACGACTGCTACGAGGGTCGTGGCGGGTCACCTGGGGCAGTCAACAGCGCGTGCAGCATCCGCGCCATCAACTGGGGCGTGTCCTCGTCAGTGAGATAACAGGGCCTTTCCAGCAGCATGGCCCGAGGTAGCGCCGACCATGTCTGGTAGACCAGAAACTCGGCCTTTTCCAGGTCTTTCACCCGGATTTCGCTGGCGAAACGCTTCATCAAGGCCGAGCTCGCGGTAGTGGTCAAGAGCGACTTGGACTTGACCAGATCCAGGCGCACCAACTCGTCGTAATGAGTGGAGCGCACACTGAACACCGGATCGAACAGGGTTTTCTTGTGGTGGGCGGCGAGAACGGCCCGCAAGGCCAGCAAAATTCCGTCATACAGGGTGGCCTCAGGCGGCAGCGCCATGATGCCGGCGTACAGCCCCGTGCGGGCTTCATTGCGGTAATCGTCAAAAATCGCAGCGATCAGCGATTCCATCGTCGGGAAATATTCGTAGATCGAACTGATCGCCACGCCTGAATCTTCGGCCAGGCGCATGGCGTTCAAGGCGTCCCGCCCTTCGCTTTCGAGAATCTGCAGCGCGGTTTGCTTCACGGCCGAAACCAGCGCGATCGAGCGCGCCTGCCGTGGAGCCTTGCGAGGTTGGGCTGGAATTTCGACCTGAAATACGCCCTCATCCCCGTTTTTTTTATTGGTCATACAATCTCCTGGTAAATCGCCAGCACATCCTTGAGCCGGACTCTCCTCACGATAGCGCGCAGACTGACAGCGCTTTCCCCATTACAGGGAGGGAGATCGATTATATTCCAGTGCACTCAATGCACCAGCCTCAAATCCGGAGTGAAATCCAAGGGGTGCAGGGTAATGCCAGCCAGCGGCCAGGCGCAGGTGTTCATCAGGGGGGGTGATTTGATCATCTTCAGCCTGCCGCTGCCATGACCAACGGCAGCAGCAAGTGAAGGAGGCGCCCGCTCAGTCAGTCAGCGAGCCTGGCGAGTACCGTTCGTATCGCTTGCGGGATGGGCACTGCTACGTTGCTGGCCCGATCGACATACACATAAACGATATGGGCCGCTGCAACCGCCTCCTGCTCATCGTTGCGAAACAAGGCCAGTTCGTACCGGGCGCTGCTGTTGCCCAGATGGGAAATTTTCATACCGATACTGATCTGGTCGGGGAAACCGCTGGGCGAAAAGTAGGTGCAACCCGAATTGACAATCAACCCGATCACCGGGCTGCTGGCACTGTCGAGGGTCCCCTGTTCGACCAGGAACGCAGTGATCGCCGACTCGCAATACGAGTAATAGACCACATTGTTCACATGCCCGTAGGCGTCCTGATCCCCCCAGCGCGTCGGCATGTGGGTGAAGCGTCGGAACTCATCCCGACGCGGCCGCTCGACCCTGGTACTCACAGGATTTCCATGTAGATCGAGCGCACGTCGTCCAGGCAGACTTCCCGAGGGTTGTTGCCCAGCAAGCGCTGCTGCTTCATCGCATCGACAGCCAGCGCCTCGATGTCGGACTCCACGATACCCAAGTCACGCAAGCGAGTCGCCAGACCCAGCTCACCGGCCAGGCCACCCAGATAGTCGGCCAGGGCAGAGGCTTTTTCGCGATCGCTACCCAAGGTGCCGGGCAGGACGATATCGGCCAGTTGCGCATACAGCGGCGCCACGGCCTCGAGGTTGAAGCGCATCACCGGCCCCAGCACCAGGGCATTGGACAGCCCGTGCGGGATGTGGAACCGTGCGCCCAGGGGATAAGCCAGGGCATGCACCGCCGCCACCGGGGCGTTGGCGAACGCCATACCCGCCAGGCTGGCACCCAGCAGCATGTTTTCCCGCGCTTCGAGGTTCTTGCCGTCCTTACAGGCCTGGAACAGGCTGCCGGCCAACAGGCTTAGCGCCTCGCGCGCCAGGCAATCGGAAATCGGGTTCTTCAGGTTCTTGGTGGTATAGGCCTCGACGGCATGAACCATGGCATCGATACCGGTCGCCGCCGTGACATGGGCTGGCAGGCCAAGGGTCAGTTCCGCATCCAGCACGGCCACGTCGGGCAACAGCATGGGCGAGTAAACCACGTTCTTCTGGCCATCACCGGTGGTCACCACCGAAACCGACGTCACTTCCGAACCGGTCCCGGCCGTGGTCGGCACCAGAATCAACGGCAGGCGCGGGCCCTTGGTCTTGTTAATGCCGTAGATCTCGACCAGGGACTCGCCACTGCGCGCCAACAACGCTGCCAGCTTGGCGGCATCCAGCGAGCTGCCGCCACCCAGGCCCAGCACGCAATCGGCGCCACAGGCTTTGGCGGCGTCCACCGCGGCCAGAATCACCGACTCCGGCGGGTCAGCCTGGACCTGCGAAAACACCGTAACGGCTATCCCGTCACTCTCGAGGCCGGCGACCACTGCATCCAGTAGTCGAGCCGCAATAACCCCCGCATCGGTCACCACCAGAACCGAAGCGCAACCCATGCCTCGCACTTGCGTGGCGAGCCGGGTTGCGGCGCCCAGTTCAATGATCGTTGATGGCGTGGTCTGAAATACCATTTTCAACATGGAAGCCTCACAAATAGGTGTGTTGCACTGATTTTTATGGTGATCGCAAAGCACCTGCGCTAGCCGCAAATCCCTCACGTTAGTGGCCTGACTGGCAGCGCGTCCCGACCATTATTAGTGTGAATGCCGGGTCATACTCCAGCCCTTTGAACGCACCACCCTCAAATCCGGAACGGCCTGTTCCAACACATTCAAATCTCTTATTTTTTTCTTATTTTTCAATCAGTTAGACAATCAACCCGATTACCTCAATCCGGAACAAAAACCAAGGCCGCCATCCCATACTGGATTCACACCTCTCCCCGGCCCCGCCGGTTTCACTAGTCGAGTAGCGAGCCAGAAAATGCCCACTGCACAACTGTCGATAGAACAAAAAACCCAGCAGCTGCTGAACAATCCGGCAGAAATGGTCAATTATTCCCAAACCGCCTGGAACAATCTGCCCCGCGCCGAAATCGACGCGCTGCAGCTGACCGCCCTCAAGCAGCGCTTTGCAGAATTGCGCGACCGGATCCCCATGCTCAAAAAGCTTGCCGACGCCCAAGGCGTGGACAGCATCGAGCAATTCGACGACGTGGTGCCGCTGCTGTTCGAACACAGCGTGTACAAGTCCTACCCGCCCTCCTTGCTGGAAAAGCGCAACTTCGCCCAGATCAACAAGTGGCTGGGCAAACTGGTAACGCCAGAGATGGCCGAAGCCATCGCCGCGGTCGACGTCAGCGCGTGCCAGGGCCTGGACGACTGGTTCGAGACCATGGACAAGGCCGTGCCGCAACTGCGCATCAGCCACACCTCGGGCACTTCCGGCACCCTGTCGTTCCTGCCTCACGGCGTCAATGAGTGGGACAAATTCGCCCAGCTGCGCAAGTTGAATGTGTGGGCCATGGAAGGTCCGGACACCCCGGCGCCTAACCTGCACACGATTTATCCGTACTACCGCAAGGGCTACCTGAGCCATGTGCGTGTCCACATCGCCATGATCCCGGCGCTGTTGCCGGACGAATCGCATTTCCATGCGGCTTACCCGACCACCCTCAGCACCGACGTGCTCCACCTGGGGGCCAAGCTGCGCGCGGCACAGTCCAAGGGCACCCTCGATCGCCTGGAGATCAGCCCGGAACTGATGGCCAAGAAGAAGGCTTTCGATGAGTTGCAGGCCGAAATGCCGCAACACTTGGCGACCTTTTTCGATCATATGTCCACCCAGCTCAAGGGCAAGCGCGTGTACATCGGCGCGACCTGGAACCTGTTGCACAACATGGCCAAGGCCGGTCTGGAGCGCGGCCTGGAAGGGGTCTTCCACCCTGACTCGTACATCCACACCGCCGGTGGCGGCAAGGGTTCCGTGCAACCCGAAGGCTGGCGCGACGACGTGCTGCGTTTCACCGGTGCCAAGGTGCTCAACGAATCCTACGCCATGTCCGAAATCGTCGGCGGCGTCCATACGCGCTGCGAAGAGGGCCACTTCCACTTCGCCCCGACCGTCATCCCCTACCTGCTCGATCCGGAGACCAGCAAGCCGCTGCCACGCCATGGCCGTGTGACCGGCCGCGCCGCGTTCTTCGACCTCGGTGCCGAAACCCGCTGGGGCGGCTTTATCACCGGCGATGAAATCACCGTCGAATGGGACAAGCCCTGCGCCTGCGGTCGGCCGAGTTACTACGTGGTCGGACCGATCCAGCGCTACAGCGAAATAAACGGCGGCGACGACAAGATCAGCTGCGCCGCAACAGAAGACTCGCATCGCCAAGCGATGGATTTCCTGACCACATTAGAGGGCTAACCCCATGACCAAACCCATTGCGCCAATGATCATCCGCGGCAAAGTCATCACCGACAACCTGATCGACGTCGGTGGCCGCGGCGGCGACCTGGTCTTCCAGACTCCGGATGCGCACAAGTACATCGACCAACTGCCGCTGGGTAACCCGGCGAAGCTGGCCGACCTGTACACGCTCACCTTCAAGGACATCCTCGACTACTGCGAAGCCCTCGGCGAACGCCTGGAGTTCGACCAGAACCCCTACTTGCAGGAAGCCTGCGAGCTGTCCTACCTGACTGCGCCGGTCACCCCGACCATGGTCAAGGGCAGCTACATGGGGCTGCGCCACATGCTTACCCGTGAATCCGTCACCGAACAGGTGGAGAACTCGGTGGGCGTCAAGTACCTGGAAGGCTGGGTCAAGCAAACCCTGATCGATGGCACCGAACTGGACGTGCGCTGCTTCGGCGCCCGCACACTGCATATCGTCGCGGGCAACGCGACCGGGCTGTCGCTGCTGACCATCCTGCGCAACATGGTGCTGCGCAGCGACGCGATCATCAAGGCGCCGTCCAACGACCCGTTCACCGCGCTGGCCATTGCCCGCACCATGGTCGAGATGGCGCCGGACCACCCGCTGACCAAACACCTCAGCGTCGCTTACTGGAAAGGCGGCGACCAGGCCTTCGAGGAACGCCTGTACCAGCCACAGAACCTGGAGAAGATCGTTGCCTGGGGCGGCTTCAACTCGATGAAGCACGTCACCCGCTACATCCAGCCGGGCCTGGAGCTGATCTCCCTCGACCCGAAACGCAGCGCGAGCATCCTCGGCAAGGGCACCTTCGACAGTGAAGAAACCATGCGCGAAGCCGCCGTACGCCTGGCCAGCGACATCGGCGCGCTGAACCAGAAAGCCTGCGTGTGCGCGCGGGTGGTCTACGTGCAGAGCGGCACCGACGAGGCCGGCCTGGCGAATCTGAACAAGTTCGGCGGTTATGTCTACGACGCCATGCAGACCCTGCCCAACACCCTCAGCACCATGCCCAAACGCTACGACCAGGGCCTCAAGGCCGAAGTCGACGCGCTGCGCCTGGATGACGAGTGGTACAAGGTGATTGGCGGCATGGACGGCGAAGGTGCAGTCATCTGCTCGCAGCTTCCGGAGTCGGTGTCCTTTGCCACCAAGCTTGACGACCGTACCGCCAACCTGGTGCCGGTCGATGACCTGCACGAGATGATGGGCGCGGTGGATGCCTACACCCAGACCGTCGGCGTCTACCCGGAAAGCATCAAGGAAGATCTCAAGGACATCCTGCCGCTGTATGGCGCCCAGCGCATCGTTTCGCTGGGCTACGCAGCCGGGTTGAAATGGGCCGGTCCGCAGGATTCCATCGAGCCGCTGCGTCGCATGGGCAAGTGGATCGTCAACCAGATCGCCTCGCCGGAAATGACCCCGGCGCCGTGGTTGCGCCCATCGATCTAACCCCTCTGTACCCCCGGCTCTTGCCGGGGGTACGCGTTGATTTCTACAGGACTTACCCATGACTACTTGCCTGGGATTTGCCGCCCACGAGGCGCATTCCGCCCTCACCCCCTTTCGCTTCGATCGCCGCGCCTTGCGCGCCGATGACGTCGCCATCGATATCGCCTATTGCGGCGTCTGCCATTCCGATGCCCACCAGGTCAACAACGACTGGAACAACACGGTCTATCCCATCGTGCCAGGCCACGAGATCGTCGGGCATGTCACTGCCGTCGGCAGCAGCGTCAGCCGCTTCAAGGTCGGCGACCGGGTCGCGGTCGGTTGCCAGGTCGACAGCTGCCTGCAGTGCGCGCCCTGCGCGGAGCATCAGGAACAACTGTGCGTCCATGGCCCGACGCCGACCTACAACGGCAAGGACCGTCATACCGGCGAGATCACCTATGGTGGTTATTCCGAGCACATTGTCGTTCGTGAGCAGTTCGTTCTGCGCATGCCCGAAAGCCTCGATCCGCGCTACGCCGCGCCTTTGCTGTGCGCCGGCATCACCGTGTGGAGCCCGATGCGCCGTTACGGCGTGGGCAAGGGTTCGAAAGTCGCGGTGGTCGGCCTTGGCGGGCTCGGTCATATGGCCGTGAAACTGGCCGTTGCCCTGGGTGCCGAAGTCACCGTGATCACCACCTCACCGGGCAAGGCCGACGACGCCCGCACCCTCGGTGCCAATCACGTGCTGTTGTCCAACGATGCGGCGGCGATGGCGACAGCGGCCAATGCCTTCGAATTCATCATCGACACCATTCCCAGCAGCCACAACGTCAACCCTTATCTGATGCTGCTGGGTCGCGAGGGCGTGATGGTGCTGGTCGGCGCCATCGAGCCGCTGGAGCCGATCCACGGCGGCTTGCTGATCCGCAATAACCGCACCCTGGCCGGTTCGCTGATCGGCGGGATCCAGCCGATTCAGGAACTGCTGGAATTCTGCGCCGAACACCAGGTCCTGCCCAGCTGCGAAATGATCGACATCAAAGACATCAACACCGCCTTTGAGCGCCTGCAGCGCAACGACGTGAAGTACCGCTTCGTGATCGACATGACCAGCATGCGTGACGTAGCGCTTTAAACACTTCCAACGCTGCGGTGCCCACCACCGCAGCGTCCTCTTGAGGCAATATGCTCCAGTTCGGGCGCGGCCATCGTTGACGAAACAGCTGTGCCTCCCTTTGCGCGGACTGACTCGAGGACACTCATGAAAGCCATTCAACTCCAACACCCCGCTGGCCTGGATAACCTGCGCCTTGTCGACATGCCCGCCCCCGGTGCGCCCGGTGCAGGCGAGATCCAGGTGCGTATCCATGCCAGTTCGCTCAACTACCACGACCTCGGCGTGGTCACCGGTCACGCCCGGGCGGAGGATGGTCGCATCCCCATGTCCGATGGCGCCGGGGTCGTCACCGCCGTCGGCAAAGACGTGACTGAGTTTGCCGTGGGTGATTGCGTAGTGTCCTGCTTCTTCCCCCACTGGCAATCGGGCCGCGTCGTGCCCACCACCTTCCAGACTGTCCCGGGCGATGGCGTGGACGGCTTTGCCCGCGAACGGGTCAACATGCCCCCCGAAGCTTTCACACTGGCGCCCAAGGGCTATAGCCATGAAGAAGCCGCCACGCTGACCACGGCAGGCCTGACTGCCTGGCGTGCACTGGTCGTGGACGGTCGTCTCCAGGCGGGTGACACCGTGCTGGTACTGGGCACTGGCGGTGTTTCCATTCTTGCGCTGCAAATGGCCAAATCCATGGGCGCGAGGGTGATTGCCACGACCTCATCAGAGGCCAAGCAAGCACGCCTGCTGGCACTGGGCGCCGATCAGGTCATCAACTACAAGGACCAACCCGAATGGGGCGACGCAGTACTGGCCGCCACGGGCGGGCATGGCGCCGACATCGTGGTTGAAGTGGGTGGCCCGGGCACATTGCCCCAGTCAATTCGTGCCTGTGCGCCGGGCGGCCACATAGCGCTGATCGGTGTGCTCACGGGTATGTCCGGCAGCGTTCCAACCCTGGAACTGATGCGCAAGCAGCAAACCCTGCAGGGCCTGATCGTCGGCAGCCGCGAACAGCAGCAAGACATGGTGCGCGCCCTGGAAAACTTCAGCTGGCGCCCCGTCATCGACAGCCGCTACCCGCTGGAACAGATCGCCGAGGCCTTTGCCCATCAGCAATCCGCCAGGCACTTCGGCAAGATCTGCCTGCACTACTGAATCAAAGCCCCCACACTGTAGGAGCGGGCTTGCTCGCGATGGTCGCAAGGACGACGCGTTTATTCAGAAAGTACGCGTTATCGTTAACGACCATTGCGAGCAAGCTCGCGCCTACAAGTGGCGCGACAGCGCGGCGTCGAAGAAGCCGCGCTGTCCCTTATCAATCGACGTTGACCAGCAGCGGGACGAGCGCAGCCCGCAGGGCCTCGCCGAGCGCCACCGGACGCCGGGATTCGCGGCCCACGTAGACATGCACGAAGTGCCCCTGCGCCGACGCCTGGGCCTCCCCCGCACGGAACAGGCCCACCTCATACCGCACACTGGAGCCACCCAGCCGGGTCACCCGCACCCCGGCTTCGATGTCGTCTGGAAAAGCGATCGGCGCGAAATAGTTGCACTGGGTTTCGACCACCAGGCCAATCGTCTCGCCGCGCTGGAAATCGAGCACGCCCTGGCTCAGCAGATAACCGTTCACTGCCGTGTCGAAATAGCTGTAGTAGTTGACGTTATTGACGTGGCCGTAGACGTCGTTATCCATCCAGCGGGTCTGGATCGGCCGAAAATGCGGGTAGTCCCCGCGTGAATTGGCGCCGGGTCTGGACTGGCTCACTGGAACACCTCGAACAGACCGGCCGCGCCCATGCCGCCGCCGACGCACATGGTCACCACCACGTACTTCACGCCGCGTCGCCGGCCTTCCAGCAGGGCATGCCCGACCATCCGCGCACCACTCATGCCGTAAGGATGGCCGATGGCGATGGCACCGCCATTGACGTTCAGCCGGGCGTCGTCGATGCCCAGGGTGTCGCGGCAATGCAGCACTTGGCAGGCGAACGCTTCGTTAAGCTCCCACAGGCCGATATCGTCCACCGTCAGGCCGTGTTGCTTGAGCAGCTTGGGCACCGCCAGCACCGGGCCGATGCCCATTTCCTCCGGGGCCAGGCCGGCCACGGCGATCCCGCGATACAGGCCCAACGGCTTGAGGTTGCGCTGCTCGGCGAGGCGCGCATCCATCAGCACGCAGGCGCTGGCACCGTCGGACAGTTGGCTGGCATTGCCGGCGGTGATGCAGCCGCCCTCGATCACCGGCTTGAGGTTGACCAGGTCTTCCAGGCGGGTCTGCGGACGGTTGCCTTCATCGCTGGTGAGGGTGACTTCTTCCAGGCGCGTCTCGCCAGTGGTTTTGTCGATCACCTGCCGCAGGCTGGTGACCGGGACGATTTCGCCATCGAACAGGCCGGCCCGCTGCGCCGCAGCGGTTCGTAGCTGCGATTGCAGGGCATAGGCATCCTGCGCTTCACGACTGATGCCGTAGCGCTTGGCGACCAGTTCGGCGGTTTTCAGCATCGGCATGTAGGCGTGGATGGCGTTGCGCTCGACCTGTGGGTCGCGCTCGGCGTAGGCCCATTCCATATTGCGATTCTGCACCGCACTGATGTTCTCCTGGCCGGCACCGATCGCGGCGGGCATGCCGTCGACCATGATCTGCTTGGCGGCGGTGGCGATGGCCATCAGGCCCGAGGCGCACTGGCGATCCAGGGTCTGCCCGCTGACCGACAACGGCAGGCCCGAGGCCAGGGCCGCCATGCGCGCCAGGTTCAGGCCGGCAGTGCCGCTGGTCAGGGCGGCGCCCATCACCAGGTCTTCGATTTCCCCCGCTTCGATACCAGCGCGTTCGACCGCCGCGCGGATCGCATGGCTGGCCATGGTCGGCGACTTGATGGTGTTGAACGCGCCACGGAAAGCCTTGGCGATAGGGGTACGGGCCGTGGACAGAATGACGGCTTCTTTCATGGTCGAGATCCTTGTTTAATCGATTGGGGCGGTCACCCGGGAGTGGCCGCCGGAGGGTCAGAGACGTTCGATGCGGGTCTTGCCGCTGGCCACCAGGCGCTCCAGCAGTGCGGCGGGTTGGAACCACATCGCGCCGTAGGCGCCGAGTGCCTGGCGGTAATGGCCGATGCGCTCCAGCACGTGCGCCAGCCCCAGCCCTTCGGCGTAATGCAACGGGCCGCCGCGCCAGGCCGGGAAGCCGTAGCCGTTGATCCAGACCAGGTCGATGTCGCTGCTGCGCTGGGCAATGCCTTCGTCGAGCAACTGGATGCCTTCGTTGACCAGCATCAACAGGCAGCGGTCGTGGATTTCCTGATCGCTGATGGCGCGGCGCTGGATCCCCAGGTCGCCGGCGATCTGCTCGGCCAGGGCGACCACTTGCGGGTCATCCTTGCGCTCGCGGCCTTCGTAGAGGTAATAGCCGCGGCCGGTCTTCTGGCCATAACGGCCGAGGGCGTAGAGTGCGTCGGCGAGCTTGCAGTAGCCGGGGTCGTGGGCAATCACATCCCGGCGCGACTCGCGCACCAGGAAGCTGACATCAATGCCGGCCAGGTCGTGCATCGCGATCACGCCCATGGCCAGGCCCAGGCCGGTGAGGACCTTGTCGATCTGCGCAGGCGTAGCGCCTTCCAGCAGCAGGCGGTGCGCCTCGCGGGAATAGGGTTCGAGCATGCGGTTGCCGATGAAGCCGAAACACACCCCGGAGACCACCGGGATCTTGCCGATGCGCTTGGCGATCTTCAGCGTGGTGGCCAGCACATCGGGGGCCGTGGCCGTGCCACGCACCACTTCGAGCAGGCGCATCACGTTGGCCGGGCTGAAGAAGTGCAGGCCGACCACGTCCTGTGGCCGGCGGGTGACCGCGGCAATGGCGTCGACATCCAGGGTGGAGGTATTGCTCGCGAGAATCGCACCGGCCTTGCACACCTCGTCCAGAGTGCGAAACACCTGCTGCTTGATCGACAGGCTCTCGAACACCGCTTCGATCACCAGGTCGGCCTTGGCGAGGTCGGCGTAGTCCAGGGTGCCGTGGAGCAGCGCCATGCGTTCTTCCACCTGCTCGGCCGTGAGCTTGCCGCGCTGGACACTGGTTTCATAGTTTTTGCGGATCTGCGCCAGGCCGCGCGCCAGGGCATCGGCCTTGAGCTCCAGCAGCGTCACCGCCATGCCGGCATTGGCAAAGTTCATGGCGATCCCGCCGCCCATGGTGCCGGCGCCTATCACCGCCACCTGGTTCACCGCACGGATCGGCGTGGCCGCGCCCAGCCCCGGCAGCTTGCCGACTTCACGTTCGGCGAAGAACACATGGCACAAAGCCTGGGATTCGCTCGAGGCCTCGGCCTCTTTGAACAGCTCGCTCTCCCTGGCCAGGCCTTCGGCCAACGGCAGGTTGCAGGCGATCTCGATCGCCGCGACCACCCGCTGTGGCGCGCTCTGGCCGCTCCAGCGACGTTGGTTGGCGGCACGGTATTCGGCGAAGTAATTCGCCGGCAAGGCCGCTCCCGGGTGCTCTTGAGGGTCAGTCGGCCGCGCCGGCTCCTGATGGGCAATCAAGTCTTCGGCAAGACCGCGAGCGGTGTCGAGCAGGCTGTCCGCGTCTGGCGCCACACGGTCGACCAAACCCAGCGCCAGTGCGCGAGGCGCGTTGACCGGCTGGCCCGAAGCAACCATTTCCAGCGCCGCGACGGCACCGATCAGGCGCGGCAGGCGCTGGGTGCCACCGGCGCCGGGCAGCAAGCCGAGCTTGATTTCCGGCAGGCCCAGGCGCACGCCGGCTGCCGCCACGCGGTAGCCGCAGGCCAGGGCGAGTTCCAGCCCACCGCCCAACGCCAGGCCGCCGATGGCGGCGATCATTGGCTTGTCGATTTCGGTCAAGCGCACCAGCAGGTTCGACAGGCCCGGCTCGGCGGACGAAGCGGCTTGGCCGAACTCGCCGATGTCGGCACCGGCACTGAACACCGCGCCCTCGCCATGGAGGATAATCGCTTGCACCCTGGCGTCCGCGGCGGCGCGTTCGCAGGCTTCCAGCAGCTGCTCGCGCAGGGCCTGGGAAAGGGCATTGACCGGGCCGCCTCGGAGGCCGATCAGGGCCAGGGAATCTTCGCAACGATAATGAATCAGGCTTTCCATAGATGTGTTCTCGGTCGGATACAGGAGTGGAAACCGCCAGCCATGCCTGGCGCCGTCAGCTCAACTCGCTTTCCCGAATCAGCTTCTTGTTGATCTTGCCGACGCTGGTTTTAGGAATCTCGGCGACGAATTTGAACTGCTTGGGGATCGCCCATTTGTTAATCCGGCCAAGCTCGACAAACCGTTGCAGGTGCGCTTCGAGCATCTGTTTATCGACGTACTGTCCGGGCTCGCACACCACCAGCGCCATGGGTCGTTCGCCCCATTGCTCGTCGGCAATGCCCACCACCGCGACCGAGGTGACCAACGCGTGCTCGCTGATCAGGTTCTCCAGCTCCAGGGAACTGATCCACTCCCCGCCCGTCTTGATCACATCCTTGATGCGGTCCTTGATCTCCACCCCGCCCCGGGCGTCGATGGAGGCCAGGTCGCCGGTGTGCAGCCAGCCGTTGCGCCACAGCTCGGCGCCCTTTTCCGGCTCCTTGAAATAACCTTGGGTCAGCCAGGGTGCGCGCACCACGATCTCGCCAAGGGATTCGCCATCGTGGGCAACGCTTTTGCCGCCGGCATCGACAATTTTCAGATCGACCATCGCGATCGGCATGCCGGTCTTGATGCGTTGGGGCAATTGCGCTTGTGTGGACAACTCAAGTTCCGACCCGCGCAGGTATGTGCTGCACAGCATCGGGCAGGTCTCGGACATGCCGTAGCCGCTGTGCACGCGCATACCCCGGGCGGACGCCTGACTGGCGATACCCAGGGTCAGGGCGCTGCCGCCCAGGAGCATTTTCCAGCCATCGAAAGAGGTCTGCTTCGCTTCATCACAGTTAAGGATCATTTGCAGAATCGTCGGCACGCAATGGGAGAAGGTGACCTTCTCTTCGCGGAACAACCGCACCAGGCTATTGGGTTCGTAACGGCCGGGGTACACCTGCTTGATGCCCATCAGGGTCGCGACATAGGGCACGCCCCAGGCATGCACGTGGAACATCGGGGTGATGGGCATGTAGACGTCGTCGGAACGTAACAGCGCAAAGCTTTGGTAGGCGCCCAGCGTGCCCACGGCATTCAGGGTATGCAGCACCAACTGGCGATGGGTGAAATACACCCCTTTCGGCGCGCCGGTGGTGCCGGTGGTGTAGAACAGGGTCGCCACCGAGTTTTCATCAAAGTCCGGGAAATCGTAATGGCAAGCCGCCTGGGAGAGCAGGCTTTCATACTCCCCCAGCACCGGCAATTCAGTGCCGGTCCCGGCGTCGTCAGAGAGCCGGATATAGCCCTTGACGGTGTTCAGCTCGCCATGGATCTGCTCGATCATGGGCAGGAAATCATCATGCACCAGCACCAGGTCGTCCTCGGCGTGGTTCATGGTGTAGAGCACCTGATCCGGCGAAAGACGGATGTTCACGGTATGCAGCACCGCGCCGATCATTGGCACGGCGAAGAAGCACTCCAGGTAGCGGTGGCTGTCCCAGTCGAGCATGGCCACGGTATCCCCGGCCTTGACGCCGGCCGCGGTCAGCGCATTGGCCAGCCGATGGATGCGCTCGATGAGGGTCTGGTAGCTGTAACGCAGCTTGTCGGCGTAGACGATTTCATTGGCAGACTCGTAGCGCACCCCGGACAACAACAAGCTCTTGATCAGCAGCGGGTAGCTGTAGGCGCCTTGTGCTGGCGGGATTATTTTTGTCTTCAGCATGGTTGTACCTTCCTGATTCAGAACTGTGCTGCATCCAGCGAGTAGAGGCTTTCGCTACCGGCCTTGACCGAAGCGCTCAATGAGTGAATACGCGGCAGCAGGCGGGCGAAGTAGAAACGGGCGGTGCCCAGCTTGCTGGTGTAGAACGCGTCTTCGGTTGCCTTGCCCATGGCCGCCTGGGCCATCAATGCCCACATGTAGGCATAGGCCGTGTAACCGAATACCTGCAGGTACTCGACCGAGGCGGCGCCGATTTCGTTGGGATTGCCCTGGGCTCGATCCAGCAGCCACGCAGTCAGTTCGTCGAGGGTGTCCACGGCGGCGTTCAGCGGTTGGCTGAACTCGCCGAGGTCAGCACCGGCGTTGGCGGTGAACTGGCGAATCTCGTCGGCGAACAAGCGGTAGAGCACCCCGCCGCTGCCGACGGTCTTGCGCCCGGCCAGGTCCAGGGACTGGATGCCATTGGTGCCTTCGTAGATCTGGGTGATGCGCACATCGCGCACCAATTGCTCCTGGCCCCATTCGCGGATGTAACCATGGCCGCCGAAGATCTGTTGGCCATGCACCGTGGTTTCCAACCCCATGTCGGTCAGGAACGCCTTGGCCACCGGGGTCAGCAGCGACACCAGTTGCTCGGCGCGGGCGCGGGTTGGCGCGTTATCGCTGTACTTGGCGGTGTCCAGTTGCAGCGCCACGTAGCTGGAGAACGCCCGCCCGCCCTCGTTCAGGGCTTTCATGGTCAGCAGCATGCGCCGCACGTCCGGGTGCACGATGATCGGGTCGGCGGCCTTGTCCGGTTGCTGTGCGCCGGTTGGCGCGCGGCTCTGCAGGCGGTCACGGGCATACTCGACGGCGCTCTGATAGGAGCGTTCGCCCTGCGCCAGGCCCTGGATACCCACCCCCAGGCGCTCGTAGTTCATCATGGTGAACATCGCCGCCAGGCCCTTGCCCGGCGCATCGACGATCCAGCCGGTGGCCTCGTCGAAGTTCATCACGCAGGTGGCAGACGCCTTGATGCCCATCTTGTGTTCGATGGAACCGCAGGACAGCGTGTTGCGCTCGCCCAGAGAGCCGTCGTCGTTGACCAGCACCTTGGGCACCAGAAACAGCGAGATGCCTTTGGGGCCGGCGGGTGCATCCGGCAGCCGGGCCAGGACCAGGTGGATGATGTTCTCGGTCAGGTCGTGCTCGCCGCCGGAAATGAAGATCTTGCTGCCGCTGATTGCGTAACTGCCGTCGGCCCGGGGCACGGCCTTGGTGCGAATCAGGCCCAGGTCGGTGCCGGCATGCGCCTCGGTCAGGCACATGGAACCGCTCCAGACCCCGGCATACATGTTCGGCAGATACTTCTGTTTCAGCGCTTCGCTGGCATGGGCGCTGAGCGACAGGCAGGCACCGGCGGTCAGCATCGGGTACGTGCCGAACGACAGGTTGGCCGAAGTCACCATTTCCTCGACCTGGGCCGAAATGGCCTTGGGCATGCCCATGCCACCGAACTGCGGGTCACCGCCAACACCGACCCAACCGCCGTCGGCGAAGGCCTGGTACGCCGCGATAAAACCAGCCGGAACGGTCACCGCTCCGTTGTCCCAGGTGCAACCTTGTTCGTCGCCACTGCCGCGCAGCGGCGCGATGATGCCGGCGCTGATCTTGCCGGCCTCTTCCAGGATCGCGGCCGCCGTTTCTTCATCGACCACCTCGGCCAGGCCCGGCAGTCGGGCCCAAAGCCTGGAGGCTTCGAAGACTTCATTGAGCACGAAGCGCATGTCGCGCAGGGGAGCTTTGTATTCAGACATGTTTGACTTACTCGGACAGTGTGAGGGCAGGTCGCATGCCCGGTTGTTTGGCGTTGTCGGTCTCACTGGCGTGCACCACCGGCGCATCCGGGGCAGCACCACGGATCAGCGAGGGCCCGCGCAACAGGAAATACGACAGGGCTGGAATCAGGATCAGCGCGCCGAGCATGTTCCACAGGAACATGAAGGTCAGCAGGATGCCCATGTCGGCCTGGAACTTGATCGGCGACCAGACCCAGCACACCACGCCGGCGGCCAGGGTGATGCCCACCAGCCCCACCACCCGGCCGGTGAACGACACGGCGTTGCGATAAGCCTGGGACAACGGCAGGCCCTGGCGCTGGTACTGCAGTTGCACGCTGAGCAGGTACAAGGCGTAGTCGACACCGATCCCGACGCCGAGGGCGATCACCGGCAGAGTCGCCACCTTCACGCCAATGCCCATGACCACCATCAATGCCTCGCAGAGGATCGAGGTCAGCACCAGCGGCAACAGGGCCACCAGCGTGGCGCGCCAGCTGCGGAAGGTGATCAGGCAGAACAACGTCACCGCCGCGTAGACGTACAACAGCATGGTGCGGTTGGCCTCGCGCACCACGATGTTGGTCGCCGCCTCGATGCCGGCGGACCCGGCAGCCAGCAGGAACTGGCGATCTTCGCTGTTGTTATCCCGGGCGAATTGTTCGGCGATGGCCACCACCGCGTCCAGGGTCTCGGCCTTGTGGTCCTTGAGGAAGGCGATCACCGGCATCAGCGAGCAGTCGTTGTTGAACAACTCCGGGGAGTTGACCGAGGCTTGCTGCGCGGCGTAGTTCAGCACGTCCTGGTTGCGCTGGATGCTGTTGAGCTTGGGGTTGCCCTCGTAAGTACCGGCGGTGATCTGCCGCACGGCGTTGACCAGCGAAGACGTCGCCTGCACCCCGGGGGATTGCTGCAGCTCCCAGGCCAGGCGGTCGGCGAGGATCAGCGTCTTATAGCTCAGGCAACCTTCCGGCGCGGTCTTGATCATCACCGCGAACAGGTCGCTGGACAGCGCGTAGTGGCTGGTGATGTAGGCGTTGTCACGGTTATAGCGCGAGTCGGCCCGCAACTCCGGTGCGCCACTGTCCAGATCGCCGATCTTCAGTTGCAGGCTGACCATGAAGCCGCCAATGCCCATCAGTACCGCGACCAATACCGCCCCGGTCGCCCACCTGCGGGTGGTGAAGCGATCGAGCATGTCCCACAGTTTGCCAAAGCCTTTGTGCCCTTCGGCACGGGTGTCGATTTTCAGCGCGCGCTCGGCCGCCTTCGCGCCGACGCCGACATAGGACAGCGCCACCGGCATCAGTAGCAGCGAGGTGAAGATCAGCACGGCCACACCGATGCTGGCGGTGATCGCCAGGTCGCGGATCACCGGGATGTCGATCAGCATCAGCACCGCAAAACCGACGGCATCGGCGAGCAGCGCGGTGACGCCGGCAATGAACAGGCGGCGGAAGGTGTAGCGTGCGGCGATCAGCCTATGAGTGCCGCGGGCGATGTCCTGCATGATGCCGTTCATCTTCTGCGCCGCGTGGGACACGCCGATGGCAAAGATCAGGAACGGCACCAGCACCGAGTACGGATCGATGGCATAGCCCAGCCAGGCAACGATGCCCAGTTGCCAGACCACCGCGATCAGCGAACAGCCGACCACCAGCAAAGTGCTGCGCACACAACGGGTATAGCAATAGATGATCACCAGCGAGGTGACCACGGCCAGGCCGAAGAACATCATCACCTGAATCAGCCCGTCGATCAGATCGCCCATCAGCTTGGCGAAACCGATCACCCGGATCTTGTAGTGGCCCTTGCCCTCCTCCCCGGCCTTGTGGGTCGCGCTGTCGCCGGCGAATTCGATCTTGTCGCGCAACTGCGTTTCGAGCATCTGCGAAAAGGCGTGGTAGTCGATGCGCTGCCCCGTGGCCGTGGCCTTGTCCAGCAGCGGCACGATCAACATGGTGGACTTGAAGTCGCTGGCCACCAGGCTGCCGACGATACCGGCACGGGAAATGTTCTGGCGCAGTTGGTCTATTTCTTCAGGCTTGCCCTGGTAGGCATCGGGCATCACCGGGCCACCCTGGAAACCTTCCTCGGTGACTTCGGTCCAGCGCACGCCTGGACTCCACAGCGACTTCATCCAGGCGCGGTCGACGCCTTCGGTGAGGAACAGCTGGTCATTGACCTGCTTGAGGACCTCAAGGTAGTGCGGGTCGAAAATATCGCCCTGGGTGTTTTCCACCACCACCCGCACCGAGTTGCCCAGGCCGCGCAGCGACTGGCGGTTTTCCAGGAAGTTCTTGATGTACGGCTGGCTCTGCGGAATCATTTTCTCGAAACTGGGACGCAGCTCCAGACGCGTCACCGCCATATAGCCCAGCACCAGGGTGACCAGTGTCATGAGCACCATGAACAGCGGGCGGTAGTTGAATACCAGCCGCTCCAACCGATTGCCGGAGCACCGATCGAAGTCCCGCAGATCGCGGATGACCGGCATGGTGTCTTGCTTGATATTGCCCATGTCTGGGTACTCGCTGTAATTTTTCTTATTTGACCGACAGTGCCTGTACACCACGGCTACCCACCACTACCAGCGAACCATCGGCGGCCTGGCTCACACCGGCCACAGGGGTCGGATCCTGCTGTGCCAGCAACTGCAGCCGCGTACCGCCCGCCTGACTGACCAGCGCATGTCCAGCCTGGGTGAACAGCTCGTACTGCCCTTGGTCATTGATGATCGCTGCCGTGATGCTGACCTGCAGGCCACTCGCCAGCGGGGTCCAGCTGAGACCACCATCGGTGCTGCGAAACACATTGCCGCCCAGGCCATAGACGAGCACTTCACCGGGCTTGCCGACCACGCCGAAGTAGCTGCCCTGATAAGGCGTCGGCACGGCGGCGAAGCGCTGCTGCGTGTCATCCCACTTCAGCAGCAAGCCCTGTTCGCCGGCGATGTACAGCGCGTCACCGGTGGAGGCGATGGCGTTGAGGTGAAAGCCTTGCGGGTTGTCGGTGCGATCCTGGAACGGCGTCCAGCTCTGGCCACCGTCTTCGGTGCGCAGGATCAGGTTGAACACGCCGACCACATAGCCCAGCTTGTCGTTGGCGAACCACACATCGAGGAACGGCTTGTCCGCCCCCTGCTCGACCAGCCGCTCACCTTCGGCGACCAGCAGCGGCCATTGCTCGTTGGCCGGGTCGGCACTGGCCAGCGCCGCATAATGCTTGACCACCGCGGCGCCGATCAGGCGACCGTCGAGCTGCTTGCTCCAGGTCGCGCCGGCATCGCTGCTGTGCAACACGACGCCATCGTTGCCGACTGCCCAGCCCTGCCGGGCAGACGGAAAAAACACCGCCGTCAGGTCACTGCTGAGTGGAACACTGGCCTGCGACCAGTGCTTGCCAGCGTCATCGGAATAAAGAATATGGCCACGCTGGCCGACAGTGACCAGGCGCTCACCCGCACGGGCGATGCCAATCAAAGGGCTACGCACGGCCAACGGACTCGGCTTGGCCGGCAGATCCAGTACATCCACATAGCTGGTTGCGTGAGCGACACCCTGCAACAGCATCAGCGTTGAGCACAGCAGCATCAGCACGAACTTTTTCAAGGAACCCATACCGCACCTTCTAAGAGAACGACACCCGCAAAGCACACGAGGTACAGGCCGGCGTCGGAATCGGTAACCCAAGATGAACGACGCTCCGGCCGTCCATCTTCCAGTCACTCTGCCGGGGGACCACAAGCGATCGCCCCGGACTTTCATCGTCTGCCGCTTAGCGGATACCGGACCCTGCCAGTGCATCCGGCGCCCACTGCGCCTTCGACAGTGGCTCGATGTATTTGATGCCGCCGTAGGCGCCCGTGATGCCGTTGATGTTGTAGGAGCCACCCACCAGGTCGTAGATCATGAAAGGCGAGACATCCGGGATCTTTTTGTCGTAACTCTGGCTGAGGAAGGCGAAGGAGCCACGGTAGAGCTTGCCGCTCGAGTCATACTGGTCGGAAGCCAAAGCGATCCAGCTGTCTTCATCCAGGTACATGCGGCGCTTCTGGTAGATGTGGCGCGAACCGGATTTGAGCGTGCCTTCCACCACCCAGACGCGGTGCTTCTCCCAGCGCACATAGTCGGGTGCGATGTGGTTGGGGGTTGTCAGCTGCTTGGCGTCCACTGCGTAAGTCAGCTTGTAGGTGTTGTACGGCACCACCATTTCCTGCTTGCCCACCAGTTTCCAGTCGAAGCGATCCAGTGCACCGTTGAACACGAACACATCGTCGTAAGTACCGGCACCGCCGGTACCCGGGTTAGGCGTGTCATAGGCCAGGTCCGGCGCCAGCTTCACGCGGCGCTGGCCAGGCAAGTACTGCCAGCTGCGGCGTGGCTGCGCCAAGGGGTTGGCCGTATCCTTGAGCATGATCGCCTCGCCCGCACGGCGCGCGGGACCGGTGTAATACAGCTTCATCTGGAAGAACACGTCGGTGCTCTTGAACGGCTTCGACATGTCGTCGTAGATCGGGTAGTTCGAGAACGACAGCGCCGTGGTCGACAGTGTCGGTACACCCGCCGAGTCGACGTTCCAGGAGTCATATTTGACATTGCGATTGCCGCCGACACGCAGCAGGTGGTTCCACATGGCCTCACTGCCCGAGGTCGGGATCGGGAACGGCACGCCGGGCAGCAGGTTATCGATGGACAGGCCGCCATCGAGGGCCTTGGTACCGGTGGCATTTTTCAAGCTGTTGTCCAGCACCGCCTGAGGCAGGGCGACAGTGCGGTGGGTCGGGAACACATTGATGTGGAAAGTGGGATAGCGCCTGGCAAGCTCGGCCGTGGTGGCCGTCAACTGGCCCTTGTACTTATCGACGTTCTTGCCATCGATGACCAACAGCGGCTTCTCGTCGGCAAAGGGATCCGGACGCATGCCGTCGCCCGCCTTGAAGCCGGCTGGAGCGGTGGTCAACCCGCCGGTGTACGCAGGAATCGAGCCATCGGCATTGGCTGCCATCTCCGCGCCCACGTTGGTCAGGCTGGTGCCCAGCTTGGCGGCTTCCTGCGCCGACACGGCCGCATGGGCCTGGCCGGCAATGACGGCCGCCAGGGATGCTGCCAGCATGCTATTTAGGAATTTCATCTGAATTCTCTCCACTTTGTTGTTGTAATCCGGGTGTCAATCAGAAGGTGGTTTTGAACGAAGCCGTGATCATCCCGCGGTCCTTCAGCAGGGGCGCCAGGCCTGCCTGGGAAGTGATCTGGCCAGGGATGCAGCGGTATTGCCCTCCACTGCCGGGGGTGTTGTTGTCAAATCCGGTTTCACAGGTATTGAAAGGACCAAAGGAATCGACGTACTTGAGGTCGAACTTGTACTTTTGATAGACGTCCGCGGCGACGCCGATGGAGTAGCTGCCGGTGTCCTCGCTGCCACCCAGCTGGACGGCCGAGTTGCCCTTGAGGCCAACGTTGTAGGACATCGGCATGGACATATCGACGCCCGGGAACACCTGGAACCAGGTCGGGGTGAAGTTGGTCGCGATGGAGTAGGCATTGGTGTCGACTTTGTCGACCCCGTGGTAGCTGGAGTTGCCCTTGAAGGACTGCTTGCCCTTGTCGACGCTGACCAGATGGGTCATCGATCCTTCGACAGCCAGCGAGGAGGAGTCCCACAACGGCGTATTGCCAAAGCTCACGATGCCGTTGAGTACCACATGGAACGTCTTGCCCCGGGCCGTTCCGGTATCGCCTTTGCCCGGCACGGCACCGATCAGGTTGTCGCCGTTGACCAGCCCCTGATCGGCCTGCCCCCTCAAGGTCGGGTTGATGGTGGTGAAGTTGCTCAGCAGCGGCATGTTCTCGCGGTAGTTCACATCGAGACCGACGCTGACCGGGCCCACCCCCTTCGACAGGCTGATGCCATAGATGTCGATGTCGTCGGCATAAGCGGCCAGGTATTCAGCGCCGGTGAGTCCCGGCAGGCCTGGCGTTTGCAGGTTGGGCGCATTGACGAGCACCACCGGCATCGGGTCCGACGTGTTGCGGTAGTAGAAGCCCAGGGTGCCGTCCAGCCATTCCGGGCTCCACTTGGCCATCAGGCCGAAGTCGCCGGCATTGTGCGGCTTGACGTCATGCCCGCGCGAGGTGCCGTAAAAAGCCCCGGCCCCGTTCAGCGCCGTCGGTACCGGGAGCCAGAACACGTCCCCGCCTTCACCGAACATGTCGTAGCCGCCCATGTACGTCCCACCCTCGGGCAGACGGGTGTTGCGGAACTCCAGGAAGTACTGCGCGCCCAGGGTCAACTCCGGATTGACCGTGAACGACATCGACAGCTGGTTGCGCGGCAGGAACAGCTCTTTGGTTTCGGTGCCCGGCACGTTGTACAACTTGGCCAGGTCCAGGGCCGACTGACCGTAGTTGATGCCGTTGGCCGCGTTGAACAGGGTCTCGCCCCAGTACATGTTGTGCCGGCCGAGCTTGGTGCTGAACATCGACTCCTCGCCGACCTCGGTGCTGTAGAACACGAAGGCGTCGAGGATCTCACCGGAGGGGCCGTTGTAATAACGATCGCTGTAGTTGCTCAGCCCATGCTTGCTTGCAGCGTGGCCGTTCAGCGAGTCGCCAGGCTGGATCGCGCCGGACTGACGCGCCGCCACCAGGTTGCCCGCATTGCCCTGCTGCCCTGGAAACGGGTTGGAGTTGGAACCGACATTGTCATAGGCATGGTCATACCAACTCGCGGCACTGACACGAAAGCCCATTTTCCGCTGGTAGACCACATCGAGTTCGGTCAGCAGATCGACCCGCTGGGTCACTGCACTGCCGACACTGAAGTTTTTATCGCCGTCGTTGTAGTTGGAGGTGTTGGCGATCTTCGAGTTCTGGCCTTCCACCCGTTGACCGTAGCTGGTCTTGAGGGTGTTATCGAAGCGCACGGCCCAATCTTCACTGCCGGTGTCGAGTTCAAAGGCATGGGCAGCCGGCAAGGTGGCGAGCATGACGGCGCTGGCCAGCAAGCTGAAACGCAGAGGACGGTATCCTGGCGTGGTGTGCATTACGTTGTCTCCGTTTATTGTTGTTTTTGTTTTTTGGCGCTAACAACGACTCACATCCGGTCCTTGCAGTGATGCGAGTTTCTTTCAGGCAGTTTTATTGAGCTGTTTGCACCCCACGATCCAGCGTGCGGATAAAGTCTTCGGCCTGCGGCCACTCGCCGAATCCGGCGGCGGGATTGAGATGGCCTACAGCACCGAGGTTGACCAGTTCACTGCCCCAGTCACCGGCCATCCGGGTCACGGATTCGAGGCTCGCGAGGTGGTCGTTGGTACTGGCCGCGACGATCGAAGGGAACGGCAGCGGCCCTTTTGGCAGCGGATCCCAGCCACTGGCCCGCAGGCTTTCAGGGGTTGGATAAGCGGCCGGCCAGCTGGCCTCGAGGTTCGGCGGTGCGGCCAGCAAGGCGCCCTTGATCGGGCGGTCATGCAGGGCGGCCCAGTGCACCACCATCAGTACGCCGGCACTGTGAGCCACGAGGATCACCGGACCGGAAATCTGCTCCAGCTCGCGCTGGATCGCTTCCACGCGTGCGGCCAGGCTGAGCTTGTTCGCTTCCAGTGGAGGTACTGAGCGGACCTTGTCCAGCTTGGCTTCCAGCAACGTTTGCCAATGCGCTGGCACATGGTCGCGCAAGCCTGGAACTATCAAAATCGTGGTGTCATTCATCGCGCTAATTCACCTTTGGACAATCCATCGAAAGGTCCGCCAATCGTTCGAACCCTCCAGCAGCACAGTAGGATTCGGCTGGTCGGAGCGCGTTACATTTAGCGTCAGTCACTTCCCTTTTGATGACAGCCGCGCAGAAATAGATTTGCGCGCGAAGCTATTTTCATTTCATGACAAAGTCTCTATAAATGACAGGTAGCTGCACCAGCGGGACCTCGGTTGTCACTAAATGGAATGAATGCACGCCATGACCATTCAAGCTCGAACCGCCGTACTGACCAACTACCAGGAGGTGGCTCGCCATCTGGGGCTGAACGCGAACGCGCTTTTAGCCGAGGTGGGCTTGACCCCTTCGCTCCTCAGCGATCCCGATCAACGCATCCCGGCCACCGCCAGCATCATCCTGCTGGAGAAGTCAGCGCACCTGAGTGGCTGTGAAACCTTCGGCCTGCGCATGGCGGAGCTGCGGCACCTGTCGGACTTTGGTGAAGTGAGCCTGCTGCTCAGTCACCAGAACACGCTGCGCGACGCGCTGAAAGTGATCGTGCAGTACCGTCACCTGCTCAACGATTCACTGGCGGTGTTCGTCGAGGAAACTGGCAAGACGGTGATCATTCGCGAGGAACTGGTCACCGATATGGGCACGAACAACCGCCAATCCATCGAGCTGGCCGTTGCCGTGATGCACCGTTTTTGCGCCGCCCTGCTCGGCGCGCACTGGCACCCGACCAGTGTCTGTTTCACCCATGACGCGCCGGCGGACCTTTCCGTGCATCGACGGATCTTCGGCTGCAAAGTGGAGTTCGGCTGCGAGTTCAACGGCATCGTTTGTCCCGCCAGCAACCTCGACACCGCCAACCCCCTGGCCAATGAGGCCATGGCCCGACACGCGCAACGCTACCTCGACTCGTCGCTGATGGGAAAAAACGGCCATTCCCTGGCATTCGACGTGCGTAAATCCATTTACCTGTTGCTGCCCATGGGCCGCGCGACCATTGCGCAGATCGCCCAGAGCCACGGCATGAACGTGCGCACCCTGCAGCGCCGCCTGGATGAAGAAGGCGCCAGTTTCAGCGAATTGATCAGCAGCGTGCGCCGCGACCTGGTGGTGCGCTACCTGGAGAACCCCGGGTACTCGCTGGGACGGATCGCCGACATGCTCGGCTACTCCATGCCCAATTCATTCACGCGCTGGTTCATTTCCCAGTTCAACATGCCACCTGCCGCCTGGCGCAGCGAACGCAAGATCGTGCCGCGCAAAGACAGCTGAGACCTGCAGGAGCCGGCTTGCTGGCGCTGGACTCAAATGCCCCGCGTTTCACCAGACCGTACGCGTTATCGTTAACGACCTTCGCTGGCAAGCCAGCTCCTACAGGGATCGGGTACATCCGCAAAACACGGGTCGGCTGTCGGGGCGCCTTCGCTGGCAAGCCAGCTCCTGCAGGGGACCGTGTCCCCGAAAAAAAACGGCCGCCTGCTGGAGCAGGCGACCGCAAAAGGAGCGCATCCGGGGGTGCGACGCCTGACTCACGCTCGAGCTGTGCGCGCAGGCGTGCTACCCCCAATAGAGCATCTGTTTACAAGCCCCAGTGCATCAGCAGCAGCACCAGGACGACGAGGAAGACGGTCTCCCCCACCATCAGCAGGATCGGCTTGACACCCACCGCAGCCAGCTCCTTGAGCTGGGTCTTCATGCCCAGGGCGCTGATGGCGATCACCAGGCACCAGCGCGACAGTTCATTGGTGAAGCCCTGCACTGCCGGGACGATCCAGCCGGTACTGTTGACGCACGCCAGTATCAGGAAGCCCACCGCGAACCAGGGCAGCAACGGCGGTCGTTTGCCGGGCAGGTCGCCGCCTTGCATGCGGGACATCATCGCCGCGCAGACAATCACCGGCAGGAGCATGGCCACGCGCATCAACTTGACCACGGTGGCGGTATCGCCCGTCTCGGTAGACATGCCGTAGCCGGCGCCCACGACCTGGGCAACGTCGTGGATGGTGGCACCGAGGAACACCCCGGCCTGCTGGGGATTGAGTTCGAGCCAGTTGGCGATCATCGGGTAGACGATCATGGCCATGGTCGACAGGGCCGACACGCCAATCACGGTGAACAGGGTGGCGCGTTCCTTCTGTGGATGATTGGGCAAAGCCGCCGCCAGCGCCAAGGCTGCCGAGGCACCGCAGATCGCCGTAGCGCCACCGGTGAGCATGCCGAACACCCGCTGGAACCCCATGGCCCTGGCCGCCACCATCGAGACGATAATGGTCACCGCGACCAGGGTCACGACCAGCGCGACCGGTTTCCAGCCCAACGCAGCGATCTGCTCCAGGGTGATGCGCATGCCCAGCAGCGCTACCCCGATGCGCAACACGGTGCGGGCGGTGAACTCGATACCGGCCTTGCATTTTCCATCGCCTGCCAGAAAGTTCAGCGCCATGCCGAGCAGCAGCGCGAACAGCATCACCGGCGCACCGTAGTGCTCGGACAGGAAGCTCGCCGCGGCGGCGACGATCAGGCTGACGATAAAACCGGGGGCCAGCTCGCGCGCACGGCAATGAACATAGGCCAGGGCAATGGCACTCATACGGCGGATTCCTTGGAAGCGATGACAATGAACACTTGGCCGTCGATCACTTCGACCGGGTAGTTGGCAACCTTCACCGCGGTTGAATTGAGCATGTAGCCGCTGGCCAGGTCGAAGCGCAGGCCGTGGGCACAGCACTGGATCACCTTGCCCTCGAGGCGGCCGCCACAGAGTGAGGCCCCCTGATGCGGACAGCTGTCGTCGATGGCATAGAGCTGGCCCCCGACATTGAACAGCGCCAGGCTGCTGCCCTCGGGCTCGAACAGCGAGCGCATGCCAGGTGCCGGGACTTTCTCGGCCGGTACCGCAATGCGCAGGCTCATGCCGGACTCCCGGCCGCGTCTTGCGCAAGGGCTTGCTGCATCGCCTGCAACAGCACCTCGGCCGGCTGTGCACCGGAGATCGCCTGGCGACGGTTGAAAATGAAATAGGGCACGCCCCTGGCGCCCATCCCGCTGTCGTCGTAGGGACTGCCAGCGCCCTCCAGGCAGTCGACCAGGGCCTCGCGCGGGTAACCGCAGGACTCGGCGATCGCCAGTAAGGTGGCACTGTCGCCAAGGTCCTTGCCTTGATCGAAGTAGGCGGCAAACAGCCGTTCCAGCAAGGCGTCACGCTGCGCCACGCTCCCCAGTTCAGAGGCGCATTCCATCAGGCGATGGGCATCGGCGGTATTGGGCATAGTCTTGATGCCACTGAAGTCGATGCTCAGGCCGACGGCCGCCGCGGCCTGCCGGACTTGCGCCTGGCGCGCTTGCACGGCCTCGGCACTGCCCAGGCGCTGGCGGTAGAACTCGACAAAGGGCACGCCCTGCGCCGGCAGGTGCGGCAGTAGTTGCACGCCATGCCAGGCCAGCTCCAGCTCGACGTCCGGGTGGCTGCTGCGCAACGCCACGAGTGCGCGCTCGAGCTGACGCTTGCCGATCAGGCACCAGGGGCAGATGAAGTCGAAAAATGCATCAATACGCAGGATCCCCGTCACGACGACACCTCCATCACGGCTTTAGTGGACGCGTCATCGACATCCTTGCCCTGCACACGGGCAATGTCGTCGAGATAGTGACAGCGGATATAGAAGAACACCGCCGCTGCAGCGATGCTCATCAGCGGTATGAGCTGGAAGGCCCCGTGCAGGCCGATATGGTCGGACACCCTGCCGGTGACGAAAGGTCCCGGGGCCAGGCCGATCATATTATTGACCAGGGTCAGGGCGGCAAAAGCGGTGCCATGCACTTTGTAGTGGGTCAGGTTGGCGATCGTGGCAATGATCGGGCCGTTGATGCCCGTCACGAACAGCATGGCCATGCCGATCAGTGCCAACTGGAGAGGGCCGACCGACTGAATCAAAGCCAGCGACATCAGCAGGCAGCTGCCCAGGCAGAACGCAATGGATATCTCGATCTTGCGCAACGGCGATTGACGGCTCAAGCGGTCACTGAGCATGCCGCACATGATCGCCCCGCCGCCGCAGCACAACACCATAACGCCCGCGATGACGCCGGCCTTGCCCTCGCCCATCCCGTAATAGCGGTTGAAGTAGCTCGGCATCCACACAATCATGCTGCCGGCAACGAACGTCTGCAGACCGCTGGCCACGTAAGCGGCGATCACCGAACGGGTGCCGTACAAGGTGCGCAGCGGACGCTTGACCGTCCCCTTGATTTTGCTCCCGGCCGCGGCCAGGCGCTGCGGGGCAATGCGGGCTTCCTTGACCACGATCGGGTAAATCGCCGCCAGCACCAGGCCAAACAGCGCCATGCTGGCGAACGACCAACGCCAGCCCAGCTTGACGGCAATCGCCCCGCCCAGGGAGATGCCCAGCACCGAGCCAAACATGGCACCGGCCATGAAGGCACTGGCGAGGGTCGCACGCATGTTCTTGGGAAATACCGATACCACCACGGCGATGCCGACGCTGCCGTAGGCCGCCTCGCCGACACCGACCATGAAGCGCGCGATCAACATCTCCTCGTAGTTCTCGGCCAGGGCGCAGCCCAACGTGGCCAGGCTCCACAGCAAGGCCATCAGTGCCAGGCTCTTGACCCGGCCGAAGCGGTCGGCCAACAGTGACAGGGGGATGGTCAGCGTACCGACCATCAAGGCCACGATGCCGCTGAGCAGGCCGAGCTGGCCGTCGCTCAGAGCCCACTCGCCCTTGAGAATCGGGAACACGGCATTGAGTACTTGCCGTGACATATAATCTGAGATCAACAAGCCAAAGGTCAGTGCGAATACGGCCCATGCGTACTTGCGCGGAATGCCAACTGAAGTATCTTCTGCATCGTCCACAGTGCTGTGATAGGCCATGCTGCCTCCTCGGTGTCTTGCACCCGTCTTGTTATTGTTTTGGTCTTGCTCAACGCGTATCAGGTTGGCCGGGGCAGGTTCCCTTCAGCGACCTGCCCCGCCCTCCGCATCACCCGCGCTGGGGTACGCCCTTCTGTCCCGCTTTGCGATTCGGCGCCAGGCCGTTGGCCAACAGGGTTTCTTCAATGGTCTCGTATTGCACGCCGATACGGTAGATGTCGCGCGCCTCTTTGCCGCTGGCGATCTCACGACCCAGCTCGTTGGCAATGCGCACCGTCTGCTTGACCTGCTCCACGGACGAGAAACGCTTGCCGTGCTGATCGATAATGGTGTCTTCGTTACCCAGGCGTGGATGCAAGCCCATGGCCATGGCGATGGTGTTGAGTGGCAGCACGTTCTTGAGCAACGACTCGGCAGTCAAGGTGCAACCGTCCGGCACGCGATTGATGAAGTTCATCAGGTTCATCGGGTTCGGACCGTCGAAACCGCCACCGATACCGATCCAGGTCAGGTTCATCGGGCCCTTGTAGACGCCCTTGCGCACCAGGCGCTCGAGGGTCTCGTAGGCATGGATGCCGGTCAGCTGGAAGTGCGGCTGGATATTGCTGGCCTGCAGGCGCTTGAGGTGCTCGGCGACAAAGGCCGGACCTGCCGGTACGGTCATTTCGGTATAGGCGGCGTGGGTAGCCGGATCAAACAGCGAGGTGCCTTCAATGCCTTCCGGAAACAGCAGCTCCGTGATCGTCATCTGAATGGTGTTGATGGCGATGGTGACCTGATCGGGCTTGGGCGTCAGATCCGCCAGCATGTGCCGGGTATCGTCGGACAGCCACAGCGCATCGGCGCCCTCGCCTTCAGGCGCAAAGGAAATCGAACCGCCGACCTGGATGATCATGTCCGGCACGGCTTCACGCACACCGGCGATCAGCTCGTTGAACTTGGACAGGCGCTTGGACCCTTTACCGTCCAGTTCACGCACGTGCAAGTGCAATACGGTGGCGCCTGCTTCATAGCAGTCGACAGCCGCCTGCACGTGTTCGTCCATGGTCAGCGGAATGTCTTCCGGAAAGTCGCCAGGCATCCACTGGGGAGCGTAAGGGGCGACGGTAATCACCACTTTTTCCATGGTGTCCGGGTGCAGGGAATCGTCGAAAAACTGCATGATTATCTCCTATTTTTGTTTTTGCCTGCCCGACAGGCTGTACGGCGCAGGCTTTGGCATGGGTGCAGGTGAAGTTGCTCAGTAGGGTTTGTCGCCCATGATCGTGGCGCGCTCCATCTTGCGATGGCACGGCGGGTAATCCATCACGGCGTAGTGCTGTGAGCTGCGGTTGTCCCAGATGGCGATGCTGTTGGGCTTCCAGCGCCAGCGCACCTGGTACTCCGGAATGTGCGCCTGACTGGTCAGGTGACGCAGCAGCTCGGACGCGCCCTGGGTGAAATCCTGGCCGACACGCACTCGCTGGGCCGTGTGGAAGTTGGTGAAGTGCGTGGTGAAGGAGTTGACGAACAGCACCTTTTCGCCAGTCTCCGGATGAGTGCGCACCACGGGGTGCTCCGCGTCCGGGTACTGGGCCTTGAGCGCCAGGCGCTTTTCGATCGGCATCGCCGCACCGAAGGTCGCCTCGATGCTATGACGGGCGCGCAGACCTTCGATCTTCGCCTTTATCTCGTCCGGCAGATGCTTGTAAGCCTCCACCATGTTGGCCCACATGGTGTCGCCACCGACTGGCGGGCACTCCAGGCAACGCAGCACGCTGCCCAGCGGCGGCGCCTCGCGCCAGGTGGCGTCGGTGTGCCAGGAGTTCTCGTAACGGTCGATCGGACTGTCCGGATTCTTGTAGACCTGGACCAGGCCCGGGTGATCCGGGTGGCTGCCGATGACCGGGTGATCCTCCAGTTCGCCGAAGCGTCGGGCAAAGGCCGCATGCTCGGCGCGAGTGATGTCCTGGTCGCGCAGGAACAGCACCCGATGCTTGAGCAGTTGGACGCGGATCTCGGCGAACAGGCCGTCGTCATGGACGGCGTCAGCCAGTTTGACGCCAATCAGCTCTGCGCCAATGCTGCAGGTTAGTTGTTCGACTTGCATGGCGGCAGACCTCCTTAGATGACGAAGATCGATGAACCGGTGGTTTTGCGCGATTCCAGATCACGGTGCGCCTGCACGGCATCCTGCAAGCTGTAATGCTGGTTGATCTCGATCTTGATCTTGCCGCTGCCGACCAGGTCGAACAGCTCACCGGCCAGTTCGGCCTTCTCTGCCGGGTCGGCGATGTAATCCGCCAGTGCCGGGCGAGTCACGAACAGCGAACCTTTCATCGCCAACAGCGCCGGGTTGAATTCAGGAATCGGGCCGGAGGCGGTACCGACGCAGACCAACAGGCCGCGACGCTTGAGCGAGTCCAGCGAGCCCATGAAGGTATTCTTGCCAACACTGTCGAACACCACATTGACGCCGACGCCGTCGGTCAACTCACGCACGCGCTTGGCAAAGTCTTCGTGGCTGTAATTGATCACATGGTCGCAACCATGAGCGCGGGCCACCTCGGCCTTGGCCTCGCTGGACACCGTGCCGATCACGGTCAGGCCCAACAGCTTGGCCCACTGCGAAACAATCAGGCCGACGCCACCGGCGGCAGCGTGCAGCAGGATGGTGTCACCGGGCTTGAAGTCATAGATGCGGCGCATCAGGTACGAAGCGGTCAGGCCGCGCATGGTCATGGCCGCCGCAGTCTCGAACGAGATGCTTTCCGGCAGTTTGATCAACGGTGCAGCCGGGATCAGGCGTTCGGTACTGTAGGCACCCAGGGTGTTGAGGAAACCGGTGTAGGTGACGCGGTCGCCCACCTGTACGTTGGTCACCCCTGCGCCGATGGCCTGGACCACGCCGGACGCTTCAACCCCCATGCCGTTCGGCATCGGGATCGGGTAAGTGCCATTGCGAAAGTAGGTGTCGGCATAGTTGAGGCCGACCGCTACGTGACGCAGCCGAACCTCACCAGGACCGGGCTCGCCGACCTCGACCTCTTCAAAGCGAAGAACCTCGGGACCACCGGTTTCATAAAATCGTACGACTTGGGCCATGCTTTTTTTCTCCAATCAGCGTTCTGGGTGCACTACGGCGATTACGTTGATTGGAATGTAAGCTGCAGGCGGTCCGGTCGCATCTCATCAAACGACAACGCCATCACATTTCATGACAAACCGCGTCGCTCGGTTGCGGTCAATCACGCTCGGCACGGACCTTCCCGCTGAAGACCCTGAAGCCGTAAGTGTTGTATCGGAGCGTCAGCGGTATCAGCACGGCGAAACACGGCATCCGGTGTTCGATGACAGACGGCTACAACTGCGAGCGGCCGCACCAGTCTTTGAAATACAAAACGCCCGATGCGGTGCATCGGGCATTAGGGTGAAACAGGTGTAAACCTATTACAGGACTAGACACTTGAAACTAAACTCGGTTGATTAGCCAAGACTCTAAGGTCGACTATGGCGCGCGGCGGACATGATCGAGCCAACACCGCGGCCGCAACTGATACACAAACTGGCCATTGGCACGGAGCCTTGCGAAAAACTTATGCGGTAATCGCTTATGTTTATAGGTCCTTCAATATCGCGATCGCACCGGCTAGCCTCTCCCGAGTCACGGGAGAATGCACTTTTGATCATACGAATCGGACTGGTCGCATGGGTATCGCTGCTGGGGTGTGGTCAGGCCCTGGCAGATGGGAACAATTTGCTGATGGCGTGCAAAATGATCGGTCAGAAGATTCCAACGGACGACTACAGTGCTTTTGAAAGCGGGTTGTGCATCGGGCTGGTCCAGGGCGTTCGCCAGACGTTGAGCGCATACGCCGACCTCTTGCCGAAAGAACAACGCATCTGCGTTCCACGGGCAGTGAACAACAAGGAAAGCGTGGGCGTCGTCGTCAAGTATCTGGAGGCCCATCCCAATCAGTTGAACCTGCCGGAAGTGGCACTGGCGATTCAGGCACACCGAGAGGCATTCCCCTGTAAATGACTGATTGGCTGAGCCGTGCAAAGTGGCGCTGGGTTATGGGCTGGGGGCGCTGTCCAAGCCGATCTGCCTTTGAGTCGGCGGGAATTGGCCCGGCTGGGCGGCCTTCGGCATGTTCAATCTGTTGACCGGGCTGACCTTGCTGCTGGCCAGCGTGATCGCCGGGGCGCTGTGGGATACGTTAGGTTTTCAGGGCACCTTCTTGATGGGGGCAGGCTTTGCTGTTCTGGCTTTATTGGGATTTTGGGTAATCCAGGCAAGCGTTCCGGTTTGATAGCGAAACACCGGACTTCGCGTAAGGCGATTCCAGGCTGGGCTTGCCTTGTCTGCACGAGATTCTGAACTAATGTGTAACGCAACCGACGCAGGCTGTTTTAACGACTAACATCCCCTCGTACACAAAATGCCAGCACGGTTCCGATAACGCGAGTGCGCACCTGGGATCGACAGGCGATCCACATTATTTTCAAACCCGATGGATCTGTAGGAGCTTCGATATGAACAAGCTGGGAGCGATCTTTCTTCTACTCGTGGCAGGTACTGCCCATTCTGCTGAACGCCTGACAACCGTCCAGGTTGCCGGACTCTCTGTTCCAGGTACCCAGGCGCTGGGTAAAGCCCAAGGGTTCACAGAGTGCGTGGATTTTTATAACTACCTGTCGTGCACGCACAACAAGCCCATTGAAGTGTTTGGCGCAACGGCCAGTAGCGCCGAAATCACACTGGATGTCACAGACAACTTTTCCAGCGTGGCGGACCCCATGGGCAGCCCCAATATCTCGCAGGTCCCGCGGGAGAAACTGACTTACCGATCCATTCGCATGGAATTTCAACCGCAAGAACGCGAGGCACTGGAAAAGGCATTGCGCGCGGATGGATGGTTCGCAGTCGGCAGCGCGAAACGCCTCGAGTTTTACAAGGAGGGCGTACCCGCAACCTTCCGCGTCAACAGCGCCTATATCACGTTGAGCCCTGTCGATATCAACGAGGTCAGCAAACGGGTTTCAAGGCTGGAGGCGTCCAACCATTCCAGCGCCAGCTCGGATTTACCCGATCCGGCGCGGGCCATGCTGCGTGACTCGGAGCCACGTGGCGCCGGCTCGGTTCGCCCGCCTCGATTCTAACCAGCGGCAGTTGCAGCAAATGCAGTAGCAACAAAAAGTGCACTTATAAAAAACTCGAATTACACTGCCACACACCTGAGGGATCGATTGGTCCACGGCAATCCGGGCATCACGTCATGATCTGGGTAAAGCCAACATGAAAACGGTCACGGCCATTTTCACCTGTCTGCTCGCTGCCGGCGTGTTCGCGGCGGCGAGCAGCCGTGCACAGGCTGCGCCCCCTTCGCCCATGTTCAAGACCAGCTTCGACTGCGCCCAGGCCAGGGCGCCCGCCGAAAAACTCATCTGTGGCGATGCGCAGCTGGCGCAGATGGATGTCGAACTGATGCGCCTGTATCGGCTGGCCCTCACGGATCAACGCTCGGTACCGCCTCCGGACAACGTCATGATCGACCAGCAGTTCTGGGTCAAGACCCGCAATCAATGTGCTTCCGGGCCAGAGCTCAAGGCGTGCACGATTCGCAGTTATGCCGAGCGCGCGCACCAGCTGCGTCAAGGCTCGGCCATTGCCAGGACCCGGGATCCGGACAGACTCACCGAAGGCCCCCTGGCGTTTCGTTGTCCAGGGTTAAACGCGCCGATTGCGGCCACCTTCTTCACCACGCAGCCGGGTGTCGTGTACCTGAAATGGGCGAACGCCTCGGTCACCCTGAGCCAGGTGCAGAGTGATTCGGGATCCCGATACACTGGCAAGGACTCCCAAGGGCAATACAGCTTCTGGCAAGACGGCGATGTCGTCCTGTTCCAGAAGCCAGGCTCAGGGGAAATGAGTTGTTCGGCCGAACCAGGAAAACTCCCGTGAGCACCGCGCCCCTGTCCGAACTCGATGCCGCCCTGCCCGGTCTGGTCCGCAAGATCCGCGTCCTGGAAGCCCTGGCCTGGCCGGACGGGGTCGAGGAAACATTTCTGCAACGCTGGCGCGCCGGGCGCGCGGAACTGCCCAGGGTCGAGCTCCGCCCGCGCGACCACAGCGCCGAGATCGTGGCCCTGGAAGCCTTTACCGACCGCTGCGACCAGGGGCATCCGGCCGGAGCTTACCTTGCGATGACGGCGCGCAGCTATGCCACCGCCGGCCGCATGCTCGGTGCCATTGGCACACCCGCTTTTACCCAGTATTCGTCAGCGCTGTACCGGCGCCCGGACTTCTACTATTCACGCCTGAACCTGAGCATGCTGGACGCGGCCCGGTTCTTCCTCAGTACCACCGACGCCTTGCTGGGCGGTGCGCGGATTCCACCGATCCAGGCCGACATCCCGGCCGAGGCGTTCGCTGCCTGGATGCAGCCGGAACTGGATCGATTCTTCGGCCCGGGCCGGATCACGGTCGTGCTCGATCCGACCCTGGCCGCCAAGGCCATCGCCGGGGCGAGCCGTATCCGCCTGCGTGCCGGCGCCCTGTTCTCGGAACTGGACAAGCAGCAGCTATTGCAGCATGAGGCCTTTGTGCATGTCGCCACGGCGCAAAACGGCGCGCTGCAACCCAACCTGAAAAGCCTGGGGCTGGGGGCGCCACGCACGACCCAGACCCAGGAAGGCATCGCCACCCTGGCCGAGCTGTTCACCGGCAGCATGGACATCAACCGCCTGCGCCGCCTCGCCCTGCGTGTGCTCGCGGTCCAGCAGGCACTGGAGGGTGCCGATTTCATCCAGGTATTCGAAGGTTTTCTCGCTGCCGGTCAGTCCCAGGAGGAATCCTTCCGTTCGACCCAACGGGTTTTCCGCGGCGCCGACCTGCACGGCGGTTCGGCATTCACCAAGGATGCCGCCTACCTGACCGGCTTGCTCGGCGTGCATACCCTGCTGCGCATTGCGATCCGCGACAACCGGCCGGAACTGGTGGGTCATCTGTTTGCCGGGCGCCTCAGCCTGGGCGACACCGTGCGCCTGGCCCCGCTCTTCGAGTCCGGCTGGCTCAAGGGGCCGGTCCATGTCCCGGACTGGGCCGCGGATCTGAATCGGCTCGCCGCCAACCTGGCGTTCTCCGCCTTTATCACCCGGATCAAGCTGGATGTGCTCGATCTGGACGTGCTCATGGCGTTTGCCGACGAGCATGAAGCCGACGCCAGCGCCTCCAGCCCTGGCGCGTTGTCATAACGACAGCATTCCACGGTACAAGCCATAAGCCGCAAGCCCCGCTCCGGCCACGACGCAGGTAAAAATGCCCTTCTCGATCGGCGTGAACAGTGGTTCGCCCTGCTCATGTTTGGCCTTGGCAAACAAAATCACTCCGGGCGCATATAATAAGGCAGACAACAGCAAATACTTGACCCCTCCGGCATACAACAGCCATACCGCGTAACACAGCGCAACGCCGCCGATCATCAGGTCCTTGGTGCGCTCGGCCGATGCGTGTTCGTAGGTTTCGCCACGCCCGCTCAACAGCACCGCATAGGCCGCCGACCACAAGTACGGCACCAGAATCATCGAGGACGCCAGGTAAATAAGACTGGTGTAAGTGCCGGCTGAGACCAAGGTGATCAACAGGAAAATCTGGATCATGCCGTTGGTCAACCACAGCGCATTGACCGGTACGTGGTTGGTATTTTCCTTTTTCAGGAAGGCCGGCATGGTCTTGTCCCTGGCCGTGGCAAACAGGATTTCCGCGCAAAGCAGCGCCCACGACAGCAATGCACCCAACAGCGAGATCGCCAGGCCGACGCTGATCAACAACGCACCCCAATGGCCGACGATGTGCTCCATGACAGTCGCCAGTGACGGGTTCTGCAGCCTGGCCAGTTCCGGCTGGCTCATGATGCCCAGCGACAGCACATTGACCAACACCAGCAGTGCCAGCACCCCGAGAAAACCGATGACCGTCGCGCGGCCCACGTCCGCACGTTTCTGCGCCCGGGCCGAATAGACGCTGGCGCCTTCGATGCCGATGAAGACGAAAACCGTCACCAGCATCATGTTGCGCACCTGATCCATCACTCCGCCAAAATTCGGGTTGCTGCGACCCCAGATGTCCCGGGTAAAGATATCCGCCTTGAAGGCCACGGCAGCGATAACAATAAACAAGATCAACGGCACGATCTTGGCCACGGTGGTCAGTTGATTGATGAACGCCGCCTCCTTGATGCCACGCATCACCAGGAAGTGCACCGCCCATAACAGCACCGAAGCGCAACCAATGGCGATGGGCGTATTGCCCTGGCCAAAGACCGGAAAGAAGTAACCGAGGGTACTGAACAGCAGCACGAAATAACCGACGTTACCCAGCCAGGCACTGATCCAGTATCCCCAGGCAGAAGAAAAACCCATGTAGTCGCCGAACCCGGCCTTGGCGTAAGCGTACACCCCCGAGTCCAGTTCGGGCTTGCGATTGGCCAGGGTCTGGAACACGAAAGCCAGGGTCAGCATGCCGACGGCGGTGATCCCCCAGCCGATCAATATGGCGCCGGCATCGGCTTTCGCCGCCATGTTCTGAGGCAGGGAAAAAATCCCGCCGCCAATCATCGACCCCACTACCAGGGCAATGAGCGCATTCAAGCGCAGCTTTTGCGTCGGTTGTGACATTTGACGCCTCACAGGTGGGCGAGAACTAACAAACAGTGAGCATCTCAGTGGGAATTAACCAACGAACAAAGGGTACTAGCGGTTGCCAATAAGCGCCAACATAGACTTTGTTATAACTTGCCGCAATGAAAACACTGCGGAAAATAGCCAATCGATCACCGAGCACTGACACGTTGACTTGTTGATATACATCAACAATTAAATGGGCAAAATTTGCCAAAATACGCAAACCAACTAATGTCAACCCGGTAACTTTTGAGTGCTTGCGCGACAACACGAGCATTTCTATAAAAACTAAAAGGGCCCCTGCGTTTTAACGGCAATGAAACCTGTACATGCATTGATTCAAGGAAATATTGCATAGCTAACGAAAATAAACGTCGTTTCTTTCCCTGCAATGGAGTCGTGCAATGTCTGAATCCCCCGGAAAATTGAAGCTCGGCGCTCTGGTTGCCTTGGTCGTCGGCTCAATGATTGGCGGGGGGATTTTTTCCCTGCCGCAAAACATGGCAGCCAGTGCCGATGTCGGCGCCGTATTGATCGGCTGGGCCATCACTGCAGTCGGCATGCTGACCCTGGCTTTCGTGTTCCAGACCCTGGCCAATCGCAAGCCGGATCTGGATGGCGGTGTCTACGCCTACGCCAAGGCCGGTTTCGGCGACTACATGGGTTTTTCTTCCGCCTGGGGTTACTGGATCAGCGCCTGGCTGGGCAACGTCGGCTACTTCGTGCTGCTGTTCAGCACCCTCGGTTACTTTTTCCCGATCTTCGGCGAAGGCAACACGGTGGCGGCGATCATCGGTGCATCGGTGCTGCTGTGGGGCGTGCACTTCCTGGTGCTGCGGGGGATCAAGGAAGCGGCATTCATCAACCTGGTGACCACGGTCGCCAAGGTCGTGCCGTTGCTGCTGTTTGTGTTGATCGCGATTTTCGCCTTCAAACTGGAAATCTTCACCGCCGACATCTGGGGCCTGAAAAACCCGGACCTGGGCAGCGTGATGAACCAGGTGCGCAACATGATGCTGGTCACCGTCTGGGTGTTCATCGGCATCGAAGGCGCGAGCATCTTTTCAGCCCGGGCGGAAAAACGCAGCGACGTGGGTAAAGCCACGGTGATCGGTTTCATCACCGTGCTGCTGTTTCTGGTGCTGGTGAACGTACTGTCGCTGGGGATCATGACCCAGCCGGAACTGGCCAAGCTGCAGAACCCGTCGATGGCCGCGGTGCTGGAACACGTGGTCGGTGACTGGGGCGCGGTGCTGATCAGCGTCGGCCTGATCATCTCGCTACTGGGGGCATTGCTGTCGTGGGTGCTGCTGTGTGCGGAGATCATGTTCGCCGCCGCCAAGGATCACACCATGCCGGCCTTCCTGCGCAAGGAAAACGCCAACCAGGTGCCGGTCAATGCGCTGTGGCTGACCAATGCCATGGTGCAACTGTTCCTGATCATCACCTTGTTTTCGGCCAGTACTTACCTGTCGCTGATCTACCTCGCCACCTCAATGATCCTGGTGCCTTACCTGTGGTCGGCGGCCTATGCCCTGCTGCTGGCAGTACGCGGCGAGAGCTACGAGAACGCCCTGGCCGAGCGCAGGAAAGACCTGTTCATCGGTGGCCTGGCAGTGATCTACGCGATCTGGCTGATCTACGCCGGCGGCGTCAAATACCTGCTGCTCTCCGCCCTGCTCTACGCCCCCGGCGTGATTCTGTTTGCCAAGGCCAAGCTTGAAATCGACAAACCGGTTTTCACCAACGTCGAGAAGCTGATTTTCGCCGCCGTTATCGTGGGCGCGGTGGTGGCGGCCTATGGGCTGTATGACGGCTTCCTGACCCTGTAGCACCTCATCTGGAGGATTACTGCAATGACCACCGAAAAAGTTAAGTACGGCGTCCATTCCGAAGCCGGAAAACTGCGTAAAGTCATGGTTTGTTCCCCAGGCCTGGCCCACCAGCGGCTGACCCCGAATAACTGTGACGAGCTCCTTTTCGATGATGTGCTGTGGGTGGCCCAGGCCAAGCGCGACCATTTCGACTTCGTCACCAAAATGCGCGAACGCAACGTCGATGTGCTGGAAATGCATAACCTGCTGACCGACATCGTCGCCATCCCCGAGGCACTGGACTGGATCCTGGAACGCAAGATCACCGCCAACTCGGTCGGATTGGGGCTGATCAACGAAACCGGTTCCTGGCTGCGCAGCCTGGAGCCGCGCAAGATCGCCGAGTTCCTGATCGGCGGGGTGTCCGCCGACGACCTGCCGGACAGTTTCGGCGGCAAGACCATCGAGATGTTTCGCGATTTCCTCGGTCACTCCAGCTTTATCCTGCCACCGCTGCCCAACACCCAGTTCACCCGCGACACCACCTGCTGGATCTACGGCGGCGTGACGCTCAACCCCATGTACTGGCCGGCACGGCGTCAGGAAACGCTGCTGACCACCGCCATCTACAAATTCCACCCGCAATTCACCAACGCCGACTTCCAGATCTGGTACGGCGATCCGGACCAGGAACACGGCAGCGCCACCCTGGAAGGCGGTGACGTGATGCCGATCGGCAACGGTGTGGTCCTGATCGGCATGGGCGAACGCTCTTCGCGCCAGGCCATCGGCCAACTGGCGGTCAGTCTGTTCAAGCACAAGGCGGTCGACAAAGTGATTGTTGCCGGCCTCCCCAAATCCCGCGCGGCGATGCACCTGGACACGGTGTTCAGTTTCTGCGACCGGGATGTGGTGACCATCTTCCCGGAAGTGGTGAAGCAAATCGTCGCCTTCACCCTGCGCCCTGACGAGAGCAAACCGGGCGGCATCGACATCCGCCGCGAAGAAACCAGCTTCCTCGACACCGTGGCCCAGGCCCTCAACCTCAAGGCGTTGCGCGTGGTGGAAACGGGCGGCAACAGCTTCGCCGCCGAACGCGAGCAATGGGACGACGGCAACAACGTGGTGGCCGTGGAGCCGGGCGTGGTGATCGGCTATGACCGCAACACCTACACCAACACCCTGCTGCGCAAGGCCGGAGTGGAAGTCATCACCATCAGCGCCGGCGAACTCGGTCGCGGCCGTGGCGGGGGCCACTGCATGACCTGCCCGATCATTCGCGACCCTATCGATTATTAAGGAGATCCCGTCATGGCTTTCAACATGCGCAACCGCAGCCTGCTGTCGCTGATGCATCACACCACGCGCGAGCTGCACTATCTGCTGGACCTGTCCCGCGACCTCAAGCGCGCCAAGTACACCGGCACCGAGCGTCCGCACCTGCAAGGCAAGAACATCGCGTTGATTTTCGAAAAAACCTCGACCCGCACCCGTTGCGCGTTCGAAGTCGCGGCCCATGACCAGGGCGCCCACGTCACCTACATCGACCCGGTGTCGTCGCAGATCGGTCACAAGGAAAGCATGAAAGACACCGCCCGCGTGCTGGGGCGAATGTTCGATGCCATCGAATACCGCGGCTTCGAACAGGAAATCGTCGAAGAGCTGGCCGAGTTCGCCGGCGTACCGGTGTTCAACGGCCTGACCGCCGAATTCCACCCGACGCAAATGATCGCCGACACCCTGACCATGCGCGAACACAGCGACAAGCCGTTGCATGAGATCAGCTACGCCTACCTCGGCGACGCCCGCTACAACATGGGCAACTCGCTGCTGATGATCGGCGCCAAACTGGGCATGGACGTGCGCATCGCCGCGCCCAAGGCACTGTGGCCACATCAGGATTTCATCGATCAGTGCAAGGCGTTTGCCGAAGACAGCGGCGCGCGCATCACCATCACTGAAGATCCGAAAGCCGCGGTCAAGGGTGTCGACTTCATTCATACCGACATCTGGGTATCGATGGGTGAACCGGTGGAAGCCTGGGACGAGCGCATCGAGCAACTGCTGCCGTACCAGGTCAACGCGCAGATGATGAAGGCCTCGGGCAACCCGCGAGTGAAATTCATGCACTGTCTGCCAGCCTTCCACAACAGCGAAACCAAGGTCGGCAAGGACATCGCCGCCCGTTATCCACACCTGGCCAATGGCGTCGAAGTGACTGAAGAGGTCTTCGAATCGCCGGCCAACATTGCCTTCGAGCAAGCGGAGAACCGCATGCACACGATCAAGGCGATCCTGGTGGCGGCGTTGGCGGATATCTGAAGACTCACCCTGGTTCCTGCGGTGCCCCCTGTAGGAGCCGGCTTGCTGGCGATGGCCTCACCTCGGTCTGTCAGATACACCGAGGCGATGCGTTCGCCAGCAAGCCGGCTCCTACAGGGGACATCCGCTACCTCTCTGTTTAGAAGGACTGCATCATGCGTATCGTCGTTGCTCTGGGAGGTAACGCCCTGCTCCGCCGGGGTGAACCCATGACCTCGGACAATCAGCGCGCCAACATCCGGATCGCCACTGAACAGATCGCCAAGATCCACGCGGGCAATCAACTGGTGATCGCCCACGGCAACGGTCCCCAGGTTGGCCTGTTGTCGTTGCAAGCGGCCGCCTACACCTCGGTCTCGCCTTATCCGCTGGACGTGCTCGGTGCCGAAACCGAAGGCATGATCGGCTACATCATTGAACAGGAACTGGGCAACCTGCTGGACTTCGAAGTGCCCTTCGCCACCCTGCTCACCCAGGTCGAAGTCGATGCCAATGACCCGGCGTTCCAGAACCCGACCAAGCCCATCGGTCCGGTCTACACCCAGGCCGAAGCGGAAAAACTCGCCGCAGAGAAAGGCTGGGCAATTGCGCCGGATGGCGACAAATTTCGCCGCGTAGTCGCCAGCCCCCGCCCCAAACGCATCTTCGAAATCCGTCCGATCAAGTGGCTGCTGGAAAAAGGCAGCATCGTGATTTGCGCCGGCGGTGGCGGCATCCCCACGATGTACGGCGCCAGCGGCAAACTGCAGGGCGTCGAAGCGGTGATCGACAAGGACCTGTGCTCGGCGCTGCTGGCCGAACAACTGGACAGCGATCTGCTGGTGATCGCCACCGACGTCAATGCCGCCTACATCGATTTCGGCAAGCCGACCCAGAAAGCCATCGCCCAGGCCCACCCCGACGAAATGGAAAAACTCGGCTTCGCGGCAGGGTCCATGGGTCCGAAGGTCCAGGCCGCCTGCGAATTCGCCCGCCATACTGGAAAAGTCGCGGTGATCGGTTCACTCTCGGACATCGAGGCTATCGTTCAAGGCACGGCCGGTACCCGGATCAGCACCGAGAAAGCCGGCATTACTTATTTGTGAGGAGAGACGGCAATGGCAACGTTCGAACCCGGACATCTGCACATCGAGCGCCATGCGCTGAATAAAGACGACGTCAGCTACGACCTGTGTTTCGACTATGAAGTCTTTCAGGACCCCAAGGAAGGCAAAGGCATGCAGTTCAAGTTGCATGGTTCGATTCAGGGCAAGGACATGAGCGAAACGTTCTTCCTGCCCAAGGATCAGGCCTACAACTTTGCCAGCAACTTCACGAAAATTGTTGAGAAGTACGGTATCCCCAAGGTGCATAGCCAAATCGGTTCAACTCACAAATTCTACGACAAGATATTTGAAGACATGAAGGAGAAACTGGAGATGAAATCGGGGGATCCGGTGAAGCCCGAACATCTGGAGTAATCCCGTTTCCCCGTGAAAGTGCAGCCTCCGGGAGCAGGCTCGCTTTCACTGGGATTCAACGCTGATGACGGTCCAGTGAAGCTGGCGAATCCTGCGGATGAATCACCAGATAGCTGTCGACTGCATCATCTATCGTTGGAAAAAACGCCGCCTCACCCAGCCGCGCGAACAGCCCGAATCGCTTGAGCTTGTCCTTGACCGGGTCCTTCATCTCGGCGATGCACAACTTTATGCCCGCCCCGTGCAAGGTCTCGTCCAGCTCAGCCAGCATGTCCGCAGAGGTCACGTCGACGCTGGTGACCGGTTCCGCCGCAACGACCAGCCAGCGCACCGGCGTGGGCGACGTCGCCACGGCATCCAGGACCCGGTCATGGAACAGCTCGGCGTTGGCGAAGAACAGGGGTGCATCCCAACGAAACAGCACCAGACCGGGTATGAGGCGCGCCTCGGGGTAGCGCTTGATGTCGTGGTAGCCCTTGACGGTATCGGTGCTGCCCAGCACCGCCGAATAAGGCCGCCAGCCATCCCACAGAAACTCGATGACGGCGATGACGATGGCCAGGCCGATGCCTTCAATCGCGCCGAACACGGCCACGCCAACGGTACAGACGATCGACAGCCAGAACTCCCAGCGCTGGATGCGATAGATTCGTCGCAGGTCGCTCACCTCGATCAGGCCGATGGCGGAGGCAATCACCACTGCAGCCAATGCGCTATTGGGTAAATCCTGCAACAGGTTCGGCGCCACCACCAGCAGCAAGGCCACGGCAAGCGCGCCGACGATGCCGGTTAGCTGGGTTTTCGCGCCTGCGGCCTCGGCCACGGGGGTGCGGGACGAACTGCTGCTGATCGCAAACCCCTGGAACAAACCGGCGGCCAGGTTGGCGACGCCCAGTCCCACCATCTCCTGGTTCGGGTCCACGTAGGTACGGGTGCGCGCCGCGTAGACGCGTGAAAGCACACTGGTGTCGGCGAATGACACCAGGGCGACGGCGCAACCGCCGATCAGCACGGGGACGATATCGGCGCTGGTGATCCAGGGGATGGCGAAGGCCGGCAGCCCCTGGGGCAGCGAGCCTAGCACCTTCACCCCGTTCCGCGCCGCAAGATCCAGCACAGCCACGGCGACAGTCGCGCCTGCCACGGCGATCAGAATGCCCGGTATCCGTTTGTGGCCCTTGAGCAGCAGGATCACTGACAGGGTGGCTGCGCCAACCATGAACGTGGTCCAGTTGGTTTTCCCATCCATCACCGCCGTAGCGATTGCCCAGATGTTTCTCAGTGGGCCGTCGGACTCAATCGAAAAACCAAAAAACTTGGGCAGTTGACTGATCAATACCGTCAGCGCGATACCGTTCATGTAGCCGTAGCGGATCGGTTTGGATAGCAGTTCGGTGACGAAACCCAGGCGCGCGATGCCCGCCAGGATGCACACCGCCCCCGACACGATCGCCATCATGCCGGCCAGGGCAATGGCCCGTTGCGGATCACCGCCGGACAGTGGCAGGACGACGGCGAGGATCACGGCCGCCAGCGAAGAGTCCGGCCCCAGCACCAGAATCCGGCTGGGCCCGAACAGCGCATAAGCCAGTAGCGGAATGATGGTCGCGTAGAGACCGTAGATGCCGGGTACGCCCGATGCCACCGCATAGGCGATACCGACAGGCACCAGCATGGTGGTCAGCACCAGTCCGGCCACAAGGTCGTGCCGCAACCAGGCCATCTTGTATCCGCGCAGGGTTTGCAGTCCCGGCAGCCAGCGGCTCCAGCCGGCCTGATCTGCGCTCGACTCGCGACGCGCAATCCGCCCCGGTTCCGGCAAGGGGGGCAAACTATCCGATTGGCTCATGGCACTGCGACCCCTTGGTGTGCAACGCAGACAGACTTGAACGAGCCGTCAGAATTTTTCGGGAATTCGTCGTAGCGGATAATCCGGTTCGCGATAGCCACCCGGCTTCTGCCGCTTGGGCAAGATCACCTTCTCGCGCGCAACTTCCTCGTAGGGAATGCGGCTGAGCAAATCGCTGATGATGTTGAGGCGGGCCCGCCGCTTGTCGTTCGAGTTGGCCACCAGCCAGGGCGCATGTTCGGTATCGGTGGTCATGAACATGTCGTCGCGCGCCCGCGAGTAGTCATACCAGCGGCTGTATGACTTGAGATCCATCGGGGTCAGCTTCCAGATTTTGCGGCCGTCCTTGATCCGCGCTTCAAGCCGGCGGGTCTGCTCTTGCGGGCTGACTTCCAGCCAGTACTTGAGCAGGATGACGCCCGAATCGACAATGGCCCGCTCCACATTCGGTGCCGTTTTCAGGAAACCGTCGACCTGCTCCTTGGTGCAGAACCCCATCACCCGCTCGACGCCCGCGCGGTTGTACCAGCTACGGTCGAAGATCACCACTTCGCCCGCCGCGGGCAGGTGCGGCAGGTAACGCTGGACATACATCTGGCTTTTCTCGCGATCGGTCGGTGCCGGTAGCGCCACCACCCGAAACACTCGTGGGCTGACCCTTTCGGTCAGCGCCTTGATCGTCCCGCCCTTGCCGGCCCCGTCGCGCCCCTCGAAGATGATGCAGATCTTGGCGCCCTTGGCCTTTACCCATTCCTGCAACTTGACCATTTCGACGTGCAGGCCGCGCAGCTGTTCAAGATAAACTTTGTTCTTCAGTTTCGGGCTTTCAGCGGGCTTGCTCTTAGGGGCTTTCTTCTTGTCCTTTGCCATTGAAAAGACCTCACAAATGCCGGTAGATGACGACCGATTGGCAGATCGCCGCGCCTTTGTAGGAGCGAGCTTGCTCGCGATGGTCGTCAACGATAACGCGTGCTTGCTGGATAATACGCGGTGTTCCGGCGACTATCGCGAGCAAGCTCGCTCCTCCAGGTTTGTGGGCGGCCGTTGTGTTCTCCATGACCAACCGAGTGAGTTTAGTCGATGATTTCACCCTCAACACCGAGTTGACGTGGTGCTACCGGGCGATCCGCCGCGACGCTGGCTGAGCAGATTGACCATCAGGCAGGCATACAGCGTGACAACGATGAACAACCCCATGCGCACGGCAAAGGCGGTGTAGACGTCCTTGCCCGCCGCACTGTCCTGTACCGACTGGCCCAGCAGGATAATCATCGTGATCAGGCTGTTGAGCCAGAATCCCGGGCTGAAGCGGGTCGGGCTCAGCGCATATAACTTGCGCGCCAGCACCAGGGCGAACAGCAGCATCCACAGAAAGAACATCCACAGGTGCACGAACAGGCTGAGGGCGCACCAGAACAGGATGGCCAGGAGGCCACCGAACAAGGTCGAGCCGACCAATTCGCGGCCGGCGTTGCGGGCGGTCGCCGTCGAACTCTGCTGACCCAGGCTGACGGCCTTGAGAATGATCGGCAGGTAACTGGCGGGATCGATCAGCGCCAACAGGAAGGTCGGCAGCACGATCAGGGTGGTGCGCAGCGCCACCCGGCCCACCTCGTCGGCTGGCAAGATCGGCGAGGCCGGGGGTGACGGGGCGTTGGCCGGGTCGGGAAACAGCCAGTGACTCAACGCCAGCACCAGCACCGCGAGCAGCAACCCCTTGACCAATGCCCCGATGACCAGGGCGCCCAGCTCGAAATCGGCGACGCCGGCCGACGAGATCATGGTCAGGCCAATCACCAGAAAGGTCATGATCAGGTTGTTGCCACCCCGCAAGCCATAGCGGAAAGCCAGGAACAGACACACGCCGATCAACAGCACGCCACTGACCGGGTAATAACGCAGGATCGGGATCAACAGCAGGCCGATGGCGGTGGTCAACAGCGCGGCCAGGGCCAGTACCAGGCCCGCCTTGAACGGCAACGGTCGATTGAGTGTGGCCAGCAGCAAAACGGCCAGCACCGGGGCCAAAAAAGGAATCGGCAACCCCAGGCCAAAGCTGGCGGCGAGGCTCAGCGCGGTGCCCGTGGCCAGGCGCAGTGCGCGCTGCGCCCGGGGCGAGCGCTCAGTAGACATACGATAGCCAACTCATCAGGCCGACAAACAACCGGCCCAGGTGATTCAGCAGATTGCCCTGGGTGGGGAACGCCATGACTTCCGCCTGCCCGCCGGCACGGACGGCACCGCTGTCGCGCAGTCGGGTCCACGACTCCTCGGAAAACTCGATGATCACCGGAAAACGTTGCGCCGGGCGCAGCCAGTCACGGCTGTTCTGCACGCTGGGCAGCGTGCCGGGCGCGGGTGTCTGGCCGACACTGACGCCGTAGCCGACACTGCGCACACGCCCCTCGAACAGCTCGCCCGGCAACGCGTCCAGCACAATCGTCACTGGCGTATCGGGCTTGACCAGGCCGAGGTTGTTCTCGGTCATGTCGGCACTGATCCATACATCATGGATGGCGATCAGGGTCATCACCGGGCTGCCGGCCCCGGCAAACTGCCCGACATCGGTGCGCAAATCGGTGACCAGCCCGGATGAGCGGGCGCGGATCTGCGTGTTGGCCAAGTCCAGCTCGGCTTTTGACAGCGCCGCGGCCGCGCTGCGCAACGTGGCGTTGTCTTCGTCGCTGCCGCCCTCCTGTTCACGCGCGCGCTGCACTTCGGCACGGGCGGCGGCGACCTGGCTGATCGCCTGTTCGCGGGTGGAGCGCGACACTTCCAGCAGGCGCACGGAAATGGTCCCGGGGTCTTCGCGGTACAAGCCTTCCAGGCGCTGATTGTCCTGCCGCGCCTTGAGCTCATTGGCCTGGGCGGCGCGCAAGTTGGCTTGCGCGGCCGCAATGCCGGCGGTGCTGGCGCCGATCTGCCGGCGGGTCGATTCAAGGTCGGCGCGCGCACGGTCGACGGCAATCTGGTACGGCTGCGGGTCGACCTCGAACAGCAGTTCACCGGCCTTGACGTCCTGGTTGTTGCGCACGTTGACCCGGGTCACCCGCCCCGCCACCTCCGAGGCCACCGGAATCACAAAGGCGCCCACCCGGGCCTGTTGCGTATAGGGCGTGTATCGGTCGGCCAACAGGTACCAGGCCAGGCTCAGGAGGATCACCAGCAGCACCCACTTGATGCCTTTTTTTGTCGGGTCGGCGACAGGTGCCGGTGCCGGGCTGACAGGTGTCTCGGACGCGGGCCGCGGAGCTTCACTCATGGTGCTTGTTCCTGGTAAGACATCGGAAAGGCGGGTGCCGGGGTGGCAGACTCCTCCAGCAGATCACCCCAGTCGGTGCGTTGTTCCATCTGTTGGCGAGTCGCCGGATCCACTGTCGGGCGGGGGCTGTACCAGCCACCGCCGAGGGCTTTGTACAAGGCGATCGCATTGCTCACCGCATTGCTGCGGGCCACCAGGTAGTTGTCCTGTTGCTCGAGCAAGGCCCGCTGCGCATCCAGCACCCGCTGAAAGTCCGAGTAGCCTTCGCGGTACTGCACGCTGGCCAGCACCAGCGACCGCTTGGCGGACAATTCGGCTTCACCGAGGATGCGTTCGCGCTCCAGGGATTTGATCAGGCCAAAGGCAGCATCATCCGCTTCCCGTGCAGCCTGGCGGACCTTGTCGCGGTAAGCCTCGATCAACTGCTGCAACCGCGCGTCCTGCACCCGCACGTTGTTGCTGATCTGGCCGTGATCGAACAGGTTCCAGCGCAGGCTGGGGCCGCCGATAAAATCCAGGCTGCGCGAGGTGCCACTGAGGGTGTCGGCCGACCAGACGATGCTGCCAAGCAATGTCAGCGATGGATAGAAGTCGGTAACGGCCACGCCGATCAGCGCGGACTGGGCGGCGACATTCAGCTCGGCGGCGCGCACATCGGGCCGGCGCAGCAACAGGTTGGCCGGCACGTCCTGCAGCACCGCGCGATCGACCAGCGGAATCAGTCCTGGATGCTCGGTCAGCTGCGGCAATGCGCCCGGCGGTTGCCCGATCAGCACCGCCAAGGCATTACGGGTGCGCTGCAACTGATCCTCGAAATTGGGAATGGTGCTCAAGGTGCCCAGGTACTGGGTCTTGGCCTGTTGCAGGTCGAGTTCGGCCTGCTGGCCACTGTTGAACAGCTTTTCGGTGATCTCGAAGTTGCGCTTTTGCTGCTCGGCGTTTTCCCGGGCAACACGCAAACGGGCTTCAGTGGTGCGCAGCGAGAAATAGGTCTCGGCCACTTGCGCGCGCAGCAACACCAGCACGTCTTCATAGTTGGCCTGGGCAGCGAAGTAGCTGGCGTCGGACGACTCGATGGCGCGACTGAAGCGCCCCCAGAAGTCCAGCTCCCAGCCGATGTCGAAGGCAGCGCTGTGTTGCCAGAAATGACTGTCCTGCGGGTTGCTGCCACCGAATTGCCGACGGTTGATGTACAGGCTGTCGGCGCTGGCCTGCTGCATCTGCGGGTAACGTCCGCTTTGCGCGATACCCAGCTGGGCGCGGGCTTCCATCACCCGCAGACCGGCGATTTCCAGGTCGGCGTTGTGCGCATCGGCTTCGGCAATCAACTGGTCCAGGACCGGATCGGCGAAGACTTGCCACCACTGCCGCAGATCCGGGTTCAGGCTGCGTTGACTGGATTGCTCGAGGGCCGGGCTACCCCAGTGTTTGACCCAGGCCTCGCCAGGCGCCTGGAAATCCGGCCCGAGTCGTACGCAGCCGCAAAGACCCAGTGCACCAAGCAGCAGGAGCCGGCCTGGCCGAAACAGCAAGGCTCTACGTGACTGCATTTACGCTGTTCCCGGCCGACGAAGTTCACTGGAGCATAGACGCCCAAACGGGCAAACGGCTGCTAAGCTTTTTAAACACCGCCGCCTCTGCAGCGACCGGTTAACAGGTACGATCCCCATGAATACGACCCAGGCTACTGTGGAGGCCCATTCAGCCGGCTGGCGCTTCAAGTTGGGGATCATCATTCTCTGTGTGATGTTGGGCTCCTGGCTGTTGGTAGCCCTTGCCGCAATGGTCGGTGTGGCGGGTTTTATTCGAAAAGCGCGGGTCGTCAATGCAGAAGCGGCCTAACGTAGAACATCCGGTCAGGGGTGCAAACCAGGCTACAGCGCGTCCTCCCGGGGGCCGCAACGCCAGGGCACTTCGTCAGCAGTGGAGTCTTTATGAAAACGTCCTTCTCACCCTGCATCGCAACGATGCTCTCCATGGTCTGCCTGTGCGCCACGGCCGAGACCGTGACGCCGCTCAAAGGGCAGTCCCCGGACATCATCCAGCAAGACATAGGCGCGTGCCAGGCTCAGGCCGGCGGTACCACCAGCACCAGCCCTCAATCAGGTGGACGGGTCCGTGGTGCCGCCACGGGTGCAGTCGCGGGCGCAGCGGTGGCCGGGGCGCGCGGTCGTCAGCATGACGAGTTTTATGACCGGGTCGATGACGATGTCAAACAGGAATATAGGCAGAACAAAGCCAAGGATGCCGCGGTGGCCGGCGCGGTGGTCGGCGGAGCCCGGCAACGTCAGGACCGTCGCCAGGATCGCCGCAGTGCTGAACAGAATACGGCTGCCGCTTCTTCCGCCTACGCCAGTTGCATGCAGCAGCGCGGTTATCAGGTAACACCCTAGATATAATGTCTAGTCCTGAAATAGGTTTACATCTGTTTCACCCTAACGCCCGATGCACCGCACTGGGCGTTTTTTATTTAAGGACAGGTGCGAGCGCTACTGGTTTTAGATCAAGATCGCTTCGCGCCCCCTCTGTTCCGCTAGCGCCAAATCAGTCGGCTACCAGGCCAGGTATGGCGGCGGGTTCAATGCAGCCCCGCCGCCTTGCAGGCGTCGACGAAGTTCGCGCCTTTTTTGTCCATGGCGGTCTTGACCTGAACGTTGGCTTTTTGCAGGGCGGGGCTGGGCTGGGCCCATTGTTCGGGGGGCAGCGGTTGCGACCAGGCTTGCACGCTTTCAGGCAGGGTCGGGCGGCCCTTGCGGTGGGCCCATTCGGCGATCAGGTAGGGCATTTTCCAGAAGGTCAACACTCGACGAACGTACCACCAGCGCAGGGGCCATTTTGTGGGCTGGGGGTAGCCATAACGTTTGCGGTATGCGTCATCCATGGCGTCATCGAGATCGCCCATAAACCTGGCATCGAGCCGTTCGACTTCAAAGGTGTGCAGTCCTTCATAAGGTTTGAGCTCGTCCTCGGACAGGGTGATGTTCAATATGGCAAACATGGGGTTGGGCGTATCGACCAGTTCCCCGTCCTCCATGTAGTTGCGGATCGACGTCCACATGCCCAGCGCATGCGCATCGCTGGGTTGGGCCGACAATATAAACTGCACGGTGTCGCGTTCTTCGTCTTCCAGCCCCATGCCGAAGGTGTAATCACGCATCGCGCCGTAACTGGTCACGCCCTGGCTGCGGGCGACCCAGGCCACCACGCTCTCCCAAGGCACGATCAGCACCCGATGGGTGGTGTCGTCGATATAGCAGACTTCGCGGCGTTGGCGGTTGAAGCGGACCGGGTAGCTTTTGGCCAGGGTTCGGACGTTGGAGAGCATGCCGTAGATGAAGGCGCCGATGGGGAGGATGGCTGTGAGAGATCCTGTGGCGAATACCTGCACAGCATCCCCGACAATATCGAAAAACTGTCGGTCAATCTCCGGAGGGCTAAAAGCAACAAGCCATAGACAAATAAGCACGGGCATAACAAAAGCTGTAAACAAAACAAACCAAATTCCAGTAGCCAGGATTTTCCCCTGTTCCACTATCCCCCGGTTACTCCCCCCCAACTCCAGGTAGGTCTCGTTCATCGCCGAAAAATTACGCCGAGAGACTTGCGCCTGCCCGGTGTACACCGGCAACGGCGCTAAAAACAGGGTTTCATTCAAGCCCCTGACCCGCAACTCCCCGGCACGAGGCCGTTGGCTGCGAATGTCCAGAGCCGACTCTGAGGTGTCTGGCGGTTTTTTGCGTTTGAACAGTCTGCTAATCATCGATCGCCGCCATTTCGTCTCGGGTGAAAAACCAGTAAGGGGCCTTGCCTGTGCCACTGGGCAAGGTTTCCACGGCGTCGAGCGTAAACCGACCCTGGGCCGGCAACCGTACGCCTCGCTCCGTCGCGATGCGCAGGTCGCGCAGGACAAAACAGGTGCGGTGAATCAACTCGCGCTCGGCTTCCAGTTGATAACCGATGTTGAGGGCCAGGGCGAAATCCGACGTTTGCTGGGCTTCGCCGATCGGCAGCTGAAGGGTCAGCGCCTCTTCTTCCCGGCTGACGACAACGGCAACAGCAGCCCATGCCGCGCTGCTTTCCTGCCAGCGGGCGGGCGGTAAGTGCGGACTGTAGGGCCGAGGTAGATCCCGATCGCGGGTTTGCTGATAGGCCTGCAACTGCAATTGGCGACTGTCCATTTCCCGGGTGCGGACACCGGGCAGTCGCAGTTGCAGGTACGTGCGCTGGCCTTCGCGCACCAGCTCACAGGTCGGTTGTTGCACTACCCTGGCCAGGGCGCTCCAGTCCTCGGGCAGGCTGCGCTGCAGGTTTTGCGTCCCCCAGGCACTGGCTTGCAGCCATTTTTGCAATGCGTCCAGGTTGAAGTAGTTGTAGAAACCTTCGCCCGTCAGTTGCAGGGCCGTGCCGATCAAACCGACCAGATTGGCTTTGACGCCAATGCTCACAAGCCGAGGACTGGCTTCGGCCCAGGCCAGGGCCCGCAGTTCGACGGGTTTCTTGAGGATCTGGCTGATGATCGACGTCGTGTGTCTGGCGCCCCAGGTGTTGGTGCCCACGAGAATGCCGTCGCCAGCGATTTGCAGGGTCGTGGCCGCCAAGCCCTGGGGATTGCCTTCAGCCAGTGCTTTAGTCCATTGCCGAGAGTGTTTAACGGAATCGGTAAGGGCAGCCACACCACCAAAAAAGAATGCTCCAAAACCTGTAGCGCCCGCCCAGCGTCCCAGGCGGCTCATGGTGTTGAGCTTGCCGGTGGCACTGTCCATTTGTTCGATATGCGCCTGCAAGATCGTTATTGACAAGCCCTGTACCGCGGCAAACCCGGCAGCCGACATCACAACGAATGCCTCAACGAAAACTCCCAAGTCTGATAACGAACGATCAGTTTTTTTACCAAGCGCACTCAACGCCTCAACAAACTTCTGCCCCTGATACACAAACAGCAACAGCGCAATCCCGTCCCCTCCGGATTTCAGGGCGCTACTCAGCGGTTTGCCAAACGTCCCCGTCGCGCGGAAGTCCCGCACAGTACGGTGCATTTCATCACGCAGTGGCGGCGCCATGCCATCGACCACTGTGCCGATTTGCCCCGGACTGCCGCTGCCACTGCCGACGGTCAAGGCCCGGCTGAGGCTGTCTTCCAACGGCGCGAGCCTGGCCTTGAGTTGATTGATGCGCTGGTTGTAAACCTGCTCGCTGCCCGGTGCGGTCAAGCCGTAGAGTTGCCGCGACAACTCACGATGGCGCAGTTTGTAAGTCTCCTTGAGCTGGCCACGCAGGTCGAGGGCGGCATCCCGGGTCTGGTTGAACGCCTGGATTTCGTAAGCCGACGCCGCCCGCAGGGTCAAGCCGCTGCGGGAAAATTCGCGCAACAGTTGCAGGCGTGCCGGCTTGCCGAGGTCACGGAGGAAGCTGTGGGGGTCTACATGATTTCCTAGATGAAAATCGCGAAGTGCTAAATCGAGTTTATCCGCATTCTTTAGTTGCCTGGCCGGGTTATACGCCCCATCCAATAAACTCTGCAGCCCCCTGAATCGCGTATTCAGATCCACATAGTTGGGCAGCCGTTCGGTCATCAGGCTGTTGAATTGATTGGCCAGCGCATTGACGCTGGCCAGACTGTCCTGCGCCGTGGCGACCCGGATCGAGAAGTTGCTCAGATCCAGGAGCTTCTTGCTCACATCCAGTTGATCGGCGAGGGTCAGGGTTTCCAGCCCCGGCACGACGGTGAGCGGGTGTTGCTCGAGGAAGGCGGCGAGTTTTTCAGTCGCGGCGCGATTACCGCACAGGGCCGCCACGCAGACGAATTCGGCTTCCAGGCGATGCTGGATTTGCGCGTTTTGCTCGAAATCGTAATACCAGGCGGCACGGTGAAAGTAGCCACCGGTAATCATGTTCAAGCGATCTTCGCGAATGGTCTGAAGGCGCTTTTGCCAATGGCTGAGTAGCGTTTGCTGCTGGCGGACGAACGCTTGCATGTCCGCCCGGTTGATTAGGTGATCAATGCCACGCTCCCCGATGGCCTCGCCGTACAACGCTTCCCAGGTTCGCACGTGGAGGGCGGCGATGGTGCTTCGATGTTTTTGCCAAAGCACTTCGCCCAGGCCATCGAGCAGGTTGACGAAGGCGCGTGCGTAAGGGCTGCTTGTCGCCTTTCGCCAATACTGTTCGTCGCCATAGATTGACTGCCCGTTATGTTCGCGTTTGGCCCGTAAGTAATCATGAACTGCTGTTTGCTGTTGCGGGTTGAGGTCCTCCTGCAGGGCTTTGACATCGGGATCCGTGTTGGCCAAGGCCTCCAGACGCGCCGGACTCATCTCATACAAAGACTGGATGTAGGCGCCGGTGAGGTATTGGCGCTGGGCGGCATCGTCGGCGCTCCATTGCTCAATCCAGTCGGCCACCTTCAGTTGTGCGCTGGCCAGATCGCGCATGACGCCAATGTCATCGCGCAAGACCAAAAACAGGTAATCGTCCTGATAAGGACCGAGCACTTTGCTGGTGAGCGCTTCAATCGCAGTTTCCTTAAACAGCGGCGTGTCTTCCCAGCCGTAGGGCTGACGCTCTTGCGGGTCGGCGCCTTCGGGCAATGCCTTGGTGTTCGGGGTGTGCTGCGCCACTTCCCCCAGCCACTTTCCAGCCTGCTGTTTACTCAACAAGTCGGGACCGCCATTGGCCGGACAGGCACTGGCCGGCTCGATGCGTTGCATCAAGCGCTCACGCTCGATGTTGTCCTTGAGCACTTGCGAACACTTGTAAGCCGTCCACTGAATTTCCGAATAGCTGGCAAATAACACGTGTTGTCGGGTGAAGACCAAATGCGGCTCGCCAACCGACGTGGTGCGCGTATCGCCAGCCACTTCCGGGCCCTGCCACAGCAATTTGCTGATCTGTCCTTGTTCAATGCGGTATTCGTGTAGATAGCCGGTGCCGTTATCGATGATGTACAGGTAGCCGTCACGCAGTAGGCGGATGCCCAGGGGCTGACTGTCCAGTGAGAACGGCAGGGTCAGTTCGGACGAGGGGTCGAGGCTTTCGACCAGACCGTAGCGCAGCGGCAGCAGCTGCACTTTCTGGCCCATCAAGGGGCACAGCCCGATGGGTGAACGGACGTCCTTGGCACTCTTGGCCATGGCGGCGGTGTTGGCACAGATTTTTGGCGGTTGTCGGGCGGTCACAGTCGATTTCCTTGTGGGTCGGCGGCACGGCTTTGAGCCAGTTCGGCAGCGCGTTGCAAACGCTTCAAGGGGGATTGCGCCGTGGATACCGTCAGCAGCTCGACGATGTCGGGGTGATCGGCCAACGGTTGCCCGGCCAAATAACCGAGAACATTGGCGTAGAGGGTGATTTCCTGCTCCGACGTGAAGCCCTGCCGGTAAGCCTCTTGAGCCACTTGTTGGGCATAACGCAGGTGCTCTCGCACCGGGTATGACGCCATAAACTCGGGAAAATACGTGTGCAAGTGATCACTCAAGCCAAATACCGAACAACGGAATTCAACACCCCCCAGCGCCGTGAGTTCCTGGTCTGTCAGCCGATAGGTGTCGGCGGAGTCTGGCGCGGCGTGATCGGGACGTGCATGCAGGTGCCAGGTCGCTTGAAGACTATCGGGCAAACACACGTGTTCAATGGGGCCAAACCAGCGTGCGGTCTGCGCTTTCTGTGCAAGACCGAGCAATTGATGGATGACCGCTGGGTCGGCTATACGCGGCATTAGCTCAATACCACTCGGGTGTTCGACGGTCAGCAGGCGACGCCAATGCTGACAGAGCATCAGCGCGTCAACCTCACTGAACAGCAGATAGCCCCATTCAAGTGCGGCGTTTTCCTGGTAATACGCCAGCAGTGGATCGTGCGCACCTTTGAGCGAGATCAAATACGGCGAAATGTCCGACAATTCCTGCCAGCGCGAGCCTCGGTACAGGCAATACGCCGGGTTATCCCAGGGGAGCAGACGCTGCGCCAGGTTTGACGCGCTGACACCATCAAGGAGCAAGTAGCCAGGCATCGTCCAAGGCAAATCGTCAGGCAGAGGCGGTAATTCAAACATTGGCTTGACCACGCTGTTGTTGAGCGGCTTCGCAAACCGCACAGATCGGCTTTTGGGCCATCAGGGCCAAACGCTGCGTCTGAGGTAACAAGGGCACTTGAAGGGCGACTGATGCAGCTTGTTCAGCCGACAACGCCAGGAGTGGCGGGAGACCCGCCATGGGTACCCCACCCTGGACAATGGCCACACTGCTGAAAATTCCGCCCGAATTGATCACGATGTAATGACCGCCGGCCTTGAGCGTCAGGCTCATCCCCGCATCGATCACCACGTTGGCCGCGGTGACGTGGGCCTGCGCACCGGCCTGGATCACCAAGGTGCCGCCTGCCGTCGTGCTGCTGTTGCCGGTGATGGTGATCAGTTCATCGCCGCCGATCACGGTGTTGCGCACGCCTTGGGTGGTGTGCAACTCGTCGCCCTTGATCAGGCTGGCGCTGTGGTGGTCCACCTGTTCGAAACGGTCGTTGCTGATCAGGCTGTGGCTGTCGCGAGTGATCTGTTCGCGACGGTCATTGCCAATTTTGGTGTCGCTATCGTTGAGGATCAGTTGCTCGATATCGCGCTGCGCCCGCAAGTAGATTTGTTCCTGCCCGGCGCGGTCGTCCAGCGACAGCTCGTTGTAACCCCCGGTGTGCGGGGAGCTGTGGCTGCGCAAGACGGTTTTGGTTTTGTGCTCGGGCAATGGATGCGCTGCGGAGTTGACTTTGTTGACCACACACCCGGTGATCAACGGTTGGTCGGGATCACCTTCCAGGTAGGTGACGACGACTTCCATGCCGATGCGCGGGATGGTCACCGCGCCAAAGTTTTCTCCCGCCCAACTGGATGAAACCCGCAGCCAGCAGCTGCTTTTTTCGCTGTTGAGTTCGGCCCGATCCCAAGGTAGCTCGACCCGGACACGGCCATGCTCATCACAATAAATCTCTTCGCCGGCAGGCCCGGTGACCCGGGCGGTCTGGCTGACCAGCGCCGGTCTTTGTGCAGGTATCGGTGGCCGATAAAACACGTCCCAGGGAATGGCGCTGAAACTGTTGCGATAGCCTTGGGTAAAGTCGTCTTCAGGTTTGACGTCGCTGGTGATGGCCTCTTCCAGTGATTGAGGTTGTCGCCCAACGTGATGAAGGCTTACCAGCAACCACAAATCGTTGCAGGTTTTGCGCGGGTGTTCGGTCAAGTCGAAGAAGTAACCGCTGCGCAGCGCGGGTTGATCACTCTTGCCCTCGGCCAACCGGTAATCGGCACGGTGCCGCTCCAAGGCTTGGCGAGCGAGTTGTTTGCCGCGGCTTTCGTTCTTGATGAACACCGGGTAACGATAGTCTTCCAGCTCAGGGCTGAACTCGGCGCTGAAGCGGCTCTCCAGCAGCAGACTCGGCCGTTTCAGGTCATAGTCCCGGCGCGTGACCGTGCTGGTGCGGGTGCTGAGACGCAGGGAAAACTGGCTGACGACCGGGTTGTCCGCCACCATGCCGGAGTCTTGCTGATAAGGGGTTTCGCCCAGTTTGGGGAACCAGGTCTGGTCGTCGCTGAACACCAGCAGATGACCGTCTGGCGAATGCTGATGATGCCAGGCGATGCCGTCCTCGGCGCACAGGCGCTGGACGAACTCGAAGTCGCTTTCCCCGTATTGCGTGCAGTACTCGCGCTCGGGACTGGTGCTGACATGGAAGGCAAACGCATCGGCCTGAATGCCGTGGCCCTTGAACACCTGAGCGATGATTTGCGGCACGGTCAGGTGCTGGAAAATCCGCTGGTTGTGGCTGAATTGCAGGTAGTGCAACGCCGGGACCAGGGTCAGGTGATAACGGGTCAGGCGCTTGCCGGCCTCCCCCACCAATACGTCTTCGATACGGCCATGAAGGCCTTCGCCATCAAGACCGAACTGGAGAAACGCGGGCTGGCCGAGCAGGCTCTCCAGATCGAAATCCGGGTGTTCGCTGACCAGTTCCACGTGGATCGCATACAAGGCGCTGATGGCCTCGACACCGTCAAAGGCGAGGACGTTGAAATCGTTACGAACCGTGGGGATGTGCAACGAAAAATGCGCCGTATTGGCCGACTGGAACATACGCTTTTCCTTAAGCAGAGAGGAAATGAAGCGCGATGTCCAAACCGTCCATGGTCTGTGCACGCGAAATTGGCGGGCACACTAACAAGAAGGGGCAAGAATGAATGCCGGAAAAATCCACTGATCACGTCGGAAATTTCCGTATTTCAGGACGTTTTATTTTGAATGAACAAAAAAAGCCGAAGCCCTGAGGGCTTCGGCGATTTTTTATCTATCTATGGGCGAACTGTTCCTTTCACCCGTTCGAAGCTGCCCGGCCCCGACTCGCCACCCCGTCCAAAGGGCTTTGCTCAACCCGCGATGGCCCCTTCGGCGTCCGCAACGTCCATAGCAGATACACCCCCACCAGCCCCGCCGCCGACAGTGACAACATGCCTGCACGGGGATCGGTGAACCAGACCTCCATATTGGCCTTGAGCATGGGCGCGACGAAGCCGCCGATATTGCCCATGGAACCGATCAGCGCAATACCGCCTGCTGCGGCGACCCCTCCCAGATAGCCGGTAGGCAGGGTCCAGAACAGCGGCTGAACCGTCACGAAACCGGCCGCTGCGAAGCAGAATGCCAGCAGTACCGGGGCAAAACTGTTGAGCAATGCCGAGGCGGCAATACCCAAGGCTGCCATGCCCAGCATGCACATCGCCATTTTCAGGTGCGCCCCATGCCGGTCGGCATACCGCGTCACGAAGTACATGGCGACGGCGGCGCACAGCCACGGCAGCGAAATGAACATGCCCACCTTGAACCCGACGGTGGTGCCCAGCAGCTCGGCGATCCGCGTCGGCAGGTAAAAGATGACCCCATACACGCTGACCTGGACGCTGAAGTAGATCAGGATGAACTTCAGCACTCGCTTGTTGCGCACCAGGCCCAGCAGGTTGCTCGGGCCATGGGCCAGTTTGAGCTTGTCTTCAGCTTCCAGCTCCTGGCTCAGGGCCGCCTTCTCCTCGCGGGTCAGCCAAGGGGCGTCCTGTGGTTTGCTCTTGAGGTAGAACAGCGCAATGATCCCCACGACGACAGCCGCCAGGCCTTCCACGAGGAACATCCACTGCCAGTTGGTCAGGTTGAACATGTCATGCATTTCCAGCAACCAGCCCGACAGCGGACTGCCCAGCATCAGGGCCATCGGCAAGCCGAAATAGTAGATGCCGATGGCCTGGCCGCGACGCTGGGCGGGAAACCAGTAGGTCAGGTACAGGATCACACCCGGGGAAAAGCCCGCTTCGGCCACGCCGAGCAGAAAGCGCAGCACGTAAAACGTTGTTTCATCCCGGGTGAACATCATGGCGGCGGACACCAGCCCCCAGGTGATCATGATCCGGCTCAGCCAGAGCCGTGCACCGACCCGGTGCAACATCAGGTTGCTGGGAACTTCGAAGATCGCATAACCAATAAAGAAAATACCCGCGCCCAGGGCGAAGGCGGCATTGCTCAACCCGATATCGGTTTGCAGCGCGGCCTTGGCGAAACCGACATTGGAGCGATCGATCATTGCCAGGGCAAACATCAACGCCAGGAACGGCAACAGCTTCCATCGGCACTTGGCGATGGCGCTCTCGATGGCAGCCGCGTGATCGGCTCTTGTTGTGTTTTTGCTCATGATTTTTGTGCCTTGTTATTATTGTCCAGCGACCGCTGTTTTTATCTGCCAGCAACTTCTGGCAGGCCAATCAGTGGTGTGATTTGCCTGTCACCAGTCCGCGAGCCGCCAGGTTGCCCATCAATGCACGCAGGCCGTATGTCCATGGCGTGGCCTGATCGCTGCAGGTGACGCGATTGTGCAGGGTACCCAGCAACGGACTGCCGATGCTGACGCTGTCGCCCTGCTTGTGCGTGAAGCCACTGCCCTGCTCCTCACGATCCTGGGTCGGCGCAAACAGGGTGCCGAGGAACAGCATGAAGCCATCCGGGTACTGGTGATTGCTGCCCACGGTCTGGGCCACCAGTTCCAGCGGGTCGCGACTGATCTGCGCCATCGAACTGCTGCCGCGCAGGACGAAACCGTCATCGCCTTCGACCACCAGGTCGACCACGCAGCGGCGCACGTCATCCAGCGTAAAGCCTTCGTCGAACAGGCGAATGAACGGGCCGATCGCGCAAGACGCATTGTTGTCCTTGGCCTTGCTCAGCAACAAGGCGCTACGGCCTTCGAAGTCGCGCAGATTGACGTCGTTGCCCAGCGTCGCGCCGAGGATCCGGCCATGGCTGTTGACCGCCAGGACGATTTCCGGCTCCGGGTTGTTCCATTTGGACTCGGGGTGAATACCGACCTCATTGCCGCTGCCGACGGAAGCCAGGACCGGTGCCTTGGTGAAAATTTCGGCATCAGGGCCGATGCCCACTTCCAGGTATTGCGACCACAACCCCTGCCCGATCAACACGGTCTTTAATCGCGCCGCTTCACTCGAACCCGGTTTGATCGAGCGCAGGTTATCACCGATAGCCGCCTTGACCACGCTGCGCACGCTCTCGGCCTTGACCGCATCACCACCGGCCTGCTCTTCAATCACCCGCTCGATCATACTGGAGGCAAACGTCACCCCGGCGGCCTTGATCACCTGCAGGTCAGCCGGCGGCAGCAGAAAAGCGCTGGCGGGATCGCAGTCCACTCCGGTATTGGCCAACAGTTCTTCAACACTGCCGATGAATCGGCCGCGAGCACTGCGCACAGCCTCGAGTGGCGACGGGCTCTCGAGCAAATCGCTCAAGGTCGGGAAGTGCTGCGACAGATCAAACACGCCATCGGCGCGCAGCACCACTGGCGACGGGCCAGCAGTCTCTCCCGGCACCCAGGCACGACCGATCAGGGTGCCTTCCAGCCCGTCGATCGGGAGGGTGTTGTTACAGGTCAATTTCAGCTTTGGCATATGCAGGTCCAGGTCAAATTCGATGACGACCGGGCAAAACTAGTGGACTGGGTTGATAAATCCCAATGACATATTCTCAGCATTTGATATCGTTTCGTTATCAACCGAATTGAGCGTTCCATGGAAAACGACGAGATTTCATACGCCAGCGTCAGCAAATGGCTCAAGATCAAGCACCTGGTGCTGGTCGATACGTTGGCCCGGACGCGCAACATGCATACGACTGCCGAGCTGATGAACCTGACCCAGCCCGCCATCAGCAAGATGTTGCGCGACATCGAACTGTTGCTCGGCTTTGCCTTGTTCGAACGGCAAACCCGCAGCATGGTCCTGACCGAGCTCGGCGAGTTTGTGGTGCGCTATGCGCGGATGACCCTGGACGACACGCAATCCTTCGTCGATCAGCTTAATAAGCTGCGCAAAGGCGGACATGGCCATTTGAAAGTCGGCGCGATATTCGCCGCGACCTCGGTCGTGCTGCCCGAGGCCATCACCCGGATCAAGCTGGATCGCCCGATGCTGTCCATCGAAGTGATCGAGCAAACCAGCAACCAACTGCTGGAGATGCTCCAGCATAAAAAGCTCGACCTGATCATTGCCCGCTTCACCGATGAACGTTACCAGCAGCCGTTCGAATATCGCGCGCTGGGGCCCGAGCCCTTTTGCCTGGTGGTCAACAGCCGCCATCCGCTCGCACAGTTCGACGAAGTGGCGACCGACCAGCTCGGCGATTGGCCCTGGGTCATGTACCCCTTCAACGCCCCTATCCGTCGACGGATGGAAAGTGCCTTCACCGAGTTCAATGTACGCATTCCGACCAACACCGTCGAAACCATCTCGATGCCGACCTTCCTGCAACTCCTGCAATCGGGACCGATGCTCGCGATGTTGCCCGAGTCCATGGTCCAGCCCCAGGTCCAGAGCGGTTTGCTCAAGGTGCTCAACACGCCGTTCAAGGTCGAACCCCAGGACTACGGCGTCATCACGCGCAAGGACGAGCCGCTGTCCGAAGCGGCCCGGGAATTCGCCGACACCTTGCTGGAATTCGCCCGGCTGCGACGGGAAGCCGGCGACCGATGAGCGATATTTCACTCAAAAATCCTTGAACCAATGAGAAAAGGTTATCGATCAATCCAAAGGTCTCATTAGGCAACGCTGTCCCGGGGCTCTTATAGTGCGGCAACAAAGGTAAGGCGCAGCCCGTTTGCCAGCGACCCCCACCGCTTCATAGCCAGTGAGTTTGCGATGCATTTGATCATGAAAACCGGGGCAGCCGCCGTGCTGCGCCTCAATCCTCTGGACGATGTGTTGATCGCCCGTCGGCCGTTGGTGGCGGGTGAAGTACTCGAGCAGGAAGGCGTGACCGTACGCCAGCCGGTACCCGCCGGCCACAAGATCGCCGCACGCCGAGTCGAAGCCGGCCAGCCCTTGCGTCGCTACGGACAGATCATCGGTTTTTCCACCGGGGTTGTCGAAGCCGGCGATCACGTGCATGTGCACAACCTGACCATGGGCGATTTCGCCCGCGACTATGCCTTCAGCGTCGATGTCAAGCCCGACCAGCCCTTGAACGACGAGCCCGTGTTCATGGGGATCGTGCGCCAGGATGGTCGAGTGGCGACTCGCAACTACATCGGTATCCTGACCTCGGTCAATTGCTCGGCCACCGTCGCCCGTGCCATCGCCGACCACTTCCGGCGCGACATCAACCCTGCCGCGCTACTGGCGTACCCCAACGTCGATGGTGTAGTGGCCCTGACCCATTCCGCCGGCTGCGCCGTGGACCCCGCTGGCGAAGGCCTGGCCCTGTTGCGCCGGACATTGGCCGGCTACGCCACCCACGCCAATTTTGCCGCCGTGCTGGTGATCGGTCTGGGCTGCGAAACCAATCAGATCGAAGGGTTGCTCAGCACTCAGGGCCTGAGCCGCAGCGATACCCTGCGCACCTTCAGCATCCAGGACAGCGGCGGTACCGCCAAAGCGGTCGCCAGCGGCATCGCCCAGGTCAAGACGTTGCTTGAGGGGGCCAACCAGGTCAAGCGCGAACCCGTGAGTGCCCGGCACCTGGTGATTGGCTTGCAATGTGGCGGCTCGGATGGTTATTCCGGAATTACCGCCAACCCTGCGCTGGGTAATGCCGTGGATCGCCTGGTGGCCTGCGGGGGTACGGCCATCCTGTCGGAAACCCCGGAAATCTATGGCGCCGAACACCTGCTGACCCGCCGGGCCGTCAACCGCGCGGTGGGCGAAAAACTGATTGCCCGGATCCATTGGTGGGAAGCGTATTGCGCACGCATGGGCGCAGAGCTGAACAACAACCCTTCGGCCGGAAACAAGGTCGGCGGCTTGACCACCATCCTCGAAAAATCCCTGGGGGCTGTCGCCAAGGCAGGCTCCAGCAACCTGGTGGATGTCTATGAGTACGCCCAGGTGGTCAGCGCCAAAGGCCTGGTGTTCATGGACACCCCAGGCTACGACCCGGTGTCGGCTACCGGCCAGGTCGCCGGTGGCGCCAACCTGATCGCCTTCACCACCGGACGTGGCTCTGCCTATGGTTGCGCGCCCTCGCCGTCGATCAAACTGGCGACCAACAGCGCCTTGTGGAACCGCCAACGCGAAGACATGGACATCAACTGCGGCGAAATCGCCGAAGACACCCTGACCATCGAAGAATGCGGTGAAGCCATCTTCAAACTCATGCTGCGCATTGCTTCGGGCGAACGCAGCATGAGCGAGCAGCACGGTTACGGGCAGAACGAATTTGTGCCCTGGCAGATTGGCGCAGTCACCTGAATCCCCGCTCTCCTCCCCTGTTGTCCTGACATCCCCGCAAGGGGACATCCTTTACTGGAGCCAGAAATGTCCACGATTATCGGCCGCAACTACATCGGCGGGCAGCGCAGCGCTGCCGGCACTGTCATCGTCAAAAGCGTCGACGCCAGCACCGGCGAAGCCTTGCCCCACGATTTCCACCAAGCCACCCTGGCAGAAGTCGACGCCGCCGCCAGGGCTGCCGCCGCTGCTTACCCGGCCTATCGCAGCCTGAGCGCCGAGCGCCGGGCACAGTTTCTCGACGCGGTGGCCGATGAACTCGATGCCCTGGGCGATGAGTTTGTCGCCCTGGTCTGTCGCGAAACCGCGTTGCCGGCTGCACGGATCCAGGGCGAGCGCGGTCGCACCAGCGGCCAGATGCGGCTGTTCGCCAAGGTGCTGCGGCGCGGTGATTTCTACGGTGCGCGGATCGATCAGGCCTTGCCGGAACGCCAGCCGGCACCGCGTCCCGACCTGCGCCAGTACCGCATCGGCCTCGGACCGGTGGCGGTGTTTGGCGCGAGCAACTTTCCCCTGGCCTTTTCCACGGCCGGCGGTGACACCGCTTCGGCATTGGCCGCCGGTTGCCCGGTGGTGTTCAAGGCCCACAGCGGGCACATGGCCACGGCCGAACGGGTCGCCGATGCGATCCTGCGCGCTGCGGAAAAAACCGCGATGCCGGCGGGCGTGTTCAACATGATCTACGGCGCCGGGGTCGGCGAAGCGCTGGTCAAGCATCCGGCGATCCAGGCGGTCGGTTTCACCGGCTCGCTCAAGGGTGGCCGGGCATTGTGCGACATGGCCGCGGCTCGTCCCCAGCCGATCCCGGTGTTCGCCGAAATGTCGAGCATCAACCCGGTGATCGTGCTGCCCCAGGCCCTGGCCGCGCGCGCTGAAAGCGTGGCCCGCGAGCTGAGCGCTTCGGTGGTACAGGGTTGCGGCCAGTTCTGCACCAATCCGGGCCTGGTGCTCGGGATTCGCTCGCCGCAGTTCAGCGCCTTCGTGCAGCAGGTGGCCGGGTTGATGGCCGATCAGCCGGCGCAGACCATGCTCAACGCCGGCACCTTGAGCAGCTATGGCAAGGGCCTGCAAAAACTCCTCGCGCATCCCGGCATCGAACACCTGGCCGGCCGCCCGCAGGCGGGGAATCAGGCGCAGCCGCAGCTGTTCAAGGCGCAGGTCAGCCTGTTGCTCGAGGGCGATGAAGTGCTGCAAGAGGAAGTGTTCGGGCCGACCACGGTGTTCGTCGAAGTCGCCGATCAGGCCCAACTCAGTGCCGCGTTGCACAAGCTGCATGGGCAACTGACGGCGACCATCATTGGCGAGCCGGCAGATTTCGAACAGTTCGGCGAGCTGACGGCGGTGCTGGAACAGAAGGTCGGACGGATCCTGCTCAACGGTTATCCGACCGGTGTGGAAGTCTGCGATTCGATGGTCCATGGCGGGCCGTATCCGGCGACGTCCGATGCGCGCGGGACGTCGGTGGGTACCCTGGCGATCGATCGCTTCCTGCGGCCGGTGTGTTTCCAGAACTACCCGGACAGCTTGCTGCCCGAAGCCCTGAAGAATGCCAATCCGCTGGGCATCCAGCGCCTGGTGGACGGCCAACCCACCCGCGACACCCTCTAACGGCCGAGCCCCCCTGTAGGAGCTGGCTTGCCAGCGAAAGCGGTGGATCAGTCAATGAAGATGTCGACTGAAAGATCGCCTTCGCTGGCAAGCCAGCTCCTACACAGGAATCGCTGCCTTGCATTGCCCACTCAGCTCTTCGCTACCGGACCTGCGCGGCCGATCCCCGTTGGTGGAGAAACACCACGCCCCCCATTATTGTCGCTACTGATCCTGCTACGGATTCGCCACCCTGTTTGACCGCTATCCCTACCGTCGGCTTTCCTTGCCCTGGAGCCCGAATGCCTAGCCAGTAGGACATCGCCGCCGACAGCGGCTCACCGATGATTCCTGAACAGCGCCGTGAATCACTGCTGCGACAGCTGCGCAAGCATCAGGTGTTGAGCGTTCATCAATTGATGGACATGCTCGACTGTTCGCACATGACCATACGCCGCGATATCGCGTTGCTGGAGCAGGAAGGCCGGGCTTACTCGGTAACGGGTGGGGTACGAATCGCCAGCCAGCTCCACAGTGAACCCCGTCATCAGCTCAAGGCCGTGGTCGAGTTGCCGCAGAAACAAGCCATGGCCAAACTCGCCGCCGGGCTGCTGCATGCCGATATGACGATCTACCTGGATGCGGGGACCAGCACCCTGGAAATCGTCCCCTACATCAAGGCACTGTCCGGCATGACCGTGGTGACCAACGACTTCGGCATCAACTCATCCAGGGCCGCCTGGTCGAGAGGTTCCGGTCTGGGCTGGCTCATCAGCCAGAGTCCCGCGGTTTCCTCAAGCTCTTCCAGCGCATAACTGGCCTTGGACACCGAACGTTCCCAGACCACCGGCCCCAGCCGTTCGAGCATCACGCCACGAACCTTATTGGCCCACTGGGCGACCTGTGGTGAGCCGGGGCGTTGATAGCCAATCAACGGGATACGCCCGACTTTCATCACCTGATACGGCGTCAGGGCTGATATGGCCTCTTCGCTGGCAAGCCAGCTCCTACAGGGGTTTGCGGTGTTCACGCGATGGTGCAGCCACCGCCGAACCCTGTGGGAGCTTGCTCGCGATGGCGGTGGGTCAGGCAACATTGATGTCGGCTGACCCGCCGCCTACGCAAACATGCGGGGGTCGTACATGAAGTCGAACACGTCGACCACTTTGATCTCGTTCACCGCCGGGTGATTGGGGTTGATCACCACATTGCGCTCCAGCGCTAAAACCGCAGAAGGAACCAACAGGCCCAAGTGCGTGTTCGCCCGCAGCCAGGCGGTACCGAAATCCATGCTTGGGCGGTCAGCGGGAAGGCTCGCCCAACCGTCCGGCAACGTCTTCGGATCAGGCTGCAAAAACAACGCGGGATCGTCGGGCAGTTCGAAGCAGGTGATCTTCATCGGGAATGTCGGCTCGCCACCCGCATGGACGAATGTCTCCAGGCAGCAGATTGCTGGTGTCAGCCCCATGTAGACGGCAGGCACATCCTGATCATTCCAGCGCCCACCCTCGATAGCGGCGCCCATACCCGAAAGATCGGTCGCACGTTTCGCCTTCGCGATGCGCCAGGCCCGCATCAGGCGGCGCCGCCCCACTCCAGGGCATGCAGCACTCGCCGAACCTGCCTGGCGCCGATCTCGGTTTCGCAGAGCATGATCGGGGCGATTCCATCGAGCGCTTTGTTCGGCGTCGACATCCAGTGCGCAGCGTTCACTTTGTCCTCGAACACCTCTTCGGCCAGATTAAAGACCGTGGCTATGCGATCCAGGCGTTCGGAAGCGACAGAATCCAGGTTCTTTCGCTCACGCCGACGCCTTTCGAGCGTAGAGATCGAGGCGTTGAGCAAGGTTTCGACATTGCGCTCCTGCAGGTCGAAGGTCTGGCGCAATGCCTGGACCAGAGACGCTGGAAAACCCGCCTTGATCTGCTGCAAGCGTTCCGAGTCCTTGAGCAGTTCTCGATTGAAACTGAAACGCCAGAACGCAGCGATCCCGATTTCACCAGGTTCAGCCTTCTTTGCGGCCGGACGCCGAGCGGCGGTCGAGGTATTCATGATCACCACCTTCAAATGAACATTTTTTTCAGTCAAATGAAGTATAGGCTGCCTTGATGCTCAGCGATACTGCCGCTGGGCAACGATTGATCACTGTTCAATCAGGCGCCGGAGTATTGAACACCAACAGCTTGCCCGTCGCGCGCTGCACCACCTTGTCGTTCTGATTCAGGGTTTCCATCAACATCGTCACCACGCCCCGATCCGGTTTGGACGCGGAGGGTTCGATGGCCTGCACGGTGCATTTCAGACGCAATACGTCGTCCGGATAGGTCGGTGTCGGCCAGCTCAGTTCGATCCCCAGGCCAATGATCCCGTCCGCCAGCGGCACGCTGGCCACCAGCATTTTCATGGTCAGGGCCGCGGTGTTCCAGCCACTGGCCGCCAGGCCGCGGAACAGGCTCAGGCTGGCCGCTTCAGGATCGAGATGGAAGGGTTGCGGGTCGAACGCCCGGGCAAACGCCAGCATCGGCTCGCGCTCGACACGGACAGGGTCGCTTTCAAATTCCTGACCCAGTCTCAGGTCATCGAGGTAGAGCTTTTCCCAGGCATGCACGGTCATGATTGATTCCTCCGTGTTGCACCACGAGTAGCCGATATCACCGAGGTCGATCAGGTGGCGATGAGCGCACTCACAACGACTGCCCTCCTCCGTCCTGCGGCCGATCCTGCACCCACTGCCAGAATAATTGATACCCGACCGCCAGCACCACCGGACCGATGAACAGCCCGATGACGCCGCTGGTGACCATGCCGCCCAGCGCGCCGATCAATATCACCGGCATCGGTACATCGACACCGCGGCCCAGCAGCAATGGCTTGAGCACGTTGTCTACCAGGCCGGCGACGAAGACATAGATGGCGAAGACGATCGTCGCCGTGCTGGCCCCTTCGGTGGCGAACACGTAGGCGATCACGGGAAGCGTGACCAGGGTCGCCGGCAGTTGCATGATGCCCAGCAACAGCACGGCCAGCGCCAGCAGACCTGCGCCGGGAACGCCTTTGAACACGAAACCCAGGCCCACCAGCAGCATCTGGATGAAGGCGATGCCGACCACCCCCAGCGCCACCGCACGGATCGTGGCGGTGCACAGCGCGGCAATTTTCCGGCCTTTTTCCGGGCCGCTCAGGCGCGATGCGATCTGGATCGCGCTGCGGTTGCCCTCTTCACCATAAGCCATGAAGATCCCGGCGATGATCAAGGCAACAATGAACATCAGCAAACCCATGCCGACACCGGCAAGCTTGCTCAACAGGCTCAGGCTGGCATGTTTGATCTGCGGCAGGTATTTCGCGGTCACTTCGGGCAGATCGGTTGAAGCCTGCAACCAGAGTGTCGAGAGCGGCTTGCCGATCAACGGCCACTGGGCGACTGACTCAGCGGGCGGCGGAATATGAAACTCGCCGCCCTTGACGATTTCCAGCGTGCGCTCGACCGAATCGGCAATCGAGATGCCCAACAGGTAGATCGGCACCATCAGGATAACGATCGCCACCAGCACGATCAGCGTCGCAACCATGCCATCCTTGCGCCCCAGCGACCCCTTGAGCCGTATTTGCAGGGGGTAAAGGGTGATCGCCAGAATCAGCGACCACAGCATCAAGTCGCGGAACGGGGCGAATATCTGGAAGCAGAACAGCACCAGTACGACGATCAGCCCGGCACGAATCAAGACATCCATCAGTGTGCGGGTGAGCGCTTTCTCGGGGAAGGACGTGGGCTCCATGGCTGCCTCTTTGCAGATCACTGCAAGGTAGGGGATCGGTTAGCCCAGCATAGACCCTCAATGGAGAACGCGAGGTCTCAACGCAGCTTCAACGGATCGACCAGTTGCGCGGCGATCGCCATGCCCACCAGGTCCGGCAAGGTGCTGGCCTGCATGCGCTTCATCACCCGCGAGCGATACAGATCGACGGTTTTGGCGCTCACCCCCAGTTGCTCGGCAATTTCCTTGGTGGTGTAGCCCTGCACCAGCGGCAGCAAGACGTCGCGCTCCCGTGGCGTCAGGGTGAGCAGGCGCGCCTGCAACGCGTCGTGGCCCTGATTGCCCGAGCGGTTGGCCGCGCAGTTGCTCAGGGCCTGTTGCACGCTGTCCAGCAGCAATTGCTCGTTGTAGGGTTTCTCGATGAAGTCATGGGCGCCGGCCTTGAACGCTCGAACCACGATCGGCACATCGGCGTGACCGCTGACGAAAATGATCGGCAGGCTCAGCTCCCGGGCGCGCATTTCTTCCTGCACGTTCAAGCCGCCCATGCCGGGCATGCGCACATCGAGCAGCACGCAGGCATCGAGACTCGCATCACAGGCACTGAGAAACTCCGCGCCACTGGTAAACGGCAAGGCCTTGAGCCCCACCGATTCCAGGAGCCAGACCGTTGAATCGAGCATGCCTTGATCGTCGTCGACCACATACACCACGTGCTCCGTCGCACCTGCCATTGCATTATTCCTGTTGTTGTTTTGTCAGACCGGCCAGCGGCAAGCGGCAACACATCAGCAACCCGACGGGCTGGCGGCGGGCCTGCAGTTCGCCACCGAAACCTTCGATGATGCTGCGGCTCATGGACAGCCCGAGGCCCAGGCCGTCGGGCTTGCTGGTGTAGAACGGGGTGAATATCTGCTCGAGCTCCGGCTCGCTGACGCCGGGGCCCTGGTCCTGCACGCTGATTTCCACCGTCGCGCCATTGCCCAGCTCAGCCGCCATCACGATCAACGAAGGCTGCCCCGGATGCTGTTCGCGGTTGGCGTCGATCGCATTGCGCAGCAGATTGAGCAAGACCTGCTCCAGCAGCACCCGGTCGGCGTAAACCGGCGGCAGATTATCCGGCAGCCGGTCCTCGATTGTCACTTGGCAATTGTTCGCTTCCCAGGCGCACAAGCGTACGGCCTCGCGGGCGACGTCGGTGAAATTCAGGGCCTGCATGCGCCGCTGGCCCTTGCGCAGGAACGCCCGCAAACGCCGGATGACCTCCGAGGCATGGGTCGCGTGGTGGGTGATGCGTTCCAGGCCTTGGGCGACTCTGGCGGCGGCCTGGGGGTTGGAGTCCAGCGTCTGCAGATAACGCTGGCTGGCGTTGGCATAATTGACAACCGCCGCCAACGGCTGATTGATTTCGTGGGCGATGCCCGAGGCCAGTTCCCCCAGGGTCACCAGCCGCGCGGTGTGCGCCAGTTCGTCCTGATGGCGGCGCTGTTGCACTTCGCGCAGTTCGTGCTCGGTCATGTCCCGCGCCACCAATGAGTAATAGCGCTCGCCGCCGGCGGAACGGTGCGCCAGCAGCACCAGCGAGACCGGCACCGACGTGCCGCCGCCCGGGGGTAACAAGCGGGCATCGGTGCTCCACACCCCGTTGCGTTCGGCGCCGCTCCAGCCGTCGCGTTGCAGGCGGGCCAGGTCGCTGCTGGCGAACAGCTGCGCCAGGGTCGGCATCGGCTGTTGCTCGTCGACCCCGAGGATGCGCCGGGCCGCCGGGTTGAGATAAGTGACGTGCCCCTCGGGGTCGATGAACAGCACCGGATCGGTGTTGACCTCGACCACTTCGGCCAGGCGCCGCTTGGTCTCCTCCGCCTGCACCCGGGCGGTGATGTCCCGGGAGACGCTGACCACTTCGACCACCGCACCGGTGTAGGTTTCCCGAATTGCCCGGCTGGCGGTTTCGAACCACAGGTAGTGCCCGTCCCGATGGCGAATGCGATAGGTCATGGTGTGGTAACCGTCCTGCTCCAGGGCATCGCGCGCGCGCTGCACCAGGCTGGCCAGGTCCTGGCCATGGAACAGGCCCTGGGCCATTTGCCCGCGCAACTCTTCCGGCCAGTAGCCGAGCAAGGTCCAGGACGCGGGCGATGCATCGAGAAAGCGCCCGTCCGGGGTGTGTCGGGAAATCAGGTCGGTGGTGTTTTCGATGATCAGCCGGTACAGCCGACGCGCCTGGGTCGCTTCGCGCTCGGCCAGCACTTGTGCGGTGGCGTCGCGGCAACGGGCGAGTACGCGGTTGTCCTGGGGGTCGGGGATAAAGGTCCAGATCAGGATCTGCGCTTCGAACTGGGCCTCGACCCCTTCGATGGCACGTTGCTGGTCGAGACAGGCGCGCACCAGCACCCGGTGATTCACCGGCAGAAAGCCGGGCAGCTCGGTCAGCGGCTTTTCCGCGAGCAATGCCAGCAGCGCCGCATTGAACTCCAGCGGCCGGCCCTGGGCATCGAGCAACAGACTCGGTTGCGGGTCGTGGCCCAACAGCGGCGAGCCGCGCAGCATGCCGTTGACGCTGCTGAGCAAGGTCGTCAGCAAATCCTGGACCCAACCCAGCCAGTCCAGGCTCACGCCCTCGCACACCTCCACCAGCAGCAACCCCGGCTGATCCGGCTGCAAGGCCAGGTCAAATACCTGGCCGTGGCTGATGGCGGCCCGACGCAGCCGGCCGGCCAGCCAGCAATCGAGTTGCCGCACTTGCGCCAGATCCAGCCGTCCCGCCTCGACCAGGCGCTCGAACAGCCGTTGATCGCTGGCTTGCGAAGGGTCACCCAGGCCCGGTGGAAAATGCTGGGCGGCGCCTTCGTGACTGTAGATCCGCGATTTGGCTTGCCAGCTCAGATAGACCGCCCGGCGCACCTCGGGGCATTCCTGCAGCGCACGGCACAAGGCATCGGCTCGGGCGGCCAGGGGCACACCTTCGCGCTGCAGGCGCAACCAGCTGTGCAATCGAACGGGGGTCAGGGTCATCTCGGGTCCGCTTCGTTGGGAAAACATGCCGTTCAGTTAAGCGAAAGCTGTCCACTGTAGGAGCGAGCTTGCTCGCGATGGGCTCACGAGCGACGCGTTCAGTCAGTAGACACGCGTTATCGTTAACGACCATCGCGAGCAAGCTCGCTCCTACAGCGGCATTGAGGATATACCGGCCTCGGGTGTCAGGCCGCATTCATTTAGAGCCTCTGCACCAAGCTATAGTATATGTACTATAAGCTATAGGTTGTACTTCCATATCTATGGCTGAATGTTATATAAAGCACACCGGACATAAAAGGCGACCTCAGCGGCGACGCTGCAAGGCCACCATAGAGCTAACAATCAGCCACCGAGTACCCGCACATGTCGATCTATGAACAAGGGCTAGGCCCTGCGGCTGTCAACCACATTGCCCTGTCTCCGCTCAGCTTCATCGAGCGCACCGCCAGCGTTTACCCCAACTACCCCGCCGTGATCCACGGCTCGATTCGTCGCACCTGGGCCCAGACCTACACCCGCTGTCGGCGCCTGGCCTCGGCGCTCGCCGGGCGCGGCATCGGCAAGAACGACACGGTGGCCGTGATGCTGCCGAACATTCCCGAGATGCTGGAAGTGCACTTCGGCGTGCCGATGATCGGCGCGGTGCTCAACCCGCTCAACGTGCGCCTGGACGCCGAAGCCATTGCTTTCATGCTGCAGCATGGCGAGGCCAAGGTGCTGATCACCGACCGCGAGTTTCATAGCGTGATTCATGCGGCGATCGGCATGCTGGATCACCCGCCGCTGGTCATCGACGTCAATGATCCCGAGTACGGTGAGGGCGAGGCCGTCAGCGACCTGGACTATGAAGCGCTGCTGGCCGAGGGCGACCCGGCCTTCGACTGGCACTGGCCGGTGAGCGAATGGCAAGCCATCGCGCTGAACTACACCTCCGGCACCACCGGTAACCCCAAGGGCGTGGTGTATCACCATCGCGGTGCGTACCTCAACGCCCTGGGCAACCAGATGACCTGGGCCATGGGCAACCATCCGGTGTACCTCTGGACCCTGCCGATGTTCCATTGCAACGGCTGGTGCTACCCGTGGACCATCACCGCGCTGGCCGGTGTGCATGTGTTCCTGCGCCGGGTCGATCCGCAGAAAATCCTCACGCTGATCCGTGAGCACCAGGTCACTCACCTCTGTGCCGCGCCAATCGTGCTCAATGCCCTGGTCAACATGCCGGAGTCGGCGAAGGCGGCCATCGATCACCCGGTCAACGCCATGGTCGCCGGCGCCGCACCGCCGGCCAAGGTGATCGGTGCCGTGGAAGAAATGGGCATCAAGGTCACCCATGTGTATGGCCTGACCGAAACCTATGGCCCGGTGACCCTCTGCGCCTGGCATGCCGAATGGGACAAACTGCCGCTGGACGAACGGGCGCAGGTCAAATCCCGCCAGGGCGTGCGCTACCCGACGCTCGAAGGCGTGATGGTCGCGGACTCGAAGACCCTGGAACCGACCCCGCGGGACGGTCAGACCATCGGCGAGATTTTCATGCGCGGCAATACCGTGATGAAGGGCTACCTGAAAAACCCGACCGCCACCGCCGAAGCGTTTGAAGGCGGCTGGTTCCACACCGGCGACCTGGCGGTCTGTCATCCCGACGGTTATGTCGAGATCAAGGACCGGCTCAAGGACATCATCATCTCCGGCGGCGAGAACATTTCCACCATTGAACTCGAGGGCGTGCTCTATCGCCATCCGGGCGTGATGGAAGCGGCCGTCGTGGCCCGTCCCGATGAAAAATGGGGAGAAACCCCTTGCGCCTTCATCACCTTGAAGGCTGATCACCAGGACGTGCGCGAGGCCGACATCATCAGTTTCTGCCGCGAACACCTGGCCGGTTTCAAAGTCCCGCGCACGGTGATCTTCACCCTGTTGCCGAAGACGTCCACCGGCAAGATCCAGAAGTACGTGCTGCGCGACAGGGCTAAAGCGCTCTAACCGAACCGACGTTGTAACCACCAGGCGGCAGGTGCCTTTACCTGCCGCTTCGGGCTCGTGCAGGCCGAATTCGGCCCTGTCCTGCCCAACCCACATGCACCGATAACAAAAACAAGGTGGAGCCACCCATGATCGACATCCATTCAACCGATACCCAACGCTGTGAACGTATCCGGGCCAACCCGAAATTCCTGCAACTGGTGAGCAGCCGTTCGCGCCTGGCCTGGTCGCTCAGTGCCGCGGTACTGGTGACGTACTACGCCTTCATGCTGGTGGTTGCGTTCGCCCCGCAATGGCTGCATGCACCGCTCGCCGAGCATCGGATGTTGACCCTGGGCATGCCGGTTGGCGCGGCGATCATCATTTTTTCCTGGTTGCTGACCGGCTGGTACGTCTACACCGCCAACACCCGCTTCGACGCCCTGGGCGCGGCCATTCTCGAGGAGAGCAAGTGATGACTCAGCTACGTAAACTCATGCTCGCCGCAGCGTGCCTGCTGCCGGCCTCCGTGGCACTCGCGGCACCTGCCCTGGGCGTCGTGGAAAAACAACCGCTGAACCTGCATGCCATCGGCATGTTCTTCGTGTTCGTCCTTGGCACGCTGGCCATTACCTGGTGGGCGGCGAGCAAGACCAAATCCACTTCGGACTTCTACACCGCTGGCGGCGGTATCACCGGGTTCCAGAACGGTCTGGCGATTGCCGGTGACTACATGTCCGCGGCCACCCTGCTCGGTCTGTCCAGCCTGGTGTTCGCCAAGGGCTACGACGGCTTCATCTATACCATCGGCTTTTTCGTCGGTTGGCCGATCATTACTTTCCTGATGGCCGAGCGCCTGCGCAACCTGGGGCGCTTTACCTTCGCCGACATCGTGTCCTATCGCCTGGACCAGAACAAAGTGCGGATCTTCGCCGCCTTCGGCTCGCTGACGGTGGTGTGCTGCTACCTGATCGTGCAGATGGTCGGCGCCGGCCAGTTGATCAAACTGCTGTTCGGTCTCGACTACCCGGTCGCCGTGGTGATCGTCGGTGCGTTGATGCTGGTGTATGTGATTTTCGGCGGCATGATCGCCACCACCTGGGTGCAGATCATCAAGGCCGTACTGCTGCTCGCTGGCGGCACGACCCTGGCGGTCATGGCCATGTCGCAGTTCGGTTTCAGCTACGAAGCCCTGGCTACCAAGGCCGTCGAGGCTCACGCCAGCGGCTGGAACATCATGGGCCCGGGCTCGATGCTCGCCGATCCGATCAACACCGCGTCGATGTCCCTGGGCCTGGTGTTCGGCATCGCCGGCCTGCCGCATATCCTGATGCGCTTCTTCACCGTGCCCAACGCCAAGGAAGCGCGCAAGTCGGTGTTCTACGCCACCGGCTTCATCGGCTTCTTCTTCCTGGTGGTGTGCACCCTGGGTTTCGCCGCGATGGTGATCATCGGCACTGACCCGCAGTACTACGTCAACGGTGAAGTCGGCGGCGCCCTGGTGGGCGGCGGCAACATGGTTGCCATGCACCTGGCCAAAGCGGTGGGCGGCAACCTGTTCTTCGGTTTCCTCGCCGCCGTGGCCTTCGCCACCATCCTCGCGGTAGTTTCCGGGCTGGCCCTGGCCGGTGCTTCGGCGATCTCCCACGACCTTTACGCCACCGTGTTCAAGAAAGGCAAGGCCAGCGAGAAACAGGAAATGCGCGTGACCCGCATGGCCACCGTCGGCCTGGGCATCGTCGCGATCCTGTTGGGCATCCTGTTCGAGAAGATGAACGTCGCGTTCCTGGTGGGCCTGACCTTCGGCATCGCCGCCTCGACCAACTTCCCGGTGCTGATCATGGCCATGTACTGGAAAGGCCTGACCACCAAGGGCGCGATCATCGGCGGTTTCTCCGGCCTGATCTGCGCGCTGGTGCTGGTGATCCTGTCGCCAGCCGTCTGGGTCACCGTGCTCGGCAATGCCCACGCGATCTTCCCTTACGACCATCCGGCGCTGTTCTCCATGCCGCTGGCGTTCCTGGTGATCGTGGTCGTCTCCCGGCTTGACCGCAGCGTGCGCGCCGACAAGGAGCGTGACGCCTACGCCGACCAGTTCGTTCGCGCCCAGACCGGCCTCGGTGCCGCCAGCGCTTCCAGCCACTGATAGACAAGGCACGGCCCGCCACAGCGGCGCCGTGCCCAACCGTTCCATTGAGGTTCACGTTATGCCCGAATTCAACGCCCCGCTGCGCGACATGCGCTTTGTGCTGCATGAAGTGTTCGACGCCCCCGCCCTGTGGGCGCGCCTGCCGGCCCTGGCCGACAGTGTCGACACCGCCACCGCCGACGCGATTCTCGAGGAAGCCGCCAAAGTCACCTCGCACCTGATTGCCCCCTTGAATCGCAGCGGCGACGAGGAAGGCGCCCAGTGGCAAGACGGCCAGGTCAGTACGCCGATCGGTTTCAAACAGGCGTATGCCACCTACATTGAAGGCGGCTGGGTCGGCCTGTCCGGCAACGCCGATTTCGGCGGCATGGGCATGCCGAAGATGCTTGCGGTGCAGTTCGAGGAAATGCTCTACGGCGCCAACTCCAGCTTCGCCCTGTATTCGGCCTTGAGTTCCGGCGCCTGCCTGGCTTTGGACGCCCATGCCAGCGAGACCCTGAAAAGCCTGTACCTGCCGCCGATGTATGAAGGCCGCTGGGCCGGCTCCATGTGCCTGACCGAAGCCCACGCCGGCACCGACCTGGGGCTGCTTCGCACCCGGGCCGAACCCCGGGCCGATGGCAGTTTCAGCATCACCGGCAGCAAGATCTTCATCACCGGTGGCGATCAGGACCTGACCGAAAACATCGTGCACCTGGTGCTGGCCCGACTGCCCGATGCGCCGGCTGGCCCGAAAGGCATCTCGCTGTTCGTAGTGCCCAAAGTGCTGGTCAACGCCGACGGTTCCCTGGGCAATCCCAATGCCGTGAGCTGCGGTTCGATCGAACACAAGATGGGCATCAAGGCCTCGGCCACCTGTGTGATGAACTTCGACGGCGCCAGCGGCTGGCTGGTCGGCGAGGCCAACAAAGGCCTGGCCGCGATGTTCACCATGATGAACTACGAACGCCTGTCCATCGGCATCCAGGGCATCGGTTGCGCCGAAGCGTCCTACCAGAGCGCCGTGGCTTACGCCCGTGAACGGGTGCAGAGCCGCGCACCGACCGGTACCATCGCCCCGGACAAAGCGGCCGACCCGATCATCGTCCACCCCGACGTGCGGCGCATGCTGCTGAGCATGAAAGCCATGACCGAAGGTGGCCGTGCGTTTGCCAGCTACGTCGGGCAGCAACTGGACCTGGCGAAATTTTCCGATGACGCCCGGGAACGCGACACCGCGCAAACCCTGGTCGCGCTGTTGACGCCGGTGGCCAAGGCATTTTTCACCGATACCGGCCTGGAAAGCTGCATCAACGGCCAACAGGTATTCGGCGGCCATGGCTACATCCGCGAATGGGGCCAGGAACAGCTGGTCCGCGACGTGCGCATCGCGCAGATCTACGAAGGCACCAACGGCATTCAGGCGCTGGACCTGCTGGGTCGCAAAGTGTTGGCTGACAACGGTTTCGCCCTGCGCCAGTTCACCGGCCAGATCCTTGATTTCGCCCAACAGCCGAACGCGCCCTATAGCGCTCAATTGTTCGATGCCGTGCAGCGCCTGGAAGACCTGAGCGACTGGCTGCAGGACCAGGCCGCGACCAACCGCAACGAAATCGGCGCCGCCTCGGTGGAGTATCTGCACCTGTTCGGCTACGTCGCCTACGCCTGGCTGTGGGCGCGCATGGCGCAGGTCGCCGGGCAGAAACGCGGCGAAGACGAGGCGTTCTACGGCGCGAAAATCGCCACCGCCGACTTCTACATCCATCGCCTGCTGCCGCGCATCTTGAGCCTGGAGCAATCCATCCGCGCCGGCAGTGGCTCCCTCTACGGCCTGTCTGCCGAACAGTTTTAACGATTGAACCCACGCGGCGCCACGCTCCTCTCTTTTCGGCGCCTGCGTTTTTTATCGATAAACCCTCGCCCCTCCGGCGAGGGCCGCGGGACCTGTCTTTGCCTAATAAAAACAAAGGGGCTTCACCATGGACCGTAACACCCGCACTCTCACCACCCGACTGCTGCTGGCCGGTGGCGTCATCAGCCTCTCGGCCCCCGCCGCCGCTGATTTTATCAAGGACAGCAAGGCCAGCGTCGAGCTGCGCAACTTTTACTTCAATCGCGATTATCGCCAGGACAACGCTGCGCAATCCAAACAGGAGGAATGGGCCCAGGGTTTCCTGCTGCGCTATGAATCGGGCTTCACCGAAGGCTTGATCGGCGTCGGTTTCGATGCCATTGGCCTGCTCGGTGTCAAACTCGACTCCAGCCCCGATCGCGCCGGCTCCGGCCTGCTCAAGCGCCATAGCGACATCAGCAAAGGTGCCCAGGACGAGTACGGCGAACTGGGCCTGACTGCCAAACTGCGCGCCTCCAAGAGCACGCTGAAACTCGGCACCCTGCTGCCCAAGCTGCCCACGGTGCTGGCCAACGATTCGCGGCTGTTGCCGCAAACCTTCGAAGGCGGACAGTTGTCCTCGCTGGAAATCGAAGGCCTGACCGTGGACGCCGGGCGCCTGACCCAGGTCAACCAGCGTGACTCCTCGGACTACGAGGACATGGGCATCACCCGCACCGGCGCCAAGGGCATCATTACCCGGCATGCGACCAGCGACAGCTTCGATTTCGCCAGTCTCAACTACAAGTGGACCGGCAACCTGGCCACCGGCTATAGCTACGGCCACCTCGACAATCTCTACAGTCAGCACCTGGTGAATTTGACCTACGTGTTGCCGGTCGCCACCGGCCAGTCGCTCAAGACTGATCTGCGTTACGCCCGCTCCACGGACGATGGCGGTAGCAATGTAGACAACAACGCGATTGGCGCGATGTTCACCTACAGCCTCGGCGGGCATGCGTTCGGCCTCGGCTACCAAGGCATGAGCGGCGACACCGGCTACGCCTACATCAACGGTACCGATGCGTTCCTGGTCAACTTCGTGCAGATAGGCGACTTCGCCAGCAAGGACGAACAATCCTGGCAAGCCCGTTACGACTATAACTTCGCGGCCCTTGGCATTCCGGGCCTGACCTTCATGACCCGCTACCTCAGCGGTTCCGATATCGACCTGGGCAACAACCGCCCGGAAGGCAAGGAATGGGAGCGCGATACCGATATCGGCTATGTCGTGCAGAGCGGGCCGTTGAAGAATGTCGGGGTGAAATGGCGTAATGCCACGGTGCGCTCGAGCAACTTTGGCAGCGATCTGGATGAGAATCGGTTGATTGTCAGCTATAGCTTGCCGATCTGGTAGGTCGATCCGGGCGGCATGAGGGGGGACTCGCTGGGTGGCGTAGTCCCTTTTTTGTTGCTGGATTTGCAGTGTTCTGACGGGCCCCTTCGCTGGCAAGCCAGCTCCTACGGTTGACCGAGTTGTTCAGAAAGACACGGTCAACTGTAGGAGCTGGCTTGCCAGCGAAGGCGTCCTCCAGGGCGACATGAATGTCGGCCCTGGGTTCCCCTCCCCGACACCAATCCGCGGCAGTTGTCATAGTAGAGTAAGATGCCTGCAATCCAGGCCCGCCGCGAGACGCCCGCATGACCGATACCACCCCCCGCCTGATCAAGAAATACCCCAATCGCCGACTGTACGACACCCATACCAGCAGTCACCTGACCCTGGCCGACATCCGCCAGCTGGTCGTCGACAAGGTTCCGTTTCAGGTGGTCGATGCCAAGAGCGGCGAGGATTTGACTCGCAGCATTCTGCTGCAAGTGATTCTGGAAGCTGAAAGCGGCGGCGAGCCGATCTTCTCCAGCGAGATGCTGATGGGGATCATCCAGTTCTACGGTCCTTATCAGGGTGTGCTCGGCAGCTACCTGGACAAGAGCATCCAGACCGTGATCGACGTCCAGTCCCAGACCGGCGCGCAATCGTCAGAGGCCTGGAGCGCGTTCATGCACCAGCAGGCGCCAGTGATGCAGGACCTGATGCGCCAGTATGTCGACCAGTCAAAGGCGCTGTATCTCAACACCCAGAACATGTTCGGCCTGTTTGGCGCCAAGCCGCCAAAGAAAGACGGTGAGTGAAGCACTGTCGGCCTGAGCCCTGCCGATCAGTTTGTTCCAGTCGAAAAAAATGGCGATGGGGAGTAAACCCATCGCCATCGGTACAGCTGGTTTGCTAAGACTTACTTGTTACCGGTCTTGGCGTTTGCTTCTGGAGCTGCTTTGGTGGCAGCGGCAGTAGCTTCGGCGAAAGTGCTCTGAGCCGTGTCAGAAGCCTGCTTTGCAGCTTGCTGTGCGTTTTCGGAAGCCTGTTTCGCGGCTTGCTGTGCATTTGCAAACGCGGAGCCGGCATTCGCCAGGCCCGACTTGAACGCGGCCACTACTGGCTCGGAGCCAGCTGGTGCGTTCTTGCTGATCGCTTCAACGAACTCTTGCACTTGCTGGGTGCCGGCTTCTACCTGGCTGGAGGCCAGCTTGGCGATGTCCGACTGAGTGTCCGCGATCAGTGCCTGAACCTGGCGATTGAACTCGGTCAGGCGTTCGGTCTGCTTGTTCGGCTGGGTGAAAGAAGCCTGCAGCTCGGCGAAATCTTGTGGACCGCGAACGGCGAGCAGCTTGCGAAAGCCTTCGAACTGCTCTTCGGTCGACTCGCGCAGGGCCTTGAACTGCAACTGGCTGAGCTGCTCAACGCTGGCGAAGACTTTGCCGCTGATTTGCTGGATCAGGTCAAGGTTGGCTTTCTGAGTGGCTTGCAGTTTTTCCGAGTTGAAAAAAGACATGCTTGAATCTCCTGGTACTGGAAGGCCCAAATGGGCCAGAGGACGCGATAGCGAACCTGCCAGTCATCGCGTTAGCCTTTATATTGCAGCGCACAAAAACTTTTCGCAACCCCTTTTTTGTGCAGCGCAAAATAAACCTTGTCAGCCCTGCCCTTAATAGCGCTAAACTCCTGACCATCAGACGGCCGGCCCAGTCATGTTGCATAAAAGGGTTGGATGCGCCGCTTCCCTATTAAGGCATCAGGAGTTCACGATGGGCCAGGATCAGAATATTGCGTTGCAAGATGAAGGGCTTGCATCAACCCCCGGGTTGTTCGAGCACCTCAGTCACCTGCAACGCCTCAATACCCGCAACGTGCTCGACGCCGTGCAAAAGCGCCAGGCAAAAACCTTCGCACCGGCAAGTCTCGGGCAACTGAGACAACCTACCGCAAAGGAATGGCAGGAATATTTCACTGATCTGGGCCAACGCAGCGTGCTGTTCTGGGACACCTTGCGTCAGCGCGGCGACAACACCCTGGCGCACGAACGGGCCGGGTACCCGCTGCTGCTCAAATTCGATCATGAAACCCTGGTCGCCGGCGAAGACCTGCCCCGCCCGGTCAATTACTCGCTGTTGCAGGTGTTCGGCGGCTCCGGCAAAGCGATCGACGGCAATAAACCGCCGGTGATCATCATCGATCCACGGGGCGGGCATGGCTCGGGCATCGGCGGTTTCAAACAGGATTCGGTCATCGGCGAAAGCCTGCGTGCCGGGCATCCCACCTACTTCATCGCCTTCAGCCACTCGCCAAACCCCGGGCAAACCCTGGCGGACATTACCGCCGCCCAGGCCCGGTTCATCGAAGTCGTCAGCGCCCGCCATCCCGCCAGCCGCAAACCGGTGGTGATCGGCAACTGCCAGGCGGGCTGGGCCTTGATGGGGTTGGCAGCCTCCCGGCCGGAGTTGCCGGGGCTGATCATCGTCAATGGCGCGCCGCTGTCCTACTGGGCCGGCGTCAATGGAAAAAATCCGATGCGCTACTCCGGCGGCTTGCTGGGGGGCGGCTGGATGGCGCGCCTGGGCAGCGACCTGGGCAACGACCGTTTCGACGGCACCTGGCTGGTGAGCAATTTCGAAAGCCTCGACCCGGCGCACAGCTGGTGGGGCAAGTACTACCACCTGTTCAGCGAAGTCGACAGCGAGGTCGAGCGTTTTCTCGACTTCGAGCGCTGGTGGGGCAGCCCGACGCTGCTCAACGGCGAAGAAATCGAGATGATTGTCGATGACCTGTTCATCGGTAATCGCTTGTCCGGCGGCCTGGGACGCAAGAGCAGCGGGCTGGACCTCAAGCGCATCGAAGTGCCGGTGGTGGTGTTCTGCTCCTATGGCGACAACATCACTCCGCCGCAGCAGGCGCTGGACTGGATCACCGATGTCTATCCGAGCGATCTCGCCCTGCAACGTGCCGGGCGTACCATCGTTTACCTGCGCCATGCCAGCATCGGGCACCTGGGCATCTTCGTCTCCGGTGAAGTGGCCCGGCGCGAGCACCGCGAGCTGCTCGGTGCGGTCGACATCATCAATGCCTTGCCGGCCGGGCTGTATGAAATGTTGATCGAAGACCTGCCGGCAAACTCGGCAACTCGCTATGCCGTGAGTTTCGAACCGCGGCGGATCGCCGACATTCATGGCGACGAGCAACCACGCCGTGACGACGATCGCGAATTCGCCCTGGTCGAACGCGCTTCCGCCCTCAACAACAGCCTGTACGACGGCTTCATACGCCCGTGGCTGCGGCAGTGGATCAACGAACCGGCCGCCGAACTGATCCGCCGCTCGCACCCCTTCCATCAGCAACAAGTGATGTGGAGCAGCATGAACCCGGCCTTGTGGTGGCTGTCCGCCAGCGCCTCCCAGGTCAGCAAGGATCGTCACCCGGTTACCCCGGACAACCCTCTTCTGGCCTGGCAGGCGTTGTTCTCCAACCAGATCCAGGACGCCCTGGATGGTTACCGCGATTTGCGCGATGCCACCCAGGAGCTGTGTTTCTACGGTATCTATGGCGTACTGAACAGCCTCTTCGGCAATGCCACCGGACGCAATCTGCAGGCACATGCCGAGCAGCACGACAAGCTCCTGATCGAACGCCTGCAGGATGCCTTGCCCCTGGGCGGCTTGATGGAAGCCTTGATCCGCATCCTGTTTCTGCTGGGCAACGACAGTAACGAGCCCGGCCGGCAAAGTGTCGAGAAACTGATCCGCAAACTGCAGGCGCCGCTGCCGGACCACAATCCCGGGTCCGTTGACCTGCGCGAAACCTTGAGCCTGCAGAAACTGCTGGTCGCCACCTATCCGCAGGAAAGCGTGCAAAGCCTGCTATCGTTGCTGCCCGAAGCCGAAGAACGCCAACAAGTGTTGGCGGCGGCGGCCAATCTGCTGCCGGAACTGCTGACCGTCAACGGCGCGGAACATCCGGTCTGGCAAGAGCTGCACACGCTGCTCGATGTCCCATTGCCAGGTTCCAGCGCGCCCCAGGCGCCGAGTGAAGCCAAATCCGAAGTCATCAAACAGGAAATACCGGTGGTGACGGCCGAGCCGATCAAGGCTCCCGTGGTAACGCCTGAGCCGGTCAAGCAAAAGGCCGCAGCGGTAACACCGCAACCAGCCGAGCAAAAAGCGCCCGTGGTCACACCTGAGCCAGCCAAGCAAAAGGCCGCAGCGGTAACACCGCAACCAGCTGAACAAAAAGCGCCCGTGGTCACACCTGAGCCAGCCAAGCAAAAGGCCGCAGCGGTAACACCGCAACCAGCCGAGCAAAAAGCGCCGTTGGCCACTCCTGAGCCAGCCAAGCAAAAAGACCCGGTAGCGACAGCTGAGCCGATCAAGCAGCAAGTCCCGGTCGTAGCGGCCAAGCCGATACCCACCAGCCCGACCGAGCCGAAAGCCCCGGCAGTGCTGTCCAAACCCATCGCCAAAACCGTGAGCCCTGTGAGTTCCTCCCCCAAAGCCAAAAAAGGCGCGAAAAAACCTTCTACCAAAAAGCCTTGATCATCGGCCAGCGCCGCGTCACACCGGCGCGGCGCCCTCGAACGCGAACGATTCCTCGGCCCGGTACTGGCCGGGGGTCATTCCGAACCAGCGGCTGCAGGCTTTGTTGAAGCTGCTGTGGTCATGAAAACCAAGGAGATACGCCACATGCTTCATGTTGAAGTGAGAATGGCGCAGGTAGAAATCGGCCAGTTGCCGGCGCACGGCGTTCTGCACGTCCTTGAATTGAGTCCCGTCCTTTTCCAGGGCGCGTTGCAGGGTGCGCTTGCTGAGGTTCAATGCAGCGGCGATCGACTCCATGTCGCATTGCCCCTGGCCGTGACTCAAACGCTCGGTGAGCAGCGCGCGGATTTTGCCGACAATGGAGAAGCCGCAGAGCGAATCCAGTTGCGCCTCGGCGAAACTGTCATGCAGGACCGCCAGCGCCTCGTTGGCCATGCTCAACGGCCGCAGCAGCTCCTCGCCGTCAAACAGAATGCTGTCGTAGGCCGAGCCGAATTGCAGGTCGCAGCCAAACAGCCGTTGGTGCTCGGACGTGTCTCGCGGCTCCGGGTAGCTGAATTCCACACTCAGGGGCTGCGGCAGTGTTCCATCGCCCAGCCAGCGGCAGAAGCCCAGCAGGGAAGCCAGCCCGGCATCGGCATATTGCCGGGGCTTGATCGAGCCGGTCTGTTGATGATCGAGCGAGGCCATGCGGTAGTGCTCCCGCTCCGGGACAAAAAACAGGCTGAAGCCGGTGCCGATCAACGGGCTGAATCGCACCAGGCGTTCCAGCGCCCTTTTCAGGTTCAGGCTCGACATCATGGTGTAACCGACAATCTGAAAACTGCCGGGATGAAAATGGCCGTAGGCTTTTAAACCAATGTCGGGATCGCCGCTGGCCTGTGCCGCCAGTTGCCAGAGCCGATAGATCGCTCGTCGCTCACACAACGCGCCTGGCGTGTGCGCGATGTTCAAGTCCAGTCCAGCCTCCTGACACAGGTGGGCGACATCCATTCCTTCCGCTGACAGCGTATTGACCAGCACGTTGGCGTAACCGGAACTCATTCTATACATGGCGTCCTCATTGACCTGTGGAACCGAACGTCCTGTCCGGAGCCATAACTGATCTGCGTTAAACAAATACTAGCCGGTGATTCGCTTCGAATAATTGATCCCAGTATAGATCCTGTTCGTTTTTTGCCAGGGAACAAGAAAAACCCGTATGGCGCCGTTGGACACCAGACAGTCACCTCCCAACACTTCCGCATACCTCGCCAATACCGAACAATCACACCCCATCCTGCAACGCAAAATATAGAAAGGAAAGACGGTATGAAATCGCTTGGTCGTATTGCGTTGGTTACTGGCGGTATGGGTGGAATTGGCACGGCAATTTGTCAGCGCCTGCACAAGGAAGGTTTCAAAGTCATCGTCGGCTGCAGCTCGGACTCCGCCCGCAAGAATGAATGGGCAGCGAGCCAGCTGGCGGCGGGTTATAAGTTCGAATTCATCTACGGCGACATCACCGATTGGGAGTCCACCCGCAAGGCCTTCGAGATGGCCCGTGAACAATTCGGCCCGGTGGATGTACTGGTCAACAACGCCGGCATCACCCGTGACGCCTCCTTCCGCAAAATCACTCCGGAAGACTGGAACGCCGTAATCAACACCAACCTCAACGGCATGTTCAACACCACCAAACAGGTGATTGAAGGCATGTTGTCCAAGGGCTGGGGCCGGATCATCAATATCTCCTCGATCAACGGTCAGCGTGGCCAGTTCGGCCAGACCAACTACAGCGCGGCCAAAGCCGGCATCCATGGCTTCACCATGGCCTTGGCCCGTGAAGTTTCCGGCAAGGGCGTGACCGTCAACACCGTCTCCCCAGGCTACATCCAGACCAGCATGACCGCGGCCATCCGCCAGGACATTCTCGACACCATGATCGCCGCCACCCCGGTCGGCCGCCTCGGCCAACCCGAAGAAATCGCCTCGATCGTGGCCTGGCTGGCCGGCGATGAATCGGGCTACAGCACCGGCGCCGACTTCTCGGTCAATGGCGGCATGAACATGCAATAAGCCTGTCAGGGCATGGACGCCCTGCTCCCGCTTGACACAACTCTATGAGGTTTTGCATGAACGAAGTCGTAATCGTTGCCGCTACGCGTACCGCCATTGGCAGTTTCCAAGGCTCCCTGTCCGCCATTCCCGCCACCGAACTGGGCGCAGCAGTGATTCGTCGCCTGCTCGAACAGACCGGTGTCGATGCTGCACAGATCGATGAAGTGATCCTCGGCCAGGTGCTGACCGCAGGCTCGGGTCAGAACCCGGCACGCCAGTCGGCGATCAACGCCGGCCTGCCCCATACCGTCCCTGCCCTGACCCTGAACAAAGTCTGCGGCTCCGGCCTCAAGGCGGTCCAGCTCGCCGTCCAGGCCATCCGTTGCGGCGACGCCGAACTGGTGATCGCCGGCGGCCAGGAAAACATGAGCCTGGCCCCCTATGTGCTGCCCAAGGCACGCACCGGCCTGCGCCTGGGCCATGCGCAACTGCAGGACAGCGTGATCCAGGATGGCTTGTGGGATGCGTTCAACGACTACCACATGGGCATCACCGCGGAAAATCTGGCGAGCAAGTACGAACTCAGCCGCGAAGACCAGGACGCCTTCGCCGCGGCCTCGCAGCAGAAAGCTTCTGCAGCCATCGAAGGCGGTTATTTCAAGGCTGAAATCACCCCGATCCTGATTCCCCAGCGCAAGGGCGATCCGCTGGTCTTCGACACCGATGAACAACCGCGCCCGGGCAGCACGCTCCAGGCATTGGGCAACCTCAAGCCGGCGTTCCAGAAAACCGGCACCGTCACCGCCGGCAATGCGTCGACCCTCAACGACGGCGCCGCCGTGCTGATGCTGGCCAGCGCCGCCAAGGCCCAGGCCCTGGGCTTGCCGGTACTGGCACGCATCAAGGCCTATGCCAGTGCCGGTGTCGACCCGTCGATCATGGGCATCGGCCCGGTACCTGCCACCCGCCTGGCCCTGACCAAGGCCGGCTGGAGCCTGGACGACCTGGACCTGATCGAAGCCAACGAAGCCTTCGCCGCGCAGTCACTGGCTGTCGGCAAGGAGTTGGGCTGGGACATGGACAAGGTCAACGTCAACGGTGGCGCGATCGCCCTCGGTCATCCGATCGGTGCATCAGGCGCACGGATTCTGGTGTCGCTGGTGCATGAGCTGATTCGTCGCGACGGCAAGAAAGGCTTGGCCACCTTGTGCATCGGTGGCGGTCAGGGCGTGAGCCTGGCGATCGAGCGCTAGGCACACCGATGGGCTTGCTTGATTGAAGACGCGGCGCCGAATTCCGGCGCCGCGGTTTTTTTATACCTGGTCTTTTCATGTGGGCAAGAATTTCCATGGACAACAACGCGCACACTTTCAACACTTTCTGGTCAGGCCAGGTTCCGTTCGCTGCCTCCTTTGCAGTGCAACAATTACGCCTGTGGGTCGCCACCAATCCGTGGTTCACCGGCCAGGACTGCGACGCCTGGTTCGATCTGCCACGCAGCACCCTGGACAGCCTTCAATCCGATTATCAGCAGCAATGGGCTGAACTCGGCCAGCGTCTGTTGACCGGCCAGGCCTTCACCTTCGACGACCGCCGGTTTGCCAGCGGTAACTGGAGCCAGCCGCTGTTCGGTTCCCTCGCGGCGTTTTACCTGCTCAATTCCGGCTTCCTCATGAAGCTGCTCGAGCTGCTGCCGATCAGCGAGAAGAAACCACGCCAGCGCCTGCTGTATCTGGTGGAGCAAGCGATCGCCGCCGGTGCGCCGAGCAATTTCCTCGCCAGCAATCCCGATGCACTGCAACGGGTCGTCGAGACCCAAGGCAGCAGCCTCATCACCGGCCTGCTGCACCTGGCCAGCGACCTGCAGGAAGGCAAGATGCGTCAGTGCGACGCCGGCGCCTTCAAAGTGGGGCTCGACCTGGCTAACACCCCGGGCGAGGTGGTCTTCGAGAACGAACTCTTCCAGCTCATCCAGTACAGTCCGCAAAGCGAAACCCAGTACCGGCGCCCGATGTTCATCGTTCCGCCGTCGATCAACAAGTACTACATCCTCGACCTGCGCCCCGACAACTCGATGGTTCGGCATCTGTTGCAGCAAGGCCACCCGGTGTTCCTGATATCCTGGCGCAACTTCGACCAGTCGCTCGCCGGCACCACCTGGGATAACCTGGTCGAAACCGGCGTTATCAAAGGCCTGCAGGTGACCCGCGAGATCAGCGGCGAGCAACGGCCCAATTGCATGGGTTTCTGCATCGGCGGCACGCTGCTGAGTTCGGCGCTGGCCGTATTGGCGGCCCGCGGCGACAAGGAAATCGCCAGCGTCAGCCTGCTGACCACTTTCCTCGATTACCGCGATACCGGTGCGATCGATATCTTCGTCGACGAAAAACTGGTCGCCCAACGCGAGCGCACCATTGGCGGCGTGAACGGCCCCATCGGCCTGTTCAAGGGCGAGGACATGGGCAATACCTTCTCGCTGCTGCGCCCCAACGACCTGTGGTGGAACTACAACGTCGACAAATACCTCAAGGGGCAGAAACCGATCCCGCTGGATCTGCTGTTCTGGAACAACGACAGCACCAACCTGCCGGGGCCGATGTACTGCTGGTACCTGCGCCATACCTATTTGCAGAACGATCTGAAATCCGGTGAACTGGATTGCTGCGGGGTCAAGCTGGACCTGCGCGCCATCGACGCCCCGGCCTACATCCTCGCCACCCATGACGACCACATCGTGCCATGGCGGAGCGCTTACGCCAGCACCGAATTGCTCTCCGGAACCAAGCGTTTCGTGCTGGGCGCCTCGGGGCATATCGCGGGCGTGATCAATCCGCCGGCCAAGGAAAAACGCCACTACTGGACCAACGACCAGGTCACCCAGGACCCTCAAAACTGGTTCGACGGAGCCCAACAGAGTCCAGGCAGTTGGTGGAACGATTGGTTCGCCTGGCTGGCCGGGCACGCCGGGGAACGCCAGCCTTCGGTGCAGCACGCCGGTAACGAGCAGTACCCGCCACTGGAACCGGCACCCGGGCGTTATGTGAAGCAATGACCGCCTCTGTAGGAGCAGCTTGCTCCGGGCGGCGTTCCGACGAAAGCGGTCTGTCAGTCAACATCGATGTCGACTGACAGACCGTCTTCGCTGGCAAGCCAGCTCCTACAGGGTTCTGTGTTGGACAAAATATTTGTGTATGGCAGCGATTCCTGTGGGAGCGGGCTTGCCCGCGAAAGCGGTCTGTCAGGCACTGCGATGTTGAATGGGCCGCCGTCTTCGCTGGCAAGCCAGCTCCTACAGGGGATTTGGGTGGCTGGGAGATTTTTGAAAATGGCGGAAGGCAGCGGGAGTCGAACCTGCCCGGGAACGGATGCCGTCCCCAACCGGGTTTGAAGCCCGGCCGCGCCACCGGGCGCGATTGCCTTCCTTGAACTCAGGGCTCGTGCGGCTGAGCCAGTGCATTGTCTAGCCGGATATGACGCTTGTCGCCGAACCGTCGGGTGAGGCCGATGCGGTCGAAGTACTCGAGAACCTGGATGCTGCGTTTTCGCCCCAGGCCCACCTTGTCGCGAAACGCCGTGACCTGGATCAGTGGGTTTTCGGCCGCCAGTTGCACCAGCATAGCCGCCATTCGACGCAGCATCGCATCGGTGTAGAACAGATCCCGGACGACCTGGTGCAACAATCCCAGCCGCGCCATCTTGCCCAGCAGCAAGCGTACCGCGCCCGGGTCATGACCCAGGTCGCGCACCCACGGCGGATCGAAGCCGGCCTGCTCGAACAACGGCTGCAATTGTTGCCACAGGGCTTCGTCGTCCTCGCTCAAGCGCACCTGATGATCGGGCAGGTGCAGCCACGGACCGCTGGCCGCCATCGCGCCGCTGGCCAGCAACTCTTCAAGCAGACTGATGAAGGTCGGGCGATCCAGTGCCGTGCCGGTGAATCGACGCAAGCGATCCCGGTCCGGGCCCATTTGATCCGGTTCAAGTCGATGAAAACGCGCGAGATGTTCCAGCACCGGTATTTTCAGGGCGTCCCAGCGGCCCGCGCTGAACAGCAATGCACCTTGCCGCGTGTCGATCAGACGCACGTCGCCCGGCAACACCCAGCTATCACGCGGACGGTTGAACTGACGCTCCAGACGTTGCGGATCGAGGCCGGTGTCGCTGTTGTCCAGCAACACGGGCAGAACCTGTTCCAGGCCATGGCTGCTGGCCAGTGCCTGCAGCTGCGCCAGGCGCTCGGGGCTGCGGCGATGTCGGCTCGGCGCAAACGGGTCGAGCACCCGGCCACCGCCAAGCGTGCGTTGCGCGCTCTGGTCGCGAAGAATCAGCGGGTCGCCCCTCACGGCCTGCACCGGCGCGTTGAGCAGCAGTTGCGCGAGCATCTGCCCACCGGGGGCGAGGCTTGAGCCTTCGAGCAACGCCACCCGTCCCGTCACGTCCTGGGTAGCCAAATGCACATGCACGGATTGAAAGTGCTCCAGGGGCCGGTCTTCGCTGGCCAGTAACCGCAGCTCGATATCCAGGCGTTGGGTCGGCACATACAGCCACTCGGCCACCAGCCAGTGCCCCCGGTGAAGCTGTTCCAGCGCCAGACGCTCGGCACTCAGGTTCAACGCCACGCGCTGGCCGGCACACGCGCTGGCCGCGGCTTGATTTTGCGCATGCAAGCCACGCACGCGTACCGGTTTTCCCTGGGGGCCGAGCATCAGCGTATCACCCACCGCCACCTGCCCGGATAACGCGGTGCCGGTCACCACGATACCGGCGCCGGCCACGCTGAATGCGCGATCGATGGCCAGGCGAAAACCGCCGTGGACACTGCGTTGCAGCACTTCATGTTGCACCTGGAGCAAGGCCTGGCGCAGGGTCTCGACCCCCGCCCCGGTCACACTCGACAGCGCAATCCGCGGCGCACCGGCATAGGCTCCGGGTGCCAGCAATGCTTCGAGCTGTTCGTCCACGGCCTGCACTCTGGCGGGATCGACCCGGTCGCATTTAGTGATCGCGATCAGTGCCCGAGGAATGCCCAGCAGTTCGACGATGGCCAGATGTTCGCGAGTCTGCGGCATGACGCCGTCGTCGGCCGCCACCACCAGCAGTACCAGATCGATGCCCTGCGCCCCGGCCAGCATGTTATGGGTGAAGCGCTCATGACCGGGCACGTCGATAAAACCGGTCAGGGCTGCTCCGGGTTCCAGCGCCGCGTACAGGTAACCCAGGTCGATGGTCATGCCCCGCTCGCGTTCTTCCCGGCGACGATCGCCGGCCTGGCCGGTCAAGGCCTGGAGCAATGCTGTCTTGCCATGGTCGACGTGTCCTGCGGTACCGACTATCACCCTGGTTCGCCCTCCTGCGGCCATTGCTCGAGTTGCGCCAGCCACGCCGCCTCGTCGTCCAGTTGCCGCAGATCGAGCCACAGGGCGTCGTCGTCGATGCGTCCGAGCACCGGGATCGGCAAGCCACGCAGCGCGGTTTCCAGACCGTGCAAGCGTCGTCCGCGCAGACGTTTGGACGAGTCGGGCCGAATGCATAACGCGGCACTCGGCAAACGCGCCACCGGTTGGCTGCCGCTGCCGATCATGCCCAGTGCCGTCACTGCGCTGACACTCCAGCCGTCGCCGAGCACCCTGGCCAGCGCGGGCTGCAGGCGCTCGGCCTGGGCCAGGATGTCCGCTTGTGGCCGGGTCAGCAGGCGCAGACTCGGCAGGCGTTCGGCCAGTCGGTCCGGATCGCGGTACAGGCCCAACACCGCTTCGAGCGCGGCCAGGGTCAGCTTGTCGACCCGCAACGCGCGTTTGAGCGGGTTCTTCTTGATTCGCGCGATCAGGTCCTTGCGGCCGACGATCAACCCGGCTTGCGGGCCGCCCAGCAACTTGTCGCCGCTGAAGGTCACGATGTCCGCGCCATCGAGGAGCGCCTGGCGCACCGTCGGTTCGGCAGGTAAACCCCAGCGCGTCAGGTCCAGCAGGCTGCCGCTGCCGAGGTCTTCCAGCAACGGCAATCCGTGCTTGTGCGCCAGTTGCGCCAGCTCGGCGGTCGGCACCCGGGCGGTGAAGCCTTCGATGGAATAGTTGCTCGCGTGCACCCGCATCACCAGGCCACTGCGCGGACCGATGGCCGCTGCATAATCGCGGGCATGGGTGCGATTGGTGGTGCCGACTTCGTGCAGCTTCACCCCGGCCCGGGCCATGATGTCGGGAATCCGGAAGGCGCCGCCGATCTCGATCAGCTCGCCCCGGGAAATGATGCCTTCCTTGCGCGCGCCCAGGCTGTTGAGCGTCAGTAACACTGCGGCGGCATTGTTGTTGACCACGGTCACGGCTTCGGCCCCGGTCAATTCGCGGATCAGGCCTTCGATCAGGTCGTCACGGTCGCCGCGCTTGCCGCTGTCCAGGTCGAACTCCAGGTTGAGCGGGTAGCGCGCAGCGAGCTGCACCGCGTCTATCGCCTCCTCTGGCAACAGCGCGCGACCAAGGTTGGTGTGCAGCACCGTGCCGGTGAGGTTGAACACCCGGCGGACATGGCTGCGATGCTGCCGGGCCAGGCGCTCGCCCGCCCTGCCCGCGAGGATTTCGGGGGCGATTTCAACGGCGTCGAGGTGGCCGCAAAGCACCGGCTCACGCAGGTCGTCGAGCAATTGGCGCAAGCTGGCCAGCAGCGCGTCGCGTCCATAGCGCTCGGCCAGTGGCTGGCAGGCTGGATGACGCAGCAAACTGTCGATGGAAGGCAACCGCAAGGCCTGGCTGGACATCAGGGGTTCCCGCAAACGCTGATGGCCTGAGTGTAGCCGTTGAACCTCTGTGGGAGATTCTATGTTTGGGGGGAAGCCCCAAAAACTGGATTTGGCTGATATTCGCTCTGGTTCTTCATCAGGGCGAATGCCACCCGTGCCAGCTTGCGAGCCAGGATGACCAGCACTTGAGTCGTCTTTAATCCCCGCTCCAGATAGCGTTCGTAAAACGGCTTCCAGGTCTTTGAGCGACTGGCAGCCATCGCCGCGTTATGCAGCAGGCGCCGTATCTCTGAGTCACCTTTCTTGGTCAGCTTTCGACGTCCGTTCATCTGCCCCGAATCAGAGACTCTCAAATCCATTCCAAGAAACGCGATATAGGCGTCACCACTGGCGAAGTCGCCGCGTTGAAATGCCATCGTCAGTGCGGTGGCGGTAAGAAAACCGACCCCCTCTACGGCCTGGCAGCGTTTGACTTGCTCGAGCAGACCCGCCTCTTTTACGACGTCCAACAGCTTCTTCTGGATGAGTAAATCCAATCGGCCCATGGCAGCGATCTGTTGTTTGAATGCCGCTTTCAGCAGCGGTTCGTCGTTCCAGCTTTGAGTCAAACTGACACGCGCCTGGACCAATGTCGCTCGTCTTCGAAGCAGGCTTTGAAGCTTGGTATAGACCTTCGGCGGCGGGCTCCAAGGACGTAGCTCTTCCTCTTCGTTCTTCAAGTAACGCGCCAGTAAACGGGCGTCGCTGGCATCTGTTTTGGCGCGGCCACCCACTCCTTTGCGGTAATTACTCAAACGGAAGCCGTCGATGACATAGACGGTATGTCCCATTGCATGAGCCAGCTCAACCGTATCCAGGTGATAGATATTGGTGGCTTCAATAGCGATGGCGCTGTTTGCAGGTAACGTTTTCAGCCACTTTGTAAGAGACGGTTTATCGTTTGACACGGCCAACAGCAGATCCGTGTCGGCCTGATAGACCACCACTTCGGCCTTGGCGACATCCACTCCGACTACAGAACGCGAGACACTCATTGCCACAAAGAAAGCTCCGGGTTAGGGTTTAAAGGCTTGTCGGGGCTTCACCATTGCGCTGGCTTGCTTCTATCGTCGGTCATGGCCGATGCATTCCTTATCGGCGCTTTGGTGAAGGGGTGGGGCGAAGTCTCCCACGGTCTGTACTGGCTAGAGTCAGATGCTGGCTTTTAGTCCCACCACCCCTACAAGTCTAAACATACAAGCTGGCTTGCCAGCGAAGGCGGCCTTGAGACTTGCAGCGCCCATGCCGGCGCCTTCGCCAGCAAGCCGGCTCCTACACAGTGAACTGACCCCAAAATGTTGGACGGTCTTTTGTCGCTAGCCAGCGGATTGTGTTCTGTATTCCACAGGGCTCAGTCCGCCGAGCTTCGATTTGATGCGGTCATGGTTGTAGTAACGGATGTATTTGTCCAGGCCTGCCTGGAGTTCTTCTATGCTTTCAAAACGGTTGAGGTAGAAAAACTCGGACTTCAGTGTTCCGAAAAAGCTCTCGATCACAGCATTGTCCAAGCAGTTCCCCTTTCTCGACATGCTTTGCTTTATTCCTCGATCCTTCAGTGCATGCCGGTATCGGGGCTGTTGGTATTGCCAGCCCTGGTCGGAGTGGATCACTAAATTGACCGGGCCTTGCAGCTGCTCAATAGCCTTATCCAGCATCTCGGTTACCAAGGCAAAACTCGGTCGCGTATCGATCTGGTAGGCCAGGATCTCGCCGTTGTAGAGATCCATGACGGGCGACAAATAGAGCTTCTTCAGCCCGACCTTAAATTCCGTAACATCGGTCACCCACTTCTGGTTGGGCCGTTGCGCGAGAAAGTTACGCTCCAGCAGATTCGGCGCTATTTTGCCGACCAGGCCTTTGTAAGAACGATACCTTTTTGGTCGCACGAGCGACTTCAGATTCATGTCTTCCATCAAACGCTGTACCCTTTTTTCGTTGACGGGCTCTTTTTTGCGGATCGCCAAGGTAATGCGTCTATAACCGTAACGGCCCTCATGCTCATGATAGAGCCCCTGAATGGTGGCTTTCAGGTCAGCATGCTTGTCAGGTTTCTGGAGGGCGCCGACTTGGTAATAAAAGGTACTGCGCGCGAGATTGGCCAGTTTGAGCAGACCATCCAAAGGAAACCTCGAGCGCAGCGCTATCACGGTGAGCGTTTTTTCTTGGGGGGACGGCTCCTGTTCGGAGCCTCCCTTATTTCCTCGAGCTTTTTTAGATAGGCGTTCTCCATGCGCAGGTATTCAAGCTCAGCCTTGAATTGTTCCCGACTTTTCGAATCATCATCTACAAACGGGGACTGGGGTGGGACAGGCGATTTTTTTGGCATGGAGACAGTCTTTTTTCTCTTGGGTACATCTAGACCGCCACTGTAATACTGGCGCTCCCAAATGCCCACCTGCGAAGACTGTCCGAGCCCAAACCGGGTGGCGGCCTCGCGACAGGAAAGTCGTTCTTTGTGCATACATTCAACAACCGAAAGCTTGAACACCGCACTGTAGTGGTGACCATTCGCTCGCAGACCCGCGCTGCCACGGGCTTGAAAAGCGGCAACCCAACGTCGCAGAAGACTGCAATCAATCGAGTAGCGATTGGCGATTTTTCGAAACCCATCGTCGCCGTTGATGTAGGCCTCAACGGCTGTGATTTTGAACTGCACGGAATACTTGCCCATTGGAACACCCCAAAAGTCAGGATCTGTGTCCAACTTTTGGGGGGCAGTTCACAGGGCTTGGCGTTTTCCGCAAACCATCGGTACGCAGGTAATCGTGTAGGAGCTGGCTTGCCAGCGAAGGCGGCCTTGAGTCATGCAGCGCCCATGCCGGCGCCTTCGCCAGCAAGCCGGCTCCTACGCAGGGTTTGGCGTTCTCCGCAAATCATCGGTACGCAGGTAATCGCGTAGGAGCTGGCTTGCCAGCGAAGGCGGCCTTGAGTCATGCAGCGCCCATACAGACGCCTTCGCCAGCAAGCCGGCTCCTACACAGGGTTTGGCGTTTTCCGCAAACCATCGGTACGCAGGTAATCGTGTAGGAGCCGGCTTGCCAGCGAAGGCGGCCTTGAGTCATGCAGCGCCCATGCAGACGCCTCCGCCAGCAAGCCGGCTCCTACACAGGGCTTGGCGTTCTCCACAAACCATCGGTACGCAGGTAATCGTGTAGGAGCTGGCTTGCCAGCGAAGGCGGCCTTGAGTCATGCAGCGCCCATACAGACGCCTTCGCCAGCAAGCCGGCTCCTACACAGGGTTTGGCGTTTTCCGCAAACCATCGGTACGCAGGTAATCGTGTAGGAGCCGGCTTGCCAGCGAAGGCGGCCTTGAGTCATGCAGCGCCCATGCAGACGCCTCCGCCAGCAAGCCGGCTCCTACACAGGGCTTGGCGTTCTCCACAAACCATCGGTACGCAGGTAATCGTGTAGGAGCTGGCTTGCCAGCGAAGGCGGCCTTGAGTCATGCAGCGCCCATACAGACGCCTTCGCCAGCAAGCCGGCTCCTACACAGGGTTTGGCGTTTTCCGCAAACCATCGGTACGCAGGTAATCGTGTAGGAGCCGGCTTGCCAGCGAAGGCGGCCTTGAGTCATGCAGCGCCCATGCAGACGCCTCCGCCAGCAAGCCGGCTCCTACACAGGGCTTGGCGTTCTCCACAAACCATCGGTACGCAGGTAATCGTGTAGGAGCTGGCTTGCCAGCGAAGGCGGCCTTGAGTCATGCAGCGCCCATGCCGGCGCCTTCGCCAGCAAGCCGGCTCCTACGCAGGGTTTGGCGTTCTCCGCAAATCATCGGTACGCAGGTAATCGCGTAGGAGCTGGCTTGCCAGCGAAGGCGGCCTTGAGTCATGCAGCGCCCATACAGACGCCTTCGCCAGCAAGCCGGCTCCTACGCAGGGTTTGGCGTTTTCCGCAAACCATCGGTACGCAGGTAATCGTGTAGGAGCTGGCTTGCCAGCGAAGGCGGCCTTGAGTCATGCAGCGCCCATACAGACGCCTTCGCCAGCAAGCCGGCTCCTACGCAGGGTTTGGCGTTTTCCGCAAACCATCGGTACGCAGGTAATCGTGTAGGAGCTGGCTTGCCAGCGAAGGCGGCCTTGAGTCATGCAGCGCCCATGCAGACGCCTTCGCCAGCAAGCCGGCTCCTACATAGGGTTGGCGTTCTCCGCAAATCATCGGTACGCAGGTAATCGTGTAGGAGCTGGCTTGCCAGCGAAGGCGGTCTCAAGACTTGCAGCGCCCATGCAGACGCCTTCGCCAGCAAGCCGGCTCCTACGCAGGGTTTGGCGTTCTCCACCATCCTGCGGGATGCAGATCAGGATCGCAGGTTCAGTCGCCTCCCGGGGCGAACAACAGATTTGGCGCCAGCCGTTGAAAGCCCTCCTGCTCCAGGCGCATATCAAGCATCAGGCTGCTCAGGTCGGTCGAGAGCGCTTCGGCTTCGGCGTCGTTTTCCAAGTACAGCAGCTTCAGGTAGCTGTGACAGCCGGGACAGGTTTCCGCGCGCAGCGGGGCCTGGTCGGCGGCGTGGCGGTCATCGTCGAGGCTGAGGTATTCCAGGCCTTTGCTTTGCTCGCAGTACACGCACTTGACCCGCACCACGTGCCATTCACAGGCACACAGCGAGCACACCAGATAACGCAGGCCGTTGTATTTGCCTCGGTGGCGAATCACCCCGGCCATGGCCGGCGAACCGCAGGCCGGGCATTGGCTGAGGCTGTCGCCGGGTTTCAACTGCAGGTTCGGTGTGCCCAACAACCAATGGCTCCAGGCCGCCTGCAACGCGGCGCCGAGAAATGGCACCAGGGCGGTCGGCACCAGCGTGAACTGGCCGCTGACCAACGCAATCGCCCAGGCCTTGAGCTGCCCGGCGTTGGCATTGCGCAAAGACGCCAGGGCTTTTACCACCGCAGGTTGTGCAGGTGGCGGATACCGCTGCAACAGCGCTTCGAGGAACGGCAACCATTCGCCCTCGCGCACCAGGCTGTCGGCGGCGAACGGTGGCAGGCCATGTTGCTGGCAGACCCGCAGGCGTTCAAGGTCCAACGGTGCAGTGGCGGGTGGATCGTCCATCAGTTGCTGCTGGACATGGCACAGGCCGGCCACCAACCGCAGGTAATCGGCCAAGGGATGCCCTTCGGCGAACCGTTCCAGGCGCTGTGCCCGCAACGTGAACAGGTTGTTCGGTGGCAGGTGCAGAAACGGCGGAGAACTCGCCGCCGCTTCGATGTCGCCAGGCTCAAGAATCGTCGCCAAGGGGTTATCCTTTTTTGCTGACCGGTCGCTCGGGGTGCTCGTCCCGGGTCACTTCCCGGTACCAGAGTTCGTGATGCTTTTTCGCCCAGGCGCGGCTGACCCACCCATGCAGCATGGCGCTGACCGAACCTTTGATCCAGATACCGGCGTAGATATGCACGATGATGCTCAGTACCAGGATCAAAGCGGCCACCGCGTGCAGCAGCATCGCCCAGCGAAGCGCCGTGATCCCGAAGTAATCGCTGAAATACGCGCGCCAGATCACCAGCCCGCTGAACAGCAACACCAGCATGCACAGCAGCAAGGTCCAGAACAGCAGCTTCTGCCCCGGGTTGTATTTGCCGATCGCCGGCACGCCCTCCTCCTCATTTCGGATCACCCGCCCGACACGCCGCAGCCACAGGCGGTCATTGGTGATAAAGAAATTCGCCCGAAAAAATTGCAGCACCAGGCCCAGAAACAGGACGAACATCACCACGCCCATGAACGGATGCAGAATGCGCGTCCAGGGGCCGCCACCGAACAGGTGACTGAGCCAGAACAGCGCCGGATGAAACAACGCCAGCCCCGACAGCGCCGCCAGGAAGAACAAGATCGCCACCAGCCAGTGGTTGGTGCGCTGGTTCGCGGTGTAGCGCAGGATCTGTCTGCGGATCATGGTCTGTCCTCCCCGCGCGGATCAAAGGTATGCACCGACGGATCGACCTCATGCACCGCCGGATCGACAGTGCCCGGCAGCTCATCCTCCTCGACCAGTTGCGGCCCGACACGCACGTAGTGGAAGAACCCGGCCAGCACCGCCAGGCCCATGGCCAATAAACCCAGGGGTTTGCTCACGCCCTTCCACAGGTCCACCAGGGGACTGATCGTCGGATGCGCCGGCAAGCCGGCGTAGAGCACCGGCGTGTCCGCGTGATGCAACACGTACATGACGTGAGTGCCGCCGACACCTGCCGGGTCGTACAGACCGGCGTTTGCAAAGCCGCGGCTCTTGAGGTCGACGATGCGCTCGGCGGCATGTTCTTTCATGTCGTCCTTGGTGCCGAACACAATCGCCCCGGTCGGGCAGGTTTTCACGCAGGCCGGCTCCAGGCCCACCGCCACCCGGTCCGAACACAACGTGCATTTGTAGGCCTTGTGATCCTTCTGCGAGATCCGCGGAATATTGAACGGGCAACCGGTGATGCAGTAACCGCAGCCGATGCAATGGTCCTGGTCGAAATCGACGATGCCGTTGGCGTGCTTGATGATCGCCCCCGGACTCGGGCACGCCGCCAGGCAACCGGGTTCGGCACAGTGCATGCAGCCGTCCTTGCGGATCAGCCACTCGAGGTTGCCGGCATCGGTTTCATGCTCGGTAAAGCGCATCAAGGTCCAGGTGTCTGCGCTGAGGTCCTGGGGGTTATCGTAAGTGCCGAGGTTATGGCCGACGTCGTCACGCAGCTCGTTCCATTCCGAGCAGGCGACCTGGCAGGCCTTGCAGCCGATGCACTTGGTGGTGTCGATCAGCTTGGCCACTTCGTCCTGAGTGCGCACCGAAGGCGAAACCGTGGTGGTGGCCGAACGGGCGATGATGTCTTGGCTGGCCATTTAGACTTTCTCCACGTTGACCAGGAATGACTTGGATTCCGGGGTCTGGGAATTGCCATCGCCGAGGAACGGCACCAGGGTGTTGGTCAGGTAACCGTGGCGCGTCAGGCCGGTGAAGCCCCAGTGCAACGGAATCCCGATGTGGTGCACCACCTGGCCGTTGACCTGCAGCGGCCGGATGCGCTTGGTCACCACCGCCACCGCTTCGATGAAGCCGCGCTTGGAGCTGACTCGCACCTTGTCACCGGCAACGATGCCTTTCTCCTTGGCCAGCACCTCGCCGATCTCCACGAACTGCTCCGGCTGGGAGATGGCGTTGAGCTTGCAATGCTTGCTCCAGAAGTGGAAATGCTCGGTCAACCGGTAGCTGGTGGCCGCGTAGGGATAATCCTTGGCCACACCGAGGGTGTCCCACACCGAATCGAAGATCCGCGCCGCCGGGTTGCTCGTGGCGTTCTTGTTGTTCGGGTGCAGCGGGTTGATGCCGATCGGCGTTTCGAACGGTTCGTAGTGTTCGGGGAAAGGTCCTTCGGCCATATTGTCCCGGGTGAAAAACCGCCCGACGCCTTCGGGCGCCATGATGAACGGGTTCATCCCGGCTTCCGGTGGCGAATCGGCCTTGTAGTCCGGGATGTCGGTGCCGGCCCAGGTTTTGCCGTTCCACCACACCAGGCGCTTGTTCTCGGCCCAGGGTTTGCCTTGCGGGTCGCACGAGGCGCGGTTGTAGAGAATCCGCCGGTTCGCCGGCCAGGCCCAGGCCCAGCCCTGGTGTTGGTGCATGGCGTACGGGTCGCTGTTGTCGCGCCGGGCCATCTGGTTGCCCGCCTCGGTCCAGCTGCCGCAGAAAATCCAGCAACCGGACGCGGTGCTGCCGTCATCCTTGAGCTGAGCGAACCCGGCCAGTTGCGCGCCGGCCTTGATTGTCGCGCCGGTGGCGTCGGTAAAGTCGGCGGTGGCGCTGCCGTTGATTTCCTTGGCCAGTTCTTCCGGCGACGGTTCTTCCGGCACCTTGTAAGGCCAGGACAGCTTCAGCATCGGTTCGGCATAGGCACCGCCATTGGCCTGATAACGCTGGCGCAGGCGCAGGAACAATTCGCTCATGATGCGGATGTCGGTCCGCGCCAATCCCGGGCCGTCGGCGCCTTTCCAGTGCCATTGCAGCCAGCGACTGCTGTTGACCAGCGAGCCGTCCTCCTCGGCAAAGCAGGTGGTGGGCAGGCGAATCACTTCGGTCTGGATGTCGGCGCTCTTCACATCGTTGTACGGCCCGACGTTTTTCCAGAACTCCGAGGTTTCGGTGGCCAGCGGGTCCATGATCACCAGCCACTTCAGCTTGGCCAATGCCGCCGTCACCCGGTTTTTGTCCGGCAGCGCGGCGATCGGGTTGAAGCCCTGGCACATGTAGCCGTTGACCTTGCCCTGGCCCATCAGGTCGAACATTCTCAGGATGTCGTAGCTGGGGACGTCGATCTTCGGCAGGTAGTCGTAGCCCCAATGGTTCTCCGCCGTGGCATTGGCGCCATACCAGGACTTCATCAGGCTGACATGAAACTTGCCGTAGTTTTGCCAGTAGGACATCTGCCCGGGGCGCAGGGGCTTGAGGGCCCGCTTGAAGATGTAGGTGTCGTAGTCCTGCTCGCTATCACTGGGCAGCGTCAGATAGCCGGGAAGTGTATTGGACAATAACCCGAGGTCGGTCAGGCCCTGGATGTTGGAGTGTCCCCGCAAGGCATTGACCCCGCCACCGGGCATGCCGACGTTGCCCAGCAGCAGTTGCACCATCGCCGCGCTGCGGATGATCTGCGAACCGATCGAATGCTGGGTCCAGCCCAGGGCATAGAGAATCGTCATGGTCTTGCCCGGTGCCGAGCAGGTGGCGATTTCTTCCCAGATCTTCTGGATCGATTCGGTTGGCATGCCGCAGATCTGGCTCACCAGTTCCAGGTTGTAACGGCTGTAGTGCTGCTTGAGCAGCTGGTAGACGCAGCGCGGGTCTTGCAGGGTCGGATCGACCATGGCGAATCCGTCTGCAGCATATTGATAGTTCCAGGTGGTCTTGTCGGTATAACGGCGCTTCACCGCGTCATAGCCGCTGAAGATCCCGTCTTCGAAGGTGAAACCGGGGTCGACCAGGAACGACAGGTCGGTGTAGTTGCGCACGTACTCGTGCTGGATCTTGTCCTCGGTCAGCAGGTAATTGATCAGCCCGCCCATGAAGGCGATGTCGGTACCGGTGCGAATCGGCGCGTAATAGTCGGCCACCGACGCGGTCCGGGTGAATCGCGGGTCGATCACGATCAGCCTGGCGGCATTGTGCGCCTTGGCTTCGGTCACCCATTTGAAGCCGCACGGGTGCGCTTCCGCTGCGTTGCCGCCCATCACCAGGATCAGGTTCGCGTTGGCGATATCGGTCCAGGTATTGGTCATGGCACCACGGCCAAACGTCGGGGCAAGACTTGCCACCGTCGGACCGTGTCAGACACGCGCCTGGTTGTCGAACCCCAGCATGCCGAGACTGCGAATGACCTTGTGGGTGATGTAGCCCGCTTCGTTGGACGCCGCCGAGGCCGCCAGGAAACCGGTGGTCAGCCAGCGGTTCACCGTCTGGCCCTCTTCGTTCTTCTCGATGAAGTTGGCATCGCGGTCGGCCTTCATCAGGTCGGCCACGCGATCCAGCGCTTCATCCCAGGAGATCCGAGTCCACTCGCCGCTGCCGGGCTTGCGCACCTGCGGGTACTGCAGGCGACCGGGGCTGTGAATGAAATCCAGCAGGCCGGCGCCTTTGGGGCACAGGGTGCCGCGATTGACCGGGTGGTCGGCATCGCCTTCGATGTGGATGATGTTTTGCGCAACGTTCTTGGCGGCATCGCCCTGGCTGTACATGATCAACCCGCAGCCGACCGAGCAATACGGACAGGTGTTACGGGTTTCATGGGTGTGGGCAAGCTTGAAGTGGCGCACCTGCTCGGCGAAGGCAGTCGCGGGGGCCATGCCCAGCGCGCCGAGGCTCGAGCCCGCAAGGCCGATACCGGCGACCTTGAAGAACTGACGACGGTTGAGGTCCATCGTGCACTCCTGATCAGGTGGAGACCCGGTACTTTGCCTGATGCCGATCAGCGCTCTCTGTAGGAGCGAGCTTGCTCGCGATGGTCTCAAGGGCGACGCGCTTATTCAGAAATAACGCGTTATCGTTAACGTTCATCGCGAGCAAGCTCGCTCCTACAAGGTTGGCATTAGTACTTTGCCGGGTTTTTTCTGGACGATCACGGTGTTGGCAGCTTGGCTACCGACAGTTGAAACTGTAGACAATGCTGTGGTGCATTGTGTGAAAACCGACAGTCGGGCAATTCCCGTCTTCCTGTCACGCCCCCGACCCGTAGGAGCTGGCTTGCCAGCGAAGGGGCCGTCACATCCAACATCTTCGTTGCCTGTGCCACCGTCTTCGCTGGCAAGCCAGCTCCTACAGGGGGTTGGTGGCGTGCCAGTCGACATTGATGCTGGCTGTGACGGCCTCTTCGCGAGCAGGCTCGCTCCCACAGGGGCTTGGCGCTTATCATGTCTGCCGAATTAATCCGGCCTTTATGAGATGAGCATGACTTTCGATTTTGATCAGGTGTTCGACCGCCACTTCACCGGCAGTACCAAATGGAGCCGTTACCCGGCCGACGTATTGCCGATGTGGGTCGCCGACATGGACTTCGCCGCGCCGCCGGTGATCATCCAGGCCCTGCAAAAACGTCTGGAACACCCATTGCTCGGCTACAGCGTGCCTCAGGACGACTTGCGCGAGGCCATCGTTGCCGACCTGTGGAAAAAGTACGCCTGGCGCGTCGAGCCCCAGGAGCTGATCTTCCTGCCGGGCGTGGAGTCGGGCTTCAACATGGCCCTGCACGCACTGGTGCAACCGCAACAGAATGTCGTGGTCCAGACCCCCAACTACCCGCCGCTGCGTCACGCACCGGGGCATTGGGGGCTGAACAAGGTCGAACTGGGTTTCGACGCCCTGCCTGACGGTACCTATGCCACGCCGCTGCACGCTTTGCGCCAGTCCCTGGAAGGCGGCGGCGCCCTGCTGCTGAGCAACCCGCACAACCCGCTGGGCAAAGTGTTCCCGCGGGAAGAACTGCAAGCGGTGGCGCACATCTGCCTGGAACAGGACGCCTGGATCATTTCCGACGAGATCCACGCCGAACTGTGCTTCGACGGACGTGTGCATGTGCCGATCGCCACCCTGAGCCCGGACATCGCCAGGCGCACCATCACGCTGATGTCGGCGAGCAAGGCCTATAACATTGCCGGGCTGAAAACCTCGTTCATGATCATTCAGGACAAAGCCGTGCGTGAGCGGGTCAACCACGCGCGCTGCGGCCTGGTCGACAGCGTCAACCCGCTGGGCCTGGAAGCCACCCGCATCGCCTACAGCGAAGCCGGACCCTGGCTGACCGGTCTCATGACTTATCTGCAAGGCAACCGCGACTACCTGGTCGACGCCGTTCGCACCCGGTTGCCGGGCGTGACCATGAACGTGCCGCAGGGCACGTACCTGGCGTGGCTCGATTGTTCGGCGCTGGGGCTGGACAACCCGCAGCAATTTTTCCTCGAACAAGCCAAGGTCGGGCTCAGCGCCGGCCTGGATTTCGGCGATGACGGTCAACAGTTCGTGCGCCTGAATTTCGGCTGCCCGCGGGCGTTACTGGAGGAAGGTATTGCGCGGATGGAGCGCAGCCTGATCAACCGCACCCGCTAAAAACAACGCAGCCCCCTGTAGGAGCTGGCTTGCCAGCGAAGGCGTCCTTTCAGCCAACAATGATGTCGACTGGAAGGGCCTCTTCGCTGGCAAGCCAGCTTGTATGTTTAGACTTGTAGGGGTGGTGGGACTAAAAGCCAGCATCTGACTCTAGCCAGTACAGACCGTGGGAGACTTCGCCCCACCCCTTCACCAAAGCGCCGATAAGGAATGCATCGGCCATGACCGACGATAGAAGCAAGCCAGCGCAATGGTGAAGCCCCGACAAGCCTTTAAACCCTAACCCGGAGCTTTCTTTGTGGCAATGAGTGTCTCGCGTTCTGTAGTCGGAGTGGATGTCGCCAAGGCCGAAGTGGTGGTCTATCAGGCCGACACGGATCTGCTGTTGGCCGTGTCAAACGATAAACCGTCTCTTACAAAGTGGCTGAAAACGTTACCTGCAAACAGCGCCATCGCTATTGAAGCCACCAATATCTATCACCTGGATACGGTTGAGCTGGCTCATGCAATGGGACATACCGTCTATGTCATCGACGGCTTCCGTTTGAGTAATTACCGCAAAGGAGTGGGTGGCCGCGCCAAAACAGATGCCAGCGACGCCCGTTTACTGGCGCGTTACTTGAAGAACGAAGAGGAAGAGCTACGTCCTTGGAGCCCGCCGCCGAAGGTCTATACCAAGCTTCAAAGCCTGCTTCGAAGACGAGCGACATTGGTCCAGGCGCGTGTCAGTTTGACTCAAAGCTGGAACGACGAACCGCTGCTGAAAGCGGCATTCAAACAACAGATCGCTGCCATGGGCCGATTGGATTTACTCATCCAGAAGAAGCTGTTGGACGTCGTAAAAGAGGCGGGTCTGCTCGAGCAAGTCAAACGCTGCCAGGCCGTAGAGGGGGTCGGTTTTCTTACCGCCACCGCACTGACGATGGCATTTCAACGCGGCGACTTCGCCAGTGGTGACGCCTATATCGCGTTTCTTGGAATGGATTTGAGAGTCTCTGATTCGGGGCAGATGAACGGACGTCGAAAGCTGACCAAGAAAGGTGACTCAGAGATACGGCGCCTGCTGCATAACGCGGCGATGGCTGCCAGTCGCTCAAAGACCTGGAAGCCGTTTTACGAACGCTATCTGGAGCGGGGATTAAAGACGACTCAAGTGCTGGTCATCCTGGCTCGCAAGCTGGCACGGGTGGCATTCGCCCTGATGAAGAACCAGAGCGAATATCAGCCAAATCCAGTTTTTGGGGCTTCCCCCCAAACATAGAATCTCCTACAGGGGATCTGTGTGGTGCCCAGGTTTACCGAACAGCAATGAAATCCAACCGAACTCAAGGCAAAACACCAGGGTCAACCCTTTGACTCTTCTGCCTTGAAATCGGAGATTCCCCATGAATGACTATCCAAAACCACCCTTCCCCAAACAAGGCCAGCCTGTCCCCGGTTCCCAGAAGAAAATGGACCCCTACCCGGACTGCGGCGAGCAGAGTTACAAAGGTTCGGGCCGGCTGGAGGGCAAGATCGCCCTGATCACCGGCGCCGACAGCGGCATCGGTCGCGCCGTCGCCATTGCCTTCGCCCGTGAAGGCGCGGATGTCGTGGTGGCCTACCTCAACGAACATGAAGACGCGCAGGAAACCGCGCGCTGGGTCGAGCAGGCCGGCCGGCAATGCCTGCTGCTGCCCGGCGACCTGGCGCAAAAAGCGCACTGCCAGGCCCTGGTGGACAAGACGGTCGAACGCTTCGGCCGGATCGATGTGCTGGTCAACAACGCCGCGTTCCAGATGACCCACGAACACTTCGAAGACATCCCCGACGACGAATGGGTGATGACCTTCGATGTCAACATCACCGCCATTTTCCGCATCTGCCAGGCCGCACTGAAGCATATGCAACCCGGCAGTTCGATCATCAACACCAGTTCGGTCAATTCGGACATGCCCAAACCGACCCTCCTGCCCTACGCCACGACCAAGGGCGCCATCGCCAACTTCACCGCCGGCCTCGCGCAGATGCTGGGCGAGAAGAACATCCGGGTGAACTGCGTAGCACCGGGGCCGATCTGGACGCCGTTGATCGTCTCGACCATGCCCGATGAAGAAGTGCAGAACTTTGGCGGACAGACCCCGCTCGGGCGGCCGGGCCAACCGGTGGAGGTGGCGCCGATCTATGTGCTGTTGGCGTCGGATGAAGCCAGCTACATCACCGGGCAGCGGTACGGCATTACCGGCGGCAAACCGATGCTCTGAACACCGTACTTGGGTCAATGCCACGCCTGGCCCCTTGTAGGAGCCAGGCTTGCCGGCGAAGAACGATAACCCGGTACAACAGATACACCGCAGCGCCCAATTCGCGGGCAAGTCGGATCGCCGCACCGCTCGCTCCTACACGGCAATCACCGAGATCTTGCCGTTGCGCTCCAGGATGGCGAACTTGATCTGATCACGTACCAGCCCCAGCGCTCGAATCGCCAGACCTTGACCTGATGCACCATGTCTTCACGCACCGGATAGTCGCGGCTGCGGTAATCGGTATGGTCGGATTCATCGTTCATCTGATGCTCCCAGGTCTTGCTCACCCGCCAAGGCCCGTTGATGGAAGTGCGACAGCCGTTTCAAGGCATGCTCGGCGGCCAACAACTGGACCTCGGAACGCGTCCCGAAGAACCGCTGTTGCTGGCTGAAAACCCTTTGTCCCTGCGCGGTCTGGAAGGCCCAGGCGAAACAAATGGTGCCGGCTGGAATGCCATCCACGTCTTCCGGCCCGAGTATGCCGGTGGTTGCCACCGCGACATTGGCCGTGCTGTCGCGCAGGGCACCCGAGGCCATTTCCCGGGCAACTTCACAACTGGTCAGGTTAAAGGTTTCGATGGTCTCGGGGCTGACGTTGAGCAATCGTTGCTTGGCTTCGGGGGAATAGACCACATACCCGCTTTCGATCAGCTCCCCGCTGTGCGGCACTTCAGCCAGCAGCGTGATGATCTTGCCCGCTGTACATGACTCTGCAGTGGTCAGCAGCAAGCCGTTTTGACGCAGATACTCGACCACCGATTGGCTGACGTTCATGGCAAATCATCCAGGCAGACAACTGCTCGGTTGACCTTGGCCACCTGCAAACATTCCCTCTATCGGCACCTGCCCCAGGCCTGCGGAGAAAAAATGAACCCCTGGCAAAACTTGCCCCTCGATACGTTTAGGGGCCCCTGTCACCGGCCGCTCCGGCTCAGGAGGTCGTCATGTCCGCACCTATCGTCAAGCTGTTTACCCAACCGAACTTCGCGTGGACGGATATCCGCAAGGAAGAGGAAGCGCATCCGCGTCATTACCTCGCCCATTTGTTGCTGCTGGCCTTGATCCCCGCGGTGTGCCTGTTTATCGGGACTACCTACGTCGGCTGGAGCCTGGCGGAGAATGAAATCGTCAAGCTCAGCGCCGGCAGTGCGTTGCAGTTGTGTGGGTTGCTCTACGTCACCATCGTCGCCGGCGTGGCGCTGACGGGACTGTTCATCCGCTGGATGTCGCGCACGTTCGACGCGCGGCCGACCGTCAATCAATGCATCGGTTTTGCAGCCTATACCGTGACCGACGCCTGAATACCTGCGCGCGACTGTCGGTTGATGACCTCGGCCCTTGGGGCCCGCGCCGCCCGCAGTGAATCCCGATCATGAGTTTCATTGTCTGGGTGGCGGTACTGGGAGCTGTGCTGCTGACGCTGGCACTGACGTCGTCGTACCTGCGCTGGATGCCGGTGACCACCTCCGCCGTGTGCCTGGTGCTGGGGGTGGCGATCGGGCCGGCGGGATTCGGGCTGTTGAAACTGGATACGACGGACGCGTCGATCTGGATGGAGCACCTGACGGAAGTCGCGGTGCTGTTTTCGCTGTTTGTCTGCGGCCTCAAATTGCGCTCGCCGCTCAGGGACAAAAAATGGCGGATTGCATTCGGGCTGGCCGGTCCGGTGATGCTGTTGACCATTGCCGGCGTCAGTCTGTTGCTGCACTACGGGTTCCAGCTAACCTGGGGGCCTTCGGTGCTGATCGGCTCGATTCTGGCGCCGACCGACCCGGTCCTCGCCTCACTGGTGCAAGTCAACGATGCCCGGGATGACGACAGCGGGATCATTACCCAACCGATCCTGGCTAGATATGAGCGGCGTAAAAAAACAGGATAGTTGATTTTACCCCCGGCTTTTACTGCCGGAATCATCGAATTTTCGCCTTCATAAATTTGAAATCCTTGGGCGATCCGGCGGGTCATACGGTTAATCGCGCCCGGCTTTTGTAGGGCGCGAGGATTCAGGTTCGGTTCCCCTGCGGCGCCAAGCCTATAAAAAGGGACCTCGAAAATAAGGTGCTGGTCATGATTCACTATTCAACCTGCGAAGAAATCAAAGCCTGCCGCGCGTTCGCCCTGGAACGCAACCGCCAGATGTTTGCCGAGGCCCAGGCGCTCAGCCGCAGCGCCTTCGAGCTGCTCGAGGGCAGCGATATGGATGGCGAACTGTTTGATCGCTATCTGGACATACGCAGGAAGGCCAACCTGAAGTTCAAGGAAGCGATCGAACACTTGCGCGTACTCAATACAGATTTCCCGCCTGTTTCGGCGTCTACGCAAAATGCGCAACGGTTGCATCGGGAAGCCGAGTCCAGGGTTTAGAGGCAGGCGTGCGCGGCCTCTTCGCGAGCAGGCTCGCTCCCACCAGGAATTGGGGCCGTAGACCAATCCCGAGAAAGCAGAGATCCCTTGTAGGAGCTGGCTTGCCAGCGAAGGCGGACTGACATCCGACATCAATGTCGACTGACCCGCCGTCTTCGCTGGCAAGCCAGCTCCTACAGTTAATCGGGGCGCGCACCAATCCGGCGTCCGGCACAGGCCGCACAATTCCCTGCTGCAAAACCGATCTATAACGCCGATATTGCCTCCGGTTGCAGGCGTCCGGTTTCGATGTGACCGAGCAACTCCGGCAAGTAGCGCTGCACCTGGGTCTGGCCCATTTTGAACGTCAGGCCCTTGTCGAACGCATCGCAACTGGCGAACAGGTCACGCTGGCAAAAAAAGCACTCGCCACACGCAATCACGAACGGGATCACCACCCGATCACCGCGCTGCACGGCCGTCACTGCCGAGCCGGTTTCTTCGACATGCCGGGCGAATCTGATCAGCGGTCAAGGTGGAAAATCACACTATTACCGGGGTAAAAAAGCGACGCCGCGAACTGCATGAGTCAATTTCCAGACTCATGCAGCCTGCACGACTTCAGTTTGCCATCAGCGCTCTTAACCTATTGATTAATATGACAATTAAAAGATAGTAAGAAGCGGCACGACAAATGCTCCCGTACCAGGAGCGACCTTCGGCCTTGAGACCGTTCGCGCTCATCCCCTGACTAGTTGAGAGACTCGACCATGAACGCCATAGACCTGTTGAAAGCCGACCATGAACGTGTAAAAGGCATCTTGACCCAATTAAGCGAATCCACCGAGCGTGGTGTCAAAAAACGCGGCGAACTGCTGGCCAAGCTGGAAATGGAGATCACCATTCATACCCGTATCGAAGAAGAGGTTTTGTACCCGGCGTACAAGAAAGCCGGGGGCAAAGAGCAGGACGTGATGTATTACGAGGCCAAGGAAGAACATCGCACCGTGGACTCGCTGGTGCTGCCCGACCTGAAAGTCACCGACCCCTCCACTCCGGAATTCGCCGGTCGGGTGAAAGTGGTCAAGGAACTGCTGGAACACCATATCGAAGAGGAAGAAACGGAAATGTTTCCTCAGGCGAAAAAGCTGCTGGGCAAAGCCACCTTGGAAGAACTGGGGGCGCAAATGGAAACCTTGAAGGCCCAGTACAAGAAAGAAATGAGCGCGGGCAACATGGCGGCTTGAGGGAGCGTTCTGCCTCTGGCAAAGGGGGCGGACACCTGTAGGAGCGAGCTTGCTCGCGATGGATGACGACGACATGCGTACAGTCTGAATGATCGCGCTGTTCTTGAATCCTTCGCGAGCAAGCTCGCGCCTACAGGGCTTTTGCCGAGTAACCCGCCGAACCTTGCTCCGCCCGGCTCACGCACCGGGATTGGTCACCTGGATATAAACCGCATAGGTCCCCAGCAATACCCAGAACGTGGCGAAAATCCACGGCGTACGCACCGAAAACAACAAGGATTTGCGATAGCCCTTATGGGACGACTCCATCTCACTGAACAACGGCGATTCATCATAGGCGAGGCCCATCAAGGGCTCGCTGCGCAACAACTCACTCTGCTTGAAATGCCAATGATCAATAATGTCGTAGGCCGCTCGAATACCCGGCCAGGCGTTGAGCGAACTGAGCAGCCCCAACAACGCCAGGAATGGCGGCACCACCAGGGTAAAGAGCTTGCCCCATTCCGGATTGAGGTTGGACATGCAGGAGGCAAAGGCAATCAGCAAAAACGATTGCGCGGCCAGATAGGCGTCGGTGCGATTGGCCAGAATGCTGGTTTCGTACTGGATTTCCCGGCGATAGAAATCCAGGCGTTCCTTGGGCGAACCAAACATTTTGGCGTTGTGTTCGGTGAGGGTTTCTTCGGCCGGGGCCTCGGTCAGTATTCTTGGCACTGCAATCACCCGAGGGCTGCAAAGACCTTTAGAAGAAACCGCTGCCGACAAGTTCAGCCGGATTGACAACACAAGGGGTCAGCAATGGACTATCTCGATTGGGTGCAATGGCCAGCCATGGTGGTCACGGTGCTGGCCGCGTGGCTGATCGGTTCGCAAAAGCCCGAGCGTCGGGTCTCGGGCTTCATCTGTTTTATCGTGAGCAATGTGTTGTGGGTGATATGGGGATACCACACCCAGGCCTATGCCCTGATCGTGTTGCAGTTTTGCCTGTGCACCATGAACCTGCGCGGCTTCAGGAAGAATGCGCACTCCGCCTCCTGATGTTTCGGTATACGGGTGATTGTGCGGCGATCATTTCATGGTCGAGGCAATGATCTCCACCAGATTGAGCTGGGTATAGGGTTTGGACAGGCGCGGCAGTTTCGTGGCAAAGCCTTCCAGCCGTTCGGCATAGCCGGTCGCGAGGATGATCGGCAGGTCAGGTTTGCGGGTTCGAATGGCCTGCGCCAATTGCGCGCCATTCATCTGCGGCATGGCCATGTCGGAAATGACCAGGTCGATGGCCGGCTCGGCATCGAGCGCTTTCAGCGCCAGCGCCCCGGATACCGCGCTGATCACCCGATGCCCGAGATCTTCGAGCAACAGGCAGGTACTGGTCAGCACCAGGCTGTCGTCGTCCACCACCAGCACACACAGGCGAGGCACCGGCGGTGCGGTTTCTTCGTCGGTAGCGGGCGTGGCAACCGAACCGGTCGTGGCGACGGGTATCCACAGTTCTGCGGTCGTGCCCGCGTCTTTCTGGCTCTTGAGGATGAATCGCCCGCCCAGTTGTTCGATAAAACCATGCACCATCGACAACCCCAGGCCCGTGCCTTTACCCACCCCCTTGGTGGTGAAGAACGGGTCCATCGCCGAGGCCAGCGTGGTCTCATCCATGCCTTCCCCCGTGTCTCTGACACTCAGGCAGACATAGCGGCCCTTCATCGGGGTGAACTGGAGTTGGTCGCGAACCTCTTCCGTTCTGGCGCTGATCACCAACTTCCCGCCATGGGGCATTGCATCCCGGGCGTTGGTCGCCAGGTTCAGCACCGCCAGTTCAAGCTGATTGACGTCGGCCAGAATGGGTTCGAGTTCGGTTGAAAAGCTGGTTTCAAGGACCACGGAAGGCCCGAGGGAGCTGCGCAACAAGCCGGAGATACCTTGCACCAGCGCCGGAATCTCGACAGGTTCGGCCTTGAGTTCCTGGCGCCTGGCAAACGCCAGCATGCGCTGGGTCAGCGATACGCCACGCAAGGCGCCCTGGGTGGCGTTGTCCACCAGCCGGGTAATACGCGGGTCGTCACCCACGCGCTTGCGGACTATTTCCAGATTGCCGAGGATCACCGTCAACAGGTTGTTGAAATCGTGGGCAATGCCTCCGGTGAGCTGGCCGATGGCTTGCATTTTCTGCGCCTGGAACAGCGCCTCGCGGGTTTGTTCGAGGACCTGCTGGGCCTGGGTGGCTTCGGTGATGTCACGGGTGATCTTGGCAAAACCGAGTAGCGTGCCGGTGTCGCCCCAGATCGGATCGACCACCACGTGCGCCATGAACCGCGTCCCGTCCTTGCGCACGCGCCAGCCCTTGTTTTCGAACCGCCCGTCACGGATGGCAATGGACAGGGTTCGTTGCGGTTCGCCGGCCTCGCGGTCCTCCGGGGTATAAAACATCGAAAAATGTTGCCCGATCACTTCTTCGGGCATATAGCCCTTGATGCGCTGGGCCCCGAGATTCCAGTTGGTCAGGCGGCCGTCCGGGGCGAGCATATAGATCGCGTAGTCCGTGACGCTTTGCACCAGCAGGCGGAATTGCTGCTCGCTTTGCTTGAGGGTCTCTTCGGCCATCTTGCGGTCGGTCAGGTCCCGGGTGATCTTGGCAAACCCCAGCAATTTGCCCGTCGGGTCGATAATCGGGTCGATGACCACGTGGCACCAAAAGTGCGTGCCGTCCTTGCGCACCCGCCAGCCTTCGCCCTCGAAACGTCCTTCGGTGATGGCCGTATTCAATGCGCGCTGGGGCAGGCCTGCGCGTCTATCTTCGTCGGTGTAGAAACGCGAGAAGTGCTGGCCAAGGATCTCCGCCTCCTCATACCCCTTGAAACGCCGGGCGCCGGCGTTCCAGCTGGTGATGATGCCATCGGGATCAATCATGTAGATCGCATAGTCAATCACAGCATCGATCAACAGGCGCAACCGACTGTCATCGATGATGGTGGCTTTGCTTCGATCTTCGCTCATTGATCCCTCACGTCATGGATGTATGTGTGGAGTATGGGACAAACGGAAAATTTGGAAAACTCAAAACAACGCGGGCTGTGCGCAACCCTGGGCGGCGTCCTCGATGAGTGCTTGCTCGGGGGGGTGGCGCGCAACATAAGTCGCGGGCGCAATCGTCCACCAGCGCGGCAGCAGTTGCTTGACCTTGCTGTCGCCAAACCGGTCATCGATCAGCATGACGACCCCTTGATCCTGCTGGGTGCGAATCACCCGCCCCGCCGCCTGGACCACTTTCTGCACCCCGGGGAACAAGTAGGTGTAGTCATACCCGGCACCGAAAATCGCCGCCATGCGATGTTTCACCTGCTCGTTGACCGGGTTGAGCTGCGCCAGCCCCAGAGTGGCAATGAATGCACCGATCAGGCGCGCCCCGGGCAAGTCGATGCCTTCGCCGAACGCCCCGCCCAGCACGGCGAAACCGATGCCCTGGCTGTCGGCGGTGAACTGATCGAGAAAATCCTGCCGCGGCCCTTCCGCCATGCCTCGAGACTGTGCCCACAGATTGATATGGGGATGTCTTTGCGCCAGCAACTGCGCCACTTGCTGCAAATAATCGAAGCTGCTGAAAAACGCCAGGTAGTTGCCGGGGCGCTGGCTGAACTGCCTGGCGATCAGCTCGACGATCGGCGCCAGGGACGACTGGCGATGAACGAACCGGGTGGAGATCTGGCTGACGATATGCACTTGCAACTGATCGGCGTGAAAAGGTGATTCGACATCGATCCACACCGTGTTCGCCGGCGTGCCCAACAGATCGGCGTAGTAATGGCGCGGGCTCAGGGTCGCGGAAAACAACACGGTGCTGCGCGCAGCCGTCAGGCGCGGGCGGATGAACCCGGCGGGCACCACATTGCGCAAGCACAGCTGCGACAGGTTTTTCTTGCGCTCGAGGTCGCGCTTGCTGATGTCGAACAGGAACTGTTCATCGAACAGTTCGGCGACCCGGCAAAACTGCAGCATGTCGAAGTAAAAGCCCTGCAAGGCGCTGTCCAGGCCTTGAGGATGATCGTTCAGGTAATCGCCGATACTCGCACTGCAGGACGACAGGGCCTGGAGCAATTTTTCCGGTGCCTTGTCATACGCCTGATAGGCGCCGAGCTGCAGGTCATGCAGGGCATTCCACTGCCGGTTGACCCGCTGCAAGGCCGTCTTCAGCGCTGGCGGGGCGGTTTTGCGCACAGCGTTGAGGGTCGATTGGTCGAGGCTGGCACTGTACATTTGCCGCCCCCGCTCCACCAGGTTATGCGCTTCGTCCACCAGCACCGCGACTTTCCAGTTGTTGGCCTGGGCCAGGCCAAACAGCAACGCGCTGAAATCGAAATAATAGTTGTAGTCGGCGACCACTACATCGGCCCAGCGGGCCATTTCCTGGCTCAGGTAATACGGGCACACGGCATGTTCAAGCGCCACCTCACGCAAGGCGCTCTGGTTCAACAGGGTCAGTTCGCTGGCGGCCTGGCGCGCCGCGGGCAAGCGGTCATAGAAACCCTGGGCCAACGGGCAGGATTCGCCGTGACAGGCTTTGTCCGGATGCTCGCAGGCCTTGTCCCGGGCGATCATTTCCAGAACCCGCAGGGGTGGCGCTTCGGCACTCTGGAGAATGACTTGCGCGGCATCCAGCGCCAGTTTGCGGCCCGGGGTCTTCGCGGTCAGGAAGAACACCTTGTCCAGTTGCTGCGGCGCCAAGGCCTTGAGCATTGGAAACAAGGTGCCGACGGTCTTGCCGATCCCCGTAGGTGCCTGGGCCATCAGGCAGCGCCCGGTACTGACCGCCTTGAACACCGATTCAGCCAGATGACGCTGCCCCGGACGAAAGTCGGCGTGGGGAAACGCCAGTTGCTGCGCCGCGCGATTGCGTCCTTCGCGGTGGGCCATTTCCTGCTCGGCCCACTGCAGGAACAGGCGGCAATGGTGCTCGAAAAACTGCCCCAGCTCTGGCGCGCCGAAGGCCTCGACCAGGCAGGTTTCCTTTTCGCTGACAATGTCGAAGTACACCAGCGCCAGGTTGATCCGGGCCAGTTGCAGTTTCCGGCACATCAGCCAGCCGTAGATCTTCGCCTGCGCCCAGTGCAGCTGGCGGTGGTTGGCGGGCTGCTTGCTCAAGTCACCGCGATAGGTTTTGACTTCTTCCAGGCAATTTTGCACCGGGTCGTAGCCGTCCGCCCTGCCCTTGATCTGCAACGTTTGATACTGGCCTTCGAGTGCGACTTCACTCTGGTAACCCTCGCTGCGCCGGGACGCCACGGTGCGATGCCCGACGATGCCTTCCAGTGCAGTCGGCGACGGCGTGAAGCGCAGGTCAAGATCGCCGACCTTGGCGGTGAACTCGCACAACGCGCGAACCGCGATGCTGTAGCTCACGCGCTTTGCTCCGCCCATTGCACGTAGCACACGGCAATCGGCATCTGGTGCTCATGGCAGAACTCCAGCCAGCGCAACTGGTTGTCCTGCAGGCGATCGCCGGGGCCTTTGACTTCGATCATGCGGTAGGTCTTGTCTTGCGGCCAGAACTGGATCAGGTCCGGCATGCCGGCGCGATTGGCCTTGATGTCCAGCAGCAGGCGATGGAACCAGTGCTTGAGGTGGTCGGCCGGCAGGCAATCGAGGGCCTGGTCGAGCAACTCCTCGCTCAATACGCCCCAGAACACGAACGGTGATTGCACGCCCCGCTTGGCGGCATACCGGTCACGGATGGTCTGGCGGTAACGTCCGTCATCGAGTTCGCCCAGGCAGGCCTGGAACAGGTCAGCCCGACGCAGATGGAAGTCTTCATTGAGCAGGTCCACCGGCCCCCGCTGGAACGGGTGAAAAAACGCCCCCGGCAAGGGCGCGAAGATCGCCGGCCAGCACAGCAGCCCGAACAGCGAGTTGATCAGGCTGTTCTCCACGTAATGCACCGGTGCTGCTTCTTCTGCCAGGTGAGCCTGGACATGATATTCCACCGACAGCGCCGGATCGGTCCTGGGCAGTTGCAGGTCCAGGCGCAGCATTTCCCGAGGGGACGAACGTTTGATGGGCGGTCCGCCGAGCTTGCGCCGCAGTCGGGGCAATACCCGCAGCAAGTGTTGCTGTTCGGCGGCACTTTGCGCGGACTGCTCGGCATGGCTGGCCAGGTCCAGCGCCAACTGATACTCGCCGCAGCGCTCCAGCACGCGAATCAGGCGCAACCGCGCGCCAGGCCAGGCGCACTCGCGGTAAATGCCCAGGGCCGTGGCGAAATCGGCGGTGCGCTCGCAATATTGCCCCATCTGGAATAACAGCTTGTCGCGACGACGTTGCAGCCAGGGATTGTCCAGCGCCAGCCCGTTGACCTGCTCGACAATGCCGGCCAGCGCATCGCCGGCTTCGAAACGTTGCTGGCAGTCATGCAGGAACACGCAGGCATCCACGTCCTCGCGGCTGCGCAAGCCCCGGGAGTCGGCGCAGAACTCGACTTTTTCATAGGTAAAAATCCCCAGGTCGGCCAGCACGAACTCCGACCAATCCTGGTAAAGATTGCCAAAGAACATCAGGCGCAGGCGATCACACAGCCCCATGATGGTCAGGCTGAACAGTCGGTCATCCAATGCCTCGCACCAGAGGCTGAAGCATCGGGCTTCGGGAAACCGTTCGCTCAATGCCGGCAGCCAATCGGTCTTCTTGCCCTTGGGCTGATCGATGGCCGCGCCAAGGCACTGGAGGATTTCGGCCTTGAGCAGCACCTCGAACAGTTCCGCGACCGACAGCGGCGCCTGCTCGTCGATCCAGCCCAGCGCCAGCAACGGGCCGGCAGCGCTCGCGGTGTCGCCGATCTCGGCGTACTGCAGCTTGCTCGTCCGAAAGTGTATGCCCCTGCGCATGACCATCCGTACCAGCAGCGCCCTGGAGGGTCGGGGCAGCTGGTAGAAATCGCCGATGAACCGCTGCTCCTCGACACTCAACACATCGGCATAGCGATGCTCAAGCCAATCAAGCACTTGCATGAAGTTGTTCAAGTAGTAGAACGGATCGTCGAGGGGATTTGCAGTCACAGGTAAAAGGGCCATGGCGAGCGAGTACTGGTTATGCGTACAGATACCAGCTACACCCGGTGCGGTGCAAACGGAAAAGGATCAGCGGCGGGCAATCAGCCGGTTTTTTTGCCGCCTGTCGAACTTTCTGCCAATCCATCGCACCAACCGCCTGAGAGGTACGGTTGCGATAACGCTCGAACAAGACAGCGGGCCACTTTTTTAAAGGATGAGAGGTGGGTATGAATATCAAGACTCTGGGTTTGCCTATGGCCGTGGCGGCTTTTCTGGCCTTGGCCGGTTGCTCGACACCGACGGTGGTGACCCTGCAGAACGGCACCCAGTATTTGACCAAGGCCATGCCGGACACCGAAACCAAGGACGGTTTTTACGAGTTTGAAGATATTTCCGGGGCGAAGGTGAAGGTCAGGGCTGCTGAAGTGGCCACTGTCCGCAAGGAAGACTGAAGACCGCGTAATCGTTCTTCGCGAGCAGGGCAGCCTGTTCAAAGCAGGTGCCCGGCCCAGATGTTGCGATTGACCAGATCGGCGGCAATCTCGATGAACGCATCCCCGACAAATTTCGCCGCCGGACTGACTCGCCTGTCAGCGGGAAAGACCTGGACCAGTTTGCGCATCGGAACGGGGTCGACCAGGGGCGCGGCACTGAGCACTCCCGCTTCGATCTGCCGGTAAATCGAGGCCAGAGGCAACGCGGTGAAGCCGAAGCCATTGCCGACCAGATCGATCATGGCGCCGAAGGAGTCGGCTTCAACGCTGGTGTTGAGCTTGATCCCGACGTCCCGCGCACAATTATCCAGAATCACCCGCAGGCTGTGTTTGGCGCTCGGCAACACTAATGATTGCTCGGCCAAAGACTCGAACGTCACCGGCGTATCCAGGCGCAGGGCGGCGCTGGCGGGGCCGACCAGCAACAGGTTTTCCATCATCACCGGCACGATCCGCAGCGTATGCAGGGGTTGCGGATCGTAGGATATCGCCAGCTCCAGTTCGCCACGCTGCACCCAATCGAGCAGGTAGCCGCTGAAGGCCGAGGAAAACCTGATGGCGAGATCCGGGTGCGCCTCCTTGATCTTGCGCACCAGGGGCACGGTGACAATTTCCGCCACCGTTGGCGTGGTACCGATGATCACCGTGCCGCGAAAAGAAGCTTTCCCCCCCACCACCGAACTTCGAATGGACTCCATTTCGTCCATGATCCGGGTGGCATGCGCCAACACTTCGCGGCCGGCATCGGTGATTTCCATGCCACGGCCATGTCGGTCGAACAGGTAGGTGCCGAGTTCTTTTTCCAGCAATCGAATCTGGCGGCTGAGCGCCGGTTGTGCAATGTGCAGCCGGTCGGAGGCCTTGCTGAGACTGCCCAGTTCGGCCACGTGAATCAGGGTCTTGAGTTGAACGACATCCATTGCCAGGCCAGTCAAAGTCGGGTTCGGCGCGAAATGCGTCGAGCGTGCTGTCAGTGTAAACGCATCGGCGCCCCTTGGAATGCCGCGGACCTGTGTCGCAGGGGGCCTGGCGCTTGTCGCGCAGCGTCTGTCCCCCTGCCCGCCGGGGCTGCCAGGGAGCTATAGAATTTCGGTATATCAGTTAGGCCTGGCTGACGGCTTATTTACCTCCTCGCTCTGCGGTAGCGTGCAATCAACGTCGACGCCAGAGCGCTCGACTTACTACAAGAATAAGATTCGAGGGCTTGCGCCATGATCTACACCGTTACTCTTTGCCTGAGCTATCCGGCTCACCCGGTCAGCAAGCTGCTGATCGCTCGCCTGCATCCCCCCTCTTCACTCTTGATCGTCAACGGGTCAAAGCCGCTGCGCTAGGCGTAACTGCCCCTCGAGCCAGCAACGTCGCAGACGCCCCAGGGTGCTCCTCGTATCGTCTCGCCTTGAAGAAAAGGGTGAACATCATGTCCGCATCAACTACTAACTCAACCGACCACGCTTCCACGACCGGCCCGTTGACCAGTAAAAATCGTGTCAGGGCCATCATGGGTGCCTGCTCAGGCAATCTGGTGGAGTGGTACGACTTTTTCATCTACGCCTATACCGCCATCTATTTTGCGGCTTCGTTTTTTCCCAAAGGCGATACAACCACCCAGTTGCTCGCGACCGCCGGCGTGTTCGCCGTGGGCTTTTTCATGCGCCCTCTCGGCGGCTGGATTTTCGGCTGGATTGCCGATACCCGCGGCCGCAAGGTCTCGATGATCATCTCGGTGTTCATGATGTGCGCCGGCTCGCTGCTGATCGCCGTCATGCCGACCTATGAAACGATCGGGGTCGCCGCGCCGGTGATGCTGGTAGTCGCCAGGTTGATTCAAGGACTGTCCGTGGGTGCTGAATATGGCACCGGCGCCACCTACATCAGTGAAATCGCCACACCGGGTCGGCGCTGCTTCTATGGCTCCTTCCAGTACTTCACCATCATCGCCGGGCAGCTGCTGGCCTTGATGACCGTGGTCATTCTTCAGCAAACCCTCACCGGCGAGGAATTGCGCGAATGGGGCTGGAGGATTCCGTTCTTCATCGGCGCCCTGAGCTCGATCGTCGTGGTCTATCTGCGTCGCGCCATGCATGAAACCGCGACCAAAAAAGACATGAACCGCAAGGATGCCGGCTCGTTGCGCGGCATGTTCAAACACAAGCGCGCAGTGGCCCTGGTAGTGGCGTTCACCATCGGTGGCTCACTGTACTTCTATACCTTCACCACCTATATGCAGAAGTTCCTGGTGATCTCTGCAGGCTTCAGTCCGGAAACGGTGAGTTTTATCATGACCGCCGCCCTGGTCGGCTTCATGTTCTGCCAGCCGCTGTTTGGCCTGCTCGCCGACCGCATCGGAATCAAGGCGCACATGCTGATGTTTTCCGGGTTGGCCATGCTGCTGGTGATCCCCCTGCTCTACTCCCTGCAGTCGGTCAGCAGTCCGTTCATGGCGTTCCTGCTGGTGTTCGGCGGCCTGGCGATTGCGTCGCTCTACACCCCGATCGCCGGGATCGTCAAAGCCGAACTGTTCCCGCCTGCGGTACGTGCACTGGGTGTGGGCTTTCCGTATGCCGTCGGCAATGCGGCATTCGGCGGCACCGCGGAATACGTGGCCTTGTCGCTTAGATCCCAGGGGATCGAGGAGTATTTCTTCTTCTATGTCGCGGCCATTGTGAGCATCACGTTCATCGCCTCGATGCTGATGCCGAACCTGTCGCGTTATGGGTACATCAGCGGGTCCGGGGAGATCGAAGAGCGGACCGGGTTGAAGGGTTGGGCAAGGCCGGATACTGCCAGGGTCTGACGATGACCGATGTGTAACTTGAAAGGGCCCCATGGGCCCTTTCTTGCGTCACTGTAGGAGCGAGCTTGCTCGCGATGAACCTGAGAGCGTCGTGTTTATCCAGGAAACCCGCGTTATCGTTAACGTCCATCGCGAGCAAGCTTGCTCCTACAGCCAGCGTTGATCAGGGGTCAGCCAGCTATACCAATCGGGCATATCTCAAAGACAAAAACGGTAGTCGCAGTTCACTTCCAGCACTCGCAGAATGTGTGAAAACACAAAAGCAGCACTGCTTGGGAGATGGGCATGTCAACAGAAGCTGAACATATCGTGGGACAGGATTGGCAGGAGGACGTGTTCCGCGTGCTCAAGGCCCACGACGTCAAACACGTGGTCTTCGTCCCGGATGCAGGCCACTCGGCGGCCATCCGCATGTCGTACGCAGACCCTGACATCAAGGCGGTCGTCCTCACCACCGAAGAAGAAGGCATCGGCTACCTCGCCGGCGCCTGGCTGGGCGGCGAGCGCGGCGCGCTGTTGATGCAGTCCAGCGGCGTCGGCAACTGCATCAACACCCTGGCGCTGCAAGTCTGTGCCGGCTTCCCGCTGTTGATGGTGGTCACCATGCGCGGCGACTGGGCCGAGTTCAACGCCTGGCAGAACCCCATGGGCCAGGCCACTGAAGCCGCCCTGAACCTGATGAAAGTCATGACCTGGCGCGCGGACGTCCCGGAAGATGTCGCCCCGCTGCTGCACGGTGCCGCGACCATGGCCTTCAACGGTGATTCGTCCACTGCCCTGCTGCTCGGTCAGCGCCTGATTGGAGAAAAGAAATGGGTCAAGTAAGCGCAAACCACAGCCTGTGCCGCCGCGAAGTGGTCAAGGCCTTGCTGGCCGACCGCAAAGACGTGCTGGTGGTGACGGGTCTCGGTTCGGCGTCCTACGACGTCATGGCCGCCGGCGACAACGATCTCAATTACTACCTCTGGGCCGCCATGGGCAGCGCAATCACGGTAGGCCTGGGCCTGGCCAATGCGCAGCCGAACAAGTCGGTGGTGGTGGTCACCGGTGACGGCGAACTGCTCATGGGCTTCGGGGCGCTGGCCACAGTAGCGCTGCAAAAACCCGCCAACCTGACTATCGCGGTGCTGGATAACGGTCACTTCGGTGAGACCGGCATGCAGGTCAGCCACGCCGGTTTTGGTATTTCCCTGGACCAGGTGGCGAAGACTTGCGGGTTCAGCTGGACCGATGAAATCCGTGACATGGAAGGCGTGCATAACCTGCGCGAACGCTTTGCAACCCGCGATGGCGTCAAGCTCGCGACGATCAAGATCAAGGCGCAAAACCCGCCCCGGGTGCTGCCACCCCGTGACGGTCACTACGTCAAGAATCGCTTTCGTGCTGCCCTGGGTTTCAACCCGATCTGATTGCTCTTTGCCCGGACCCGCTCACGCAGGGCAGAGACCGTGCGTGACGCGCTGAGGAGAATAATAATGACTGACCGTAACTCCGAAGAACTCAATGCCATCCGCGAGGGCGTGCGCGCCCTGTGCGCTGAATTCGACGCGGCTTACTGGCGCAAGGTCGACGAAGAAAAAGGCTTTCCGGAAGTCTTCGTCAAGGCCCTGACCGACGCCGGTTGGCTGGCGGCGATGATCCCGACCGAATACGGTGGCTCCGGCCTCGGCCTGGCCGAAGCCTCGGTGATCCTCGAGGAAGTGAACCGCTGTGGCGGCAACTCCGGCACCGTTCACGGGCAGATGTACAACATGTTCACCCTGCTGCGGCACGGCAGCGAGGCGCAGAAAAGCTATTACCTGCCGAAACTGGCCAGCGGTGAATTGCGCCTGCAATCGATGGCCGTGACCGAGCCCACCACCGGCACCGACACCACCAAGATCAAGACCACGGCGGTCAAGCGCGGCGACAAGTACGTGATCAACGGCCAGAAGGTCTGGATCTCGCGGGTCCAGCATTCCGACCTGATGATCCTGCTGGCACGCACCACGCCTTTGGCCGAGGTGAAGAAAAAGTCCGAAGGCATGTCGATCTTCCTGGTCGACCTGCGTGAAGCCATCGGCAATGGCCTGACCGTGCAACCGATCGCGAACATGGTCAACCACGAAACCAACGAGCTGTTCTTCGACAATCTGGAAATCCCCGCGGACAGCCTGATCGGCGAGGAAGGCAAAGGCTTCCGGTACATCCTCGACGGCCTGAATGCCGAACGCACCCTGATCGCCGCCGAGTGCATCGGCGACGGACGCTGGTTTATCGAGAAGGCCAGCGCCTATGCCCGCGACCGCGTGGTGTTCGGCCGGCCGATCGGGCAGAACCAGGGCGTGCAATTCCCCATTGCCGAAGCGCATATCGAAATCGAGGCCGCCGACCTGATGCGCTGGCGTGCCTGCGAGGAATACGACAACGGCGAGAACGCCGGGGCCAGCGCCAACATGGCCAAGTACCTGGCGGCAAAAGCCTCCTGGGAAGCGGCCAACGCCTGCTTGCAGACCCACGGTGGCTTTGGTTTCGCCTGCGAATACGACGTCGAGCGCAAGTTCCGCGAAACCCGCCTGTATCAGGTCGCCCCCATCTCCACCAACCTGATCCTGTCGTACGTTGCCGAACACCTGCTCGAACTGCCGCGCTCTTTCTGATAACAAGAGAGATAAATCATGAGCCAGCCCAACAGCATCCGCCCGCTCGACGGCATCACCGTCGTCAGTCTCGAGCATGCCATTGCCGCGCCCTTCTGCACCCGACAACTGGCCGATCTCGGTGCCCGTGTGATCAAGGTCGAACGTCCAGGCGTCGGCGATTTCGCCCGGGGCTACGACCAGCGCGTCAACGGCCTGGCCTCGCACTTCGTCTGGACCAACCGCTCGAAGGAAAGCCTGACCCTCGACCTCAAACAAGACCTGGCGACCGAGGTGCTGGACGGTCTGCTGGCCACCGCCGATGTGTTCGTGCAGAACCTCGCACCCGGCGCCGCTGCGCGAATGGGTCTCTCGTTCGAGGCGCTGCATCAGCGATTTCCGCAGCTCATCGTGTGTGACATTTCAGGCTATGGCGCCGGCGGCCCCTATGAAAAGAAAAAAGCCTACGACCTGTTGATCCAGAGCGAAGGCGGCTTTCTGTCGGTGACCGGTGGCTCGGGCGAAGCAGAAATGGCCAAGGCCGGGTGCTCGATCGCCGACATCGCGGCCGGCATGTACGCCTACTCCAGCATCCTCTCCGCCCTGCTGCTGCGCGGGCGAACCGGTGAAGGCAGTCACATCGATGTGTCAATGCTGGAAAGCCTGGTCGAGTGGATGAACTATCCGATGTACTACGCCTACGACGGCGCGCCGCCGCCCCCACGCGCCGGCGCCGCCCATGCCACGATTTACCCCTATGGCCCCTTCCCCATCGGTGACGGCACCACGGTCATGCTGGGTTTGCAAAACGAACGCGAATGGCAGCTGTTCTGCGACAAGGTGCTGCTGGCGCCGGAATTGGTCAGGGACGAGCGCTTCAACGCCAACTTCAAACGGGTCGAAAACCGTCAGGCGCTGCGGGACTTGATCGTCCAATCGTTCTCGACCCTCAACTTCGATGCGGTCATCGATCGACTGGACCATGCGCAGATTGCCAACGCCCGGGTCAACGACATGCAAGGGGTCTGGGACCATCCACAACTCAAGGCCCGTGAGCGCTGGCGGCAAGTCGAGACCGCTGCCGGCTCGGTGCCGAGCCTGATACCGCCGGGCAGCAACAGTGCGTTCGAACCACGCATGGATGCCGTCCCGGGCCTGGGTCAACACACCGAACAGGTGCTCAGGGAATTGGGGCTGGGGACGGACCGCATCGAACAACTGCGTGCAGCCGGGGCGATCTGACCGTGACCCCGATCACCGACCTACAGGAGAAATAGCGATGAGCCGTTTAGATTTTTCAGCCTGGATTGGCCGCCGCCAGGAAAGCCAGGACCGAATCAGTTTCACCCTGGTCAAACGCATTGCCGCAACCTTGGGCGAGGTAGCACCCCAATCTGGCCAACCGCTTCCCCCGCTGTGGCACTGGGCGTTCTTTCAAGAGCCAGTGGGCGCCGACGAACTGGGCCCGGACGGTCATCCCGCCCTCGGCGGCTTCCTGCCGCCGGCCCACAACCGCAATCGCATGTGGGCCGGCAGCCGTATCGAGTTCTACCAGCCGCTGAAGGTGGAGGCGCAGGTGACCTGTGTCTCGACCATTATCAATGTCGAAGAGAAGCACGGCCGCACCGGGTCGTTGCTGTTCGTCACGGTCCGCCACGAGTATTTCCAGGACGGTCAACGTGCCCTGCAGGATGAGCATGACATTGTCTATCGGGAACCGACTCCACCCAAGCTGAGCGGCACCGAAGTGCTCCCCGAACGCCAATGGCAGGAGCGGGTCGATCCCTCCCCGACCCTGTTGTTCCGTTATTCCGCGGTCACGTTCAATGGCCACCGGATTCACTATGACTGGCCCTATGTCACCGAGACCGAAGGCTATCCGGGGCTGGTGGTGCATGGGCCTCTGATCGCCACCCTGAACTTGCGTGCTTTTACCAAAGCGCATCCGACCGCGCGACTGGAGCGGTTCACCTTCCGTGGCCTGCGACCGTTGATTTCGCCCCAACCCTTCGAGGTCGGTGGACGCTTGATCGATAGTGGCAAGGCGCAGGTCTGGGCGGGCAATCAGGACGGCATCGCACAAGTCGGCGAAGTAGAGTTCAGCCTGGGAGAAACGCCATGAGTCCGTCGATTGTTCGCTCCGCCCTGTTTGTGCCGGCCACGCGCCCCGAGCGCATCCCCAAAGCCATCGCCACTGGTGCGGATCGGGTCATTGTCGACCTGGAAGATGCCGTGCAGGACAACCTCAAGGACCAGGCCAGGGACAATCTGCAGCGCTTCCTCAGCGAAAATCCGGATGCGCGGATTCTGGTGCGAGTGAATGCCCCGGATCACCGCGCGCATGCTGCGGACCTGCAGCTGTGCCGCCAGCATGCCGGTGTGATCGGGGTCTTGCTGCCCAAGGCGGAAAGCGCGGCACAGGTGCATACAGCGACCAGCACTGGCAAACCGGTCTGGCCGATCATCGAGAGCGCCAAAGGCCTGGCTGCACTGCACGACATTGCCGGCGCCCCGGGTGTCGAGCGCTTATCGTTCGGCAGCCTTGATCTGGGACTGGACCTGAACCTGACCACCGGTAGCCGCGCCGCCGTGGCGTTCCTCAGCCACGCCCGCTACGCGGTAGTGCTCGGCACTCGGGTCGCCGGCCTGGCCCCGGCGCTCGACGGCGTCTTTCCCTCGATCCAGGACACCGCAGGTCTGCATGACGCCGTTCAGTTTGCCCGCGACATGGGGTTTGGCGGCGCGCTGTGTATCCATCCAAGCCAGGTGGCGATCATCCATCAAGCGCTGACACCCAGCCCTGAAGAACGGCACTGGGCGCAGCGCATCATGGAGGCCGCGACCTCGGGCGAAGGGGTGTTCGTGCTGGATGGGCAAATGGTCGATGCGCCGGTCATTGCGCGCGCTCAAGCGATCCTCGGGCGCGCGAATTAACCCGAAGGTTTCACCGCGACACCTGTAACGGGAGCAGCGATCGGCCCCCGTTATTTACGCCTCTGCCTGCACCACCCCTCGCTCCTCCAGCAGCCGTACAAACATGGTCAGGCTTTGCGACACCGTGCCCCGGCGCCACACCAGCCAGGTGCGCAGGAACCGGAACGACTCCGACAACGGCCAGACACTCACCGTGGCGCAGCCGGGCATGCTCTGGAGCATGCTGCGGGGCATCAGCGCCAGGCCGGCTCCGGCGCTGACGCAGGCCAGCATGCCGTGATAGGACTCCATCTCGAAAATCCGCCCGGGCACCGCTGCGTCCTTGGCGAACCAGCTTTCGAAGTGATGCCGATAGGAGCAATTGGAGCGGAAGGCATAAATGCTCTCGCCGTTGACGTCCTGCGCGCGAAGAATCGGGCCATGGTTCAGCGGCGCGATGAGCACCATCTCTTCCTCGAATGCAGGCACCCCTTCCAGGGCCGGGTGCAACACCGGGCCGTCGACAAAGGCGGCGGCCAGCCGGCCCGACAGCACGCCGTCGATCATGGTCCCGGAAGGTCCGGTGGACAGGTCCAGCTCGACCTTGGCGTAGCGCTGGTTATAGGCGGCCAGCAGCTCGGGGATGCGCACCGCCGCGGTGCTCTCCAGCGAGCCCAGGGGGAACGAGCCTTGCGGCTCCTCGCCCGCCACTGTGGCCCGGGCTTCCTGGACCAGGTCGAGGATACGCCGGGCATAGTCGAGAAAACTCCACCCCGCCGGAGACAGGCGCAGCCGACTCTTCTCGCGGATAAACAGGTCCACGCCCAGGTCCAGCTCCAGCTGCTTGATCCGCGTCGTCAGGTTCGAAGGCACCCGATGTATATGCTGGGCGGCCACGCTGATACTGCCGTGCTCGGCCACGGCTTTGAAAATCTCGAGCTGTACCAGATCCAAGTCATTCTCCAAACGTGAACGATATACTCAGTATTATTCAGTTTCCAGAACCCGCTCGCCAGCTTAATCTGAGCCCATACCCACCCAGCAGGACGGTGCCATGAGCCAGATTTCCAGCCTCACCCATGCCATTTCGATCAACCCCGCCAATGGCGAGCAGATCGGCCACTATCCGTTCCAGTCCGCATCGGACCTGGACGCCGCCCTGGCCCGTGCCGCTGCCGGATACTCGACCTGGCGTCGTACGCCTGTCGAGCAACGTGCCCAGGCCCTGGTCGTGCTCGCCCGGACGCTGCGCGACAACGCCGCCGCAATGGCGAACATGATCACCCTGGAGATGGGCAAGCCCATCGCCCAGGCGCGCGGCGAAATCGAAAAGTGTGCACAGCTGTGTGAATGGTATGCCGAACACGGCCCGGCCATGCTGACCGCTGAGCCGACGATGGTCGAAGGTGGCAAGGCGCGCATCGAATATCGCCCGCTGGGGTCGATTCTCGCGGTGATGCCGTGGAACTTCCCGATCTGGCAAGTGCTGCGCGGTGCGGTGCCAGCCTTGATCGCCGGTAATACCTACGTCCTCAAGCATGCGCCAAACGTCATGGGTTCGGCCTACTTGCTGCGCGATGCCTTGCAGCTCGCCAACTTCCCGCAAGGCGTGTTCGAGGTGATCAATGTCACGCCGGACGGCGTCTCCACGGCGATCGCCGATCCACGCATCGCCGCGGTGACCCTCACCGGCAGCGTGCGCGCCGGCATGGCTATTGGCGCCCAGGCCGGTGCCGCGATGAAGAAGTGCGTGCTGGAACTGGGTGGCTCCGACCCGTTCATCGTGCTCAACGACGCCGACCTGGATGAAGCCGTCAAAGCCGCCGTCATTGGCCGTTACCAGAACACCGGGCAAGTCTGCGCGGCGGCCAAGCGCCTGATTGTCGAGCAGGACATCGTCGAGGAATTCACGCGCAAGTTCGTCGAAGCCACGCGCCAACTGGTGGTCGGCGATCCATTGGCGGCCGATACCTATATCGGTCCCATGGCCCGTTTTGACCTGCGCGATGAACTCGATCAACAAGTCCGCGACACCCTGGAAGAAGGCGCGACCCTGCTGTTGGGTGGCAAAAAGGTTGAAGGTCCTGGCAACTATTACGAGCCTACGGTATTCGCCGATGTCACCGACCAGATGACCTCGTTCAAACAGGAACTGTTCGGCCCGGTCGCCTCGATCATTACCGCGCGAGATGCCGCCCATGCCCTGACGCTGGCCAACGACAGCGAGTTCGGACTGGCCGCGACCATTTACACGCGCAATGTCGAGCTGGCGCAGCAGATGGCCGGCGAACTGGAAACCGGCGGCGTGTTCATCAATGGCTACTGTGCCAGCGACCCGCGCGTGACCTTTGGCGGCGTGAAGAAAAGCGGCTTTGGCCGGGAGCTCTCGCACTTCGGCGTCCGCGAGTTCTGCAATGCGCAGACAGTGTGGCTTGATCGACGTTGATGGGTCCCCTGTGTAGGGACCGGCTTGCTGGCGAAGGCGCCGGCATGGGCGCTGCAAGGCTCAAGGCCGCCTTCGCTGGCAAGCCAGCTCCTACACGATTACCTGCGTACAGATGGTTTGTGGAGAACGCCAAACCCTGTGTAGGAGCCGGCTTGCTGGCGAAGGCGTCTGCATGGGCGCTGCAAGTCTTGAGGCCGCTTTCGCTGGCAAGCCAGCTCCTACACGATTACCTGCGTACAGATGGTTTGTGGAGAACGCCAAACCCTGTGTAGGAGCCGGCTTGCTGGCGAAGGCGTCTGCATGGGCGCTGCAAGGCTCAAGGCCGCCTTCGCTGGCAAGCCAGCTCCTACACGATTACCTGCGTACCGATGGTTTGCGGAACACGCCAAACCCTGTGTAGGAGCCGGCTTGCTGGCGAAGGCGTCTGCATGGGCGCTGCAAGTCTTGAGGCCGCTTTCGCTGGCAAGCCAGCTCCTACACGATTACCTGCGTACAGATGGTTTGTGGAGAACGCCAAACCCTGTGTAGGAGCCGGCTTGCTGGCGAAGGCGTCTGCATGGGCGCTGCAAGGCTCAAGGCCGCCTTCGCTGGCAAGCCAGCTCCTACACGATTACCTGCGTACCGATGGTTTGCGGAACACGCCAAACCCTGTGTAGGAGCCGGCTTGCTGGCGAAGGCGTCTGCATGGGCGCTGCAAGTCTTGAGGCCGCTTTCGCTGGCAAGCCAGCTCCTACACGATTACCTGCGTACAGATGGTTTGTGGAGAACGCCAAACCCTGTGTAGGAGCCGGCTTGCTGGCGAAGGCGTCTGCATGGGCGCTGCAAGGCTCAAGGCCGCCTTCGCTGGCAAGCCGGCTCCTATACGAAGGCTGTGTATCAGGCGAGGTGTTTTCTCAGCTCCCCGACCGGATCTTGTTCCAGACTCGGGTGCGAATCCGGTCGACATTCAGCGGCATCGCTTCCAGCGCAAACAATTTCCCCATCATCTCCGGGCTCGGGTAGACCTTGGTATCGTTCTTGATCGCCGGGTCGATCAGGCTGTCGGCCTGTTGGTTGCCGTTGGCGTAACGCACATGATTACTGATGCTGGCCATGACGTCCGGCCGCAACAGGTAATTCATGAAGGCATAACCGGCCTTTTCATCCGGGGCATCAACAGGCATGGCGACCATGTCGAACCAGATGGCGGAGCCTTCCTTGGGGATCGAATAGCCGATCTCGATACCGTTGTTGGCTTCCTTGGCACGACTTTCCGCTTGCAGGATGTCGCCGGAGAAACCGACGGCCACGCAGATGTCACCATTGGCCAGGTCGCCTGTGTACTTGGACGAATGGAAGTAGCTGACGTACGGCCGGACTTTGATCAACAGCGCTTCGGCCTTTTTATAGTCGTCCGGGTTCTTGCTGTGATGCGGCAGCCCCAGGTAGTTCAACGCTGCCGGCAGCAGTTCCGGGCCGTTGTCGAGGATGGCCACGCCGCACTTCTGCAGTTTTTCCATGTACTGCGGCTTGAAGATCAGGTCCCAGGAATCCACCGGCGCGTCATCACCCAATACCGCCTTGACCTTGGCAATGTTGTAGCCGATGCCGGTGCTGCCCCACAGGTACGGGAACCCGTGTTCATTGCCTGGATCGTTGGTCCGCAAAGCGTCGAGCAATACAGGATTGAGGTTTTTCCAGTTCGGCAACTGGCTCTTGTCGAGCGTCTTCAGCGCCCCGCCCTGAATCTGCCGCGCCATGAAGTGATTGGACGGGAACACCACGTCGTAACCGGAGTTGCCGGTCATCAGCTTGCCATCGAGGGTTTCGTTGCTGTCATAAACGTCGTAACTGAACCCGATGCCGGTTTCTTTCTGGAAGTTTTTCGTGGTGTCCGGGGCGATGTAGCTCGACCAGTTGTAGATCTTGACGGTTTCGGCCGCCTGGCCGAGGGTCGCTACGAGTGCCAAGGGGGCCAGAGTCAGGGTCTTTCGGATCATGAGTCGATTCCTGTAGGGCTTGTGTTGTTTTTATTGGAGTGGTTGCAGGCAATCAGCGGATCAAAAAATCAAGACGTAGGTCTTGCGCACGGTTTCCTGGATGTCCCAGATACCGAGGCTGTTGGCAGGCAACATCAGTGCATCGCCGGCTTCTATGTAGAGGGTTTCTCCATCATCCGGGGTGAAGGTGCAGCGTCCCTGGATGAAGTGACAGAATTCCTGGGCAACGATCTGCCGGCGCCAGCGACCCGGCGTGCATTCCCAGACGCCGGTTTCGATGCCGTCGTCGCGTTCGACACTGGTGGTCGAGGCCACCGCCACCGGTGTGCCCAATGGCACGGCGACCGGGTTCGATTGTTCCAGCTGCAGGGTTGCGGTGTTCTTGAATTGTGTAATGCCCATGGGAGTACCTGTCGATAAAGCTATTAAATGAAGAACGCGCCGCTTACTGCATGAAACCTTCCATGAACCCCGCCACGCCGCTGGCGAGCTTGCGCCGCCACGGCGCGGTAGCCGGATTGGCCAGGGTCTGGTCTTCGTGGACGAAGCTGCGGATGATCGCGTTGTAGCCGAGCCAGCGGCAGGGTTCCGGCTCCCAGGCCTTGAGCGCCTCGAGACCGCCCTGGGGGATGACCCACGGCTGGCGCACCAGCTCGCTGTCACGCTGCAGAATCAGATCGGCCAACGTGCGCCCGCCCAGGTTGCTGGCGCCCACCCCCTCCCCGCCATAACCGCCGGACAAGGCAATGCCGCTGGCTCGGTCACAAAGCATGTGCGGTTTGAATCGCCGGGACATGCCCAGGTTGCCGCCCCAGGCATGGGTGATTTGCACGCTCTTGAGTTGAGGGAAGAGTTCGCCGAACAGATAGCGCCGTAACTCGACTTCGCTGCGGGTCAGATCAAAGTCGTGGCGCAGCTTGCCGGCGAACTGATAACCGCCGCGCGCACCGAACACCAGGCGGTTGTCCGCCGTGCGCTGGCCATAGGTGACCTGGCGGCTGCTTTCGCTGAAGGCCTGGCCGCGACTCAGGCCGATTTCATCCCAGGTCGCGGCGGGCAGCGGTTCAGTGGCGACGATCAAGCTTTGCACCGGCAACTGATAGCGCCCCAACGGCGGCAGAGTGACCGCATAGCCTTCCACCGCCGGCACGATCCACTGGCAGCGCACCCCGGCCTTCGCCGTGCGCAGGCTTCCCGACTGCCAGTGCGTGACCGGGCTGTTCTCGTAGATTGCCACGCCCATCCGCTCCACCGTGCGGGCCAGCCCCCGCACCAGCTTGGCCGGGTGAATAGTTGCGACGTGCGGCGCGTAGATCCCGCCATAAGGCTTGGCGATCCGGATCTGTTGCGCCAGCTGCTCGGGGTTGAGCCAGCGATAATCGTTTTCGGTCAGGCCCTGGCGGTAAAGCGCGTCCAGGTAATGGCGCAGGCTGGTTTCCTGCTCCGGATAGCGGGCGGCGCAATACAAGGCTCCGCCCTTGCGGTAATCGCAGTCAATGCCTTCACGATCGAGGACAATCGCCACCTCATCCGGAATACCGTGCAACAGATCGACAGAAGTCCGGCGCTGCTCGGGCGACAAGTCGGCGAGCAAGCGATCCTCGCCCAACAGGTTCCCCATCAACCAGCCGCCATTGCGCCCCGAGGCGCCAAAACCGGCGGTCTGCGCTTCAACGATGGCGATGTTCAGCCCGGGCGCCAGGCGCTTGAGGTAATACGCGGTCCAGAGGCCGGTGTACCCCGCGCCAATGATCGCCACGTCGACATCCAGATCCCGTTCCAGCGCAGGACGCGCCAGCAAGGGCTCGTCGAGTTGATCCATCCACAAACTGATAGTGCGCCACGCCGACATGCCAGACTCCGCCACTCAAACTTCGATGGCGTCGATCCTAGTGCGTGGACCTAGAGGCTGTCTTGCGCGCGTGCACGCAGAGAAATTTGTTTGGCATAGGCGTTCGGCGAAAGGCCGGTGTGCTGGCGGAAGCATTTATAGAACGCCGACAGGGAATTGAAGCCGGCGGCAAAGGCCAGTTCGTCGATGCGCAACGGCGGCATGGCACCCTCCAGCGCCGCGAGCAGATGTTGCAGTCGCGCCTGGTTGACGTATTGGTAGAAGCTCTGGCCAAGCACCTGATTCAGTAGATAGGAAATCTGATTGCGGCTGTAGCCGCATTCCCCGGCCACCCGCTGCAGGTCGAGTTCGGGATCCAGATACGGCTGGCGCTTCTGGAAATACTGTTGCAGGTCTTGCGCCATGAAACTCAGCTGCCGTGGCGACAGACCGAGCCGACTGACAGCCGGGCGCTGACTGCCGGCGGTTTTGCTGGCGGGCTGCTCATGCACCAGGGAGGCGTATTCGTTGACTCGCCAGATCAGCCCGTCACGCACGGTGATCGCCTCGCTGGCCCGGAACGACACCAGGCCTTCGCCGCCGCGCAGGGTGATGCGGTACTGGATGAACGCGGTGTTGCCGTCCAGACGAATACGGTCGGAGTGCTCCAGGGCTTCATCCGGATCCCGTGGCATGCTGCCGCGCACGTACTCATGCAATTCGTCGAGGCCCATCACCCGGTTCTGGAAAAAGTCGTTGTATTGCACATCGGGGTGAAACAGCGCCATGACTCCGTCCAGATCCCGGTGCTTCCAGCACAGGTGGTAACGCATCACCGTCTCGCCCGTAGCCTGGGTTTGCAACGGACCATCATCATCGGCATGCATAAGAGACTCGACGAAAAAAAAACCGAGCTTGCCGAAATTCCGCCCCGACGACAATGGTCAAACCCTGCCGACCCCGGCCTGAAAAAATCAGCCAAGGGTGACTTGCGTCAAAAAAAACTGAACCAATCGCTAAACGGCCTGAAAAATCCACATTATTTTCACAAGCAGATGCTACTTTTAAGGGCGTCACCGGTTGAGCCAATGAAGGCTCTTCCCACCTAACATGAGCTAACGGAAGCGCTCGATGAAGAAGGCGGGCTACACATGAATAAAGGGTTTAATAACAAAGTCACCTTTCCCAACGCCTGCCAGCTTATGCGCTGGCATTTTCATCCCATGGGTTTCGAGGCGAGCATGGATGCGCCGGGCAGTATGATTGCCCGTCTGTTTGACCGTGCCAGTGGCGAGACCATGATCGCCATCGCCGGCATCCCCTGCGCGACGGTCATGAATGCGGCGGATGTAGAGCGAATAATCGAAGCGGTGGAGGATGAGCTCGAGGCTTTCATTCCGCCGATGGCCCTCAGGAGTTATGCCTGAAGGCTGAATCACCCACAACACGCCCACATCATGTGGGCTTTTTTGTGGGGCAAGATCAAAAGATCGTCCGAACGCGGCCCGAGCCTGCGGCAGCTCCTACAGGGGAAATGCGTTCAATGAACGGGCTTGTCGGATCGCAGCACTGCAGAGAAGACCTCCGCAAATGCTGGCAACCGCCGCCCTGTAGGAGCTGGCTTGCCAGCGAAAGCGTCAGGTCAGGCGCCTTCATCATCGGCCGTGCGGACGTCTTCGCTGGCAAGCCAGCTCCTACAGGGGGTTTGCGTCCACCTGGGGCTGGGGCTTTGAGGTTCACGCCGATGTCTTGCCCTGGCGGTGATCGACGAAGAAGGCCTTGCCCTTGCCGATCCGGTCGGAGGCCTTGGGCATGTTGGCCGCCTGGGTGTCCTGACCGTCGACGTACCAGTAGCAGTGACTCACCGCCCGAGTGATGCCGACATAAGCCAGGCGCAGGATTTCGTCTTTCTGCGCATTGTCATACGCTTCACTGTCGCCCGCCTTGCCCAGACCCGCCATGCGGTAGACCTGGTTCTTGTAGGGTGAACAGGTCAGGTGCTGACAATCCCCCAGCAGGAATACCGCGTCCGCCTGAAGCCCCTTGGCACTGTGGTAGGTCAATTGTTTCAGCCGTCGCGCGTCATGGGGCAAGCTAGAATCTACATTAACTACAGGTTGAATATGCTGTTCTATCAATGCTTTATCGCTACTTTTTCGATAAAGCATCAAGATTGAATCGCCCTTTCTGTAGTGCTCGATCAAGCGTGCGGCCATGCCTTGATCATCCCGATCGAGCACATTGACCGGCAGCAACGCCTTCGGTTCGCCACTGGCCTTGGCCTTCTTGCCCGCGATTGCCGGTGCGGCGCGCACGATATGTTCGGCGGCATCGATGATGTGCTGGTGACTGCGGTAGTTGTCGCTGAGCATGACCCTGGTCGTGCCCGGTGACGGGAATTCCTTGCTGAATTCCATGAAATAGCTCGGCGAACTGCCGCGCCAGCCATAGATGGACTGCCAGTCATCGCCAACACAGAGCAACGACGAATGTTGCGCACCACGCCCCACATGCATGGCTGGCCCGCGACTGCGGATCTCGGTCAGGCTGGCGCGGATCCAGGAGACGATCTGCGGCGAAACGTCCTGGAATTCATCGATCATCAGGTGCGACATCGGCCGCAGCAGCTCATCGTTCAGCAGTTTCAGATTTTCCGGCGAGTGCTCGCTGAACAAGGCGAACATCCGGTTGTAGGTCATCACCGGCGGTTTCTGGTCAAGCAGGTGGTCTTCCAGTGCTCGCCAGAACAGGCTTAAAGCCTCGAAGAAAAACCGGTCCGGGTCATCCTTGGCAAAACTCATTTGCCCTACCGCGTGCGGAACATCCAGCCCGAGGTTCTCGATAAACCCCGCCGCCGCCACGAAACAATCCAGCAGCGGTGGCGAAGCAAGCTCGCCCTTGACCTTGTAGTCGAAGCCGGGACCGGCGCTGGCATCGCCGGCAAGCGACGCCAACACCCGCTTTGACGACTCATAACTATCAAGCCATATCAATGGCTTATGACAGAAAGCTTGAAACAAGGTGCGCTTTACCGCCCATTCCGCGCGAACCGAAAGCTTGGCGTTCGGACGACTGACTTGCGGGTTTTCCCGGGGATCGAAACCCAGCACCACCCAGGCGTCCAGGCTCGGAATATAGCCGTGGCAATGGAAGGTGGCGCCGTTGATATCGAACGTCTGGCGATTGGGCTCGATGCCGTTGATCGGCCAGGCACCGGCGCGGAACCACAGGTCTTCAATGACATCGCACAGCTCTTCATCACGCTTGGCCGCCAGTTCGGTCACGGCCATGCGTTTTTGCACGTCCGGGTGATCACGCTCCAGCTCCTTGAGTTGCAAGGCATGACGCGACAAAGGCTTGATCAGTTCACGAAAACGCTCATCCCGGGTATGCAGGCTGTGATAGCAGGCGTTGAGCTGCTGGCGCTGGGCATCATTGATGCGCAGGTCGAACGGATTGCTGTCGACTTCCTCGTCGCCGGTTTGTACACGGTTGCTGAGGTTTTCAAAGGCTTGCAGCCGCTCGAAGCCCGGCAGGCTGCGAACCATTGGCAGGATGCGCGAGTGGAACGTGCGCACCAGATCCCGCGCCTCCTTGAGACTGAGCGCCCGCCCCCAGAGCGCAAACAGTTCGACCAGCTTGTTGATGAAGTCCTTGCGCGACTCACGGGTAAAGGTCACTACCGTCATCGAGCTCAATTCGAAGCCCAGATAGTGGCTGAGCAGCAAAATCCGCAGCACCAGCGTGGTCGACTTGCCCGCGCCCGCCCCGGCGATCACCGAGGTCGAGGGGGTGTCGCTGAAGATCATCTTCCACTGGGCGGTGCTGGGCTGGGCGTGCGGCGCCAGCAACCGGGCAACGTCAGCCTTCATGCGCTTCTTCAATTCTGCACTCAGTGGCAGGCGCCAGTCGTCGAACAGATTGGCGTCGATACCGGGCGGGCGATGCTCGGTGGCGCGTGAATCGCGGATCAGCAATACCTGCCGGCCCTCCTCAAGCCCTTCAAGCTTGCCTTCCTGATAGCCGTAATCGACGCCGGCGCTATGCCCGCTACGAAAGCCGTCAGCCTGGCCGTGCAGCCAGGACGCGCGATGTTGCGCGCGCAGGCGCGTCAGGCCATGGCCAAAGAACCGGGCGGCCAGACGCTTGAGCCATGGCATCTCGGCCAGCGGGCGAAGTTCGGGAGGAAGATCGGGGGTGTGTTGCGGCACGCGGGCGGACTCCAGGGTGTGAGGCTGTTGCGGACTATGGTGGCTGCATTTGCCCCTGAGTTCTAGTGAAATGCTTACAGGTCATTGGCTTATACGCTGAAGTGAAGGCTGGATAAGAACCCGTCGAGCCGTTAAAACATCGACTAATTCGATTGTATTCAGGCATTTTTTACGCTTTTTATCGATCGGTACCTGACAGATGATGCTCGCCATCAACCACCTTTTGCGGAGACGATCATGCTTGAACTCAGACCCTTCAACTCCCTGGGCGGCGCCCACCACGGCTGGTTGGATGCCCACCACCACTTTTCGTTCGCCGAGTACCACGATCCGAAACGCATGAACTGGGGCAACCTGCGGGTATGGAACGACGACGTGATCGCCCCGGGTACCGGTTTTCCGAAACACCCGCACCGGGACATGGAAATCATCACCTATGTCCGTGAAGGCGCCATTACTCACGAAGACAATCTGGGCAACAAGGGTCGTACCGAAGCGGGCGACGTTCAGGTCATGAGCGCCGGTACCGGCATCGCCCACAGCGAGTACAACCTGGAAGCCACCGCAACCCGGATCTTCCAGATCTGGATCATCCCCAATGAGTCCGGTCTGGCACCGTCGTGGGGCGCCAAGCCTTTCCCCAAAGGCCAGCGCGAAGGATTCGTGACCCTGGCCAGCGGCAAGTCCGGCGACGATCAGAGCCTGCGGATCCGTGCCGATGCTCGACTGGTGGCCGCCAACCTGAAGGCCGGCGAATCCGCCGAGTATCGCCTGGATAACGGACGCCGCGCCTACCTGGTTCCCGCGACCGGGGTCATTGAAGTCAATGGCTTGCGTGCACAAGCTCGAGACGGGGTGGCGGTGGTCGACGAGCAGGTGTTGCGGGTGACGGCGATCGAGGACAGTGAAATCGTGTTGGTGGATCTGGCTTGATCGTTTGAATGCAGGGTAAAAAAAGGGGCGACCGTGATGGGTCGCCCTTTTTTGTTTAGCCGAATTTATGGTGGTGACTGTTCCGACGCCTACGCTGGCAAGCCAGCGCCTACAGGGGATCATGTTCGACACAGAATCTGTGTTCACTGGATCACTGTGGGAGCGGGCTTGCCCGCGATGAGGCCCTCACTTATTTCACAGAAATGGCGCCATCCACCAGGGTTTGAGCTTCGGCAACCAACTGCTTGAGGTGCTCGTCACTGACAAAGCTCTCGGCGTAGATCTTGTAGATGTCTTCCGTGCCCGACGGCCGCGCCGCGAACCAGCCATTCTCGGTCATGACTTTCAAGCCACCGATGGCCTGGTCGTTACCCGGCGCATGGCTGAGGATGCTCTGGATGGCTTCGCCCGCCAGTTGGGTCGAGGTCACCTGATCCGGGGACAGCTTGCCCAGCAAGGCTTTCTGCGCTGGATTGGCCTTGGCGTCGACCCGCACCGAGAACGGTTCGCCCAGTTCATCGGTCAGGGCGCGATAGGCCTGGCTTGGGTCGCGACCGGTGCGGGCGGTCATTTCCGCTGCCAGCAAGGCCGGGATCAAGCCGTCCTTGTCGGTGCACCAGACGCTGCCATCCTTGCGCAGGAACGAAGCGCCGGCGCTTTCTTCGCCACCAAAGCCCAGTGAACCGTCGAACAGCCCCTCGGCGAACCACTTGAAGCCGACCGGTACTTCGTACAGTCGCCGACCCAGGCGCTTGGCGACGCGATCGATCAAGCCGCTGCTGACCACGGTCTTACCCACGGCGGCATCGGCGCGCCATAGCGGTCGGTTCTGGAACAGGTAATCAATGGTCACCGCCAAGTAGTTGTTCGGCGCCAGCAGGCCGCCGGACGGGGTCACGATGCCATGGCGATCGTGATCGGGATCACAGGCAAATGCCACGTCGAAGCGTTCTTTCAGGCCGATCAGGCCTTGCATCGCATAAGGCGACGATGGGTCCATGCGGATCTGCCCGTCCCAGTCGACGGTCATGAAGCGGAACGTGGAATCCACCTCTTTATTGACCACTTCCAGGTCCAGACGGTAATGCTCGGCAATCGCCGACCAGTAGCGCACCCCTGCTCCGCCCAGCGGATCGACGCCCAGATGCAAACCGGCATCGCGAATGGCATCGAAGTCGATCACGTTGATCAGGTCGGCGACATAGGTGTTGAGGTAATCGTGACGATGGGTGGTGCCCGCCTTCAACGCCTGCTCGTAGCTGATGCGCTTGACGCCGGCCAGCTTGTTGCCGAGCAGTTCGTTGGCCTTGGCTTCGATCCACTTGGTGATGTGGGTATCGGCCGGGCCGCCATTGGTAGGGTTGTATTTATAGCCACCGCTTTGCGGCGGGTTATGGGACGGCGTGATCACGATGCCATCCGCCAGGCCCGATGTGCGCCCGCGGTTGTAGCAGAGGATCGCATGGGAAATGGCCGGCGTCGGGGTGTATTCGTCACCTTCGGCGATCATCACTGTCACGCCGTTGGCGGCCAGCACCTCGAGTGCGCTGGCGCCGGCCGGGGTGGACAGCGCGTGAGTGTCGATACCGACGAACAGCGGGCCATCGATGCCCTGGGCTTCGCGGTACAGGCAAATCGCCTGGCTGATCGCCAGCACGTGCCATTCGTTGAAACTCAAGTCGAACGAGCTGCCTCGGTGCCCGGACGTGCCGAAGGCTACGCGCTGGGTGGAGATGGCGGCATCAGGCTGGCCGGTATAATAGGCCGTCACCAGTCGCGGGATGTCGACCAACAGTTCTGCCGGTGCCGGTTTGCCCGCAAAAGGACTGAGTGTCATTGCAAAACCTCGGGAATAGAGTGGGTCAGGAATTGGCGCAGTTTACTGGCAGTTTGACCGCAGCGCGATATTAACGATCCCGCAAGCGACGCTATAAAACGCGCCGGCTTCGCCAAAAACAGATCAGTCGATCGATTCCAGACGCAACGCATCCCCCAACAGACCCAGCACGGCGGCGAGATCATGGTCGCCGCCGAACGTATGGCTCAGGCGCAGATGTTGCGAGTGCAACCCCTGCAGACTGAACAGTTCTCCCGGCGCGATCACCACCTGGTGCTTGAGCAGCCGCTGAAACACTCGATGCACATCGACCTGGCGCAGCGAGCGGGCCCAGATCGTCGCGCCACCCTGGGGATCGACGAACTGCAAGGCATCGCCCAGACGCTCCTGCAGCAACTGGGTCATCTGCACTTTGCGATCCTTGAGCAACCGCCGCAATACCTGGAGATGGTGGTCGATACGGCCATTGACGTACAAGCGGGCGATGGCTTTCTGGCGAATCGGCGACAGGCGAAACGAGCGCAGCAAAAACTGTCGCTGCAGTTCAACCTTCAGATGCCGCGACAGCAGGTAGCCGTAGGGTGCCTCGGGCCCGATGATTTTTTCGAACGTGGAAAACACCAGCAGCCGGTCAGGGTCCAGCAGATCGCGAAACCGCAGGCCGCCCGGCTCGAATCCGAGTTCACCGTAGCAGTCGTTTTCCAGGACCCAACTCCCATGCTCCGCCAGCAGCCGCGCGATGGCGTGTCGGTTGTCGTCGGGCGCCAGGCTGCCGCGCGGCATGTTCATGGCGGATGAAAGCATCACCAGGCGCACCGGCCTGGTCTCCAGCAACACCTTGAGCCGCTCGACGTCCAGACCGCCGCAGGCTTGCAGCGGCAGCTCGATCACCTCCACCTCAGCGGCCTGCAGCAGGCGCAGAATCCCCCAGTCGCATGGCGACTCGACCACCACGGTGGCGTCCTTGAGGCACAGCACCGCGATCAATATTTCCAGGACGCCACGCAGGTCTGCGCCGATGTACACGTCATCGGCTTGCCAGCAGCGCAGTGGCGAGGAGGTATAGCGCGCCGCCAGCGCCGCACGCAGTTCCAGCTCCCCGCACGGCTGCGAAGACGATTGCGGCTGGCGCGGATACTGGCGCAGCAATTCCCGCTCCAGCAACAGCAACGGCCGGTCCAGGGGTTGCAACAACGCCGGCTCATCGGCGCTCAAGACCAGCATGCCCGGACGCCTGGCATTGACATAGACCGTTTCGAGCAGGTCATGACCACTGCCGGGCACGATGACGCAGGACACGGGCAACGCGTAATAACCGGATTTGGCGACCGAATACACCCGCCCTTCCTTCTCCAGCAGCGAGTAGGCGTACTGAATCGTCGAGATCGACACGCTCAGACGGTCCGCCAACTGGCGCAACGACGGCAGGCGCACCCGTGTGTCGCTGGCCGGCGCCTCGATCAGGTTGGTCAGGTAACGGTATACCGCCTGATAGGCGAAGTCGGTTTCTCTTGGTCCTTTCACTGTCCCGCCGACCATTCGCCCCCCACGGCGCAGTTATCGTCATACAGGGTGGCCTGCATGGGCACCGGGTCAGGTATCGAGCCCAGGCGATAAAGCGTGCCGATCAGGCTGACCGGCAGCCCGCTGACATCGACCATCCATTGCGCGATTTGCTCCGGCACCGGATTGCCCTGCATGGCCCGGTGCAAGTCAGGCATCGCCACGAGCATGCCGGGGTGGCACTGGCGCAGGAAGCGCTCAAGGGCTGCGCCGTTATCGCTGAAAGGTGCGAACAGCAGGCACACCAGTTGCGCCTCGCTCAAACCAAGATTTTTCTGGGCCTCGGCCGCTGCCCGGGCGCGCTGCTCGGCCGAGGTCGCCGGGTTGCCGAACGCCGCCACCGCCTGCTCGCCCAATCGCTGGGGAAGTTGCTTGCGACGCATCATGACCAAGGCCCATTGCAGGTAGTCGGCGACGCCCGACTCGTAGCTGCGAGCATGCATGAAATACGCTTGCAACCCCTGCAGGTGTGCGCAGATAGACAGGCTGACGTAATCGTTGTCACGCAGCTGAGCCGACAACTCGTCCGGTTGAAACCCGAGAAACTCGGTCAGCAGCGGCCAGCGCTCTTCCAGAGGGCTGACCAAGAGATCGTGAATGTCGATATAGGTCGTGCGACGGCAGGCTTCAAAATGCTCGGCGGGTCGCCATGCAGCCCGGTCGTCCTCGGGATACAACCGGCGATAGCTGTCGCTGCCCAGTTCATCGAGCAGCGTGAACAGCCCTTCGTAGCCGGGTTCGTGGTGATTCGAGGGGCCGAGCCCGGCCTTCGCCGCCGCACGCCTCAACCCCTCGATAAAACGTTTTTGCTGGCGAGGGCTGTCGCTGCTGACCAGTGCATCGACCCCGCGGTCCCAGCGGGCGATTTGCCCGTAGAACTCGCCGGTGGCCAGGTACCCGTCGTCCCACAGATCAAGCGGTCCGTTCGAGCTTCGACGATGCCCGACCATCAGCAGGTTGAGCCGATGGAATTCCCGCCCGGCTTCGGAGATCGGCGCCAGGTGATTGAACGGCAGGACCTCCCGGTTTTCGACCATCAGGACTTCGACCCGTGAATCGTCATACAGGAACAATGCACTGTGGCTGCGGTGGATGTTTTCCAGGGCCGTGGCGCTGTCGCCGTTCAGGCGCAGGGTGGCGACACGCAGCTGGAACGTCGCGGGCGCGCGGCCGGCGATACTCAGTTGTGCAGCACGCAGCAGCGCCAGGGTGTAGCAACTGTCACGTGATCCGGACTGGATCGCCAGCACCTTGTACTCGCCAATTCGCTCTATCCCCCCCGCAGCCACCACCAGCCTCTGAATCAGCAGCTGCAATGCGGTGCGTTCGGCGCGCGAGAAGAAACTCAGCAATCGTTGCAGTACTTGTTGATAGACATAGGTCATCGCTTGATCATGGATATTGGTCATCTTCATTTACCTGGTACGCGTAAGTTCGACAGTGCATAAACAGACATAGGCACGGTGCAATGGATCGCCAGCCCGTGCTTGAAGAGCCGGGCTTTATTGCAAAATGCTAACACTTAAATTTTTGGCAATTATTTGCAGTGAGTGACGACTGCCCGAGCGTTGACCAAGGACTGAATGCCGCGAAGCCCGGTAGATACGGTGCCGTGCGGCAACGCTGGACGTCCTAGGAAATGTCCGACAGCGTCCCACAGACATTTAGTACAAGAAATAAAGAAGGAAGTTACCCATGCTTTTTGGGTAACTGCTTTACGAGCCGCTATTGCTCGAACATGCATCAATGAGGCGTATTGAAAAGTATCAGCCCGAGAACCGGCCATGACTCATTCCTTGAGATGAAAGTAATCATTCAATTATCAGGGCTTATAAGCTGATTAGAAGATACAGATTGAGAGCAAAAACCAGTTCAGTTGCTGAACTGACCCACCGACAAGGCGATGGGAAGTCTCAGGTGTGAGGTTGGGAAGCAGCAACGAAGAGTCCGTGCGGGCACGGACTCTTTTTCTGGGGAGTTACGCAGGCTCGACCTGGAGGGCGACCCGTTCGCGACAAGGACATTCGTCCATGTAGCGATGTGCTTCGACAAACTCGGCAAACGGGAACACCCGGGTCTTGAGCGGCAGCAGCACACGGTCTGCGGTCAACTGGTTGATATCGCGCAAGGCCCGTTGCAGCGCAACCTGGTCCTGAATGATGCCCAGCTCCGGCTTGCCGGTGAAATTGCCGATACAGTGCACGAAGAATTGAATGTTCTTCTGGAACGCTGCACAGGCCGGGAATGGTGTCTGGTTACCCCCTTGCAGGCCGTAGAGCACCAGGCTGCCGCGAGGTGCAAGCACATCGCCAAGCAAGGACATCTGTGGGCCGCCGAGTCCGTCGAATACCACGTCCACGCCACGGTTATCGGTGATCTTGTTGATTTGCATCAGCAGATCCTGTTCTTCGGTGACGATGACTTTCTCGGCACCGAGGGACAGCAGGTATTCCCGTTCATCCGCCGTCTTGGTCGCGGCAATCACCCGCACACCCATGGCTTTGCCCAACTGGACGAACGAAGGTCCGGCACAGTGACTGGCGTCGGTGACCAGGGCAAATTGCCCGGGCTTGACCCGTGCCAGATCGGTGTAGGCGAAATAGGCGATCAACAGGGGCGTGTAATGCACACTGGCTTCGATCGGACTGAGGACATCCGGGTAACGGGTCAGCGCCGAGCGCGGCAGCACGATCTGTTCGCCGTAGACCGGATAGTCGTTGGGGCTTTCGGCCGGGAAGCTGGCGACCTTGTCACCGATTTCCAGGTCATCGACACCCTCGCCGAGCGCCGTGACCACGCCGGCCATTTCATGGCCAAGCCCTGAAGGCAGGCGAGCATGGGACGACGCCAGGTTCTGGCGCCAGAGGATGTCGTACCAGCTGATGCCAATTGCTTCGACGCGCACCTGCACTTCGCCCGGCGCAGGCAGAGCGGCCGCATGCTCTTCGCATTTGAGCACCTCGGCCGGACCAAACTTGTGAAAACGGATCGTGCGTGACATCGCAAACCTCGTCAAAAGAAACCTCTAATGCCCTGAACTCTATCTGGGCTTTGTACCCAAGACCATCAGTGGCTATTAATAGTCGACATGCCTGTCATTGATTCCGCAGCATCGACTGGATCAACGGTTATGGTCGCCGTTCCAGCGAAACTGAATTATTCGGTGCAGAGTAGCAGCCTTTCCCCGTAAGATTCATGCCGGCCATTGTTCTTAAATGGCCGCTCTCGTCAAGCCTAGACTCTGCCAGGACTCCAGATGAATCGTAATGACCTGCGTCGTGTCGACCTGAACCTGTTGATCGTATTCGAAACATTGATGCACGAACGCAGTGTGACCCGCGCTGCGGAAAAGCTGTTCCTCGGCCAGCCGGCCATCAGTGCGGCGCTCTCGCGCCTGCGCGGGCTGTTCGACGATCCGTTGTTCGTGCGCACCGGGCGCAGCATGGAGCCGTCCGCGCGGGCGGTGGAGATCTTCGCCCTGCTCTCTCCGGCCCTGGATTCGATCTCCACCGCCGTCAGCCGTGCGGCGGAATTCGACCCGGCGACCAGCACCGCGGTCTTCCGTATCGGCCTGTCGGACGATGTCGAATTCGCCCTGCTGCCGATGCTGCTCAAGCGCCTGCGCGCCGAATCGCCGGGGATTGTGCTGGTGGTGCGGCGGGCCAACTACATCCTGATGCCGAGCCTGCTGGCCTCGGGCGAAATTTCCATCGGCGTCAGCTACACCGCGGACCTGCCGGCCAACGCCAAGCGCAAGGTGCTGCGCCGCAGCATGCCCAAGCTGCTGCGCGCCGACACCGTGCCGGGGCCATTGAGCCTGGATGACTTCTGCGCGCGACCCCACGCGCTGGTGTCGTTCGCCGGGGACTTGAGCGGCTTTATCGACGAAGAACTGGAAAAGCTCGGGCGCAAACGCCACGTGGTGCTCGCGGTCCCGCAGTTCAACGGCCTGAGCACCCTGCTCAGCGGCACCGACATTGTCGCCACCGTGCCGGATTACACGGCTGAAGCGCTGACGGCGGCGGGTGGTGTGCGGGCTGAAGATCCGCCATTGCCGGTGCGCAGTTTTGAGCTGCATATGGCGTGGCGCGGGTCCCAGGACAATGATCCGGGGGAGCGGTGGTTGAGGTCGCGGATTCAGATGTTTTTTGGCGACCCTGAGAGTCTATAGGCGCCGTCGGACAGCCTGTTTATCTGATCATTTTTGCCTTTCAACAAACCATGGAGCTCCATTCACTTCCAGTGGATTGCTACATTGGGGGCACATCTGAGGGCATACTTTGGATGGTTTGAAAAGGATGCCCCCAGTCTAACGCCACAACAAGACCTACCCCTCGACGTAATTAAGCGCCACCAGAATCGCACTCCATCGCACCCGTAAAGCAGTCAACGCTCTGGTCGCTTTGGCGCAGCAACACCAAATCGCGCGAAGGTATTCTGGGGCAGCTAACCGGGAATTTGCCTGTCGACCTCAAGCCCCTTAGAAAGCAGCATGTCTGAACTCCAAGGGGAATAAGGATACAGTTCGTCTGGTACCGAAAAGAAGCGTCAGTCGACGTGGTTAAGCCCCCAACTCCTCGTGTCTCTCCATGGGGTCAACCGCACCCTGCCCTTCAATTTCCCTTGCCAAAAACGGCGCGCGCCGCCGCAAATAGTCCAATTTGATGTCGCCATCGAAAAATGCTGTTGCGTACTCTTCACGGACCTTCAGGCAATCATGGTCGTTCAGTTTCAGGCGTGTGATGGTAGCGAGCACCCGCGCCTCAATCGCGGGATCAAGACCCTCGCCGGGAATAACCTGGTAGCTGACCAGTTCGAGACGAAACCACCCATCCTCGACCTCGAAAGGGTCTAGGACATCCTGGTAGTTGTTCTTGCGGGAATTCATTAGCGTGCAGGCCAAGCGATAGTTCTGCCATTCGTATACGTCCTGCCACGCATGAGACTTAGCTAGCATATGGTCCACTGAACCACCGCCTGTGACTCGCTCGATATAGATACAGATATAGGCGCAGAGACGGCCGTACGCCTCCATCAAGTCCGGTAGAGCATGGGTCCACACAGGTGGAAACTTGTCAGCCGGAATATCTTCGCGTGTTTGCGCCACTACCCCCCTGGGCCGCCCTCTACGCGCGGGCAGGCCCTCCTCACCTACCAGTTCGGCAATGGCTCGATGACCAGGTTTTCTGACTATTTCATCAAAGCTCTCAGGCTCATTCGCCGGCTCGACTCGAATCATGCGTTGCCCAACCTCTGCTCGCGGAAGTTGCTCCAGCGAACCCAGAAAGAATCGACATCACTCAAGCTACCCCGAAGTGCCGAGTCAATATCGCTAAGTGTGCTCTTCTGCTCAGCTGTCAAAGGCGCCTTCTGCAGGCTGACTTGCCGCAAGAATGCTCGGGCACGGCCCAGCGCTTCTTCGGCAACCACGGAGCTGGGCTCCTTCAGATTGAAAACCTCAGAAGAGAGCCAAGCGTTCACATCCCCTTTACGCGAATAGGGATAGAGCGATGCCTGTACTTCGGCACCGACCAAGTCGAAATCCCAGATGCAATCACGCGCACTATCAAAATCAGGCTCGACCGAAGCCAGCACCAACGGTGAATGAGTCGCTGCCAATAGCTGCACAGGTACCTCACGACTACCAGTGAGTGCATTCATGACGTTGAGCAACGCTGGGACGATACGGCGCTGCCATTGCGGATGCAGGTGGCACTCGATTTCATCAATTAGAAAGATGATCTCTCTTGCCGGTTGGACCCGGTAACGCTCATAAGCTAACTGATGCTCTCGCCAAGTCCATACCAGCAGATAGGCCAATGCTGCAATACGACGCATTCCTGCCGAAGCCTGGGTCAACGGCACATCCTGTCCGTAAGGCATGCGTAGCGAGGGAATGTATCGGACACTATCGCCCACTCGCATCGGCTCCCCTGGCTTCATTTTTTCTACACCAGAAGGTGACAGAGCATCCAGCACTTTGACCAGATCATCGAAAGCGGGCTTGCTACCTTCTTGCCACAGAACCCAATCACTGATCAGCCCGTTGCACAGTTGGGTTTTGCCGTCGCTGGAAAGCAAACCATTCCAGACCGCATCAGGTGAAAAGTCAAAGCTACGTGGACGGTTCGGTGCTGCGGCCTCTCCCCTGTCCCCCTTCCAGTAGTTGCGGGCCGGGTCCCAGACAGAAAAGCTGCCGTCGACTCCTGCATAGATCACTACCCCTGGAATTGCCGGACGGCTCTGCTTAACCGACCATTGCTGAGACTCATGGTCGAAATTACTTTTGTAGACAAATTCGCCGGTGCTACCTTCGTAGCAGTAAGCAATACTCGACTGACTGGCGTCCTTACGCGGAGTGGCTATGCCGTCTCTGGGCCAAGTGCGCGTTAGTGACCACCAGGCGATGTCTAAAACAAAGCTTTTACCCAAGCCATTGTCGCCGGTCAGGAAATTCAGACGCGATTTGAAGTCGATGGCGAGCCTCTCTGCAGGACCAACACCTTCAAATGTCAGGTTTTTAAGCATGGGCGGTGTCTCCAATCATTCAGGGGCCGACCCATAGGCGCAATGGGATGCTCCCAAAACCGTTGGGGGCTGTACGGCAACAAGGCACTTGCGCCTATCATCAAACAATAATTTTGAGGAAAAGTAGTCGAGTCTCCAATGCGTTGACCGCCCAAGCTGGGCAGGTCCTTGCGCTGGATTTATCTGGGGCCGCCAGCCAAGCTCGTACACTACGCACGCTGCACGGACGCTTAGTTTCTTGGGCAATGAGCTCAGCCGCTTGGGCTTGGGTAACGCCTGATTGCTCAATAAGCCACAGAAGCTTGTCTTTAGGGTACATGGAAAGCCTCGTAGGCACATGTGCCTATTGTAATGCATCGAGGCGAACTCGTCGAAAGCCGTCAGACTCCCCCCCGGAAAGCTATGCAATCACTTGTGAGCTGCCTATACGAAAGTGAACGGAGGAAAGCCTGCCCAATCACCACGGCTGTATGCGTACGCCCAACTCACCTTGCGTGAGTCAAGCTGGCGTCCACTGATGCGGTAGCAGTCGTTGCTCGTTCCAATACGGTGGATTTTCTTGCCCATGGCATCGACCTGGGACAGCAACTGCATGGCTTGTTCGGCCAAGGCGCGAAGCTGTTCCGGGGTCATCTGGTCGAGGTTGGGCGAAGAAGTCATGCCGCAAATTGTGTCAGAGCAGACGGTCTGCGGCGACCAACAGATTGGCCAAATAGCAGGGGTTTAAAGCACTGTGATTGAGCCGCCCGAGCCGACTCGTTGCCAAGGCAGCCCCCAGCACCAATGCCTGAAGTTGCTCGTTGTCGAGTTCGACTTCCGAGCCATGGCGAATGCCTGGCCAGTGGAATTTGCCTTGATTCAATCGGCGCGCCGCGAGCCAGATGCCGACGCCGTCATGCACCAGAACTTTGATTCGGTTGGCGCGGCGATTGGCGAACAGATAATCACAGTGCGGCTTCGCCGCACCGAACACGGCAATCACCCGGGCTAACGCCGTTTCGGTGCCGGCGCGCATGTCCATTGGCTCGGTGGCCAGCCAGATCGCATCGATGCGGATCACTGGGCAAGTGCTCGGAGAAATTGGGCGCTGCCTTCTGGATCTGAGCTTGGCCATTTCACTGTGATCGATTGCCCACTGACGGACAGCTCAACGATCGCCAAGGACTCGGATGGCCGTTTAGGCGCAGCTTTTAATGGAACAAATGCTGGCAGCGAGGTTGCTGGCTGTTCTCGGTAAAGCGGCATCCATTTGCGAATGACGTTGGCGTTGATACCGTGGCTGATGGCGACGCTGGAAATGCTCGCGCCAGGTTGCTGGCATTCCTGAACGACCTGGGCGTTGAACGGTTTCGGATAAGAGCTTCGTTGGCGCATGGAAATTCTGGCGATAAGGGTGATCGCGTCCGCTTAAAAATACGCGGACACCATCGTCCTTAATGCCGGGGTTCGGAAGGTGACTTGGCCGGACGTTCAATTGGCAAGTGTCATCATTCGATCAACCGCATCCGAGAGTCTCCAGGTGAGGTTACCCCCGCGCGGCGATCATCATCGTACGTTCGGTCTCCTGGCTTGATGCTGATTGTTCCTGTGAACGTCATTGCCATGAGCAATCCGAGTATGCCCTCCCTGCTACTTCGTAGAGCTTTATTAACTGTTGCTATTCTACGTTTTAAGCACCGCGTCAGAATGGCAATGCTACCATTGCCGTAGCATCAACCTAGACAAGCAGGTCATCGATGTATCAGAACTTAGCCCTGCTTGCCGCTTTCCTCCTGACCTACAGCATATTTGCGGGGCGTTTCGAGTCACGCCTGCTCAATGGTCCGCTCATGTTCATGCTTGCCGGTCTGATTCTCGGCCCGGCGTTTCTGGGGATTCTCCAACTTCGGATTGACAAGGACGGCCTCAGGATCCTGGCAGAACTGACATTGGCGATTGTTCTCTTCAGCGATGCAGCCAACGCCAACCTCAAAGTCCTAAGAGCGCACGAAGGATTGCCGCTGCGCTTATTGATGATCGGGCTGCCACTGACCATGCTTAGTGGTTGGCTGGTCGGCATCTGGCTGTTCCCACAGGTACCGCCGTTGGAATTGGCAATACTGGCGACTCTTCTGGCTCCCACCGACGCTGCGCTGGGCAAGGCCGTTGTGAGCAATCCCAAGGTACCGGCGTCCGTGCGTGAAGGGTTAAACGTGGAGAGCGGGTTGAATGATGGCATCTGCGTTCCGGTGCTGTTGATGTTCCTGGCACTGCTGGTCGAAGAGCAGACGCAGTCACCCCTCTCGCTGGCAGTGGAGTTGGTTATCGAGGAGCTGGGCATCGGTGCAGTCGCCGGTGTCGCTCTTACGCTTATCGCCTGGCTGTTGCAGCGTTACTCCGGAAAACACCATTGGCAAACACCCATGTGGTCACAACTGACACTGCCCGGGTTAGCCATTCTTTGCTTTGCCACAGCACAAGCATTAGGCGGTAGCGGGTTTATCGCCGCGTTCGTCGGAGGGTTGCTCGCCAGCTATTTGTTTACCGAGCAAAAGCATCACTTGCTCAAGGCCAGCGAAGAGTTCGCCAGTCTGCTGTCAGTCATAACCTGGGTCGTATTCGGCGCACTGGTGATCCCTTGGGCCTGGAGCAGTTTCACCTGGAACATCTGGCTGTATGCAGTGCTCAGTCTGACCGTGATTCGCATACTGACTGTGCTCATCAGCCTGGCAGGCACCGGCTTCGATTTCGAAACCCGCCTGTTCATCGGATGGTTCGGCCCGCGAGGCTTGGCAAGTATCGTCTTCGCCATAATGATCTTGGACTACCCTCTGCAAGCCAGCCGTACCTTGGTGGCCGTTGCGGCCTGTACCGTTTTACTCAGTGTTCTACTACATGGCTTGAGTGCCAATCCATGGGTCTCACGGTTGGCAAATCGCGATCATTGATTTTTGTCAGAAATGCCACCTTCTACGGGTGCTAGCGTTGTGATGATTGGCTACGCTTCTGTCCAAGTAGCATTCACACGGAGCAGGGTATGGGCGAGAACATCAAGGCTGTCAGACCGCTCGTCGGCTTGCCCATCGCCATTATGGTAGGGGTCTTGAGCCTGGTTGCCGGTTGCGGCAAAGAGCCCCCTACCCTGGCGAGTCAAGCACCCGATGTAACGGTCATGACGGTCACCGCGCGCAACACTCCGGTGACGTTCGAATTCGTTGCCCAAACACAGAGTTCCCGCGAGGTGGAGATTCGCGCCCGGGTTGCCGGCTTCCTGGAAAAGCGGCTGTACACCGAAGGCGATTTGGTGAAAAGCGGGCAAACGCTGTTCCAAATGGACCGTAAGCCTTTTGAAGCCTCATTGCTGTCGGCGCAGGGCCAATTGGCTCAACAACAGGCACGCTGGGAAGTGGCCAAGGCCACACTGGCCCGTGTCCGTCCCCTGGCGGCGCAGAATGCGGTCAGCAAGATGGATCTGGACAATGCCGTCGGCGATGAGCGTCAGACTCGGGCCGCCGTGCTTGCCGCCGAGGGCACGGTTCGAACCGAGCAGTTGAACCTCAGTTACACCACCATAAGCTCTCCCCTCACCGGCCTTTCAAGCTTTGCCAAAAAGCAGGAAGGCAGTTACGTCACGCCAGGTGAGTCCGGGCTGCTGACCACCGTTTCACAGATGGACCCGATCTACGTCAACTTCAGTCTTTCGGAAAACGAGACGCTCAAGTACCGCGACGAGATTGCCTCCGGGCACCTCATATTCCCTCTGCGCAGTGAGTTTGTCGTAGAAGTGGTGCTGGCCGACGGCTCAGTGGTACCTGACCGTGGTCGTCTGAATTTTGCCGCGCCCTCTTATAGCCAGGACACCGGCACCTTTCTGGTCCGCGCCGTGGTGGCCAACCCGAACGGCCAACTGCGTCCAGGCCAATTCGTGCGGGCGCGGGCAATCGGAGCTTCCAGGCCGAACGCCATTGTGGTGCCGCAGAAGGCAGTACTGGAGGGTGCCAAGAGCCACTTCGTCTGGGTAATAAATGCAGAGGGCAAGCCCGAGCAACGCGTTGTCGAAGTGGGTGACTGGCATGGCGACGACTGGTTCATTACCCAAGGCTTGCAAGCGGGCGAACGCATAGTGGTCGACGGTGCGATCAGAGTGACACCCGGCGGGCCGCTGAATATCATCTCCCCCCCTCCCACCGCGCAGGCAGGCGAGACAACGGCGAAACCGACAGCTGCCAAATCGGCGCAAGACACTGGGCGCAGCCCATGAGCATTTCGCACTATTGCATTGATCGCCCCATCTTCGCGTCGGTGATCTCGATCATCATCACCTTGGCTGGCGCAGTGGCGATGGCTAAATTGCCGGTCGCCCAGTACCCGGATATCACGCCACCGCAAATTACGGTTTCAGCGACCTACCCGGGTGCCGATGCACAGGTCGTGGCCAATAATGTGGCAGCGCCTATCGAGCAGCAGGTCAATGGCGCCGACAACATGATCTACATGAACTCGTCGAGCTCGGCGACGGGCAACATGACCCTCAACGTCTTCTTCGAAATTGGTACCGACCCTTCGCTTGCCCAAGTGGACGTGCAAAACCGGGTCAATCTGGCCCTGCCGCAATTGCCCTCCGCAGTGCAGAGCCAGGGTATTCAGGTGCAGAAGAAATCCTCGGCGTTCATGATGGTTCTAGCTGTGTACTCTGCTGGCGACCGCTATGACAGCACCTATGTCGCCAATTACGCCAACCTCTACATTCTGGATGCGATCAAGCGTATTCCGGGCGCCAACCAGGCCAGTATTTTTGGTACGCCGGACTACGCCATGCGGATCTGGCTCAAACCCGATCGAATGGCCCAGTTGGGGATTACCGCCGCTGACGTGCAGAAAGCGGTCACCAACCAGAACCAGCAATTCGCCGTAGGCCGTGTGGGTCAATCCCCGACGGGCCAGGCCGTGGAACAGTCTTTTGCCGTGACCACCAAGGGACGCCTGACTGAACCTGCGGAGTTCGAGAACATCATCTTGCGCGCGAGCAATGACGGGGCTGCCATTGTTCGTCTCAAGGACATTGGTCGAGCCGAGCTCGGGCAAAAAGACTACTCCCTGCGCAGCACCTATCAGGGACGCCCCGCCACATTGATCGCGGTGTATCAACAACCGGGTGCTAACGCACTCGACGTCTCGGCAGCCGTGACGTCGACCCTCGCGCAAATGAAGACGACCTTTCCCGAAGGGATCGAATACAAAATCGTGATGGACACCACCGCGTTTACCCGCGCGTCGATTTCCGAGGTGATACACACCTTTTTCGAAGCGTTGGTGTTGGTGGTCGTGGTGGTTTTCATCTTCCTGCAGAGCCTGCGCGCCACGCTGATCCCGGTGCTCGCCGTGCCGGTGTCCATTGTTGGCACCTTTATCGGCATGTCGGCCCTGGGGTTTTCGGTGAACATGCTGACGCTGTTTGGCATGGTGCTGGCCATCGGCATCGTGGTGGACGACGCCATCGTGGTGATTGAAAACGTCGAACGCAATATGCACGTGCACAAGATGAACCCCAAGGAGGCGGCCAAACGCGCCATGGATGAAGTGGCCGGTCCCGTGGTGGCCATCGTGCTGGTGCTGTGCGCGGTGTTCATCCCGGTGGCATTCATGGGGGGAATCACTGGCCAACTCTACAAACAGTTTGCGATTACCATCGCCATCTCCGTGGTGATCTCCGGCCTTGTGGCTTTAACGCTTTCGCCGGCCTTGGCGGCCCTGCTGCTCAAGCCCCAACACGGCGAAAAGAACGCTTTTTTCCGCTGGTTCGAGCGCAGCTTCGAACGCATGACCGAGGGCTACTCGCGCTCGGTGGCGTTTATGATCAAGCGCTTTGTCCTGGCGTTGTTACTCTTTGCCGGCATGATCGTTCTGATTCTGCTGATGGCGCAGCGCATTCCCAGTGCCTTCCTGCCACCGGAAGACCAGGGTTATCTGCTGGGGGCGGTGATCATGCCCGATGCCGCCAGCCTGGATCGCACCGGCGAGGTGGGCAAAGTAGCCAGTGACTTCTTCATGAACGACGAAGCCGTCGAGGGCGTCGCCATCGTTAACGGCTACAGCCTGCTCGACGGCCAGAACAAGAACAATGCCGGCGCCTTCTTCGTCGGGTTCAAGGATTTCGAGGAGCGCTACAAGGACTCGGAAACAATCAAGGAACAAAGTGCCCCTGCGGTCATTCAGAAAGCCGCCCGCGCTTTTTCCACGGTACAGGGCGGGATTATTCTTCCGGTCAATCCGCCGTCCATTCCCGGCCTGGGCACTACAGGCGGCATGGAGGTATGGGTGCAAAGCAAGGGGGACGCCACCGTCGACCAATTGGCTGAGATGGTCGGCACCCTTGTCGCAAAAGCCAAACAGCGCCCGGAACTCGGCGCCATTACCTCCACCTTCAACGTGTTTTCCCGGCAATTGCTGGTCGACGTAGACCGGGAAAAGGCAGAGACGCTGGGGGTGCCGGTGGAAGACGTCTACAGCACCATGCAAACCATGTTTGGCTCTCTCTATGTGTCTCAATTCAATAAATTCAGCCGCCTGTGGCAGGTGATTCTGCAGGCTGAACCGAGCTATCGGCTCAAGGCCGAAGACTTGCAGCAGATTTACGTGCGCAGTAAAAACCTTGGGATGGTGCCGCTCAAAGCCCTGCTGACCACCCGCTACGTCACCGGTCCCGACCTGCTGACCCGCTTCAACAACTTTCCGGCGGTCAAACTCACCGCCAACGCGGCACCCGGCTACAGTTCCGGCCAAGCGCTCAAGGCCCTGGAAGAAATCAGCGCTGAAATCATGACCAACGACTACGCCCTGGCCTTGAGCGGCGAAGCCTTCGAGGAGAAAAAAAGCGGGGGGGCCTCCTCCCAGGTGATCATCTTCGGCCTGATCATGGTGTTTCTGATCCTGGCGGCTCAGTACGAGAAATGGTCCCTGCCCGTCGGCGTATTGCTGGCGGTGCCCTTTGCCTTGTTCGGTGCACTGCTTGCCGTCCTGATCCGGGGGTTAAGCAATGACGTCTACTTCCAGATCGGCTTGACCATGCTGGTGGCCCTGGCCGCCAAGAACGCCATCCTCATTTTCGAGTTTGCGGTACTGAACCGGGAAAACGGCATGTCCGCCTATGATGCTGCAATGACTGCCGCCAGGGAGCGCTTGCGGCCCATCGTGATGACGTCACTGGCGTTCATTTTGGGTTGCGTTCCGCTGGCCATTGCCGTCGGGGCATCGGAAAACAGTCGACACTCCATCGGTACAGGTGTGATCGGCGGGATGCTGGCGGCGACCGTCATCGCCATCTTCTTTATCCCTCTCTTCTACTACCTCGTTGAACGTTTGACTGAGAAAAAAGGCGCGGTCAAACAGACAACCCCGCCGCCTTCATTAACGTCGCCCGGGGAGATTCCCGGCGGCGTCCCTCTACAAAAACATGAGGGGGATTGAGATGCGCACACTTCATCTCCCGCTGTTGATTTGTCTGGGCCTGACGGGCTGTATGCTCGGCCCGGATTACCAGCGCCCTGCCACAGACGCACCCGCTGCCTATCGCTATGCGGACCAGGAGGCCAACAATCTGTCCAACACCCTGTGGTGGGAACAGTTCAAGGATCCGGTCCTGAATGACTTGATCCGCAGTGCGCTGGCCGAAAATAAAGACATCAAGATTGCCGCCGCCCGGGTCGAGGAATTCCAGGGGCGTTACGGAGTGGTGCGCTCGCAGATGTTTCCGCAAATCGGCGTCGGGGCGCAAGGCAGTCGCTCCAGAGCTCCGCGCGACAACGGCCCGGTGCCATTGGATTCCGGCGTCGACCCGATTTACAAAAACTACCAGGCGACCCTCAATGTGAGCTGGGAGTTGGACGTCTGGGGTCGTTTACGACGGCTCAATGAGTCGGCGCGTGCTGACTTGCTGGCCTCGGAGGAAGGTCGGCGTACGGTCATTCTGAGCCTGGTGTCCTCGGTGGCATCCAGCTACATCGCACTTCGCGATCTTGACCGGCAACTGGAAATCGCCCGCACCACCGCCAAGGCCCGTGGCGACTCCTACGGAATTTTTAAACTGCGCTTTGGCGCCGGCACCATTTCCGAAATGGAACTGGCGCAAAACCTCTCCGAATTCCAGCGCACCCAAGCTTCTGTATCGCAATTCGAGTCCCAGGTGGCGCAACAGGAAAACAATTTGGCGGTGCTGCTTGGACGCAATCCGGGACCTATCATCAGAGGCCGTGATCTGACGCAACTGACCCTGCCCTCGGTCCCCGCCGGGTTGCCTTCGGACTTGCTGGAGCGACGCCCAGATCTACGTCAGGCCGAACTGAACCTGATTTCCGCCAATGCCCAAATCGGTGCCGCCAAGGCGCTGTACTTCCCGACGATATCCCTGACCGGGCTGTTGGGCTCAGTCAGTAACCAACTCTCGAATTTATTCACCGGACCGGCCGCCGCCTGGTCCTATGGTGTCGCCGCGAGCATGCCTATTTTCACCGCTGGCGGGATCGCCGGCCAAGTCCAACAGACCGAGGCCTTTCAACAACAAACCTTGCTGGTCTACCAACAGTCGATTCAATCAGCCTTCAGGGATGTGGAAAACGCGTTGGTCGCGGCGAGCAAATCCCGTGAGCAGATGGCTTCCCAGGCCGGTCAGGTCGAAGCGCTGCGGACTTACACCAGGTTTGCACGACTGCGCTACGACAATGGGTACACCAGCTACATAGAAGTCCTGGATGCCGAACGCAGCTTGTTCGATGCCGAGTTGAATTACACCCAGACCCGGGGTTCGGTGTTCACCGCCATGATCGATGTTTACAAGGCGACAGGTGGTGGTTGGGTGACCAAAGCGGACAAGTTGACGGCAACTGTCAGCGAAAAAAGACCATGATCAGAATGCCGCCCGCCAATATTCAATTGATGCGGCACCAGTGCAGGAATCCGACACGCGGTATTGAGCTATTGAAAACAGTCCAGAAGGGTTGATTTTTATCAACAGTTTGCCAGTTGTTCGAGTACAGACTAAAAAACAGAAAGATCAACAGCACGAATGGCTACCGTCATCGTACTTGGATGAACAAAGGATGACTCCGCACAGGTCAGGATGATTGAAACCCTGTATCGCCGAGCGCCGTAAATGAACATTTATCTTGAAAAAGATCCTGTGCAGAATCTCTGGTGGGTTCACATGGATCGGTGGGTTGCAAGTTTCCGCAGCCTTGCTGCAGCTGAGTCATTCGTTGAGCGATTGAGTTCAAGAATTAATGCACCTCATTCTCTGGGAGCGACTGGGAATAATTCTCTGTCGCCAGGAACGTTTTCTAATAGTCAGCCGCTCGATCAGCACGCTGTATCTGGCTCGGTAAAAACGCTTTATCACGCTTGATACACAAGGATTACCAGGGTACTGGAGAAAAAATACCGACTGATCATGATGGTCTACACCCACCAACATTGCCAGTTATTTTAATCAGGGTTTTTTGAAGTAGCCCGCATATTTACCGCCCTTAAAAGCAGGTGCTCGTGCGCCAGCTGGAGGTGATGTTGTGCACTACTTAAAGATCGCCGCCAGCAACTCGGTTCATGATTGCTTTCGCACTTCCAGAGCGTTTGTCGCTCTCGATCAAGCCGACATCTATAAGCAACTGCAAGACGCTTCGTTGCCGGTAAATGGCGTTGTCGACCTCCCGCGCAACAACGCCGAATACGATGGCCACCCACTCGAGACCGTGTTGATCGTGGCCAATGCCCTGGAAACCGACGACAACATCCTGGTGCGCAGTGTCCAGCCTGGCACACCCCTGGCCATACCGGCGGCACGGCATTTATGAAGACCGCGGTCGGGCGTACGTTCCTCGACTTCTACGGCGAGCAGATGCTGCGCTCCGACCTCAGTGTTTCAGTCGGCGAATTGGGTTCGTTGAATGACCACTCGGGCCCGGTGAATGACGCGGAAAAATTCGCTGCGCGCGTGTTCGGTGCCGACTTCACCTTTTTCTCGGTCGGTGGCAGTTCGGCGAGCAATCAGATCGTCCTGCATTCAGCGGTGACCGACGGCGATGCCGTGTTGGTTGATCGCAACTGCCACAAGTCGTTGAACTATGCGTTGAATATGTCGGGGGCGGTGCCCTTGTACCTACGCCCAAGGCGCAATGCGCGGGGCCTGATCGGGCCGGTGCCCCTTTCGGAACTGACCCCGGCTGCCGTTACCGGCAAACTCGCTGACAGCCCGTTGGCCACCAATAAGCAGGCCCGCCCGGTACTCGCGGTGCTGACGAACTCGACCTACGATGGCCTTTGCTACAACGTGCAGACCACCACCCGCGAGCTGAGCCAGAGCGTCGACCGCATCCACTACGACGAAGCCTGGTATGCCTATGCGCGCTTCAACCCACTCTACGAAGGCCGCTATGGCATGCACCGTGGCGAACGCCATCCGGACGACGCCACCGTCACCGTCACCCACTCCACCCACAAGTTACTGGCGGCGCTTTCACAAGCCTCGATGATCCATGTCCGCTCGGGCAAGGTTGAGGTCAAGCCGGCTCTGTTCAACGAAGCCTTCATGATGCACACCTCCACGTCACCGCAGTACAGCATCATCGCCTCGATCGATGTTTCGTCGAAAATGATGGACGACGCAGGGGGCTACCTTACCGATGAATCCATCGACGAGGCCATTGCCTTTCGCCAGGCCATGGCTCGCCTGAGCGACGAAATCCGTGAGCGCAATGGCAAGGATTGGTGGTTCGGGGTCTGGCAACCCGATGAAGTCAACGGTGTACCTTTTGCCGAACTCGACCCTGAAGTTTTACGCCATGGCGATGCCTGGGTGCTCAAACCGGCGGCCAGCTGGCATGGCTTCGGTGACCTGGGCGCCGACTACTGCATGCTGGACCCGATCAAGGTCACGGTGCTGACGCCTGGCCAGAGGCTCGACGGTCAAATGGAGAACAGTGGCATCCCCGCGCCGCTGGTGTCGTCCTTCCTCTCCAGTCGCGGCATCGTGGTTGAGAAGACTGAGCCGTATTCCATTCTCGTGCTGTTCAGCCTCGGCGTGACCAAAGGCAAATGGGGCTCTCTGATCGCCGGCCTGATGGAATTCAAGAAACATTACGAGCGCAATTCACCGCTGGAGCAAGTCCTGCCCGATCTGGTCGACAACCATGTCGAGCGCTATAGCGGCATGGGGCTCAAGGACCTCGCCGAAGCCATGCACCAGGACATGATCAGCTCGCAGATGCTACGCAACATGGATGCGGCCTACACCTTGCTGCCGGACCCGGTCGTTTCGCCTCGAGCCACCTATGCCAGGCTGGTGAAAGGCGACATTGAGCAAATTGCCGTGCGAGACATGATCGATCGCACCGTAGCCGTGCAGATCGTCCCTTATCCGCCGGGTATTCCATTGATGATGCCCGGCGAAAAAGCCGGCGCCGATAAAAAGGCCATCGTCGACTACCTGTTGGCGATGGAACTGTTCGATGGCCACTTCCCGGGTTTCGAGCATGACAATCATGGCGTGGAAATCGAGCGTGATAACCAAGGTCGGCCAACCTACAAGGTCTATGTGGTCAAAAACTAGGGTTTAGCCCCTAACCCGACGACAAGCAGTCAAGCGCCGGATTCAGGGTCAATGCGTTGAGCAGATCAAGGAGTTTCCGATGGCCGACTCAAGCAAGAAAATGAGCCTCATGGGGCTCACCACACTGGTGACGGTGAACATGATGGGCTCAGGCATCATCATGTTGCCGACGAGCATGGCCCAACTCGGGGCCGTTTCATTGCTGTCATGGATCGTCACTGCCGTCGGTTCCATGGCCATTGCTTACTGCTTTTCCCAGTGCGGCATCTACTGTCCGCGCTCAGGCGGGTTATCCGCCTACACCGAAGAGGCGCACGCCAAATCAGGGTTCTTCCTCTGTTCGTATCTGTACTTCCTTTCGCTGGCCATCGCCAACGTAGCGGTCGCCATCTCCGCAGTGGGGTACATGACATCGTTCGTGCCGTGGCTGGGGAGTGGCGCCATTCCGCTGTTTGTCGGAACAGTCGGCTTGCTCTGGTTGACCACCGTGGCCAATTTTGGCGGCCCCGGCATCACGGGCAAGATCGGTGCGATTACCGTGTGGGGTGTGATCATTCCGGTGGCCGGCTTGAGCATCATTGGCTGGTTCTGGTTCAAGCCCGATGTGCTGGCTGCCGCCTGGAACCCGAACAACCTGCCAATCTCCGAAGCCATCGGCAAGGCGATTCCCCTGACCCTGTGGGCCTTCCTCGGTATGGAGTCGGCGGCACAGGCCTCCGATGCAGTGGAAGATCCCAAACGCACCGTGCCGCTGGCCTGCCTGTTTGGCACGCTGGGTGCGGCAGTGGTTTATGTGCTGTCGACCACGGTTATTCAGGGGATCATACCCAATGCCGAACTGGCCAACTCATCGGCCCCTTTCGCGCTCGTCTATGCACACATGTTCAACCCCACGGTCGGCAACATCATCATGGCGCTGGCGGTGATGGCCTGTGTCGGTTCGCTGCTGGGCTGGCAGTTCACCCTGGCGCAAACCGCCAAGATGACGGCTGACCAAGGGATGTTCCTGAAACTGTTCAGCAAGGTCAGCGCACGAAACGCCCCTATAGTCGGAATGCTGGTCTGTGGTGTGTTGCAGACCTTGTTGGCGCTATCGACCATTTCGCCCAACGCCAGTGCCCAATTCGCAAAACTCGTCAGCCTGGCGGCAGTGACCAACCTGATTCCCTATGTGACGGCGGCCACCGGCCTGCTGGTCATGATGTACAAAGCCAACGTCAGTGCCGGCGTATACACCCGCAACACAGTGCTATTGCTGGTTGCCGTGGCGTATTCCTTGTACGCCCTGTATGCCTGCGGCAGAGACGCCGTGTTCGGCGGCACCCTCGTCCTGGTGTTCGGCTACCTGCTCTACGGTTTCCTCGCCAAACGTTTCGTCGACCCATCTCCAGCCGCTCAGACCCGGGCCGACAACCCTTGACCGTTGCTTTCAGGACTGCACAAACCTCTGAATTCGGGGAACCAGGATATGAACGTGAAACTGACCAAAGCCAACAACCTGCTGCTCGTTTGCCTGCTCACGCTGGTACCGGTACTGGCTGACGCCAATACGCTTGAACGCGTGCGGGCGAGCAATACCTTCACCCTCGGCTACCTGCCGGACGTTGCACCTTTTAGCGTCCAGGCTGCCGATAAAGCCAGCGGTTATGCCATCGATCTCTGTCTGAAAATCGCCGACAAGGTCAAGACCGAGTTGGGTTTGCCCGGGTTGCAAATACGTTACCAGCCCGTCACGGTCACCGACGAGATGAGCGCCGTCAGCTCCGGGAAGGTCGACATTCTTTGTACGCCGACCCCTCCCACACTGGAGCGGCGCAAGGCTGTGAGCTACTCGGTACCGATCTACACGGCCGGCCTCTCGGTCGTGGTGCGCAAGGATGCATCAGAGGCGTTGCTCAATGTGCTTAACGGCAAGGTGGCTCGTACCGGGCCAACCTGGCGAGCGACTGTCAATCGCGGGCTGTCCAACCAAACCTATGCCACCACTGCTGGCGGAGTTACCGAGACCTGGATCCGTCAGCAGATGCGATTGCTGGGTGTGGTGGCCACTCTGGTCACCGTAGAAAACACTGACGCAGGCCTTGAACGGGTTGCCGAAGGCAAAGCCGATGCCTTCTTCGCGGAACGCATGATGCTCAAGAACCTCCTCAGTACACATCACTCCGCAGGAAATCTGGTTCTGCTGGATCGCATTTTTGAGTACGCGCCGACTGCAATGGCGGTGGATCGAGACGATGAAAATTTCCGCTTGCTGGTCGACACCGCACTGAGTGAAATGTATCGCTCCGGCGAGATTGAGCAGGCATTCGACAAATACCTGGGTGGTGCCAGCGACACGGCCAAAAAGCTGTTCAAGGTCTATGCGATACCGTAGTGACAAGCCAGAATTATCGGGCTCAATCAACGCGCAACGCCGGGCCAGGAGTTGTTCCGTATGGACCATGCTGAACTGTCAGCACCTTTGGCACGTATCCTTTTTTCATACAGGGCCCTTCAACCGCAAAACAAGTTTGCGCAATTCGCTAAACCACAAGACCGCACTGGCCATTGCCAAACAAACCCCCCACTGGCTCAGCGTCAATGCGCTCGTGCTGAAAGCCTTGTTGAGTGGCGACCAGTGCACCACTGCAATCTGCAAGGCCACTGCCAGGGCAATTGCCCCCCAGAGCCATCGATTGGCGAACAGCCCGACGAATGCACTGGCTGACTCCGAGCGAGCACTCAGTGCGTTAAATAGCTGGGCCAATACAAGGACCGTAAAACCACCGGTGCGCGCCGTATCCAGCGAATCGGTCCCCGGTATCAACCCTCCCGGCAGCATCCAGTCGACCGTCAACAAAGTCGCCAACGCCATGACCAGCCCCACCTGCAGCACGCCCAGCCACATGCGTGTATCGATGATTCTGTCCGTAGGCTTGCGCGGGCTACGCGTCATGACGTCATCATTGTGCGGGTCAATGCCCATGGCAATGGCAGGCGCCGCATCCGTGATCAGATTGATCCACAGAATCTGGGTGGCCAGCAGCGGCAGGATGATCCCGCCCTCCTCATCCACCAGGCCGACGACGCCGGCCCCGACGACGGCAAGAAAGACCGTCAGTACTTCACCCATGTTGGAAGACAGCAAGTAACGAAGGAACTTGCGAATATTGTCCAGAATCCCGCGCCCTTCGCGAACGGCCAACACAATGGTCGCGAAGTTATCGTCAGCCAGAATCATTTTCCCTGCCTGCTTGGTCACCTCTGTGCCGGTGATGCCCATGGCAATGCCGATATCGGCAGACTTAAGTGCGGGTGCGTCATTGACACCATCCCCGGTCATCGCCACCACATGTCCCTGCGCCTGAAGCGCATCGACAATCCGCAACTTATGCGATGGTGCAACACGGGCGTAAACAGAGGTCGATTTAACAGCCTCGGCCAAAGCCTCATCGTCCAGCTTATCCAGATCGGCACCTGTCAACGCACCGGCACCGGCACCGGCACCGGCCTGGATGATGCCCAGATCCTCGGCAATGCGGGCCGCCGTTCGCGGATGGTCGCCGGTGATCATAATGATGCGGATGCCTGCTCGATGGGCCTCGGCAATGGCCGGTGCGACTTCTTTGCGGGGTGGGTCGATGATGCCGACCGTACCGATGAAAATAAGCCCTGCCTCAAGGGATTCACCGGCCGCAACAGCTTCACCGGCCGCCAAAGGACGGTACGCCACGGAAAGTGTGCGCAACGCGGCCCCCGACAACTCATTCACATCGGCCAAGGCTTTTGCACGAAGGTCGTCGGTGAGTGGCACGACATCCATCCCGACTTGAACCTGTGTGCAATGTTGAAGGAGTACATCCGGCGCCCCCTTGCTGATCAGCAGCTGCTCATCGCTGTGCTCGTGATCGATGACCAGTGCCGACATCATTTTGCGATCGGAGGTAAACGGTATTTCTGCCACGCGTTCGAAGCGTTCGATGCTGCGTGCAGGTGCATCCAGTTTGCGCTCAGCCACCAGAAAGGCACCCTCGGTCGGATCACCCTGAATCACCCAGGTGCCATCTTCCTGCTGCGCAAGCGCGGCATTGCCTGCCAGGCTTCCGCCGCGTAACAACAGGACATTTTCGCTGTGCACCGGGCCACAAGTCATGGGCTGGTCCTGGTGATGTATCTGGCCCTGCGGGGCGTAACCGACACCGCTGACCGCCGCTTTGCCGGATGCCGTCATGGTTTGCTGGATGGTCATTTCGGAACGAGTCAGCGTGCCAGTCTTGTCGGTGCAGATGACCGATACCGACCCCAGGGTTTCCACCGAGGACAGTTGCTTGATGATGGCTTTGTTGCGAGCCATCCTTTGCACACCGAAAGCGAGCACCAATGACAGAACGGCAGGCAGCCCTTCAGGCACCGCGGCCACCGCCAGAGACACCCCCAACAGCAGAACCCGCAATACGTCGTCAGCACTGTGAATATCCGTGAGCATCAGCACAGCGACGACGACAACCGAAGCGATGACCAGAACAGCAATACCGAGCATCCGCCCTATTTCGCGCACTTCCTTTTGCAGCGGCGTGACCTCTTCCTGGGTGACGTCGAGCAGATGAGCGATCGCACCGATTTCAGTCGCCATACCGATCGCAGTGACGACGCCGAGCCCCGAACCCTGGGCGATGGCGGTGCCTTTGAACACCATGTTGGAGCGCTCTGCCAAAGGCACTTCGGTACGCAAACGGGCTGCATTTTTCGAGACTGCTTCACTTTCTCCAGTCAGCGATGCTTCCAGTACCCGTAAGGCATTGGCCTGAATAAGTCGGGCATCGGCACCCACCGAGTCGCCCTCGGATAACACCAGCAGATCACCGATCACCAGTTGGTGACTGGGGATGCGCGACAACACTGCGTCGCGAATGACGGAGGACGTGGTTTGAGTCAGTTTGGCCAATGCCGCAACCGCTCGTTGCGAGCGGGCTTCCTGGAAGAACCCCAAAAGCGCATTAGCCAGCACAATCAGCGTGATGACCACCGCATCAACAGGCCATTCTCGCCCCTCTCCAAGGAACCAGATGACCAAGGTAATGGTCGCTGCGACAAGCAGCAGATAAACCAGCGGATCCCGAAATTGCGCCAGCAAGTAATGCCAGGCGGGTTTTACAGGTTGAGTGCGTAACTCATTGGCCCCGTCACGGCACAGGCGCATTTGAGCCTGCGCATTGGACAAGCCCGCACGAATGTCAGAATCCAGCCTATGGATAATCGTTTCGACTTCTTCGAGGTATGCAGACGCGATGCGACGATTGTCAGGCTCAACTGCGCTACTCATGGCATCCCCTTTTACAACGGAGTGTGGACCGTTGTTCCATAGATAGCGTAGTGAACGAGATTGCCGAAGAACTCTTTTCTCTTTAACCCGAAGATGTTGGCAGCAGTTTTGCCAACTCTACCAACTGGGTGCTTCAGAGGGAGTGAGCTGCAAAGGCGGTCGTGCTCGTCCTCACATCTCCACCTGAGTCCCCAGTTCTATCACCCTATTGAGTGGCAATTTGACCGTGCCGATGTAAGTCTGTCCCTGCTCTTGGCTGGAAGTGTGCTGGATAAACATCCGAGGGACGTAGCCTAGCTGGATGGCCTGGCGTGTCAGGGAGAAAGCACCAGAGATGACTGCTTGGGAAGCGATGATGGTCGCCAGTGTGGAAAGCGCGACCATCGGCAGCAGTGCCCAGGTCGGCGCGTGCCGGATAGGGAGAAGGTTTCAAGCGTCATGCGCTTACTACTTACCCGCTGAGGCGCACGGAGTAGTCCTGTTGTTTCGCTCGCTCAGTCAACGCCAGCATCGTCAGGAAGCCCAGCGCAATCAGTACCGGATAAGCCATCAACAGTTCAGCAAGGGAATATTTCCAGGCCAATGGGCGTCCAACACCCAACATGGCCGCATACATCCAGGACACTGCCGACAACGAGCCGCAGAACAACGCCAGCATCCGTGCGCTGAACCCAAGGTTGAGCAAGGAGCCAGCCTTTTGCAGTGCCGGCAATACCAGGCGGTGCAACAAGATGCCGTTGTAGGTCAACAACACGACAATAATCACTTTGGCTTGAAGTTTTGGATTCATAAAATAATCCATTCCTTTGTCCAGATAATCAATGCCTACAACAGCGGCACCGGTTACCCACAACGCAATCAATGCAACGATGACAGTCTGTTGGAGGCTTTCCATGTGAGCATTATCATGCACCGTGAATACTTTCCCCTTTGATAGATCCTTTACCATTGCAATATCGCTGGTCAATACCAAACCTATGGCCACACAACACGCGACCAAGTGCGTGTAAATAACACCCAGCCGAACAAACTCCATGCATTCTTTATTTTCGAGCAGACTCATGATTGTATTTATTGTCACGGTACTCTCTCCAACTTATTCGTTAGCACAAACCCTTAATTCAACGGAGTATTAACTCAAGTTCAAAACTCCGTGCAGTCTGCACTCATGCAAGATTAGCCAAATCAAAAACTTGGCACGGCAAACCCATTGACTCGACGGACGAATCAATAACCGGTTTATGTCTTGGCTGCTGAATTTCAGGTAAACAAATGCCGATTTGCATTCAATGCATATGAGATTCGCTTTCCACTTCTTTTCTGCGGCTGCAGGAGCAGGTCATGGCGACGTGCTGAAGCATCAGAGGGCACAAAGGCCCGGATGTTCATTTTTTGAGTAGGCCACCGACAAACGGCACATCAAGGAATGCAACTCGCGCCCGTCTTGAATCGCCAACTTCCCCGGTAAGCCGCATGATAACTGGCCCGATGAATTAGATGAGGTTTCGATTATTTTATTGGATCCATTAGTTGTTGCCTTACTTACTAAAAGTGCGGTAGAGAACGGCTCGCATTTACGCGCCTTTCAACACTAAAACAGTCATACTTTTCAAAAGCAACAAGACAAGGCTGATCGCAAGTCAGGGTGGACTGATTCACGTCGAGCACGCGAGCGCGCGCCAAGGCGACCTCAGACTTCAATAGTTGATGCGAGCGGTAACCAGATGCACACCTCGAAGCCATCCCGACGACCTGTTGCTGGCGAGACCAAATTCATTCTCGCGTTGACGCCCTGCACAATGGTTTTGGTAATCGCCAAGCCCAAGCCTGAACCGCTGATTTCACTGTGACCTCGCACAAAGCGCTCGGTCAGGTGCTGCAATACCGACGCTGGCACCGCCGGGCCGCCATTGATGACCCGTAGTTGGGCCTGTTCGGTGAGGCTGACTTCGATCGGTTGATCCGACGCGCCGTACTTCAGCGCATTTTCAATCAGGTTGCGCAGCAAAATGCCGAAGGCGTCCGGGTCGATGGTCGAGTACACGCAAGCCTGGCTGGGCAACTGCAACGCAATTCGCTGGCCGCTGCGTTGGTTCCACTCGTCAACCCCATGGGCCAGCAACGGAATCAGGTCCTGAGGCGTTTCGGACAACAGCCCACCGCCTTCGGCCTTGGCCAGTTGCATGAGCTTTTCCGAGAGCCGCGCCAGGTCGCGCAACGCGTTTTCGATCTTCGCCGCACGCACTCGCAACGGGCCCTCGGGCGCCTCATGGTGCAGTCGCTGGATTTGCGCCAGGGTCGCCGCCAGTGGCGTACGCAGTTCATGAGCGCTGTTGGCAGTAAAGCTGCGCTCGGTCTCCAAGGCCTTGCGCAAGCGCTCCAGCAGATGATTGACCGCCTCCGCCAGAGGAGCGATTTCCGCCGGCAATTGCGCCCCGTTGATCGGCGACAGATCACCCACCCCGCGAGCCTCCACGGCACGACGATAAGCCAATACGCTGCGCAGGCTGATGCGCACAAACATCCAGGTGCCTAACAGGCTGATGGGAATCAGCGCCAATAACGGCAACAACAAGGCCAGCAAGGCTTCCCGTGCCGCTTCACGGCGATGTTCCAGCGGTTCGGCAACCTCGATAAACACCGTTTCACGCAGCGCACTCGCGCCGTACAGACGGTATTTTTTTGTGGTTGAAAAGCCTTCGGCCGGTTGTTGGTTGAAGATCTTCGGGTTGGCGTCGTGAGACTGCATCAGGATCTGGCCCTGGGCATCGCGCACCAGGTACGTCAGGTATTCCTTGTGCATTTTCAGGGTGGCGACATGTTGCGCCTCACGGGGTTCTTCCCGGTTGCTGATTTCCAGCACGGCCAAGGGCAGGATGCGCTGCGCGGTCTCTTCCAGCGCACTGTCGAACGCCTCGTTCAATTCATGTTGCACCACCAGCCAGGCGCCGACGGTCGCCGCCAGCCACAGCAAGGTGGTGCCCAACGTCAATCCCAGGCCGAGACGCTTTTGCAGGCTTGACGACGGCTTCATGCGGACATCAACCGGTAGCCCATGCCCCGCACGGTTTCAATCAGGTCGCGCCCGAGTTTTTTACGCAGACGGCTGATATAGACCTCGATGGTATTGCTCTCGATTTCCGCGCCGAAAGCATACAGCCGCTCTTCCAGTTGCGACTTGGACAGCAGCGCGCTGGGGCGCTGCACAAAGGCCTCGAACAGCGCCCATTCTCGCGCCGTGAGGTCCACCGTCGCGCCGGCCCGCTGCACGGTGCGGGCGCTCATGTCGACCTGCAAATCACCGAGCTTGATCTGCGGATTGGGATTGCCGCTGTAACGCCGGGCCACCGCCGCCACCCGGGCCGAGAGTTCAAACAGGTCGAACGGTTTGACCAGGTAGTCGTCGGCGCCAGCATTGAGGCCAGCAATCCGATCGGAGATCTGATCCTTTGCAGTCAGGATAATCACCGGAGTCACGTCCCCTGCCGAGCGTTGCTGACGCAAAAAATCCAGCCCGCGACCGTCCGGGAGCATCAGGTCAAGAAGGATCAGGTCATAAGGCGTGGTGCGCACGCTATTGCGCGCATGGTCCAGACGCTGCACCCAATCGACGGCGTGGCCGTCATCGGCGATCTGTTCGCGCACCGCTTCCCCCAGCCCCGCTGCGTCTTCGACCAATAAAACCCGCATCTGGCACCTCCTGTGATGGTTGTCGTGCAGCACCTTGATCGCCTTACCTGACGTGAATCTGAAGATTCAGCTGGTTGTCAGGAATGCTCTTTAGGGTATGCCACAGACGCCGACCTCGGCAGGAGACAGATCATGAAATCAGGTTTTATTGCCCATGCCACGCTGTTGAGCCTGCTGCTCAGTGGTTACGCCCTGGCCGATGACGATTGCAGCGACCCGGTGAGCGACTGGCAACCGCGCGACACCTTGCGTCAGCAGGTCGAGCGGCAATACGGCTGGAGCGTGCAACGCATCAAGGTCGACGACGGTTGTTACGAGCTCAAGGGCCTGGACCGTAAAGGCAACGCCATCGAAGCCAGCTACTCACCGGCCTCGCTGCGTTTGCGCACACTCGAGATACATTTCCGCGACGACGGCGATGCGAGGGATTACCTCGGTAGCCCGCTCACCGAATGACGCCTCACCTGTCGATGAGTTTTCCCTGCGCTTCAGGTTGCTGTCAGCAAGCAGGTCCAGGCTCTCGACCTAACGATCAAAAGGATACCCTCATGAAAAAGATCATCGCAGCCACCTGCCTTGCCGGCGCCATTGCCCTGCCGGGTCTGGCCCAGGCCCGGGAAGTGACCCTGACCACCCAGCTCAAGGACTACAGCGGCAATGATGCCTACCTGGCGATCTATGTGACCGACGCCAACGGCCAGTACCAGAAAACCCTGTGGGTGGCCGGCAAGAAGGCCAAGTACTACAAGCACCTGGGCGACTGGGCCCGTGGCAGCGGGATGAACCCGAGCGCGTTTGACGGCGTCAGCGGCGCCAGTGTCGGCAGTGGGCGCACGCTCAAAGTCAGCGTCGAACTGGCAGACACCCTGATTGATGCCGGGTATCAGATCCGCATCGACAGCGCCGTCGAGGACAAACGCGACGCCCGCGCCGATGTCAGCGTGCCGTTGACGTCCAAGGGCGCCGGCAAGCCAGCGACCGGCAGTACCTACGTCGAGTCCTTTACTTACGATCTGTAGCACCCCCATTTCCGGAGGCTGAACATGCTTCGTCAGTTCCATTCCCTACCTGGCCTGATCGCCGCCCTGTTGGTCATGTTGTTGGCCGTCAGCGGCGCGATCCTGTCTGTCGACCCGGCGCTGGAACGCCTGCACAGCACGTCCACGCCTGCCGGACAATTCAACGTCGGCCAACTGGCCGGGCGCGTTGCCAGCCACTTTTCGGGCGTGGAGCAGATCCAGCGCACAGCGTCCGGTACGGTGATTGTCTATTACAACCAGAACGGCCAGGCCGGGGCGGAAAAGGTCGACCCACTGACCGGCCAAGGCCTCGCGCCTTACGAGCCATCCGCGTTCTCACGTTGGGTGAAAGACCTTCACCGCTCGCTGTTCCTTGGCACGCCGGGCCATGGGGTGTCGGGTGTCGGCGCGCTGTTCATGCTGATGCTGTCAGTGTCCGGCGCGCTATTGCTGGCTCGGCGCCTGGGTGGCTGGCGCAACCTGCTGCGGCCACTGCGGGGCACCTTCAGCCAGCGCTGGCATGCTGAGGTCGGGAGACTGGCCTTGCTCGGGTTGCTGCTGTCGGCATTGAGCGGGCTCTACATGTCCGCCACCACTTTTGGTTTTATCGCCGACGGCAGTCAAAGTGAACCCGCCTTCCCCGCCCACGTCAGCGCCGGCCCGGCCTTGCCGGTGGCGAAGCTGAAAGCCTTGCAGGCCACCGACCTGAACGACCTGCGCGAGCTGGTCTACCCGAGCCCCGGCAACCCGAGTGATGTGTTTTCCCTGCGCACGGCCCAGGGCGACGGCTACGTGGATCAGGCCAGCGGCGCCTTGTTGTCCTATCAAGCCCACGACTCGATGCACAACCTCTATGAATTGATCTACCAGTTGCACACCGGCGAAGGCCTCTGGTGGCTGGGCCTGCCGCTCGGGCTCTGCGCCCTCTGCGTGCCGTTGATGAGCGTGACCGGCATCCTGTTGTGGTGGCGCCGGCGCAAGGCTGGCCCGAACATCCGCCACAACAGCCCTGCCCACTCCGCCGATATCGTGATTCTGGTGGGCAGTGAAAACAACAGCACCTGGGGGTTTGCCAAAACCTTGCACGACGCCTTGCACCAGAGTGGCCATCAGGTGCACAGCGCGGCGATGAATGATTGGGTGGGCGATTACCGCAAAGCCCAACGGGTGTTCATCCTCACCGCGACCCATGGTGACGGCGATGCGCCGGCCTCGGCTTCGCAGTTCCTGGCGCGGCTGGCCAAAACCGGCCTCAAGCCCGGCCTGCCCTTTGCGGTGCTGGGGCTGGGCGACCGTCAGTTTGCGCAGTTCTGTCAGTACGCCCATCAGGTGCAGGACGCGATGTTGCAGGCCGGTGGCTCGCCATTGCTGGAGTTGGAAACCGTCAACCGCCAGTCCTCTCAGGAGTTTGCGCGCTGGGGTCATGCGTTGGGCGAAGTGTTGGGGCAGGATCTGGTACTGGTTCACACCCCGCAGCAGCCGCGTACGCATCAATTGCAGCTGACAGAGCGGATTGCCTATGGCGAACAGGTTAATGCGCCAACCCACATCCTGCGCTTCAAAGCCTGCGGCGAGCTGCCAAGTTTTCTGGCCGGCGACCTGGTCGGGATTGTGCCCCCCGGCAGCCCGGTCCCGCGTTTCTACTCGCTGGCCAGCGGCTCCCAGGATGGCGTGCTGGAGATCTGTGTGCGTAAACACAACGGTGGCGTGTGTTCGGAATTCCTTCATGGCCTGAACATCGGCGCGCAGATCGAAGCCTTTATCCAGCCCAACCCGCAATTTCGTCCGGCTTCGGGCACGCACCCGGTGATCCTGATCGGCGCCGGTACCGGCATCGGTCCTCTGGCCGGTTTTATTCGCAACAACAAGGCCCGACACCCGATGCACTTGTATTGGGGCGGACGCAACCCGGCCTCGGACTTTCTCTATGAACCGGAGCTCAACCAATACTTGTCGGACCGTCGCCTCACGGCACTGCGCGCCGCCTTCTCTCAGGTCCAGGACCGCAGCTACGTGCAAGACCGGCTGATCGGCGATGCCCTGGCCTTGCGCCGACTGATTGAAAAAGGTGCCCAGGTGCTGGTGTGTGGCAGTCGCGAAATGGCCAAAGGCGTGATGCAGGCCCTCGATGAAGTGTTGGCGCCTCTCAACCTGAGTGTGCTGACTCTCAAGGCACAAGGACGCTACCGTGAAGACGTCTACTGAGTTGCAGCGCTATAGCCTGAATGGCGAAACCATGGGCACCCGCTACACCGCCGTGTTTTATGCCGGGGCCGGGATCGATGCCGACGAAATTGGTCAGCGCCTGTCGAGCGCCGTGGCCCGGGTGGACCAGCAAATGTCCACCTGGAAACCCGACTCGGACCTCAACCGCCTCAACGCCGCCCCCGAGCAGGTGTGGGTGTCAGTGCCCAAAGAGTTGGCCACGGTGCTGTCCGCGGCACTGCGTGTCAGTCAGCAATCCGGCGGCGCCTTCGACATCGCTGTCGGTGATCTGGTTAACGCCTGGGGGTTCGGCCCCGGGGAGCAGACGGTCACAGAGCAGGCGATCGGCACCATTGCGCCGCGCGCCCGGCTGTTAGCCAGCGCCGCGTTGGTGGTTGAGCCGCAACGCAATCAGGTGCGCAAACGTGCGCCGCTGAACCTTGATTTGAGTGGCATCGCCAAAGGTTTTGGCGTTGATGAACTGGCCCGTTGCCTGGAGGGTTTGGGCATCACCCGCTACCTGGTCGGCATCGATGGCGAAATGCGCGCCCGGGGCGTCAAACCTGACGGCCAGCGCTGGGTCGTGGCCCTGGAAAAGCCCAGCCGGGACGTGCGTGAAGTCATGGGCGTGATGGAACTTGGCGATGCCGCTATCGCGACCTCCGGGGACTATCGACATTGGGTCGATGTGGCCGGTCATTCCTATGCTCATACCATGAACCCGGCCACTGGCGCGCCGCTGTGCAACCCGCTCGCCGCCGTCACCGTGGTGGCGGCCTCGTGCATGCTCGCCGATGCCTGGGCCACGGCGCTGATGGTCCTGGGGGAAACCGAGGGCCCACGCCTGGCTCAGGAACGCGGGATGGATGCGTTGTTCGTGCTGCGCGAGGGGCAACAGTTCAAAGAAATATCCATTGTCGGCGGCCAGTTGCAGGCGCAAATTGAAGCCCGCTGACGGCCGATTGCCGGCCCGCTCGGAACCCGTCCGACGTGAACCGCCTAATGACAGGGAGTCCCCTTAAACAATGAAATTCATGCACAGGCACACCGAGGCACATCGAAGCGATCGTATCGGCTGGCTGCGCGCCGCCGTCCTGGGCGCCAATGACGGGATTGTCTCTACCGCCAGCCTGCTGATCGGCGTCGCGGCCGCCAACGCCAGCCACGCCACTTTGCTGGTCACCGGTATGGCGGGGTTGATGGCCGGCGCCATGTCCATGGCCGCTGGTGAGTACATTTCCGTGCATTCCCAGGCCGATACCGAGCGGGCCGATCTGTCCCGCGAACGGGCAGAACTGGCAAGCGACCCGAAAGCCGAGCACATCGAACTCGCCAACATCTACATGCATCGCGGCGTATCACCCGAACTGGCGCATCAAGTGGCCGATCAATTGATGGCCCATGACGCACTGGGCTCTCACGCCCGGGACGAGTTGGGCATCAGCGCCACCCTCACCGCAAAACCCTTGCAGGCTGCCCTCGCCTCCGCCGCCAGTTTCGTGGTGGGTGCCGCGCTGCCTCTGGCGGTGACGTTTGTCGCGCCGGAGCACAGCGTGGTGCCCTGGATATCGGGCATGTCATTGGTGTTTCTCGGGACATTGGGCGCCATTGCCGCCAAGGCTGGCGGGGCCAACGTCATGACCGGCGCCTGGCGCGTGACCTTCTGGGGGGCTCTGGCCATGGGCATTACGGCCTTGGTGGGGCACTTGTTTGGCGCAGTGGTCTAGCGGGGGCGTCCTCCAAAAACACCTAATGAAGCGTACGCTCCCCTGCCTGCCACCCACGTTTCGTGCACTGCCATGCCGGAGACTCAACCGATTGAAACGCTGATTTGTTTCAAAATATGTCATAGCCAGGAAGTCGAATTGATGGCGTCACTCATCTCCATTGATGACGTTTTCAGTCTATACAGGTGCGATACGCCGCATGAAGTAACGATGCATCTGACGCTGCACGGTAACCCAACTCACTTCCATTCAAGAATCTTTCTCCAATAGATCTATAAGTGTAAAAAAACCCTTCAAAAACATTTACTTACATAGTGGCTATCTCGTACGATTAAAGTCGCATTCGCTACTCGCCATAGGACTATACTAGCGATAAACATTCATCAGCTGCCCAGCGACTTAATAAAGGTATGATTTCTGATCAGGTTAATTTGGCGAGCATAATAACAAGCGACAGCTCTGTACAGGCGCGACTATTATCCGCACTTATCCTTAAAATCCTATCGAGCAAATAAATAATGGAAAGCATTGATTTTTCCACCAAAGACAAAAAACCATTCAGTATTGTTATTGTTAACTACAAAACACCAGAAATTACCAAAATCTGCCTGGATCTATTGCACCAGTATGCGATCGATGCCGGCATTCCAGTATGGGTGGTTGATAACTACTCTGCCGATGAAAGCACAACGTATTTACGCGAACTTGACTGGATCAATCTGATCGAGCGAACCACTCCGGAAAAGGAATCGGGCCATATCGCGCATGGCAAAGCACTCGACATGGCGTTGGAACGTATCGACACTGACTATGTATTCCTGCTGCACACTGATACGTTTATTTTCGATAACAATTTGTTTTCGATGATGTTAAACAAGTGCATTTCTAACCCGAATGTCGTAGCCGTTGGTTGCGTCGAACAATTAAATCGCGGCACCGCCAGAACGCTTTGGCGATTCAGTTCGCGACTGTTAAAACATCACTTCAGACGCATGAAGCTTTCCATGGGGCTACGCGCCAGAGAGCCAAAACCGTACAGGGAGGTTTATCTTAAAAGCTTCTGTACATTATGGAACTGCAAGCTGATCAAACAGCTCGGGATGAATTTTTTGATGGATGATCGAGTGCCTGGCTATACCCTCCAAGACCGTATGACCGAACGTGGTTATGTCGTTGAGCGTTTGTCGCCACGCAAGATATTCAACTATCTTGATCACATCCAGTCGGGCACTATCGCAGCGGCGGGTGGTTATGAAACGACGCATCGACGAACCATTATGTACAACAATATCCTTCAGCGCCTGACAAAGGAAAAAAACAAAAGCCAAACACCCAAAGCACGCAACGAGTAGTATTTGCTATGCTGCCTGAAGGCGTTTAAAGATTTTTATATTTTCTCGTTGGAATTGCGATGACACCCGACATTAATAGGCTACCCATCACCCACTCCCCCGAGCTTGATTTCGACCAAACCGCGGCCAGTGCTTTCGGTCAATCGCTAGCAAATAGCTACGTCCAGGCCATCCCATTTCCACACATCGTCATCGATAACTTTCTACCGGAAGACCTGATTGCAAATATTTGTTCGAACTATCCAGTCGAACCAACCGCCAACGAAATGCTCTACGAACGTGGCTATAAAGGTCAAAATAAACGCCAAATCAGCCCCAACGAATGCACGCCCTATCTGAAGGCTGTTTTCAACGCCTTTAACTCCGCGCCCATGTTGCAGTTTCTTGAAAAACTGACGGGCATTGAGGGCTTGATACCCGACCCCTATTTCACCGGTGGCGGGCTGCACGAAACAAAAAGTGGTGGCTACCTTGCCAAGGCCTAAAGATCGTTTTAGCCTGAAGTACTACATAGGAAAGCTAATCAAGAAGAAAAACTAATGGGCACCTGCGCTGCGGCGCGTTGCCGAGCTTGATTGAGATCGTTTTGAATCAACTCGAGCCACCGTCGCAACTGCTCAACGTGCCGTCGAAATGTCTTGCTTGAACTCCTAGCGCCAATCCAGATAACGAAACAGTTCCTCCTCCTGATCAAAGTGCAGTCGCACGAGGGTATCCAGACGAATCAGCTGATGCTGAATCTCATCAGCAGGTGCCGTTGCGGGGGCGGAACTGAAGTCGCTGCTCATGCGCGCCAGCAAATGGACAAGGCGAAAAATCTCCCGGTGAACGTGGCTCATCGCTGACAGCGGGTCCTCGCCCGGCATGCTTCGCGTCAGCAGCGGGTACAGTGTGTTTTCATCTTCGCGCTCATGCTGCGCCAGTGATGTTTGTAACTTGTCGACCAGTTCCAGCAAGTCGGTCTGTGCCTGCGCAAGTGGGCGCTGGGCAAAGTCATTGGCCAATTGGTGCAGATCGCTCAGTACGGTGGAGAGTTGCTGGTGTTCATCTTGCAGGCGATCGATATGCTCTGCGGTAAGCTTTTGTTTCCTCAGCGCCCACAATGGCCCCAGTGCCCGCAAGGCGTTAAGGATGATCACCACGTCGATGCCCTCCTGCACCACAGCGCCGATCAGCGGCGGCAGGTAACCGAGGGCCGCCACCGCCATGGCCAGCAACGACAGTCCCATGCCGACCAGCACACCTTGGCGCGCGATGTAGCGGGTGCGTCGGGCAATGTCCAGCGCCTCGACCAGCCGATCCAGCCGATCCACCAGCAGCACGACACCCGCGGCTTGTGCAGAAGCAGTGGCACCGCTGGCCCCCATGGCCACGCCGACATTGGCCGCCGCCAGCGCGGGGGCGTCGTTGATGCCATCACCGACCATTAATGTGCTAGTGCGCAGGCAACCTTGCTGTACAGCACGCACTTTATCCTCGGGGGTCAACCCCGCACGCAGCTCGTCAATCCCGGCAGACAGCGCAATCATCTCCGCGGTTTCCAGGCGATCCCCGGTGAGCATGACGATATTTTCAATACCTCTGTTGCGCAGTCGACGCAGCGTCTGCGGAGTTTCGCGCCGAACGTTGTCCGAGAAAACCAGCAGGCCAGCGAGTTTCCCATCCACGTCGATGAAGCTTCCACTGCACGCCAGGTAGTCCATGTGGCGCAGCATGGCGGCGGCCCAGTCGGTTACTGGGGCTTCTTTGTGCGCAAAAGACAACGTGCCGAAACGCACTCGCACGCCATCGACCCGCCCACAAAGTCCAGAGCCTGGGCTTTCTTCTACTTCCTGCGGAATGCTGAGCGGCAACTGACGCTGATGCGCTGCTTCAACAATGGCCTGGGAGATGGGGTGCGTCGAGGCCTGCGCCAGCGAAGCGGCCAGGCCGAGCAGGCGCTGCGGATCGCCCAGCCCGTTGACCTCTATCGACTGCAGGCGGGCATGGCCGCTGGTCAGCGTACCGGTCTTGTCGAGAAACACCTGCTTGACCCCGGCCAGCGCTTCCAGGGTCGCGCCGTCCTTGATCAGGATCCCGCGCCGCGCGGCCCTCGAAATACCTGACATGAAGGCAATCGGTACCGCCAGAATCAAAGGGCAAGGCGTGGCCACCACCAGAACCGCCAGTGCTCGCAAGGGATCGCCACTTAACTGCCAGGCCAATCCGGCAATCAGCAACGTCAGTGGGATGAAGAACAAGGCATAGCGGTCGGCCAGGCGCACGAAAGGTGCGCGCGAACGACGTGCCGCCTCGGCCAGCCGCACGATGCCCGCATAGGTACTCTGCGCGGCCGTTCGCGTGGCGCTTAGCAGGATGGGCGCACCAACGTTGGAAACGCCGCTGTGCACTTGCTCACCTTCTCGACGGGTTACGGGCAACGACTCACCGCTGAGCGCAGATTCGTCGAGAATGGCCGCAGGACTCAGCAGGCGACCATCGACCGGTATCACCTCCCCCAGCCGTACCAGCAATGTTTGATGCGGCTGGACCTGCTCAACGGGGATCTTGCGTAAGCCGCCCTCCTCCTGCAGCCAGGCAAAACGTGGCGCCCGGTCGATGAGCGCACGAAGCTCACGGTCAGCGCGTTGCTTGGTGAAAAACTCCAGGGTTCGTCCGGTCGCCAGCATCAAGGCAATCACCGCCGCCACCAGTGTCTGCTCAAAGACCAGGGCGGCGCTGATCGACAGCAGCGCGATCAGGTCCACACCGGCCTCGCGCCGGGCCAGGCGCCTGACGATCTCGATGAGCAGCACCGCGGACATCACCAGACTGCCCGCGGCCCAGCACATCGATGCCCAATCGGGTTTGTGCGCGACATGCGCAACGCCGCCGGCCAGCAGCGTCAGTGCGGTGAGCAGCAATAGTACGGGGTCCAGCCACTTACTGAGCATCGAAGTAAGTTCCTCAAAAAGCGATTTGCATGCCGCGCTGTAACAACATCTGCCGCTCATCGAGGTAGAGCTTAGGACTCGAATGTCTTTCGTGTCCGCCGAAACGCAGCAATTGAGGCGTTGGACACAACAGAGGTCAGGGCTGTGCCCGGATAAATCGGCTGTATTCGCTCTTTCTGATCTAAATCAACCAGGCGTTGGACGTTCACGCAGAAATTAGAGTCAGCATTCGCACCATCGCATTCGATGAGTGCAGAAACTCTCGTTTCGTGGAGGCTCCCATGGCTACGCACCTGCAAGGCACCCAACCGGTACTCCCGCCGACTGCCCACCCACTTGCAGGCAGTTTGCGAAAGGTGGAACCCAAGCGCCTGTCCTTGAGCCTGCTGATTGCCCTGGTGATCGGTTCGATGATCGGCAGCGGCATTTTCAGCCTGCCGCAGAACATGGCGGCCAGTGCGGGGGCCGGGGCGATCCTGATTGGCTGGCTGATCACCGGTGTCGGCATGCTGTCGCTGGCACTGGTGTATCAGACCTTGTCCAACCGCCAGCCGGCGCTGGACAACGGCGTGTTCGCCTACGCCCGCGCCCTGGGTGGCGAGTACCTCAGCTTCAATTCAGCTTGGGGCTATTGGATCAGCGCCTGGATCGGCAACGTCAGCTACCTGGTGATTTTGTTCGCCGCGCTGAGTTATTTCTTCCCCCTGTTCGGCGAAGGCAACAACAAAGCGGCGATTGCCGGTGCGTCCGTGGTGCTATGGTCATTGCACTGGATGATTCTCAGGGGCATGCACACGGCAGCGCGTGCCAACGCGTTGACGACGGTGGCCAAGATCGTGCCGTTGCTTTTATTCATCGGCCTGGTGATCACAGCCTTCCAGCGTGAAACCTTCAGTGTCGATTTCTGGGGCTCGCCCGCGCTGGGCAGCACCCTCGACCAAGTCAAAAGCACCATGCTGGTCACCGTTTGGGTGTTCATCGGGATCGAGGGCGCCAACGTGTTCTCCGCCCGCGCGGCGGAGCGGGCCAATGTCGGCCGCGCCACGGTCATCGGCTTTGTCATCACCCTGTTGCTGTTGATTGCAGTGTCATTGCTCTCACTGGGCATTCTCACACAACCTGAACTGGCCGCCCTGAAAAACCCTTCGATGGCCGGCGTGCTTCAGGCTGCCACCGGGCCATGGGGCGCGGTGCTGATCAGCCTCGGCTTGATTATTTCGGTGGGTGGCGCCCTGCTCGCCTGGACGCTGCTGGCGGCGGAATCGGTGTTCACACCGGCCAGGGAGAAGGTCATGCCGGGCGCGCTTGCCGTGGAAAACAGGCAAGGGGCGCCGGCCAACGCGCTGTGGATCACCAACGGCTGCATTCAACTGTTCCTGTTGCTGACCCTGTATTCGAGCGCCAGCTACCTCGCGTTGATCTCCCTGGCCACCTCGATGATTCTGCTGCCGTACCTGTTCAGCGGTCTGTATGCCCTGAAACTGACGTGGCAGGGCCAGACCTATGCCGGCCACCGTGCCCTGCAACTACGCGACATGGCCATCGCCTCGGTCGCCACGCTGTATTGCCTGTGGCTGCTGTATGCGGCCGGGCCTAAATACATGTTGCTCAGCGCTTTGCTATACGCCCCGGGTTCATTGATTTACCTGGCCACCATGAAGGCTCGTCAGGGGCAACCGCTCAGCGGCCCCGAGACGGGACTGCTGATCATTATCTGGACGGCGGCAGCCTTCGCCGGCTGGATGCTGTGGTCCGGGACACTGGCTTTGTAAGGGCCAGCGCCGCGTGTTTGTTCTGTCGTGGTGGACCGCCAAGCGGGTGTTTGCGATCCATCTCTATCACCCAAGAGGAGAAATCAAAATGAGCAACAACGAAAAAAAAGTGCCGGTTCATAGCGACGACAAAGCCAGTCAGCATCCGGTGGCAACAGACCTTTGGCGACCCCTGGAAAAACTCCGGCAGCAGGTTGATCACCTGTTCGAAGACTTCAATCGCGGCTCGGGGCTGTCGCCATTCGGTCGCGGGCTGTTCGATGTCGAGCCGCTCTGGCGACGGGAACTGATCGGCCACAGCCTGCCTGCCGTGGACATCACCGAGAAAGACAATAGCTTCGAAATCACGGCTGAACTGCCTGGCATGGATCAGAAAAACATTGAGATCAAACTGTCCAACGGCAGCCTGATCATCAAGGGCGAAAAGAAAGAGGACAAGGAAGAAAAAAGGAAGGGCTATCACCTCAGCGAGCGTCACTACGGCTCCTTCGAGCGGGTGTTCAACTTGCCCAAGGGTGTCGATGCCGAGAAGATCGACGCGAGTTTCAGCAAGGGCGTGCTGAGCATCTCGCTGCCGAAAAAGCCCGAAGCCATGAAAGCGGATAAAGTCGTGCCAATCAAAGGCGACTGATTCTCAGGCTGCCCTGCCCCTGCCAGGAAGCCGGCGGGGCAGAGTTGAGGGCGTCTCGCAAATACTAAATCGCAGCCCAATCCAACTAAAAGAGGACGATAACAATTCCAATTAATGCCATTGACGCTTTGTTTCCTCCCACTGGATGTCTGATAGCCACTTATCAGCCATCGGAAAGAAAATACTCTCCTCAGCTTCCATATGATCGTAGTATTTCCTGATGAAGTCATCGATAGTGTCAGCGATCACTCTCCCCTCCTGAGTCGAGTCCTCCAACATCTTGAGCTGTCCAGCAATACGCTCAAATGCCAGATGATCTCGCTCGATATCCTTGACCCGTTGGTGGATCGGGGCTTCAGTCGCTAGCAAGGCCCGCCGAATAAGCTCTTCATTTTCATGATGGCGTCGCTCTGCATCACCATGCAAGGCTTCCAGCATCTTGAACAACTGCTTGAAGTCATCGGCACCAGCAGATTCATGCCTCACCCTACCCACCAATCCTTTGATCTGAGTAATTTTGGTAGCAACCTCATGATGATAAGCGTGCAGTTCATTAAGCAAGACGTTCATATCAAATCCTCACTACCACACCAACTATTGTAGAAAGACCATTATCAATCACCAACCGACAAGAGAAGTCCGCTCTAGACTGCCAGAACGCTGCAAGGCACCTGGTACAGGATATGTTCAGTCGTGCTGCCCAGAAGCTTGACCAGGCCGTGGTCTTGGACCCGGCCCATCACGATCACATCCACGTGATGCTTGTTGGCGAACTCGCTCAGCGCCGTAACAGGATGCCCTAGTACGAAATGCCTACGGTCAGCGGGAACACCGTACCGGCCGGCGAGCTTCAGGAACCATTCCTCCAACTTTTTGCGCCGCCATTTGGTCAGCTCCGACAGTTTCAAGCCACCGCCCAGTTCCTCCAGATAGTCTTGCGAAATGTCATAGGCATAAAGCAAATGCAATTGGGCATCACACTGGACCGCGAGACTGGAAGCCTGTTGGACGATATGGTCATTCAATTCTTTGTTTTCAGAGTCGCCCGCCGACGCATCAACCGCCGCCACGACCTTGCGCGGCGAGGCATGACGAACTCCGCCCACCAGATAAACCGGTATCGGACAGTGGCGCAGCAAGTGCCAGTCCAGCGGAGTGAAGAACGCGCGTTTGAGTGATGAGTCGTGTTGGATTTCCTTGATCAACAAGTTGGGCTGCAATTCCCTGACGTGATCGAGGATGTCTTGCTCCATGTCGTCAGCCCAAGCCAACGTGGTGGTCACCTCGATCCCTCTGTCATGGAGTTTTCTGGCCTGGTCCTTCAACCAGTCGCGATGGTCCTGCAGGTAACGCTCCCGAGCTGTTTCCCGATCGCCTTCTTCGAGCAGTGACAACAGTTTGAACGAAGGAATCAACGCTGTGATATGCAACTTGGCACCACTGGCCCTGGCCAGCGCAGCTGCATGGTCGATCGCCGGAGAATGGCGCAGGGCGAGGTGGGTGATGAGTAACAACCGTTGATACTGGCTCACGATCTGACTCCAGGCAGAGGGACTTCAACGCCTATCGCTGCTCATCGCAGGGCTCGGCCGTTGCGTCCACGCCGGATCAAGCACCAGCGTTAACTCAGGTTGCTCCGCTGGAATGTGACTGACGTTGATAAATATCAAATCACCCTGCTTTATCAATACCAATGGTGCGGAACTTCCCTTCTTCACACTGCCGAAAAGTACGAAGCCCCCACGCCAATGGTGGATTTACATCAAATGCCCAAGCCGGCATTCGGGTAAAAGTGCGCAAAGAATGTTCCGTTCGTCTATTACAACCCGCCATCCTGAGAATCCGGGGCGTGTCAGTCGTCACGCCGCCTATCCTTAGTGAAACCTCCCAATTGACCTCACTTCTCATGCCAGAAGTCCGCTCTCTGCAACCCCATTACCTGAAGGCTGCGTGCTCAAGCTGCAGTGTGATGGAGTTATGCCTGCCCATCGGCATGACCGGCCAGGAAGTCGAGCGTCTGGACACGTTGATAGTGCAGCGCTTCAAGGTCAAAAAAGGCGCGACGCTTTACCGTGCAGGCGATCCGTTGCGCTCGCTTTATGCGGTGCGAATCGGTTCCTTCAAGACCAGCGTCCTTTCGGTCGATGGTCGCGAGCAGGTCACTGGCTTTCAGATTCCTGGTGAAATGCTCGGCCTTGACGCTATTAGCACGGACCTACATGCGTGCAATGCGATTGCCCTTGAAGATAGCGAGGTCTGCCCCATCCACTTTGCTCACCTGGAAGAACTTGCCCATGAGCTGCCGTCCCTGCAGCACAATCTGAACAAGATTCTCAGCCGCGAAATCGTCCGCGATCACGACATGCTGATGATGCTGGGCAACATGAACTCGGACGAGCGTCTGGCAGCCTTTTTACTGAATCTGTCGCAACGCTTGAATATCCGTGGATATTCATCGACGGATTTCGTGTTGAAAATGCGCCGTGAGGAAATCGGCTCCTACCTGGGACTGCGCCTGGAAACCATTTGTCGTGGCATCGCACATCTGCGGGATCAAGCACTCGTGGAAGTTTCAGGCCGTGACGTCAAAATCCTTAATCTGGAAGGCCTCAAGCAGTTGATTGCCGGCTGCCATCGCCCTCCTGTCTGTTGATCCCGGTGAACCGGACATCATGATGCGCGTCATGGTTTTACACGCACCCGGTCAGCCGCTGCAACGGGAAGACCGGCCCATTCCAGCACCCAGTGCCAATCAACTATTGATCAAAGTCCTGGCCTGCGGTGTCTGCCGTACCGATTTACATCTGGTGGACGGTGAATTGCCTCAAGCGGTGCTGCCCCGGGTGCCGGGGCATGAAATCGTCGGTGAAGTCATGGCGGTCGGCACCCATGCAGACCCCGGGCGCATCGGCCAGCGGGTGGGGGTTCCCTGGCTAGGCTGGACGTGTGGTCAGTGCGCATTCTGTCAGACCGGTCGGGAAAACCTCTGCGATCAGGCCATGTTCACTGGATGTCATCTGGACGGTGGTTACGCCGAATACACCGTGGCTGACCAACGCTTTTGTTTTCCTATCCCTGGGTCCCTCTCCAATACCGAGGCCGCACCGTTGCTGTGTGCCGGGCTGATCGGCTTTCGTGCCTTGCAAATGGCACAAGGCGCACACCACCTTGGGTTTTATGGTTTTGGGGCCGCAGCGCATCTGGCCATTCAAGTCGCACGGGGACGAGGCCAGCAGGTGTACGCTTTCACTCGACCGGATGACACAGCAGGACAGGCATATGCCCGATCCTTGGGTGCGAAATGGTCCGGTTCGTCGGACCAGCCTCCTCCGCACCTGCTCGATGCCAGCCTGATTTTCGCTCCGGTCGGGGCGCTGGTACCGCTGGCGCTGGCCGTCACGGTCAAGGGGGGCTGCGTGATTTGCGCCGGCATTCACATGAGTGACATCCCGGCCTTTCCTTATCGGCTGCTATGGGGCGAGCGCAGCGTACGATCTGTGGCTAATCTGACCCGCGACGATGGCACAGCGTTTTTTAAAGAACTGCAACACACACCCGTACACTGCGACACCACCCAGTTTTCCCTTGACGATGCCAATCAGGCACTGACGCTGTTGCGTAGTGGTCAGTTCAACGGTGCGATCGTGCTTGTTCCGTGACACGCGACCTACCGGCTGGCGCTGATGACGGTGCTCGTTCAGGTGACTGAATGCCCATCACGGATCCCCCGCAGGGCAATCATTGCTTTGTCCCGAGTGCCGCCATGTATCGGGCGACGGATTCGGCATCGGCCTGGGAAAGTGCATGATCCACCGGCAACATCGGAGCACCGTTGGGGCGTTGCCCGGTCTGCTGCAGCACCATGATCTGATGGCTCATATAGCTGGCATGCTGGCCCGCCACCCGTGGAATCACCCCATTGCCCCCGCCGTCCTTCCCGTGGCAAGCGCTGCACGGTGGGATGCCCCTCTCAGGCAAGCCCTGGCGAAAGATCACTTCACCTCGCGCATCTGGCGTCCCGGTGTCAGCCTGCATGGCTCGCTGGCTCGCAAAATAGTCGGCCAGTTCGGCAATCTGAGTCTTGGTCAAATGGGACAATCCCCCCATGTACCGGCTGTCAGTTGCAGCGCTACGTCCATGGTTTTTGAAATCGGTCAGTTGCAACTGCAAATACTCGTTTTGCTGGCCCGCCAACTTGGGAAACATGGGCGAGACAGACTCCCCCGTCAGCCCATGGCACAGCGAACAAACGCTGTCCGCCATGGCGATCCCCGACAGAGTGGACGTTTGCTGGAGCGCCTCTTCGCGTGTACCCGTACAACCCATGAGCGTAGCCAGGCAAAGGGCCAGAACATGAGGTGCCCGATCCATATGCCGCAGGCTGGATACGTTCATGGCTGTTACCTCTGGCGTTGGCGGATCACTATCTTCGCCTGGGGGATTGCGCTCTTTATTGATAAATCTCAACCAATCCCCTGGGTCGCGGTGTAGAAATAATCAGGCAGAAGGACACAGAGGGTTGGTAGCGTTGGCGCCCGGTGTCAGAACCTGCGCAACGATCTTGAACGGGTGAGTGTCTGGTACGCCCCGAGCGCCCTGCCGCCGTCAGCAACCCACCCTTGGGGGATGAACTCATGAACTCACCTTCGCAGAAATGGCCGGATAAGCCCCGCGGCCAGCAACATCACGTAGACACGGCACACATAACCCCAGTGTTACGCCAATACGCTGAACCCCTGCCAGAGCTGGACTCCCCCGCTTTTGCCAAGCTGTTCGATCGCTACGCCGATGCACGTGTGGTGATGATCGGCGAAGCGAGCCATGGAACCCGCGATTTCTATCGAACCCGGGCGGCGATCACCCAGGGGCTGATCGAGCGGCACGGGTTCAATATCGTGGCAGTGGAAGCCGACTGGCCGGACGCCGGTCATGTCGACCAGTATGTCCGGGGGGTGGCGCATTCAGCCTGGAAGCGCCACATCTTCAGCCGCTTCCCGACCTGGATGTGGCGCAACAGCGAGGTTAAGGCATTCGCCCACTGGCTGCATCAGTACAATCACCAACAGGTCCCTGACCAGCGCGTCGAGTTTCGCGGCCTGGACGTCTACAGCTTGCGCAACTCCATTCATGAAGTGCTGGGCTATCTGGACCGGGTCGACCCGCGTCTGGCCCATGAAGCCCGGCGACGCTATGGCTGTTTGACGCCGTGGCAGGATGATCCGGCGCTGTACGGCCACTTCGTCGAACGTGGCGGTGTGATGCCCTGCGAACAGCCGGTGGTCGAGCAGCTCAATGCCATGCTGACTGAACAATTGGCCGGGCTCATCCGCGACGACGAAGCGTTCTTCAATGCGACGCAGAATGCACGGGTGGTGATGGCGGCGGAACAGTATTACCGGGCGATTTATCGAGGGTCGACGGCTTCCTGGAACCTGCGTGATCGGCACATGTTCGATACCTTGCGTGCGTTGCTCGAACACCGGGGCTCCCAAGCCAAGGCTGTGGTCTGGGCCCACAACTCCCATATCGGCAATGCGGCCGCCACGGAAATGGGCTGGAAGGGTCAGTTCAATATCGGTCAACTGTGCCGAAGCGCCCTTGGGCGCGATGTCGTGCTGATTGGCATGGCCACCGACCGAGGCCAGGTCGCTGCCGCCGATGACTGGGACGGCGAGATGTTGATCAAAGACGTCCGCCCTTCCCGACCGGACAGCTGGGAGCATCAGTTTCTCAAGGCCGGGGTGGCGGCGTCTCTGACCGACTGGCGAGACCCGCAGCGCAAAGTGCTGCGCAGCGTTCTGTCCGCGCCCTTGCTGGAACGGGCCATCGGAGTGATTTACCGCCCCGAAAGCGAGCGGTTCAGTCACTACTTCGAGTCGATGCTGGCCGAACAATTCGATGCCATGATCTGGATCGAGCAAACCACGCCGGTCACCGCGCTGCCCCTGCCGAAAACCCAGCAGCTGGAGCCGGAAGACGAAACCTATCCGTTTGGCGTGTAAGTCAACGTGCAGGACAAGTCGCCTGGCCAACCGGGGGATATCGTGACGCAGTTCCCGGGCTCGAACGACCGCCGCTAGACAGCCAAAACGCTGCACGCCACCTGATACAGGATATGTTCGGTCGTGCTGCCAAGGAACTTGTCCAGGCCGTGCGACTGGACCCTGCCCATCACAATCACATCCACATGCTGCTCATCGGCGAACGCATTCAACACCGCGACAGGGTGTCCCTCAATGAAGTGCCGCCGGTCAGCAGGCACGCCATAACGGTCGGCGAGCATGAGGAACGTTTTTTCATGTCCTTTACGTAACTGCCTGTCGAGGTCCGAAAGCGTCAGGCCTCCGCCTCCCGGATCTCCCAGATACAGGGTGGAAATGTCGCAGGCGTACAGCAAGTGCAACTCGGCCTCACACTGTATGGCGAGGCTGTAAGCCTGCTGGATGATCCGCTCATTGAGCTCGCTGTCCTGTGCCAGGGTATTGGAAGCGTCGACCGCCGCCACGACCTTGCGCGGCAAGGCATGGTCACCTTCGCCAAGCAGATAGACCGGTATCGGGCAATGACGCAGCAAGCGCCAGTCCAGCGGGGTGAAGAACGCGCGCTGCAGCGCTGACGCGTGCTGCACTTGCTTGATCAGCAGATCGGGCTGCATTTCTGCGACGTGATCGAGGATGTCGTGCTGCATGTCGTCGGTCCAGGCGACTTCTGAAGTCACCTCGATGCCGCTATCGCGCAGTTGACTCGCCTGATACTTCAACCAATCGCGATGGTCTTGCAGGTAACCTTCGCGAGCCTTTTCCCTATCGCCCTCTTCGAGCAGCGACAACAGTTTCCAGGAAGGGATCAAGGCGGCGACGTGCAAGCTGGCACCGCTGGCCTTGGCCAGGGCGGCAGCATGGTTCATGGCTTGAGATTGGCGCAGGGCCGGGTTGATGATCAGCAATAACCGTCGATACTGGCTCATGATCGGACTCCATGGGGTTTGCACGCTTGCCGCTGTCCGCGGGCCACTGTCGTGTTCGCCGCTGGATCAGGCACCTTCGTTGCAAATTCAGAATCCTCTGTCGAGACGGCCTTGGCGTTGATTTATGTCAACTGCTATTGATCAATGTCAATCGCGCCGGAGCCAAGCGGTCTACATTGACCGAAAACGCACGCGTAAGGTGCGGTGCCTGGCGACGGACAGGAGAAGACAATGACGATCCTACTGGCAAGTCAGAAATTGCGCCTGTATGACAACAATGAGCTCGATGATGTGCTGCAGGCGATGGCGCGCAAAGCCGCGACCCTGCTGCCCCCCGCTCACGCGGCACTGATTGGCATCCAACGCCGCGGCGAACCTCTGGCTCAACGGTTGCGCCAGCATATTGCGCATCAGACCGGCCAGCCGGAACTGCCTCTTTACCCTCTGAAGGTCAAGCGCTACGCCGACGACCTGCAAGTGCTGCATAGTTACACGCAATTGACCGAAAACCCGGCTCTGGGCAGTCTGGACCTGGCCAACACCACTTTGCTGGTGGTCGATGACGTGCTGTTCGAAGGCCATTCGCTGTTGCGTACTTGCGCGTATCTGGCACAACTGGGGGCTCGTCGGGTCTACACCGCAGTACTGGTCGACCGGCATACCTGTCAGCAGCCGATCCGCGCCGACATTGTCGGCGTGCATCTGCAAGTCGCTGCCACCGACATCGTCGAATGTAACGTGCCGCCCTTTGAACCGGAGTTTTGCATTGAAGTTGTGCGGCATGGCGCCGCCAGCTGACGGTGTACCCGCTCAAGGCCTAGCCTTGTCTCTCGGGCTTCAGGTCGGCGACGCGGCAAAAGGTCAGCGACACGTGCCACTGCAATGGCAATCGATCAGGCGTAGTTCATGAAAAAAAATCATCAGTGGAACCTGTCTTACTTCCTGGTCGCGTTTGTCGTGCTCAGCATGGTGCAAATGCTGTTCATTGAACGGCGTGTCGTGCAGAGCATTCCGTACAGCCAGTTCCTGCAATTGCTCAGCGAGCAAAAAGTCAGTGATTTGCAGATCGAGAAGGACCAGATCAGCGGCAAACTCAAGGAGCCGATTGACGGGCACAACCAGTTCTCGACCGTACGTGTCGACCCGACGCTGGCGACAGACCTCGCCCATTCGGGGGTCGGGTTTACGGGGGTCAACGAAAACACCTTCCTCGCCGGCCTGCTGGGCTGGCTTCTTCCCTTTGCCCTAATCATGGTGCTCTGGCACTTCCTGTTTCGCGGGCTGGCGGAAAAACAGGGTATGGGCGGGCTGATGAGCATCGGCAAGTCCCGGGCCAAGGTGTTCGTGCAGCGCGACACCGGGATCACCTTTGCTGATGTGGCAGGCATCGATGAAGCCAAGGCAGAACTGGTGGAGATTGTTTCGTTCCTCAAGGACAAGGAGAAATACGGACGCCTGGGTGCCCATATTCCCAAGGGCACGTTGCTGGTCGGCCCGCCGGGCACCGGCAAAACCCTGGTCGCCAAGGCCATCGCCGGTGAGGCCGGCGTACCATTTTTCTCGATCTCCGGTTCGGAATTTGTCGAGATGTTCGTCGGGGTCGGTGCCGCCCGTGTGCACGATCTGTTCGAGCAAGCGCGGCAGGCAGCGCCCTGCATCATTTTCATCGACGAACTGGACGCGCTGGGCAAAATGCGCGGCGTCGGCGCGTTCGGCGGCAATGACGAAAAAGAGCAGACCCTCAACCAGTTGCTGGCTGAACTGGACGGCTTCGACCCTCGTGAAGGCGTGGTGCTGCTGGCCGCGACCAACCGGCCGGAGGTGCTGGACCCTGCACTGCTCAGGGCCGGTCGCATCGACCGGCAGATTCTGGTCGATCGTCCTGACCGCAAGGGCCGCCAGGCGATCCTCAAGGTCCACCTTCAAAAGATCACCGTGGAACCAGGCCTCAATGGCGAGCGTATAGCCGACATTACCACGGGCTTCACCGGCGCCGACCTGGCCAACCTGGTCAACGAAGCGGCCATCGTGGCCACCCGCCGTGGCGCCGACGCGGTCAGTCTCGACGATTTCACCGCCGCCGTGGAACGCATTGTCGCCGGCGTTGAACGCAAGAGCAGCGTGCTGCGCCCGGAAGAGCGCCAAGTGGTGGCCTATCACGAGATGGGGCATGCCCTGGCCGCCAGCAGCCTGCCGGCCATGGACCCGGTGCACAAAGTCTCGATCGTGCCGCGTGCCATCGGCTCGCTGGGCTATACCCTGCAACGGCCGACCGAAGATCACTTTCTCATCAGTTGCCAAATGCTCAAGGACCGGATCGTGGTCCTGATGGCCGGGCGTGCTGCCGAATACCTTGCCTATGGCCAGATTTCCACCGGCGCGGCCGATGACCTGGCCCGCGCGACGGACATCGCCCGGCAATTTATCACCCGGTTTGGCATGAGCCCCGTACTCGGTCAATCGGTACTGGAGCGGCAAAGCGCAACCTACCTGGGTGAGCGCATGCAGGGTGGCGGTGAGAAAGACTACTCGGAACAAACGGCCAGGGAAGTCGACATCGGTATTCGTGCCTTGATCGAGGAGGCCTATGGACGGGCCAAGGCTTTGCTTGAAAGCCGACGCGCCGATCTGGACGCTGGTGCGCGGCTGCTGCTGGAAAGGGAAACCCTGACGCCTGAAGAGTTTCCCGCGCTCCTGCCACTCAAACCCGTTGCGTTATCCCCCCAGGTAACAGAGACCTCACCCTGAGGTTCTGTCACCTCCTCGATGCTTCTAGACCGCCATGACGCAGCAAGGGACCTGATACAGAATGTGTTCGGTCGTACTGCCCAATAGCTTGTCCATTCCGCCGGACTGGACCTTTCCCATCACGATCACATCGACATTCTGCTCATTGGCAAACTCGCTCAGCGCGGAAACGGGGTGTCCAATCACGAAGTGTCGATGATCGGCGGCCACTCCGTAATGGCTCGCCAACTTGAGGAAGTTCTTTTCCAGGTCCTTGCGCAACGCCTTGGTCAGCTCCGCAAGGGTCAGACCGTCCATGTCCGCCAGGTAACCCGCCGAAATGTTGCAGGCGTAGAGCAAATGCAGATCGGCACCACATTGCATGGCCAGGCCAGTGGCTTGCTGAATGATTCGCTCATTGAGTTCGTTGTCGGGCGATTCCTTATCGGACACCTCCACCGCGGCGACAATCTTGCTCGGCAATACGAAGCTGCTCGCGCCCACCAGGTATACAGGTATCGGGCAGTGGCGCAGCAGGTACCAGTCCAGGGGCGTGAAAAAGGCGCGCTTGAACAAGGATTCATGCTGAACCTCCTTGATCAGCAGGTCGGGCTGCATTTCCGCGACATGCGTCAGGATGTCTTGCCGCAGGTCGTCGGCCCATGCCACCTCGATCGTCACCTCCAGTCCCCGTGTACGCAAATTGTCGGTCTGCGCCTTGAGCCAGTCGCGGTGATCCTGCAGGTAGGCCTCACGCGCCGTTTCCCGGTCACCCTGTTCAAGAAAGGACAAAAGGTCCAGTGGCCCTATCAACCCTGCGATATGCAAACTGGCGCCGCTGGCCTTGGCCAGCGCGGCTGCATGATTGACTGCCGGGGAATGACGCAAGGCCGGGTCGATGATCAATAACAGCTTTCGGTACTGGCTCATGATCTGCCTCTACTCGGGTGAGTGTTCGATTGCGGCGGCTGCCACGGGCGTCCATTGCCAGTTCAGTACTTCCGGCATGTCCTGCCCATGTTCAATAAGGTAGAGCTTGTGTTTCTCCATGGTCGACCAGTAGCGCGACCGCGCGCTTTGCACCTGATCGTGCAGCCGGGGTACGCGTTCGATGACGTCCAGTGCCAACTGATAACGATCCAGGTTGTTGAGCACCGCCATATCGAACGGCGTGGTGGTCGCGCCCTCCTCGTTGAACCCGCGCACGTGGAAATTCTCGTGATTGGTGCGTTTGTAGATCAGTCGATGGATCAGCGCCGGGTAGCCGTGGAAGGCAAAAATCACCGGTTTGTCGCACGTAAACAACTCATCGAAAGTGCTGTCCGGCAGACCATGGGGGTGCTGGAACGACGATTGCAAAACCATCAGGTCCACGACATTGACCACCCGCACCCGCAAGTCCGGCACGTACTCGCGCAATAGGGTCACGGCGGCCAGTGTTTCCAGGGTCGGCACGTCACCAGCGCAGGCCATCACCACGTCCGGGTCGCCATCATCACGACACGCCCAGCTCCAGCGACCGATACCCGTCTGGCAGTGGCGGATGGCGGCATCGATATCCAGCCATTGCCATTCCGGTTGCTTGCCGGCGACGATGACATTGATGTAGTTGCGGCTTCGCAGGCAGTGGTCGGTCACGGACAGCAGGCAGTTGGCATCGGGTGGCAGGTAGATGCGTACCACGTCCGCCTTTTTATTGGCCACCAGATCGATGAACCCCGGGTCCTGGTGGGAGAACCCGTTATGGTCCTGACGCCAGACATGGGAGGTCAGCAAGTAATTGAGCGAAGCGACCGGTTTGCGCCATGGCACCTCGGCGGCGGTCTTCAGCCATTTGGCATGCTGGTTGACCATCGAATCGACGATATGGATGAAGGCCTCGTAACAGGACAGCAGACCATGGCGTCCGGTCAGCAAATAGCCCTCCAGCCAGCCTTCGCACACTTGTTCACTGAGGATCTCCATCACCCGGCCATCGGCTGCCAGATTGAGGTCGTCCGGCTCCAGCGGCTCCATCCAGGCCTTGGCGCTGACTTCATAGACGGCATCCAGCCGGTTCGAGGCGGTTTCATCCGGACCGAACATGCGAAAATTGCTGGCGCTCAGGTTGTTTTTCATCACGTCGCGCAAATAGGTGCCCATGACACGTGTGGCCTCCGCACGCAGGCTACCCGGCACTTCGCACGGCACGGCATAGTCGGTAAAGCGCGGTAGATCGAGCGCTCGCAACAGTACGCCACCGTTGGCATGGGGGTTGGCGCTCATGCGACGATGACCGGTCGGTGCCAACGCCGCCAGTTCAGGCAACAACGCACCGTTGGCATCGAACAGTTCGTCTGGGCGATAGCTGTTGAGCCATTCTTCCAGCTGGCACAGATGAGCCGGTTGCTGGAAATCGGCCAGCGGCACCTGATGCGCGCGCCAGGTGCCCTCGACTCGATGGCCATCGACGAACTTCGGACCGGTCCAACCTTTGGGGGTTCGTAACACCAGCATTGGCCACAGGGGCCGTTCCGGCGGTGCGGATTGCGAGGAGCGGCGCGCGTCGAGCTGGATGCCTCGAATCTTCAGGACCATGGTGTCCAGCGTCTGGGCCAGGGCCTGATGCACTTGCATCGGGTCGTCGCCTTCGACGAAATAGGGATCGTAGCCATAGCCATACAGCAGGGCTGACAGCTCATCCTCGCTGATTCTGGACAGTACGGTGGGGTTGGCGATCTTGTAGCCGTTAAGGTGCAGAATCGGCAAAACGGCGCCGTCACGCACCGGATTGAGGAACTTGTTGGAATGCCAACTGGCGGCCAGCGTGCCTGTTTCCGCCTCACCGTCACCGATGACGCAGGCGACGATCAGCTCCGGATTATCAAACGCGGCACCGTAGGCATGGGCCAGGCTGTAGCCAAGCTCGCCACCTTCATGGATCGATCCGGGAATTTGAGCCGATACATGGCTGGAAATGCCATAAGGCCACGAAAACTGCCGAAACAGGCGAACCAGGCCGTTGCTGTTGCACTCCACCGACGGACAGAACTCGGTGTACGTGCCTTCAAGGTAGGTCTGGGCGACCACCGCAGGGCCGCCATGACCGGGACCGGCGATGAAAATCATGTTCAGATCGTGCTGTTTGATCAAGCGATTGAGGTGGGTATAGATCAGGTTCAACCCGGGTGTCGTGCCCCAATGGCCAAGCAGGCGCGGCTTGATGTGCTCCAGGGACAACGGCAGCTTCAGCAGCGGGTTGTCCTTGAGGTAAATCTGCCCCACGGCCAGATAATTGGAGGCCCGCCAATAGGCATCCAGACCCTCCAGTTGCTCAGCATTCAGAAAGTCGCTCATGTCCTTCTCCGCCGCGGCCCAACCACTGATAGACGTCTTTGTGCCCCATTGCTCAGGATTGCAACATCTGGCCCGGCTTGATCGCCAACACGCTGCACGGCGCCCGATGCAACAACTGTTCGGCCGTGGTCCCCAGTAACTTGTCCAGGCCCTTGTTCTGAACCGTGCCCATGACAATCACATCGCAGTGGTGCTCGGCGGCGAACTCACAAATGCTCGGTACCGGCATGCCCTCCATGAAGTGGCGACATTCGGGTGGCACGCCATGGCGTTCGGCGATGGCCGCAAACGCCTCATTCTGAGCCACTCCCAACGCTTCATGAATTCCGGTGGCCAGCGGCAGTGCGCCAAAGCCCATGTCCTGGGTATACAAGGACGTCCAGTCAAACACGTGCAGCAGTTCCAGCCGGGCATCGCAGACCTCGGCCAACTTCACGGCGGCGTCGATGATCTGGTCATTGAATTCATGATCCTGCTCTTCACTGCGCAGCACATCGATGATCGCCAACACATTGCGTGGACGCGGGTTGAGCGCATGGGTCACCAGATGCACCGGTACCGGACAGTCGCGCAACAGTTGCCAATCCAGCGGCGTGAAAAATACCCGTTTCAAGGCCGGTTCTTCCTGCGCATCCTTGATGATCAGCGCCAGCGGCATCTCATTGACGAATTGCACAATCTCCTCGTAGGGGTGCTGGACCCACACCACTTCGCTGGTGACCTGGATGCCGAGTTTACTCATCGACCCGGTTTGCTCCGTCAACCATTGCCGATGGGCTTGCAGGTAGCCTTCAAGGGCCTGGCTGATCTGCTCGGGGGCAAAGAAGCCGGCCACCGCCAGGGCCTGGACATAATCAAACGCCACAATGTGCAAGGGCAATTGCAGGGCATGCGCCAATGCGGCAGCCCGGTCGAATGCCGGTGTACGGGTCATGGCTTGGGGAGCAATCAACAGTAAGCGCTGGAGTTGCGACATGGAACACCTCGGCATGCGGACAATGGCATGGAACAGGCCTTCAGAATGAGCGCGTCACATTCAGCCGACTTGATATTTGTCAGTTATCGGTGAGCCGCGCTCAGATGAGCACGAGGCGACTGGCCAAGACGCGTGTCACCGCATGTCGGGCGCCATTGTCATTGCCCCTCTGTTTGACAAAGATCAAGCCCCGTTCCAGGGCCGGACGCAAGATAAAGAAATGCCGTGCAGCGTCTGGGTGGTTTCGCCGCAAGTATTGGATGATTGACCAGCACCGCGATCAGGCTGCTCACGCTGGCGGTGGCAGCGAACACAGGGTACGGCTACCGGTCCAGGCATCCTGTTTGCGGCGTTCAGTTCTGATCCAGATCATGTTCGCCAGAGGCCAACAGTGTAGAAACAAGTGAACCGCGTCGTTCATCACTGCGCGCCCACCCTTGATACCGGACGGAGGATCGCCCGATGTTCACTGTCAAAAATCATCATTATCGGGCTGCTGAAGCCTGTGCCAAAGTCAAAGGCCAATACTGGATCGAAACCCTTCAGGATGGCGGTCACGTGTTGATCCGGCAGTTGACGGATAAAGACCGCGAGCGTGAATACGCCTTCATCAAACGTCTGTCCCCCGAGTCCCGGCACATGCGCTTTCTCTCGCGGGTCAACGAACCTCAAAAAGCCATGGCTGGCCCCAGGTTGGACATCGATAGCAAACAGCGCATGGCGTACATCGCACTGGTTCACGAGGATGGCCAACTGATCGAGATTGGCGTCAGCCGCTATGGCGCCACGGACGAGCACAAATGTGAATGTACCGTGACAGTCGCCGAAGAATGGAAGCAGCTGGGATTGGGTACGCTACTGATGGAACATTTGATCACGGCCGCGCGCAAGAATGCTTTCCACCACATTTACGCGGTTGACGAATCCAGCAATGCGCCCATGCGCGCCCTGGCCAGATCCCTGGGCTTCGAGACGCGCGACGATCCCTTCGAAACCCGCAAGGTCGTTCACCTCCTGTACCTGTAATCATCCTGCCCGCCCTTTTGGCCCGAGACTTCGATCGGCATTGATCTTTCAGATCACCCCGCTGCCGCCATTGCCTAAAAATGACTTGAGCCCGCTCAGCAAGCGGGGGCGATTGCTTCCATCCGCGAAACCTTTCCGTTTGGCGTGTGAATGGTTCAAGGCTCACCATGCCTATGGATGGCGACCTTGCAGATGGGTTTCAAACCAGTCGCCAGCCAGCCTGGCGACTTCTTCAAGGGTTCCGGGCTCTTCGAAAAGATGCGTAGCGCCCGCCACCACGTCCAGACGCTGCTCGCAGCGCAAGGCATGACTGCTTCGCTGATTCAATTCGAGCACCACCAGATCCCGTGCGCCGACTATCTGCAAGGTAGGCGCCCTGACTTGCGACAGCGCCGCTCCCGCCATGTCGGTTCGCCCTCCCCGGCTGACCACTGCTTGAACCACGTTCGCACGCGCGGCGGCGGCCAACAGCGCCGCAGCCGCACCGGTGCTGGCACCGAACAGACCGATTTGCAGCGAGCGCAAATCCGCGTCCCGGCCTACCCAATCGATCACCTCCACCAGCCGCCCGGCAAGCAAGTCGATATCGAACCGTAGCTCGCCGGTGAGGTTATCCAGGCGTTGCTCTGGCTCCGTAAGCAGGTCGAACAACAGCGACCCCAGCCCCCGTCCGGCCAGCAACTGCGCGACAAACTGATTACGCGGGCTCAAACGGCCACTGCCGCTGCCATGTACGAAGATCACCAGACCGTCAGCATGGAGCGGCAGCCGTAAATCGGCGGATAACTCAACGTCTCGCAAGTCCAGCTGTCGAGATTGAGGCTCAATCATCGAGAGGCTCCTGAGAGGAGGAATCGCTGGCGGCTTCTCGCAGCCAGGCCCGCTGCAACAAATCATTCACTTCTTCATCCGAGGTCTGGGGGAAGTGCAAGTACCAATAACCGATCGACATCATCCATTCAGGCATGAGTGGGCAGATCACCTCATCGACTTCGAAGCTCAGCGTCTCCACCGTTTCCAGTGGCGCAACCGGCACGGCAACGACGATGCGAGCAGGTGCTTGCATGCGCACCGCGCGGATTGCCGCCATCATCGAGGCGCCCGTCGCGAGGCCGTCATCGACCAGGATCACTACCTGATCCTTGAGCTGCAAGGGTGGCCGGGCGCCCCGGTAGAGCTGCTCGCGCCGCTGCAATTCCCGTGTTTCGCGCTCGACCACCGTCTCAAATGCGGCCGGGGAAATCGGGTGAGCCCGCAGCGCTTCTTCATTTCGGATCTGGACACCGCCACTGGCAATGGCGCCCATGGCGAACTCCGGGTTGGACGGCACACCCAGTTTGCGCACCAGCATCAGGTCCAGGCGCACGCCCAGGGCCTTGACCACTTGATAGGCAACCGGCACGCCGCCACGGGGCAAGGCCAGGACGATGACATCGTTTCGATGCGCGTATTTGAGCAAGGGTTCCACCAGACGACGACCGGCTTCGGAGCGGTCCTGCAAAGTGGTGTGCAATGAGGGACTTTGAGTCATGGAGAGTCTCCATCGGCGATGACGGCCGAGGTTACGTTACACATCGCCTTGCAGCGTTCTAGACCGCCAGAACGCTGCAAGGCACCTGGTACAGAATGTGTTCGGTCGTGCTGCCCAGCAGCTTCTCCAGACCGTGGTACTGGACTCTGCCCATCACGATCACATCCACTTGCTGCTCGTTGGCAAAATCGCTCAGCGCCGAGACCGGGGGACCGAGAATAAAGTGACGACGATCAGAAGGTACGCCGTACCGGCTGGCCAATTTGATGAACGATTGCTCCTCGGTTGTGCGTAACTCTTTGGTGATGTCTGAAAGCGCCAGCCCCCCCATGTCGGCCAGATAGAACCCCGAAAGATCACAGGCATACAGCAGGTGCAACTCGGCATCACATTGCAACGCCAGGCGGGTGGCTTGCTGAATGATCCGATCATTGAGTTCGGTGTTTGAAGACTCGGTATCTGAAGCGTCAACCGCCGCCACGACCTTGCGCGGCAAGGCATGGCCACCGCCGCCCACCAGATAGACCGGTATCGGGCTGTGGCGTAACAAATGCCAGTCCAGTGGGGTAAAGAACGCGCGTTTAAGCGCTGATTCGTGCTGCACTTCCTTGATCAGCAGGTCGGGCTGCATTTCAGCGACGCGATCAAGAATGTCTTGCTCCATGTCATCGGCCCACGTCACCTCCGACGTTATGTCGAGCCCGAGAGCGTGGAGTTTGGCTGCCTGGTTCTTCAGCCAGTCGCGATGGTCCTGACGATAGCTTTCCAGGGCCTTTTCCTGCTCGTCTTCCTCAAGCAGTGACAGTATCTTCAACGGCCTTATAAACGCAGCGATATGCAAGCTCGCGCCGCTGGCCTTGGCCAGGGCCGCCGCATGGTTTATCGCTGGGGAATGGCGCAGGTCCGGGTTGATGATGAGTAACAAGCGTTGATATTGGCTCATGATCTGACTCCAGACAGGTGGAACTCGACGCGCCGGATCAGACGCCAGCGTTTGATTCAGAGTCCTCCGTTGATGTCGCCCTGGCGTTGATTTATATCAAATCCCTGCGCAAGACCGATCAATGGACTAACGCCGCTCATGGATTGAAATTTCATTTCTCCGTACTTGATCAATATCAATAGGGCCGAGCCGAGCGGGATTACGTTGGCAGTGGCACCGCACTTTTTTGCGGTCCATCGGTTTCCACTGGAGACGGCTATTTCGAGGGCCATTCCCTCCTGCGCACCTGTGCCTATTTGGCGCAACTGGGCGCTCGTCGGGTCTACACTGCGGTACTGGTTGACCGGCATGTCTGTCAGCAGCCGATCCATGCCGACATTATCGGCGTGCATCTGCAAGTGGCCGCCCATGACATCGTCGAATGCAACGTCCCGCCCTACGAAATGGAGTTCTGCATTGAGGTGTTACGTCAGGGTGCTGCCCGATGACGGCGCAACTGTTCGACAAGCCTCAAAGGAGCCAATGCATGCTCACTGACCGCCCGCTTCTTTTTGCCCTGCAAGGCAGTGAGCAGTATGCAACCCGCGTCGCGCAGCGGCTTGGCTGCCAACTGGCTCTTCATGAAGAACGCAACTATGAAGATGGCGAGCATAAATGCCGACCGCTCACGACGGTTAACGGTCGCGAGGTCGTGGTGTTCCATTCTTTGTATGGGGATGACCGGCAGAGCGCTAACGATAAGTTGTGTCGCCTGTTGTTCTTTTGCGGAGCACTCAAGGATGCCGGCGCTCGCCATGTGCTGGTCGTAACACCCTACCTCTGTTACGGACGCAAAGATCGTCGCAGCCAACCTCAAGACCCAACGATCACCCGCTACCTGGCGACCCTGTTTGAAGCCTGCCACGTTGATCGTCTGGTTGCCCTGGAAGTGCATAACCCAGCAGCGTTCGACAATGCCTTTCGCATTCCGACCTGGAACTTGCAGTGCATAGAATTATTCGCCGAGCATTTCGCCAGGGTCGTCGGTGACGCAGACGTGGTGGCGGTGTCCCCGGACTCCGGGGGTGCCAAGCGTGCCGAACAGTTTCGTCAGGCCCTCGAACGACAACTGGGACGCTCAGTGGGCAGTGCGCTGATGGAAAAGCACCGCGCTCACGCGACGCTGACGGGCACCCTCTTGGTTGGCGACGTATCGGGGAAGACAGCCATTGTTTTCGACGACCTGATCAGTACCGGTGAAACGCTGAAGCATGCCGGCCTCGCCTGTCAAAAGGGTGGAGCCACCCGATTGTTTGCAGCGGCGACCCATGGTTTGTTCACTGCGGGCAGCCAGCTGTTCGACCAGCCGCTTTTCGAGCACATTGCGATCTCTGACAGCGTGCCCGCCTTTCGTCTGCCCCCCGAGTGCGTGGCGCAGCACGTGCACGTACTCGACAGCACCGCCCTGATAGCCACCCTGCTGGCTGAAAATGGAGCATTCGATACCGTCTGAGCAGATGAAGCCGCCGATCAGAGACCATGGGGAGTGCCTGACGTTGAAAAAGATGAAACTCAACACAGCATTCACACTGTTGGAGCCAGGCCCGGTGGTCTTCGTCACCACCCGTGGGGTGTAGCAATCCACGGGCCGCGTTGCAGCGACCGAGTTGGAAAAGATTTAGCCTTGGATGGCGCCGGGAATGGGCCCGACAGAGTTCATCGGCAGGCATTCTGCCGGGTGTTCATCGCACAAGGCGGCATAGAGTTCCACCCTTACCCACTCCATTGCGATCTCCCCCAGATAGACCGGCACGCCAGCACAAGCGGTGCGGCATGACCTTCGTTAAGGACAATGGCCTGCCATATACGCAAATAAAAAGTATGCGTGCCATGAGGCAACGGTTTTACGGTTTGCGATTAAGTGACAGGCGCTCTTCCACCGCCAGAACATGCCGAGTCGTGGCGAGTACTGCATCCGGATTGAGGCTTATCGAGTCGATGCCAATTTCCACCAGAAATTCAGCCATCTCGGGATAGTCAGACGGCGCCTGTCCGCAGATACCGGAGTGGCGGCCGTTACGTTTTGCTCCCTCCACCGCCAGGCGAATCATCTGTTTCACTCCCGGATCGCGTTCATCGAAATCGAAGGCGACGATTTCCGAATCGCGATCCACGCCGAGCGTCAACTGGGTCAGGTCATTGGAGCCGATGGAGAATCCGTCGAACAGTTTGGCGAAGGCGTCGATCAGGATGATCGTTGTTGGGAATCTCGCACATGACGTAGACCTCCAGTCCGTTTTCTCCGCGTTTGAGGCCATGGCTGGCCATCGCTGCCAACACCTTTTCGCCCTCCTCCACTCTGCGGCAAAAAGGGATCATCAACTTGACGTTAGTCAGGCCTATCTCGTCGCGCACCCGCTTCATTGCCGCGCATTCCAGCGCAAAACCTTCGGCATAGGCACTATGGGTATAACGGGACGCTCCACGAAAACCGATCATCGGGTTGTCTTCTTCCGGCTCGAAGTACTTGCCGCCCAGCAGGGTCGCGTATTCGTTGCTTTTGAAGTCGCTCATGCGCACTACGCAGGGTTTCGGATACACCGCCGCAGCAATAGTGGCGACGCCTTCGGCCAAGGTTTTGACGAAAAAATCCGTAGGATCATTGTAAGCAATACTCAGGGCAGCGATCTTTTCACGTGTTGCGTCATCAACCTTTTCCGGGTGTACGAGCGCCATCGGATGCACCTTGATGTATTCATTGATAATGAACTCCATACGCGCCAGACCAATGCCATCCACCGGTAGCGAGGCAAGACTAAAGGCCTGATCGGGATTGCCCAGGTTCATCATGATCTTTGTTTTTGGATGTCCCAGCTGGCTGAGATCGGTTTGCTGAATGTCAAAACCCAGAATGCCTTCATAAACATTTCCGGTTTCGCCTTCTGCGCAGCTGATGGTGATCGGTGTGCCGGTTTCTATTTTCTCTGCCGCGTTTGCGGTTCCCACGATGGCGGGAATGCCCAGTTCACGCGACACGATGGCGGCGTGACAAGTACGTCCGCCCCTGCTCGTCACGATAGCCGCAGCGGTCTTCATTACAGGTTCCCAATCTGGTGCCGTGGTGTCTGAGACCAGCACCTCGCCCGGTTGAAAATCACTTAGATGCTTGGCATCGTTGATGACACGCGCCTTGCCGGCGCCAATTCTGGTGCCGACCGCCCTGCCCTTGAGGAGTACTGTCGATCTTTGCTTGAGATGGTAAATCTCAAGCACGCTGCCTTTCTTTTGCGACTCCACCGTTTCCGGTCGCGCCTGCACTATATATAACCGGCCATCGATCCCGTCTTTGGCCCACTCCATATCCATGGGCTTGTAACAACCGGCTTTGCTCGAATAGTGGTTTTCAACCTTGATGGCATAGTCGGCCAGCACGATCACATCCGCATCAGAGATGCAAAAGCGGGTTCGTTCTTCACGGGGAGTGTCAATATTTTCGGTGTATTCCACCGCGATATTGCCGGTATTGAGCGTGTCGGTAAAAATCATCTTCTTTGCTTTGCTACCCAGGCTGCGCTTCAAGACAGCACGATAGCCCTGGAGAAAGGTGGGTTTGTGCACATAGAAGCTGTCGGGGTCTATCGTGCCCTGCACGACATTCTCGCCAAGCCCCAGCGCGGCATTGATGAAGACGACATCCCTGAAGCCTGTTTCCGTGTCCAGCGAAAACATCACGCCACTGGCCCCGATATCGCTACGCACCATTTTCATGACCACGACGGCGAGATAAACCTTGTAGTAATCAAAGCCATTGTCGTATTTGTAGTGAATGGAGCGGTCGGTAAAGTTGGACGCCAGGCAACGTTTGTAGGCATCGAGCAGATCATCGTCAGTGGCGATGTTGAGATAGGTGTCATTCTGCCCGGCAAATGAGGCCTGCGGCGAATCCTCAGCGGTCGCCGAGGAACGCACCGCCAATGAAATGCTTTCGCCGTATTCCTGTTTGAGTTGGGCATAACTTTGCAAAATCGCCGTCTTTAGATCTTCCGGCAATGAACAGCCATATACGATCGCCCTAGCTTTTTCCCCCCGCGCCTGCAAATCCCTGATGTTGTCGGGGTCGAGTCCGTCAAGTGCCGCATGCAGAGGCTGCCAGGCCCTATTGTGATCAAGCACATAACGATACGCCTCAACGGTGATGGCAAAACCGTTGGGGATGCATACACCCTCAGTCGCGAGGTTCTGGTACATCTCTCCCAGCGAGGCGTTCTTGCCACCGACCAGCGATACATCGTTGATACCCAGCTCTTTGAACCAGCGGATATGTGAATGCTTCACGATGTTTCTCCATTTGATGGGGGAGACTTTGTCGGCCGCTTCTACTTGATATAGAGCTTTATGGCTTGATGCCGCCTGCATGTGTTGATTTAGATCAATGAGCGCCCTTTGAGCAGCAATAGCGGGGAGTTTCAGCCCCTTTTTGATGTATACAGAGGGTGTACCTGGACGAAAAGTATCGCCGATACCAAGACCTCGCTGCCCGCAATGGCTGCCGGTTCTGGTCACATACGCCGATTGAGCGTTGAATGATGTAGCCGACGCCATCCGCAATCCTACTCAGGATCAAACCCATGACCCGTTCTGTTCCTGTAAACGCCGACGATCTGGAGCGAATACATAATCGATCGTTCGAGGAAATCATCATCGGCGAGTCGGCCTCTCTGGAGCGCACCCTGACAGCTCAAGACATTCAGCTGTTCGCACTGGTTTCCGGCGATGTGAACCCGCTGTACGTCGATCCGGAATTTGCCGCCACCACCCACTTCAACACTGTTTTCGCCCATGGCATGTGGGGGGGCGCGTTGATTTCGGCGCTGATTGGTACGCGGTTGCCAGGCCCCGGTTCGGTGCCCTTGGGGCAAACCCTCAAGTTCCTTGCCCCGGTACGCATCGGTGACACACTGACGGTCTCGGTGACGGTTACTGCTCGCGACGTAGCGCGATATCTGCTCACACTGGCCTGTACCGGCATCAATCAGGAAGGCGTGGTAGTGCTGGAAGGTGAATCCCTGGTCCACGCGGCCGGCGAGCATATCGATGTGCGTCGAGCCAGCCTGCCGGGCATAGAACTGCGCCACAGCGCCGACGGTCTGAATCGTTTGTTGCAAGCCTGCCAGACGCTGGAGCCGATCCGCGTTGCGGTGGTACATCCTTGCGACGACGTGAGTATCAAGGCGGTCCTTGATGCCCGCAATGCAGGGTTGATCGACCCGATCCTGATTGGCCCAAGAGCCAAACTCGAAGCGTTGGCGGCCAAGGGCGGCCACGACCTTTGCGGTCTCACCATCGAAGACGTGCCCCACAGCCACGCTGCCGCCCTGCGTGGTGCGCAAATGGCCCGTGACGGTCAAGTCGAAGCCTTGATGAAAGGCAGCCTGCACACCGACGAGTTGATGTCCGCCGTGGTGCCGTCGGCGGCCCTATTGCGTACCAAGCGGCGGATCACCCACTGTTTCGTGATGCAGACGCCTTTTTATCCGCGCCCCTTCATCATCACCGATGCAGCGATCAACATCGCGCCGGCCCTGGTCGACAAAATGGACATCGTGCGTAACGCCATCGATCTGGCGCATATCCTCGGCGTCAGTAATCCCCATGTGGCGATCCTCGCTGCCGTGGAAACGGTGAATGCCAACATGCCCGCCACCCTTGATGCCGCAGCGCTGTGCAAGATGGCTGATCGCGGCCAGATCACTGGCGCGGTCCTTGACGGGCCGCTGGCGTTCGACAACGCCATCTCCCAGGCGGCGGCGCGTATCAAGGGCATTCACTCTGCTGTTTCCGGTAAAGCCGACATTCTCGTAGTGCCTGATCTGGAAAGCGGCAATATGCTCGTCAAGCAACTGGAATACCTGGGCGGTGCCGCCAGCGCGGGTATCGTGCTCGGCGCCAAAGTGCCGATTGTCCTGACCAGCCGCGCCGACTCCGTCGAATCGCGCATCGCGTCCTGTGCCATCGCCGCGCTGGTCGCCCATCACTATCGGGTAACCCCGCCATGAACGACACAGATAACGGAGAAGTGATTCTGGTCCTCAATGCGGGGTCGTCGAGCATCAAGTTCGCCCTGTTCGACGCCACCTGCAGCCCTTTGGCTCGCACACCACTGTGGCGCGCAAAGGTCGACGGCATCACGGGGCCAAACCCGGTGGTCAGCGAAAACGGCGGCGACGATCAGCCACTGACCCTCGATGAAAAGCATCCTTATCACGATGCCCTTGCGTACATTCGTGAGCGGCTGCGAACTCAACTGGTCGGCCGTTCGATCAGGGCCATCGCCCATCGCGTCGTGCATGGAGGGATTAAATACTCAAAACCGGTATTGATCGACACGCAGGTGCTGGCCGACCTTAAAAGCTACATCCCGCTAGCCCCTCTGCATCAGCCCTTCGCGTTGGAGGCCATCGAAACGCTGCTGCAAACCCGCCCCGACCTGCCACAAGTGGTGTGTTTCGATACCGCCTTCCACCAGACCCTTCCAGACGTGGAGAAAATCCTGCCGCTGCCTTGGTCGGCCTGGGAAAGCGGCTTGCGTCGTTACGGGTTTCACGGGCTTTCCTATTGCTACCAATCCATTGCGCTGGCCGAGCGCTATGGCGATCAGGCGCGCGGCCGGACGCTGGTGGCGCACCTGGGCAGCGGTGCCAGCCTGTGCGGTATGCGGGACTTGAAAAGCGTCGCCACCACCATGGGTTTCTCAGCGCTGGACGGTTTGATGATGGGTTCCCGCTGCGGGTCGCTGGACCCTGGCGCAGTGATTTTCCTGATGGAAATCTGGAAGCTGAGCCTCGAGCGGGTCAGCCATATTCTGTATCACGAGTCTGGCCTGCTGGGAGTTTCCGGCATTTCCAGCGACCCGCGCCAATTGCTCAAAGTCGAAACCACTGAGCCTCGCGCGGCCATGGCCCTTGCGTTGTACCTGCGCCGCTTCATCCACGAAGCCGGTGCCCTTGTCGCGGCACTGGGTGGTCTGGACATGCTGGTGTTCACCGCAGGTATTGGCGAACACAACGCGACGATTCGCGCTCGTATGTGCGCTGGCCTGCAGTATCTGGGCGTCGAACTGAACGAAACGGCGAACCAGGCCAATGCTTCAGTGATCTCGACCCCGGCCAGCCGAGTCAAGGTGGTGGTCGAGCCCACCAACGAAGAATGGGTCACGGCGCTCGATGCCCTCCGCCTGACCGAGCCAGCCAACCTGCAACAGTAACTGGGCATCTCGCTGCCTAAAAAGCCTGAAGCCATGACCCCTATGGCACCCAAGAATGCGTTGGAACAGATCGCGGGCAAGTGCTAGCGCCCCCCTCCTTCAAGGGTCAGGCGCTTGGCCAGTTCGACATTGGGCAGCCACAGGGCGCTGATGCAGGCCTCCTCGTCCTTTTCCGTCACGGGCTCAAGAGCCATCGAATCAAGCACGCGCATGTTGACCATGGCCAGACGCACAATACCGTTTTTGTCGAGGAAGGAATGTGCCACACATTCACACAAAGGCCGAGCCAGGGCTTTTGTGAGGGGATCTGTATCGGCATTCTCAAGCTCGATCTCTAAACGCGCTGTGCACGTGTCTACCAAGTCCTGCACCGCGTGAGAGGCGGAGTGAAACACCGTGATATATCCGGCCATCAGCGCCACCAAGACCGACAGCAGGATGGTCGCCTCCCGCCTCCAGGAACCTGTGCCCGTCCAGTGCAGGTACCTGTGCACCGCAACTCTGCTCCAGTCCTGAACCGCGTGATACCCGCCGAAAAGCTTGTTGTTTATCATGACTGGATCTCTCGCCATCTTTATCAAAACAATGGAGCCGACCGAAAAATGCCGTTTGATCTGGATCAACCCAGATGCAACTGGGTCCGCCTTCTTGACCTGCAAGGAACCATGCCTCAAACGGCGGTGGCTTTTTTTGTTACCTGGATGAGCTTGCCGTGAGATCAATGCTGGAAAGTTCAACGCTATCGCGATACTCCGGCACCGAAACCGACCACCCCAACTCCTGGCTGATGCGTCGGCGCAGCACATCCGACGCGTTAGGCTCCCCGTGGACGACAAATGTATGTTTTGGCGGCTGCTTGAACCCGCGCAGCCACTGCATGATTTCATCGGCGTCGGCGTGTGCGGACAGTGTATGCATCGGTACCACCTGGGCGCGGATCGGCACGTCTTTGCCATGGATACGCACTGAAGGCGCTCCCGCAACAATTTGCGCGCCACGGGTGCCACCGGCCTGGAAGCCAGGCATAAGCAGCGTGTTAATTGGATTGGGAGCCAGTGCCTTGAGGTGATGGACCACTCGCCCTCCTGTCGCCATGCCGCTGGCAGCTATGATCACCGCTGGGGTGCGTTGCTGATCAAGTTCTCTCGAGTCATCGACGGTGCGTACGAATTGCGCCACATGGCACATGCCTTCGCACTCCTCCAGCGATAATCTGTGCTCGCTGCGAAAACGCTGGTACAAAAGCGTGACATCGGTGGCCATGGGGCTGTTGAGGTAGATTGGAATATCGGGAATTGCCCGTTTGCGCTTCAACTGATACAGGTGATACATCAGCAGTTGAGCGCGCCCAACCGCGAAGGATGGCACGAGGGTAATCCCTCGGCGCAGCGCCGTGCGGGTGATGACCTCGGCCAATTGCGCCTGTGGCGCCTCGCTCGGATGTTGACGATCACCATAGGTCGACTCCACCAACAGGTAATCCGCCTGCTCGACGAGTTCTGGAGCGAACATCAAAGGATCGTCCGGCCGCCCCAAATCCCCTGAAAACACCAGGGCCAGACCGTCGGCATTCACCTGCACCGTAGCGGCACCCAGAATATGCCCGGCGCCACGAAGCAGGATGGTCATGTCCGCGGCGATTTGCACCTTGTGGTGCAACTCCACCGGCCGCAACAGTTTCAGTGCTCGCTCGGCATCTTGTTCAGTGTAAAGCGGCAACGCCGGGCTGTGCTTTGAGAAGCCGTGCCGATTGGCGAACTCAGCCTCTTCTTCTTGCAAGCGGCCACTGTCCAACAGCAGGATTTTCACCAACTCACAGGTGGCGGGCGTGGCGTACACCGGGCCGCGATAACCATTGCGCACCAATACGGGCAAGTATCCGCTGTGGTCGAGATGGGCATGGGTCAGGACAATGGCATCGAGTTCGCTGACCGGAAGCTGGAACGGGTCCCGATTGTGCAGTCGCAGTTGCTTGTAGCCCTGGAACAGTCCGCAATCGATCAGTACATGTTGGTTGCGATGTTCCAGCAAGTACTTGCTGCCCGTAACCGTGCCCGCGGCACCTAGAAATGTGATTCGCATGGCCATTTTCCTTGAGCATTCAGAGGAGCACTATTGATCGCTCCTTTTGGCTCGAGGGCAGTTGATTTTTATCAACTTCAGGTTCGACGGCGACTCGTTCAATCGGGCAAGGCTATGGCTTGACGATCACCAAACTGCACGGTGCCCGGTTTAACACGCCCTCAGCGGTATCGCCGATAAACCGGTCAGGCCCATGGTGATAAATCGTGCCCAGCACAACGATGTCGAAGGCATTTTGTTGAGCGAAAAGCCCGATGACCTTGTGGGGGATGCCCGTCAGTGAGTGCCGGCGTGTATTTTTGATGCAATAGCGTTCAGCAAGCACATCGAAAGCCTCTTGCTGAGCATCTTCAATGGCGTCTCTCAAACTGTCATCAAGACTGCCTGTCGGCACACTCATCGGCGCCTCGCTTATCTGTGACCAACGACAGACATTAAGTAAGTGCAGCGCGGCACCGCAGCTGGTCGCCAGAGTCGAGGCCAGATCGAGTATTCGGTCATTTAAACCGTGCGTCAGCTCTTCCAGATGGGACAGATCGATCGCCGCAAGAATTGTCATTGGTTTTGGATTTTTGGCACTGGTCACCAGGTGCAGGTGAGTCGGACACTCGCGCAGCAGTCGCCAGTCCAGAGGCCGGTGAAAGGCACGGTCAAGTGCCGGCACGTAATGGGTATCCTTGATGACCAGGTCCGGAAGAAAGTCATTCACGTACTCAAGCAGGTTGTTCAGGCTCGACTTGGCCCAGACCACTTCGGTGGTCACCTGCATGCCGCCACATCGGTAAAAACGCGCCTGCTGCTCCAGCCAATGACGGTGCACCTGCAAATAACCTTCTCGGGCCTGGGACATCGCATCGTGGTCCAGCAGACCGGCTATTGCCAGAACCTGAACATAATCGAACGCGACAATGTGCAATAAGGCACCGGTTGCACAAGCCAAGGCATGTGCACGCGCAAACGCCGGGGTCAGGGTCATTTCGCTGGGGGCTATCAATAAAATGCGTTTGAGCTTGAGCATCACATACCTCGCCCTGAAACCTACCAAGCCCAACTCCCCGTCAGGGGCCTTGAGTCAAACGCTTGTTACGTCGACTTGCTGACTGCGATCGTGCTCATGTCCGCAACCAGCAAAATATCCGGCAATGCAAAGGACAAGTGCGTCTTTATAATCGTCCCGCCAGACTGGGTGCGACTGGAAAAACCGTAGCTTGATTATTGGGTGTTACGCCGTGGGGGATCTGACTTTTATCAACTAATCAGCAGCTATCGTGAATGGAACGACTGACGTTCGGTTTAGTAAGACCCTTGTTGATTCAGCTCAACGATTTTCCGGCTTCTTGGCGTAGAAATACACTGATCCGCTGCCTCCCTTTTCGCTGGAGATTTGCCATGCTGGCAGTCACGCTGATCAATACGCTGGTGGTCATCATCACCGTAGTGATCCACTATGAATGCCTGTTACGCCTGAATGATTGGCTACCCCGGCTCAAGCTGTGGAGTCGCTTCAGAATCGTGGCTGGGGTATTTGGCGCCCTTTTCGCACATGCGATAGAGGTCTGGTGCTTCGCGCTGGTTTATTACCTGATGGTGCACTCCGGGGAATGGGGCGGCCTGACGGGCAACTTCGACGGTTCGCTGATGGACTGCGTCTACTTTTCCTTTACAACGTACACGACGATCGGCTTCGGCGATATTTCACCTGTGGGCAACCTGAAATACTTGACCGGTCTAGAAGCCCTTACCGGGCTAGTGCTCATTACATGGACAGCATCCTTCCTGTTTCTGGAAATGCAGAAGTACTGGAAGCGCAAATAATCCCTTTTCTGACTCGTATCAGACTCAACTGTCGAACTGACGGTCCGCCGTCAAGCCTGGTACAGACTTGATTCAAACCGCCAGGACGCTGCAGGGCACCTGATACAGGAACAGATTGCGGCCGGTCAGTTCAACGGCACGATAGTACTCATGCCCTGACACGTGACTTGACCGCCAGAATGCTGCCCGGCACAGAGTACAGCGCCCGTTCCGTATTGCTGCCGAGCAGCCGGTCGATCCCCACCCGATGCACGGTGCCCATCACCACTACATCGGCCAGGTATTGCTCGACGAACTCGCTGATCACCGGCACTGGTAATCCCATGACGAAATGCCGTCGCTCCGCAGGCACCCCGTAACGCTCAGCCAGTGTAATAAACGCCTGGTGCAAGGATTGACGCAGCTCCTCGCTGAAATCCACACCCCAACCGCCCCCGGCCAGAGGTGCATCGCTGTTGAAGGCAGGCGATAAATCATAGGCGTACAGTAGGTGTAATGGCGCGTCGCATTGCAGCGCCAGGGCATTGGCGGTCTGGATGATGGTGTCGTTCAAACCGCTGATTTGTGTTGCCGGATCGAACGGGTCCACTGCCGCCACGATTCGGTGCGGCAAGCTGTAAGGGGCTTGGTTGACCAGATGTACAGGGATCGGGCATTCACGCAACAAGTGACAGTCAAGCGGGGTAATGAACACCCGCTTGAGTACAGGTTCAAGGGTTGCATCCTTGATCAACAGGTCGGGCTTCAAATCTTCGACCGTCTTCAAAATGTCCAGCAGCGGATGGGTGGTGAAGACGGCTTTGACCGTTACCTCCAGCCCCAGGTCGCTGAGCCGATCGAACTCTTCGGCCTCCCAGCGGCGGTAGCGATGCAAATAGCGCTGCTGCTCTGCATCGTCGACTTGTTCTTGCCATAAATGAACCATCGGCACCGGTTCGACAAAGGCCCGCACATCCAGTACGGCCCCGGCTGCCTTGGCCAATGCGACGGCACGCAACTGGGCAGGAGACTGATGCAGGGTTGGGTCAGCGATCAGCAGAAAACGTTGATATTGCTCCATCACACACCTCCATTCGATTCCGGTTATTTACTGCCGGCATGGTTCAAGGCTGCGCTTCATCACTTCGTGCAGTTTGATTTACATCAAGCACCAGCAAATCAATGCCGGCGGCACCGCTGTCTGATCCAGATCAGATTCAAGCATCGACAGCAGTGTAGAAAGGAATCAACCGCGGGGTTTGTCGCCACGCGTCGAACTTTCAAACCCGGATGGAGGATCCCCCCATGCTCAACGTCAAAGACCACAATGATCGGGCCGCTGCCGCTTACGCCGCAGTCACCGGACAATACTGGATTGAAGCACTCAAAGACGGCCGCCATGTGCTGATCCGGCCGCTGGCGGAAAAAGATCGCGAGCGTGAATACACGTTTATCAAGCGCCTGTCCCCCGAGTCGCGGCACATGCGCTTTCTGGCGCAGATCAACGAGCCCAGCGACAGCATGCTCAAGCAATTGATGGACACTGATAACCGGCAACGCGTGGCCTATATCGCCCTGGTCCATGACAACGGGCAACTCATCGAGATCGGCGTCAGCCGATACGCGGCCACCCGCGAGCAAGAGTGTGAATGTGCCGTAACGGTCGCCGATGAATGGACGCACCTGGGTTTGGGCACATTACTGATGGAGCATCTGATCAAGGCAGCCCGCAAAAACGGCTTTCACCAAATGTATTCAGTGGACTCGTCCAGCAATGCCCCCATGCGCGACCTGGCCAAGGCGCTAGGATTCGAGACGCACAATGATCCAGACGACAGCCATCAGGTCATCCATCGTCTTAACCTGTAGAACGTCGCCCCGCGATGTTCCGGCCAACAGCCCCCCATCGCGGGGCGGTCAAGCCCTCAGGGTTGCAGCAGTCTTCCCGGCTTTATCGCCAGCACACTGCACGGCACCCGATGCAGGAGGTTCCGCCCACTTGATTTTTATCAGTTGCGCGCACGACATCCTTCAGAACAGCACCATCCCCGCCCACAACGCCAGGGTCAACAACACCTGGCCCGGGATCACGTAAGCGGCGAAGCGTCGCCCGCCGCTGACCCATGCCACCACGCATTTGCTGACGGAGTTGCTGCTGACCGCAATCAGCACAGGCCCGACAATGGCATCGAAGGGTAAATGGCCGGATTGGGCCAGCGTGGCAATCGACGCCGTAGAGGCGTGCGCATCGGCAAAACCGCTGAACGTGGCCGTCAGCATCACCCCCACCTGGCCGAAGTGGCCGAGCATCACAGACGAAACAAAGGTGATGCCGGTCATCATCAGTGTGACGATCAGCGCCAGCTTGAGGTTGAACGCACCGCCAACCTTGATCGGCTGGTTGGCACCGGTTGCAGTCTTGGGAAACATCAAACACAAGCCATACAACGCAGTGGCGGCGGCTCCTGACATCAAAGGCCCCCACATATGGCGCAGCAAACCGGGGTCGACCGCCCCCAGGATCAGGCCAACCTGCGTAACGGTAGCCATATTGGACAGGATCGCAGCCGCGCTCAAGACCTTGATATTGTCGGGCTGCCGGGCGACGAGATGGCCCATGGCTGCGATCGTCACTGTGCTGGAAGCGAACCCGGAGGCAATGGCGCTAATGGCATATCCGTAACGGGTTCCCAGGGTACGGACGGCAATATGCCCAATGGCGCCCACCGCCATCAGCAATACCGTCAGGCTGCAAATGGTGCGCAGATTGATGGCAGCGTAGGGGCCAATAAAGCGGTCCGGCGCCAAGGGCAACACGACCAGCGCAGCCGTCAGGAGGATGAGGCCGTCGCCTAATTCCGCATCAGTCAATTGACTGCGGGCAAAGTGGTGAAGCTTCTCCCGATAGGCCAGCAGCCCTGCCATCACCACGCCGACAGCAATCGCCAACTCGGGGTTTGTGGCACACAACGCCCCCAGCACCAACACCGTCAACAATGCGACTTCGCTGGTCACCCCGGGGTCATCGCTCAGGCTTCGCCAATAAGCCACGGTGACGAGCAATCCCAGAGCGATGGCCACGATGCCCACCAGCAACCCGCCACCGACCTGCATCGCCCCATAACCCAGCAACGCCGTAATGGCGAACGTCCGCAAACCGGCACATGCGCGGCTCTCACCCTGACCCATGTGCCGTTCGCGTTCAAGACCGATGAGCATGCCAATCCCCAGCGCCGCGGCTGCACCTGTCAGCCCAATGGCTCCGTTCATGGGATCGTCATCTGCTTGAACTGCGCCCCGCACCGGCCAGCGGTCCGACTTCAGGGACGGGTTTGTCCTCCAGGACGATCCGGTTCTTTTCACCGAAAACCGCCGCTCTCATGGTTGCCATGCCGATGCCTCCTTTACTTATGTAAGCCAAAGTTCTGCACAAGTCCAAAGACTGCTCCGGGGAGCCAGACGAAAGATTGATAATGGTCAACAATTGCGTCACTGGACGATGCACGGACAACCGCGCGTCGGGCAACACCATCCTTTCTCCTCCCTTTGACAAAGATCAAACCCGATGCCCTGAACAGCGGCAGACTTAGGGCAAGGCTTAACTGCCCAATAACGCCGCAGTCAGTGGCGCGAGCGATTGCACGATCACCTACCGGAGATTTGTCATGACTGATCAATCACGTTTCATGCTGGTCGTCTCGCCGCTGATGGAAAACAGCCCCGCCTTCGACCGTGCCGCCACGTTGGCCAAAGCTTCGGGTGCTGCCCTGCACATCGTGGCGTTCGATTATCTTGAAGGGCTGGCGACTGCCGCAATGGTCAACGAACAGGCGCTGGAGCAGATGCGACTGGGCTATGTCGAGCGTCATCGCCAGTGGCTCGAAGACCAGGCCCGCCCCTTGCGTAAGATCGGTGTGCATGTCACCACTGAAGTCGTCTGGGTAGAGAGGCCGTTGCAGGAGATCCTGATTCATCTCAAAGAACAGCCGATGGACGTATTGATCAAGGCCCTGGAACACGAATCGTTGCTGTCACGCCTGATGTATACGCCACTGGATATCCACCTGCTGCGCGAATGTCCGGTGCCCCTGCATTTTGTCAGTCATTTGCACAATGTCTTGCCGCGCAAGATCGTCGCCGCAGTCGACCCGTTTCATTCTGATGACCAATACAAAGGCTTCAACGACAGAATTTTGCGTGAGGCCTCCAAACTGGCGAGCACCTGTAATGCAGAACTGGACGTGATCTACGCCCATGACCTCTCCAGCATCACTGCGGACGAATTCGGTTTCAGTAATGGCTCGGCGTTTTTCTCCTCGGGAAAAGCCAAAACACTGTTCGACGCGCAGGCTGATGCGTTTCGCGACCTTTCTGAGCGCAACGGTATTCCGCCAGAGCGCCAGCACATGATCATGGGCAATCCGGCCAAAGTGCTTTCCAGCTACGCCGGGGCCTATGACATCGATGTGATTGTCATGGGACGTGTTGGACACCGCGGCATGGAGCGGTTGATTGGCAGCACGGTGGAACATCTGCTGTACAAGTTGCCCTGCAGCGTGTGGGTAGTTTCCCCAGAAAAAATCTGACGATCGATGAAGCGCGTAACAATAAAACAGGTGACGGGAGGATGAGGAATGGACACTCAACTGACTAAAGTTAGCCATCCGATTCGAGCGGCGGCTAAACATGAGAATGGCATCGTCCCGAACGACCGACTACCAATACCTGGTCACCGCGGCATGGAACGATTGGCTTTTCGTAGCGAAGGACTGATCGACACCCGCTGCGATGGAAAGCAGCTTTTCTATCGCATCAGCAGCCCCGCAACAAAGGTGGTAACTCAAACGCTGTATCAACAATTTCGCTTCGCAGAAGCATCATGAATGTCGACTGGCTCAACTTCACTCCCTGGTCATCCCTTGCAGGCGGCGCATTGATTGGCCTGGCGGCCAGTCTATTCGTCGTCGCCAACGGGCGTATCGCAGGCATCAGCGGTCTGATTGGCAGTCTTTTACAGCGCCGGAGCGAGGGAGCACTTGAGAAAGCGCTGTTTCTTCTGGGCCTGCTCATCGCACCGCTGTTATGGGGACTGTTTGCCACCCTGCCCCTGATTGAGTTCCAGAGTGGCTGGCTCGGACTTACTGCCGCCGGCTTATTGGTGGGCATTGGCACCCGTTACGGCTCAGGTTGCACAAGTGGACATGGCGTGTGCGGCCTATCACGCCTTTCGCCGCGATCGATGGTCGCCACGGCGTGTTTCATGTTCAGTGGTTTCGCCACGGTGTTTGTCTTGCGTCATCTATTGGGGGGGTGAACATGATCAAACTGAGTGCATTCATTGCAGGCTTGCTGTTCGGCTTGGGTCTGCTTCTGGCAGGTATGGCCAACCCGAGCAAAGTACTCGCTTTCCTGGATTTAACCGGTGCTTGGGACCCTTCCCTGGCGTTGGTCATGATCGGGGCCATAGGCATAGCCGTTGGCCCTTTAACCTGGGCGCGCCAACAGTCCAGTTCGCTGTTGGGAAGGCCAATGCAGCTACCGATCAAACGGGAGTTGGACCCGCGCTTGATTGGCGGGAGCCTGTTGTTCGGCATCGGCTGGGGAATAGCGGGCATCTGTCCTGGCCCCGCAGTGGCCATTCTGCTGACAGGACGCTGGCAAGTGATCGTATTCATGTTGGCCATGCTGGCCGGCATGTTGTTGTTTAAGGCGCTGGAGACCCGGCGCAACCATTGATCGGGATGATTGACATGAAAGCAAACATTGGAACCATCGACCGGAGCCTGCGCATTGTCGCCGGTCTGCTTCTCATTGGCCTCAGTCTGTCCGGTGTGATCGGCGTGTGGGGTTGGATCGGTCTAGTGCCGCTGGCCACTGGCATTTTCCGTTTCTGCCCTGTCTATACGTTGCTAGGCATCAAAACCTGTAACCGTTGCTGAGCGACAACCGTTGCACACTAGCGGGTGCCTGAAGGTGCCCGTGGCGGTTTAGCAAACCTAACCTCTAATGACAATATTCCAAGGGTCGCCATGGACCTCGTACTTAAGCTAATCAATGGTGGAGCTGGCAGTCTGGCTTCCTACTTGGCGGCCCACGTCCTGCTTTGCCTGTTGCCAGCGTTTTTCGTTGCCGGGGCCATGGCAGCACTGATTCCTAAAGCCAGCATCACTCACTGGCTAGGTCGACATGCACCTGTCTACGTTTCCTTCCCGGCGGCGGCACTGGCGGGATCACTGATTGCCGTCTGCTCATGCACGATTGTTCCTTTATTCGCGGGCGTCTACCGCAAGGGCGCGGGTATCGGCCCGGCGATCACCTTTCTGTTTTTTGCTCCGGCAGGAAATATCATGGCACTCGCCTATACCGGCAGCATTCTGGGAGCGGAGTTTGCAATCGCCCGTTTGATCCTCTGCCTGGTCTTTGGCATCGGTATTGGCTTGCTGATGGCTACCTTATTCTGGAAAGACGACCTGACCCACGACGCACAGGCGGATGCCCTGTTCGCAGAGAAGGCCAGCGTTTCCGGGCCCGCACTGGGTGTACTTCTATCTTTGCTGGCCTTGCTGATTGCGGGCACCTTGAAACTGTGGCCCCTGACTGCAGACCTGATCAGTATCAAAGTCCCGCTTTTCTGGGCCCAAGCGTGGCAGGACACCCTGTTTGACTGGGTTCCATATGACGTCAGCAAAGGGGAAGAAGGCGTGAGCTTCCAAGGGTCTGTACTCATCATCCTGCTCCTGATGATTGCCGCCACGGCCAAGCGTGGTCTGGATAACATCACCGAAGGTGCCAATGGCTGGACATGGGTTGCGCTGGGTCTGACCGCTAGTACTTTGCTGATCGCCTCGATGCGCCTGACGCCAGAACCTGGCACATTAGCCTTCACCTTCACGGGTCGTTTATTCGGGGTCGCATTGACCATACTGTCTGTTTGGTACTTTGCCCGAAAACTGCCAGCCGAAGACTGGCAAGGCTGGCTATGGGAAGCCTGGCGCTTCGTCAAGCAGATATTTGTTGTGCTGGTGGTGGGTGTATTCATCGTCGGTATGGTTCGCCAGGTTATTCAACCCGAGTGGATTGAAAGCCTTGCAGGCAGCAACTCATTGCCCGCCAATGCCATAGCAGTAGGGTTCGGCGTGTTCATGTACTTCCCAACCTTGGTCGAAGTGCCCGTCGCCCGCATGTTCCTTGATCTAGGTATGCATCCTGGCCCGCTCTTGGCCTACCTGATGGCGGATCCTGAACTTAGCTTGCAGAGCATGCTCATGGTGGCGGCTGTGATTGGTCGGAAGAAGACCGCTGCCTATGTTGGGTTAGTCGCTTCGTTCAGCATCGTGGCAGGCCTGCTCTATGGTGCCTGGGTCGATGGCACCGGCTGGCTTACCCTTGGTGCAGGAATGGCGGCCTCGCTGTCCATAACCGGTGCAATTTACCAGTTGATCCGTTATCAACGTAAACAAACAGCAAGCTGACTTACACACCAAGGAGCTTCCAATGCTGAACATCAAAATACTCGGTTCAGGGTGCGCCAACTGCAAAAAACTGGAGGCCGTAGCCCGTCAAGCCACGCAGAATCTAAATATCCAGGCCGAATTCGAAAAGATCACCGACATGGGCAAGATGGTGACTTATGACATCCTCGCCACGCCGGCTCTGGTGATCAACGAGAAGGTTGTAAGCAGCGGGAAGATTCCGACTGTTGCGGATATTCAGGGCTGGATTTCGACTGCGCAATGATATTGCCAAAGCCAAAACAGCCCAACGACCTCGACACTTCCACTGTGTGGGTGACGGCTTTGGTTAGCGGCCTGTTTAGCAATCCGCCAGTCGGAAATGTCGACAAAATCAGAAACGATACCCCCGTTGTTCAGGCCATTACGGCCGAAGAACCGGGCTGTCTACTATGCTCACTGGGTTGAAGTAACGTCCGCTTACGACAGAGGTGGGGGCCGACTGCATCGCAAGCGTAATGTGGAGGCAGAAATGGCATCGATATCCAGAAGACTCTTCCTGAAAGCAGGAGGCGGGGTTGCTGCAAGCGTGGCGATAGGTCTGCCCGAACTCACGCAAGCCGCGACACCAAAGCCAACGGCAGAGGGACGAGTCAATCTCCCCTACCAAATGACGGCGCTCACCAAAGCTCAGAAATTGCAGGTCAACACGCCGGTCCTGTTTTCCTATCCCGACGCGGCTTCACCTTGCGCATTGATCAAGATGGGCGCTCCCGTGCCGGGGGGCGTCGGCCCGGAGCGCGACATCGTCGCCTACAGCACACTATGCACGCACATGGGCTGTCCGGTTGCCTATGACCCAGGGCAAAAGGTGTTCAAATGTCCCTGCCATTTCAGCATATTCGACCCTGAGAATATTGGCCAAATGGTTTCCGGGCAGGCCACTGAGAACCTGCCGACCATAGTGCTTGAGTACAACCCCAATGACGATTCGGTACGTGCAGTGGCCGTTGAAGGGTTGATCTACGGACGTCAGTCCAACCTCCTGTGATAAGGAGATTAAAAATGGCAACCAACAAAGATCGTGTGGCACTGCCTCCGACAGATGCCCAGAAGACCAACCTGACATGCCACTTCTGCATCGTGGGTTGTGGCTATCACGTGTACAAATGGCCGGAAAATCAGGAAGGTGGACGGGCTCCTGATGAGAATGCGCTCGAACTCGACTTCCGCAAACAGTTACCCCCCCTGGCTGTCACCATGACACCGGCAATGCAGAACACGATCACCGACAAGGACGGCAAGCGCTACAACATCATGATCGTGCCGGATAAACAGTGCGACGTTAATAAAGGGCTGTCGTCCACACGAGGCGGACAACTGGCCAAGGTCATGTATAGCCCCGACGGGGTAGGCAGGGAGCGCTTGCGCAGCCCACGCATTTATGTGGCTGATCAGTGGGTAGACACCAGCTGGGATGATGCTGTGGCGCTCTACGCCGGGGTGACCAAGAAGATTCTTGATAATGACGGGCCTGCCCCGCTCGCCTTTGATTGCTTCGATCATGGAGGCGCCGGAGGCGGATTTGAGAATACCTGGGGCACCGGCAAGCTGATGTTTACCGCACTGCAAACCCCATTGGTGCGAATCCATAACCGCCCTGCCTATAACTCCGAGTGCCACGCTACCCGCGAGATGGGCATTGGCGAACTCAACAACAGCTACGAAGACGCGGAGTTGGCTGACGTCATTGTTGCTATTGGTTGCAACTCATACGAAACCCAAACCAACTACTTCCTGGCGCATTGGCTTCCCAACTTCCAGGGGCAGACAGTCGACAAACGTAAGCAGCGTTTTCCTGGAGAAACCGTTGCTCCAGCCAAGGTAATTTTTGTCGACCCTCGCAGGACGCCGACCATCGCTATAGCGGAGCAAGTAGCAGGTAAAGATAACGTGCTTCACCTGGATATCGAACCGGGGACGGATATCGCTCTGTTCAATGGTCTGCTGACCTACGTGGTCGACCAAAAATGGCATGACCAGGAATTTATCGCGGCCCATACCAAAGCGTTTGAGCAGGCACTTCAAGCCAATCGAATGTCGCTTGAGGAAACCAGTCGCGTTACCGGGATATCGGTGGACAAGCTCAAGCAAGCAGCCGAATGGGCTTACAAGCCGAAAACCTCTGGCCACCGTCCCCACACCATGCACGCCTACGAAAAAGGAATCATCTGGGGCAATGACAACTACCTCATCCAGTCGGCATTGGTCGACTTGGTGCTGGCCACTCACAACGTCGGACGACGAGGTACGGGCGTGGTGCGGATGGGTGGGCACCAAGAGGGTTACACACGCCCCCCTTATCCAGGCAATACCAAGATCTATGTGGATCAGGAGATCATCAACGGCAAGGGCATGATGTACACGGCATGGGGGGCCAATCCCTTCCAGACCACTCTCAATGCCGAGCAACATCGTGCGGTCATTCTGAAACGCACCAGTATTGTCAGGGAGGCCATGGCCAATGTTCGCGGCGGTACAACCGCGCAGATGGTGGACGTAATCTACGACGCGGTGAAAAACAAAGGAGGCCTCTTTTTCGCCAACATCAACCTCTACCCTACCAAGCTGGCAGAGGCCGCCCATGTGATGCTTCCGGCGACCCATCCAGGCGAAATGAACCTCACCTCGATGAATGGCGAGCGCCGGATGCGCCTTTCACAAAAATTCATGGATCCCCCCGGTTCGGCGAAAGCCGATTGCCTAATTGCAGCGGCTATCGCTAACACCCTTCGGCGGATGTATACGGACGAAGGAAAACAGGACATGGCGGCGCGTTTTGCAGGGTTCGACTGGAGTAGCGAGGAGGACGCCTTCAATGACGGCTTCCGTATGGCCGGCCAACCCGGTGCCGGCCCAATCGACAGTCAGGGCGGAACCACGGGCAATCTCGTCACCTACGAACGGCTGAAAGCCATGGGCAACAATGGTGTCCAGTTACCCACCAAGGAATATCGAGACGGTAAGTTGATCGGTACCGAGATGCTCTACACCGATTACAAGTTCGACACCCCGGACGGAAAAGCAGAGTTCAAGCCAGCAACATGGCCCGGGCTGCCGAAACCGGTGGCGGAACAGAAGGAGAAACACCCGTTCTGGGTCAACAATGGGCGCATCAATGAAGTGTGGCAAACGCTCTACCACGACCAATACAACGATTTTGTTCAGCGGCGTGTGCCGATGGCTTATCTGGAAATCAACCCAGACGATGCACAAGCGCTGTCGATTGAATCTGGAGACGTGGTCGAGGTGTTCAACGATTACGGTTCGTCCTATGCGTTGGCCTATCTGGAGCCCGACATCAAACGAAATCAAACCTTCATGCAGTTCGGTCACTTCAACGGTGTGATGGGTGATTTAACTACCCCATGGACCGATCGCAACGTGGTGCCCTATTACAAAGGAACATGGGCGAGTATCCGTCGTATCGGGAAGGTGGAGGAGTTTAAAGAGAGGATCAGCTTCAAGACGCGCAGGTTTAGTACGTAAGAACAGTGGTCTTGTACTGGCGTGGCGCTTTTTCACGAGTGCATTCAACCAAGTCCCCCCGCCTATGCAAGCCATATCGCGGGGGGCTTTGTTGTGAGTGCCAGTTTTCCAAGCTCTATCCAGGGATTGCATTCCCCGTAGACGAGTCCCCACTCAATATGAGCTGGATCAGTTGGCGCCAAAATTGAGTCGCTATACTGGACCCGTCCTGCATCGATCCAAGGTTCGTCCGATGACTGATTCGCTCAGCGCTCAACCAGACGTAGTTATTATCGGTGGGGGTCAATCAGCCTTGGCTGTAGCGTATTTCCTGCGCCGCACACCTCTTTCGTTCGTCATCCTCGACGCAGAGGAAGAGCCCGGTGGTGCCTGGCGACATGGCTGGAACTCGCTACGTCTATTCTCTCCCGCCACCTGGAGTTCGATCCCTGGCTGGATGATGCCGCCCACGCAAGATGGCTACCCTTCACGCAATCATGTGATCGAGTACCTCAACCAGTACGAACAGCGCTACCAATTCCCGGTCGAGCGCCCTGTACAGGTCACTTCTGTTGAGCGTACGGAGTCTGGCCTACGAGTACGTTCTGACGACAAGCACTGGGACACCCAGGTAGTTGTCAGCGCTACAGGCACCTGGAGCAATCCCTACGTACCTCACTACCCCAATGCAGAGCTATTCAAAGGTCAGCAACTGCATTCCGCGAACTATGTCGAAGCGCAGCCGTTCGCGGGCAAGAAAGTGTTGGTGGTGGGTGGAGGTAACTCAGGGGCACAAATTCTTGCCGAAGTTTCAACGGTCGCTGAGACCACGTGGGTAACCCCGGTAGAACCGATGTTCTTGCCTGACGATGTGGATGGGCGGGTATTGTTCGAGCGTGCAACCGAGCGCTGGAAAGCCCAGCTGGAGGGGCGCGTCATTGAGCAGCCGGTGGGGGGGCTGGGCGATATCGTCATGGTTGCGCCCGTTGTCGAAGCCCGAGAGCGCAACGTGCTCAAATCGGTACGCCCTTTCGAAAGCTTTACCCGTAATGGGGTTATTTGGGTCGATGGAACCGAGGTTGCGGTGGACGCGGTGATTTGGTGCACCGGATTTCGGCCAGCCCTTCAGCATCTGGATTCACTGGGGGTACTCAACACCGAGGGCCGCGTTGAGGTCGAAGGCACCCACTCGATCAAAGAGCCGAGGCTGTGGTTGGTTGGTTATGGCGAGTGGACAGGTTCGGCTTCTGCCACGCTGATCGGTGTAACACGAACAGCACGGAGCACAGTCAGTGGGATCGTGGCCTTTTTGGCCGATCAGTCCACCTGAGACGGTCTGCAATCGACCTTGGTGTATACCGCCGACAGTTGAGGGGAACCTTGCTTGACATCCTCTGCAGGCGCGTAAAGCTGGACACTCTCCATGCACTCGTTGATGCGCTGAAGGAGGACGTCCTTCAGCCATCCTTCGCTGTTGGCTGGGCAGTCGCCGCCCTCTTTCACCACCAAGGATGCATCCACCTGGTTATTGCGCTGATTCAGGCATTGCCAACTCTCCCCACACGCGAGTGGCGCGATGACGTTCACCGCATCCTGTCTGACGGTTTCATATCGCCTCGGCATGCCTCGGCAGCCCGATAGAAATCAGTGCTGCGAGCAGAACGAATGCGCTCGATATCCACAAGCAAGCTTGCAGCCCATACACCTGATAAACCCAGCCGGAAAGCACTGTGCCGATTAACCGCCCCATGGCGTTCGACATGTAATAAAACCCCACATCCAGCGACACGCCATCTTCCTTGGCGTAGGACACGATCAAGTAGCTGTGCAACGACGAGTTCACCGCGAACAGCGCACCAAAGACCATCAATCCGCCGAGCAGCACCACCTGTGGCGACAGCCCGGTGTTGAGCCCGAGCGCAATGGCCGCTGGCAGACCCGCCAGTGCCAGCGCCCACAGAAACGCCGCTCGACCATCCGGTACGTGCCCACGTTTCTTGCCGGTGATGTTGGGTGCGAAGGACTGCACGATGCCGTAGCCGATCACCCAGGCCGCCAGGAAGCCGCCAACCTTCCAGAAGTCCCAACCGAAGACACTACTCAGGTACACCGGCAAGGCCACCACGAACCAGACGTCGCGGGCGCCGAACAGAAACATCCGTGCAGCCGATAGGATGTTGATCGCCCGGCTCTTGGACAGGATGTCGCGAAATTTGGGCTTGGCTTTCGCTTTGCCCAGGTCTTTCTTCAGCAGGATCAAGCTGCTGATCCAGATCAGCGTCAGAACACCCGCCATGGCCAGCAATGCGCCTTTGAAGCCGATCAATGCCAGCAAGGCTCCGCCAAGAAAGAAGCCGACGCCCTTGAGTGCGTTCTTCGAGCCGGTGAGGATCGCCACCCACTGGTAGAGCTTGCCCTGCTGCCCATCGGGGACCAGGAGCTTGATGGAGCTTTTGGCACTCATCTTGTTCAGGTCTTTGGCGATCCCGGACAACGCCTGAGCGCCCATCACCCATGGGATGGTCAACAAGGCCGAGGGCACTGTCAGCATCAACAACGCCGCGACCTGCATGCCCAGCCCGATGTTCATGGTGCGGTTCAGACCCAGCCGAGCGCCGAGGTAGCCACCCACCAAGTTAGTGATCACGCCAAAAAGTTCGTAGAACAGAAACAAGGCCGCGATTTGCAGTGGGCTGTAGCCCAACGCGTGAAAGTGCAGCACCACCAACATGCGCAAAGCGCCATCGGTGAGGGTGAAGGCCCAGTAGTTGCCCGTCACGAGCAGGTACTGCCGCACTTGCGGAGCGAGGGCTGACAACGTTTTCATGACCGCTCCTTAGACTGCCAGACCAACCATTTTGGCCAGTTCGACGGTACGGTTGGCATAACCCCACTCGTTGTCGTACCAGGCGTAAAGTTTGACCTGAGTGCCGTTGATAACCATGGTCGACAGCGCATCGATAATCGACGAACGCGGGTCGGTACGGTAGTCGATGGACACCAGTGGACGTTCCTCGAAGCCGAGAATGTCTTTCAGCTCGTTCTCGGAAGCGTGCTTGAGGAGTTGATTCACTTCTTCGACGGTCGTGGCGCGCTCGACCTCGAAGACACAGTCAGTCAGCGAAGCGTTGGCTAGCGGCACCCGTACGGCGTGACCATTCAGGCGTCCACGCAGCTCTGGGAAGATTTCCGCAATCGCGGTGGCCGAGCCGGTGCTGGTCGGAATCAGACTCATGCCGGAAGCACGCGCCCGACGCAGATCCTTGTGCGGTTGATCGAGGATGCTTTGGGTGTTGGTCAGGTCGTGGATGGTGGTGATTGAGCCGTGACGAATGCCCAGCTTTTCGTGGATCACTTTCACCACCGGCGCCAGACAGTTTGTGGTGCACGAAGCGGCGGTGACGATGCGATGATCAGCCGGGTTGAACAGCTGATGGTTGACGCCCATGACGATGTTCAGCGCGCCTTTTTCCTTCACCGGGGCGCTGACCACTACGCGCTTCACGCCTTGGTCGAGGTAAGCCTGAAGCACAGCGACGGTCTTCATCTTGCCGCTGGCTTCAATCACCAGATCGCAGCCCGACCAATCAGTGTCGGCAATCGCCTTGTTGGCCGTTACTTTGATGTGTTTACCGTCAATGACGATGCTGTCGCCCTCGGAATCAGCCTGGTAATTCCAACGGCCATGTACCGAGTCGAAGTTCAGTAGATGTGCATGAGTCGCCGCGTCACCTGCCGGATCGTTGGTCTGCACGAACTCGAATTCCGGCCAGCTCCAGGCGGCGCGCAGAGCGAGGCGACCGATCCGGCCAAAACCATTGATGCCAACTTTGATAGTCATGTTGTTGTGCTCTGTCTCTGTTGTCAGTGGGCGTTCGACTGATTGTCGAACTGGCCGATGTATTCGATATGGGCAGGATGTTGCATGGCGCGTGGACGCAACGTTTGAACATCGCGGATGGCATCGCTGAATGGCACACCGCTTTCGATCAACAGTTGGGCGGCGACCAAACCGGTACGGCCCGAACCGCCCTTGCAATGGATGGCGATGGTTTTCCCATCGATCAGCAGCTGCTGGAGACGCGGATAATGCTGCTCCCATGCGGCTTTGAATGCTTCGCCAGGCGCTTGATCGTCTTCAACTGGCAGGTGAAACCACTCGATGCCAAGCATTTGGCATTCTTCGGGCAGCAGGTCGATCTCGTTCTGAAGCAACTCCTCGGTCGGCATCAGCGTCAGCAACGCCGATGCGCCCGCATCCTGAAGGGTTTGCAACGCCTCGAAAGGCGTGGTGCCCTTCGTGCCTGGACACGGGGTGAAGATCAATTGACCATTGAACTGTGCCAGGGGCAGTACTGAATAGGGGTGTTGTTGCACGGTTAAAAATCCTCAGATGGAGCGCTGATTCACACGTTTCATGAGTTCTTCCGCCGATTCCTTGCGCTCGGAATAACGATCCACCAGATAGTCCTGGCGGTCGCGAAGCAGCAGCGTGAACTTCACCAACTCTTCCATCACATCAACGACGCGGTCGTAGAACGGGGAAGGTTTCATCCGGCCGTTGTCGTCGAATTCCATATAGGCCTTCGGTACAGAGGATTGGTTGGGGATGGTGAACATGCGCATCCAGCGTCCTAACACCCGCAGCTGATTGACCACGTTGAACGACTGCGAGCCGCCGCACACCTGCATCACCGCGAGGGTTTTACCCTGGGTCGGGCGTACCGCGCCCATGGCGAGTGGTACCCAGTCGATCTGCGCTTTGAACACTGCGCTCATGTTTCCGTGGCGTTCTGGAGAGCACCAGACTTGTCCCTCGGACCACAACACCAAGTCACGAAGTTCCTTCACGCGCGGATGATCGTCGGGTGCGTCATCTGGCAGCGGTAAACCCGACGGATTGAAAATCCGCGTCTCGGCGCCCAAGTGCTCCAGCAGTCGAGCGGCCTCCTCTACCAGCAAGCGACTGAAGGAGCGCTCACGGGTCGATCCGTACAACAGCAGAATGCGCGGTTTGTGGATGGAGGTCTTTTCGATACCGAGTTTGTCTGCCGAGGGGAGATCAACCAGTTCGGTATCGAGTTGGGGCATGTGGTCATCAAACATATTCTTTGTCCTGCGCAATGGCGCTCTTGGATTCATCGAACCAGCGGCGTCTCAGCCAGAGGGCCACACCGACCAGGGAAATCAGAACCGGCACTTCTACCAACGGGCCAATCACCGTGGCGAAAGCAACCGGAGAAACCAGGCCGAAGGTGGCAATGGCTACGGCAATCGCCAGTTCAAAGTTGTTACTTGCGGCGGTGAAAGCCAGTGCGGTGGTGCGTGGGTAGGCTGCGACAGCTATTGGCAGTGCAGAGGAACAGGATTTTCATCGAGCGATCTCGTAGTCGAAGGCGAAATCAGGCGATTTTGCTTTCACAGCACACGGCTGCACGTTCAGGGCGGTCCCCCATTTCATCAAGGCGTTTGGCATCAGGGCTTAACCAGTGCTTATTGCTTTCCAGCGTAGTGCTCAGTACTTGATGAACCCAATCGGGGAGATTCGGGTGCAGTCGGTAATAAACCCATTGGCCTTGCCGACGGTCCGAAAGCAGGCCACAAGTGCGCAACTGCGCCAGGTGCCTGGAGATTTTTGGCTGACTCTCGTTCAACGCGCAGGTCAGCTCGCAAACACACAGCTCTCCCTCACGGGTGATGAGCATCATCGTGCGCACCCGAGTGTCGTCAGCCAGGCATTTGAAAACAGTGGTCGGTGTCAGATGGTCAGTCATATCGATTCTCAGTGTTTGGTTTTCACCAAAACGAACATCTTGATGCGCTCATGAATTTCGTGAAGCGTGTGGCGGAAGGCGTCGGGTTTGGTGCTGGTGGCCGGGTCTTCAAAACTCCAGGCCAATGCCTCGCCGGCACCAGGTAACGACTGGCATTCCGCTGCCGCTTTATCACACAAGGTGATGACGTAGTCGAAACGCTCACCTCGGAATTCGCCGATCGACTTGCTACGCAATCCTTCGGTACTCACCCCAAGGTGAGAGAGTACGTCAAAGGTACGCGGATCGACCTGAGTTGGAACGGTGCCGGCGCTGAACGCCTCGAAATGCTCCGAATCAGTATGCCTCAGCAGCGCTTGGGCCAGCTGAGAGCGGACAGCGTTAGCGGTGCAGATGAACAGGACACGGGCTTTGCTGGTCATTTGTGAATGCCTCAGCTCATATACGGTTTAACGAATATATGATTTTACACATACAAGGTAAAGCCCCTGCGGCGCAATAATTCGGAAAAAGCCAGATTTTGGCGAACAGAATTACCTCAAAGCCTTTAATTTTAAGGGTAATCAGGGTTCTTACTCAGTCAGAATGCTTCAGAATCATTTAGAGAAATGTATATGCGTATTTTGTAATAAGTCTGTCATCCGAGGACTGCCTCTGCTCCGATCCAACCAACCCCAATGGACCGGACGGGATGATCGTCAAGTCTGGTGACGAGAAGGCGCGGCCCGCCGTTCACGCTCAGCTGATCGCCTTTTGCGGGTCGAGAACCCCAGTAGAGCCCTGCATTAACCTTGGCCGAGACGTTGTCGCGGGTGATCACTTCCTGTGTTGACACATCGAGCACCAAATTCTCCAGGTTCTGGGGGTATAACGCCGTGCAGCGGTCAGGTTCAGCTCACGACTAAATACGTGAGCATGCGAATCGATGCAGGTTTTCGGCTTAGAACAGGTATAAGGCAAACATCTATTGACCACGCATCCGCACCAAAAGGCGAAGATGATCACCGCAAGGTAACCGCCAGAATGCCATCTGATGAATTGAACTCAGCCTGAAACCGGCTATCGTCTCAATGGATGTCATGGCATCGACAGGTTAAACATCCGCTTTTCCGGACCCGATTGGGCAACGCAGAGACCTGCTGTGAGAACCAAGGAAATACGTTGGACGAAGGTTAACGCTGGACTTGCCCCTACAAAACCGAATGCCTTTCACATCGACAGATAACGCCTTCAAAGCACGACCAGTAACATTAGGTAAAAAACGGCCAATATCCTCTATTCGCAGGATCAAGGAATAAAACGGTAGCCAACGCCGGTTTCGGTAACAAGATGTCTTGGTTGTGAAGGGTCAGCCTCGACTTTTTTCCGCAGACCTCCCATGAAAACACGTAGGTAGGGGGTATCGGTGGTGTGCGCAGGACCCCATACCGCCCTGAGTAGTTGCAGGTGCGTCAGGACCCGATTTGGATTCGAGCAAAGATGAACCAGCAAACGGTATTCCAGGGGTGTCAAATGCAAGGGGGCGCCGGCACGTTCCACGACGCGCCGTTCGACATCGATTCGCACATCACCGAATGTCAGTACCGAGTTGTTTTCGGCCTCTTTCGCCTGCCTGCGTAACAGCGCGCGCACGCGGGCGAGCAGTTCACCGGTGCCAAAGGGCTTCACCAGATAGTCATCAGCGCCGGTGTCCAGTGCCAGGATCTTGTCTGACTCTGCACCACGGGCAGACAACACAATAATGGGCACCGGCGACCAGCTCCTTACATCTCGGATCAAGTCAATGCCGTCGCCATCGGGAAGTCCCAGGTCGAGCACAATCAGGTCCGGATGGCGTGTTCCTGCGTCGATGAGGCCACAGTGAAAGGTATCGGCTTCATGAACTTCCAAGCCTTCGGCTTGCAAGGCCATACGCACGAAGCGTCGGATTTCTTTCTCGTCTTCGATGATCAGGACGTGATGCACCGACTCGCTCATGGCTGCTCCTCGTCGGTCAATTGGGTCTCGATAACGGGAGGTTCTTCACGGGGCAGACGCAAGGTGAAGCGCGCACCGCCCTCTGGCCGTGTGACACCCAGAATGGTTCCTCCGTGAGCCCGGGCAATGGCCCGGCAGATAGCCAGGCCCAGCCCAACGCCGGGTATCGAACTTTCCTTCTTGCCGCGCATGAATTTGCTGAAGATTGCCTCTTCGTGGCCGTGGGGTAACCCCGGACCTTCGTCGGCGACCCACAACTCAATGTTGTCAGGCGTGGCCCTGCCTCCCAGGCTGATGGCAGTGTCGGGGGGCGTGTACTTAACGGCGTTCTCTATCAGGTTGATGAGGACGCGTTCGATCAGCACCGCATCGATGTGAACGGGAGGGAGGTCATCGTCCAGAGCGACCTGCACCGAACGCCCGCCCAGAATCGGCTGAATGGATCGCAGCGCGCTGCCCACTACGTCTTCGATGGGTTGCCACTCACGATTCAAGACCACTTTGCCGGATTCGAGGCGCGCCATGTCCAGCAGGTTGTTGACCAGGGTATTCATGCGCAGCGCGGATTCACCCACCGCCGAGGCAATCTCGGCGGCTTCACCGGCCAGCGGTGGCTTGGTGAGTTTGAGCGCTTCGGCAAGCCCGACCATAACCGACAGCGGGGTTCGCAGGTCGTGAGAGATGGCCGAGAGCAACGAGTTGCGCAACCGTTCGGACTCCATTTGAACCGTCGTGTCCTGGGCCACGTTGATGTAGTGAATCCGTTCAAGTGAGATGGCCAGCAATGACGCACAGGTGTCGAGCAGGCGTCGCTGCTCCGGCACCACCAGCCGACTCGAGTCACGCGGTTGCACGGCCAACACGCCGCGCACCCGCATCGGGGCTGACAACGGCAGATAGAGCGTAGAACTGGAAGGCAGGGTATCGGTGCCATAGCCGGCCGGTTCTGTTTTGTCGAACGACCACTGGGCAATGGCAACGTCCACTTGCGGTGCATCTCCCGTCACCATTGGGGCTTGCAGCTTATTGTTGTCGTCTGCCACTAGCAGTGCCGACCTTGCACTAAACTCAGCGGACAGGAAACGTGAACCAATTTCGGCGACTTGCTCGGTCATCAGCGCTGCCGACAACAGGCGCGACATGTCGTACAGCGCCCGCATGCGGTCTTCGCGCCGCTGTGCCACCCGTGCCTGGTAGGTCAGGCCGGCGGTCATCTGGCCGATGACCAGAGCGACCACGAGCATGACGCTGAAGGTCACCAGGTACTGGATATCGGCGAAGGCGAACGAAAAGCGCGGTGCCACAAAAAAGAAGTCAAAGGCTGCCACTGACAAAAAAGCCGCCAGAATCGCCGGGCCGCGACCAAAGCGAACGGCGACGGCGACGACGATCAGCAGAAACAGCATGACGATATTGGCCTGTTCCAGCACGTGAGCCAGAGGTATGGCCGCAAGGGTCGTCACTGCGCAGAGTGCCACGCTCCAGATATAGGACCGCCACATCACCGGGCTTTCAGTCTTCGTGTAACTGGGCTCGGTTTGTGTACGCTGACTGGTCGCAAGAGAGACTTGAATCACGTCCAGGTCAGCGCCAAGCGCACCTATTCGATCCGCGAGTATCCGCTTCCAGAAACGCCGACGAGGGTGATCGTCACGCCCCAGCACGACGTTGGAGAGATTGTGCTGGCGTGCGTACTTGACCAGCGTCTCGGCTATGTCCTGACCGGCCAGGGTCGAGATCTGGGCGCCCATGTCCTGGGCCAGTTTCAGGGTCGCCAGAATGCGACGGCGCTTCGTCTCGGGCAGGCGCTGCAAGGCCGGCGTCTCGACATACACGGCATGCCACGGCACGTTGAGCTGAGCGGCCAGGCGGGCCGTTGATCGTACGGTTTTTTCCCCCTGTTCATGCGGGCCGACGCAGGCGAGCAGTGAGTCGCGGGTGCCCCAGACCGGTTTTACTGCACTGCTTATGCGGTATTGCAGCATCTCGCTGTCGACACGGTCGGCGGTGCGGCGCAACGCCAGTTCACGCAGGGCGATCAGGTTGCCTTTGCGAAAGAAATTCTGCACCGCACGCTCGGCCTGTTGCGCCAGATAAACCTTGCCTTCCTTCAAACGCTGCAGCAAGTCGTCCGGTGGCAAGTCGACGATGACCACTTCATTGGCCGTGTCGAACACATGGTCCGGCACGGTCTCCCAGACCCGGATGCCCGTGATGCCACCGACGATGTCATTCAGGCTCTCCAGGTGCTGAACGTTCATGGTGGACCAGACGTCGATACCGGCGCTGAGCAGTTCTTCCACGTCCTGCCAGCGTTTTGGATGACGCGAACCGATGATGTTGGAATGAGCCAGTTCGTCGATCAGGATCAGCTGCGGTTTGCGCAACAATGCGGCGTCCAGATCGAACTCGGTCAGCGTGCGGTTCTTGTCGATGACCTGTTTGAGCGGCAATTGTTCGAGCCCCGAGGTCAGGGCTTGGGTTTCCGCGCGGCCATGGGTTTCGATCACGCCGATCAGTACATCGGTGTGCTGTTGTTTTGCCGTTTGGGCGGCCGCCAGCATCGCGTAGGTCTTGCCGACACCGGCGCTGGCGCCGAAAAAAATCTTCAGCCGACCGCGGTTGGCTTGCGCTTCTTCTTCGCGAATCTGGGCCAGTAGCTGGTCCGGGTCAGGACGTTGTTCGGCCATCAGGCTTACCGTGTGTGAGTTGGCGCTCAATGTGCGGCGTCAAGTGCCAGATTCAGCTCCAGGACGTTGACCCGAGGCTCGCCAAGGAACCCGAACAGCATGCCTTTGGAGTGCTCGGCGATCAGTTGACGAACGCGCTCTATGGGCAAATTGCGCATCCGCGAAATTCGGCCCACCTGATACTGGGCTGCGGCGATGCTGATATGCGGATCAAGGCCGCTAGCCGAACTGTAGACCAGGTCGGCGGGCACCGTGGCGGTGTTCCCGGGGTCGGCAGCACGCAAGGCATCGATGCGACCCTTGATCGCGTCCGCCAGTGCGGGATTCAGCGGCCCCAGGTTCGAACCTGATGATGCCGCCGCGTTGTAGGGCGTGGGGCTGGTCGCAGACGGACGACTCCAGAAATGCCTGGGATCGCTGAAGCTCTGACCGATCAATGACGAACCTACGGTTTTGCCATCCCGTTCAATCAGACTGCCCGCCGCCTGAGAAGGGAAGACCAACCTGGCAATCCCCGTCGTGAGCAGTGGATAGGCCAAGCCGGTGATTAACGACAGTGCAATGAACAGGGTCAACGCCGGGCGCAGTAGAGAAGCCATGACAGTGCTCCTTTAAGTCAGACCGACGGCAAACAGCACCATGTCGATCACTTTTATGCCAATGAATGGAACGATCACGCCACCCAGCCCATAGATCAACATGTTGCGGCGCAACAGTGAGGCCGCGCCGACCGGACGGTACTTCACGCCTTTGAGTGCCAGGGGAATCAAGAAGATGATGATCAGTGCGTTGAAGATCACCGCTGACAGCACAGCCGAGTTCGGGCTTGTCAGCCCCATGATGTTGAGTGCCGCGAGCTGAGGGTACGTAGTGACAAAAGCCGCTGGCACGATCGCGAAATACTTGGCGATATCGTTGGCAATCGAGAAGGTGGTCAGCGAACCGCGGGTCATCAGCATCTGTTTGCCGGTTTCCACCACCTCGATCAACTTCGTCGGGTTGCTGTCCAGGTCCACCATGTTCCCGGCTTCCTTGGCGGCCTGAGTCCCCGAGTTCATCGCCACGGCAACATCCGCTTGAGCCAATGCAGGGGCATCGTTAGTGCCGTCGCCGGTCATGGCCACCAGCCGGCCTTCAGCCTGGTAGTCGCGAATTAACTGCAACTTCTGTTCGGGGGTCGCTTCTGCCAGAAAGTCATCGACGCCCGCCTCGGCGGCGATGGCGGCGGCGGTGACCCGGTTGTCGCCGGTCACCATCACGGTCTTGATGCCCATGCGCCGCAGTTCGAGGAAACGCTCCTTAATCCCGCCCTTGACGATGTCCTTGAGTTCGATCACGCCTAGCACCTTGACTCCGTCTGCCACGACCAGTGGGGTGCTCCCTCGGCGCGACACTTCCTCAATGCTGTTTTGCACGGCCTCGGGAAAGCTGCCACCCAGGCTCTGGACATGCTTGAGAATGGCCTCGCCAGCGCCCTTGCGTATTTGCCGGTCGCCCATGTTCACTCCGCTCATGCGCGTTTGCGCCGAAAAGTGCACGAAGTGGGCGTCGAGTGCGCCGATTTCTCGTTCCCGCAAATTGAAACGCTGCTTGGCCAAGACGACGATACTGCGTCCTTCGGGGGTTTCGTCGGCCAGGGAGGCCAGTTGTGCCACATCCGCCAACTCGGCCTCCTTGATGCCCGGTGCCGGTAAAAAAGCCGAGGCATGGCGATTACCCAGCGTAATGGTCCCGGTCTTGTCGAGCAGCAGAACGTCCACGTCACCGGCGGCTTCCACGGCTCGGCCGGACGTGGCGATCACGTTGGCCTCCATCATGCGGCTCATGCCCGCCACACCGACAGCCGAGAGCAGGCCGGCAATGGTCGTGGGAATCAGGCAGACCAGCAACGAGATGAGGACGGTGATCGAGACGGGGGTTCCGGATTTGGCCACTGCAACCCCGAACAGTGAGAACGGCAGGAGCGTCACCGTCACTCCCAGAAACACGATCGTCAGTGCGACCAATAAAATCGACAAGGCAATTTCATTTGGGGTTTTTTGCCGCTTGGCGTTCTCGACCATCGCGATCATGCGGTCGACGAAGGTTTCGCCCGGATCGGTAGTCACTCGAACGACGATCCAGTCCGACAGCACCCGTGTTCCGCCGGTCACGGCCGAGAAGTCGCCGCCACATTCCCGGATCACCGGGGCCGACTCACCGGTGATGGCCGATTCGTCCACCGAGGCCGCGCCTTCGATGACTTCGCCGTCGGCCGGGATCACCGAGTCGGCCAGGTCACCGGCTTCAACGATCACCACATCGCCCTTGCACAGGTCGGTCGATTTAGCCAACTGCCACTCGGCGCCGTAGTGTGGCTCGCGCAGTTTCTTGGCCCAGGTTTCCTTTTTCAGTTTATGCAGGGAAGCGGCCTGGGCCTTGCTGCGGCCTTCGGCCAAGGCCTCGGCGAAGTTAGCGAACAGCACGGTGAACCACAGCCAAAAAGTGATCGCCAGGATGAACCCGGTACCGGCTTCCCCTTTGCCACTCAGCGCCTGGCCCCATAGGGCGGTGGTGATGATCGCGCCGATGTAGACGACAAACATCACCGGGTTTCGCCACTGGATCCTGGGGCTGAGTTTGCGCACTGACTCGACCATGGCGGGCATTATCAGTTTCGGGTCGAACAAGGAGAACGCTTTGCGTGTCATGTTCGTGATCTCACTTGATCATCATGAAGTGTTCAACGACGGGACCCAGCGCGAGCGCCGGTACGTAGTTCAACAAGCCGACCAGCAACACCGTGCCGATCAGCAGCACCACGAACAGCATCCCGTGGGTGGGCATGGTGCCTGCGGTGACCGCCAATCGCTTCTTCGCAGCCAGGCTGCCGGCGACTGCGAGCACCGGCACGATGACGCCGAACCGGCCGAACCAAGTCATGAAGGCCAGCATCGTGTTGTAGAACGGGGTGTTGGCTGACAGGCCGGCAAATGCACTGCCGTTGTTGTTGGCCGCCGAGGTAAAGGCGTAGAGGATTTCCGAGAAACCATGGGCACCGGGGTTGGCGATCCCCAGTCTTCCAGCCTCGGCCATGACAGCGATGGCCGTACCGAACAGCACCAGCAATGGCGTTACCAGAATCGCGATGGCCACCATCTTCATCTCGTAGGCTTCGATCTTCTTGCCCAGGTACTCGGGCGTACGACCGATCATCAGGCCGGCGATAAACACCGCGAGGATGGCAAACACCAGCATGCCGTACAGGCCTGAGCCGGTACCGCCGAACACCACTTCACCCAGTTGCATGAGTATCAGCGGTACCGCACCGCCCAGCGGTGTAAACGAATCATGCATCGAGATAACGGCGCCGCAAGACGCCGACGTGGTCACCGCCGCAAACAGACTGGATGCACTGATGCCGAAGCGCAGCTCCTTGCCCTCCATGTTGCCCGCCGCCGTGTCGATACCCAGCGCCGAAAACTGCGGGTTACCCAGTTGTTCGTAATGGGTGACCGCCACTACTGCGATCACGAAGATGATCGTCATTGTCGCCAGAAGCGCCCAGCCTTGGCGTATGTCACCGACGATGTGGCCGAAGACAAAACACAGTGCGGTCGGGATCAGGAAGATCGCGAGCAACTGAAAAAAGTTCGTGACGGCGGTGGGGTTTTCATAAGGATGGGCCGAGTTGGCGTTGAAGAAACCGCCACCATTGGTGCCCAGCATTTTTATAGCTTCTTGTGATGCTACAGGCCCCATGGCAATCGTCTGCTTATCGGTGCTGACGGCCTTGGTCACCGGATTGCCCTGAGCGTCGAGGGTTGGCTGGCCGGCATCATTGAGTACCGGGGCCTGGTACTGCATGACTTCCAGCGTCGTGACGTCCTCATACGGGTCAAGATTCTGTATAGAGCCTTGGCTAACGAGGAACAGCGCAAAAATCAGCGACAGCGGCAGCAACACCCATAACGTGATGCGCGTGAGGTCGGTCCAGGCATTGCCGATGCTGTCCGCGCTATGGCGCGCGAACCCTCGGATCAGAGCAACCGCGACGACGATACCGGTCGCGGCTGACAGGAAGTTCTGTACCGTCAGCGCGAGCATCTGGGTCAGGTAACTCATCGTCGTTTCGCCGCCGTAGCCTTGCCAGTTGGTATTGGTGACGAAACTGGAGGCGGTATTGAACGAGGAGTCTGGAGTGACGGCGCCGAACCCTTGGGGGTTAAATGGCAGAACGCCTTGCAGCCGTTGCAGGGCATAAACGGCCAGCAATCCCAGTGCGTTGAACAGCAGCAGGGCAAGGGCATACTGGAGCCAACTCATCTGCGTTTCAGGCTTGACGCCGGCCAAACGATACAGCGGTGACTCGATGCGCGCACCGAAGGCAAATCGGCCCTCCATCACCGTGGTCAACCAGCGCCCAAGAGGCCAGGCCAGAATACCCAGCGCCAACAGAAAGGCCCCGAGCAGGCCCCAGGCTTGAGTTGTCACAGGAAGTCCTCCGGAAATAGCAGTGCGCAGACGAGGTAAATCAGTAAACCCGCCGCTATCAGGCCGCCGAAAAGATAGAAGCCAGTCATGACCGTCTCCTGTTAAGCGCGGCACAGCCACGAGCAAGACCGACAAAGATGAAAAAAAACAGTGCGCCAAGCACTAAAAAGACGAAATCCATGGCATGCCCTCCAACGATGAGGGAAGCCTAGTTTGGCTTCGATTAAATTGTTAAAAGAATTGGGGGCAAAAGAATAAAGATCTTATAAAGACCACGATTAAATAGTGCCGCTTGAATGTCGTTGCCGCTCATAGTGTGTGATTTGAGATTTGAATCGCCCCGGATTCTTTAGACACCTTGCAAGCTCATTGCGTAACGCTTTTCAAACTCTACCGGCGACAGCTGATTGTTGAAACCATGACGACGTTTTACGTTGTAGAACATCTCGATGTAATCGAACACATCACTACGAGCACCTTGAAGCGCTGCTATCGAGAAGCTGACCCATCCCAAACCGCCGCATGAAAGAGTCAGTAGAGAAGTTCCGTCCTCACTGCCAAACATCGAGTATGACTTTGGAAAATGTGCGCCTGAGGGGAAGGAGCCAAGAGTGACACGCTGGAAGCTTTCTATCTTACATGAGCTCCCTCTTGTTAGCGGCCGAGCCGCGGTGCCTTTCCGGGTAAGCGTCTGCACCCTCCCCTCAACTCCAATGTGGCGCTACACTGAAGGCCGCCAAACGCCATCATTGAATTCGTCAGAAATCCCCATTCGCGATCGCTCGCGCACGAGACGCGACTGGGGGTACGTCTGGGGGTACATTTGATTTTTTCGTGCTGAAACACGCGATCTAGAGCCATATTTAAATGTTCTTCGGGGATCCGGATAGTCTCGAGCAGCCGGGGCCGTAAGATCTGAGAACCCTGTAAAACTCAGGGCTCAGGCTCTCCCGACACCTTGGAGCAAGCGCGATGAATTTCAGAAAAGCCCTTGCGGGCATCGACTGGAAGAAGTGGGCTAACCGGGGGGCGCAACTCGGGTTCGTCCTGGCGGCGATCGCCGGATATTACGGCTGGCACCCCTGATGCTTCAGCACCGTGACCATGAGTGATCTGCTCCCAGTTTGCGCACGACCATTTTCATGCCTGGCACAACTACACTGACATCCGGTGGGCCTATACTTCAAGGGTCGGCGCACCCGATGTGACACACAATTATGTCTGATGCATGGGCTGACGCTGCGAGCGATCGTTCACGCAGGCCACGGCCTGCCTTCGTCGTAGGGAGGAACCTATCATGGCGCGTAAATACATCGACTGCCGCGAGTTTCCGAGCGATACCCAGTGCTCAGTCGCACTGTCCGCAGACTCTGAAAGCGAACTGCTCGAGGCCGCCGCACAGCATGCAGTCAGTGTTCACAAGCACACCGACTCACCGGAACTGCGTGCTCAACTGAAGACGATGTTTCACGACGGCACCCCGCCTGTTGAAGCACCGCGGCCCGCTTAGTATTCAGGCAACGCCGTGCACAATCCCGGATCAAAGGTCCTGGATTGTCATGAATTGAAAAAGCGTTGTCGCCCAATGAAATGCTGGCCGCCCCCCCGTCTATAAACTTCTCGAGATCTGCGTGGCGAGCCCTGCCTGTCTGCGGCTTGCCCGGCCGCTTGCCCGGCCGCTTGCCCGCAGCCATACAACTTCCGGGCGCCCGACTTGGGTGCCTTACCGGGTGTCATGATGAACAAGAAAAATAAAGACCTCTCCCAGCAATCTGCAATGCACACGTTGAGCCTGAATCCGGTGTTCGGTCCTCGGCGGCGCGATCTGCTCGGCACCGCCCGCATGGTCCTGCGACAAGTGTTGAAGCAACCCGTGCATAGCGCTCGGCATATGGCGGCATTTGGCGTTGAGCTGAAAAATATCCTGCTCGACCGCTCGCAGCTCAAGCCAGCGACGGGAGACAAACGTTTCGACGAGCAGACCTGGCAGCGCAACCCGCTATACCGTCGCTACATGAAGACTTACCTGGCCTGGTGTCAGGAGATGAACGACTGGATCAGCACCAGCAACCTTAGCGAGCAGGATGCTCATCGTGGTCAGTTCGTCATTGGCCTGCTGACCGAGGCGATGGCGCCGACCAACACCCTGGCCAACCCGGCAGCGCTCAAGCGCTTCTTTGAAACCGGCGGCAAGAGCATTCTGGATGGTTTCTCGCAGCTGACCCGGGACCTGATCGAAAACGGCGGCATGCCGAGCCAGGTGGACAAGACGGCTTTCGAGGTGGGCCACAATCTGGGCATCACCGAAGGTGCGGTGGTGTTTCGCAATGAGTTGCTGGAGCTGATCCAGTACAAGCCCCGTACTGAGCAGGTGCAGGCGCGTCCATTGCTGGTGGTACCGCCACAGATCAACAAGTTCTACCTGTTTGATCTGACGCCGGAGAAGAGCCTGATCCGTTTTCTCCTCGACAGCGGTATCCAGACCTTCGCTGTCAGTTGGCGCAATCCGGGCAAGGCACAGCGTGAATGGGGGTTGTCCAGCTACGTAGAAGCCCTGAAGGAAGCGATCGATGCGGTTCTTGCGATCACCCGCAGCGCCGACCTGAACACCTTCGGAGCCTGCTCCGGAGGCTGCACCCTGTCCTCGCTGTTGGGCCACTACGCTGCCCTGGACGAGAAAAAGGTCAATGCCTTTACCCTGGCGGTCAGTATGTTGGACATACGCCCCGACACCCAGGTCGGGCTGTTCGCCGACGAGAAGTCGCTGGTGGCCGCCAAGCGCCGTTCCTCTCAGGCTGGCGTGCTGAAAGGTCGCGAGCTGGCCAAAGTCTTCGCCTGGATGCGCCCCAATGACTTGATCTGGAATTACTGGATCAACAACTACCTGCTTGGCAACGAGCCGCCGGCATTCGATGTCCTCTACTGGAACAACGACACAACCAACCTGCCGGCCACGCTGCACGGCGAATTCATTGACATGTACCAGACCAATCCGCTCGCCCGCGCCGGTGCTTTGGAGGTCTGCGGCACACCGATAGACCTCGGTCAGGTCACCAGTGATTTCTACTGCGTTGCAGGCCTGACCGACCATATCACTCCGTGGGACGCCTGCTACCGCTCCATGCATCTGTTTGGTGGTCAGGGCGAGTTCGTGGTGTCCAACAGCGGGCATATCCAGAGCGTCCTCAACCCGCCGGGCAACCCCAAGGCGCGCTTCATGACCGGCAGCGAGCTGCCAGTCGAGGCTCAGGAGTGGATGGAAACTGCCAGTCAACAGGCAGGCTCCTGGTGGCCCCATTGGCTGGCCTGGCTGCAGGCACGCTCGGGCGCTCATAAAAAGGCTCCCCGTAAACTGGGCAACAGGGCTTATGCTGCGGCTGAGGCTGCGCCGGGTACCTACGTGCACTTGCGCTGAATCTGCGGTCGGTCGCAGGTGCCGCCTACGAACAACATCGGATCGCCCCTTCAGAAGGAGCCCTGCACTACATCCAATCCCGATATGGAGGTGCATTGAAAGCCAGCCAGCGCCATACCGGGATCCTTAAGGGTCCCCCATTCGAGATTGCTCGCCCCCCTTGAGGGGGAAAGTGCGCGCCAAAACCCAATTCGACGAACACGGATCAACCTCCTCGCGGTGGCGTTTCATCCGGCGCAATGACTTCCAGCATCACCCCCCTGCGCGCCACCACCCGGACCTGTTGGCCCAGGTGCAGGGGGGAGCGGCTCTGAACTTGCCATTTTTCGCCCTGCAGGTGCACCCAGCCGCTCATCGGCAGACCCGGCAGCAGCCCCGTCACCGTGGCCAGGCTGCCGACCAGGCCCGCATCGCCGCTGACCAGGGCACGGCTTCGGGCCTTGAACGCCATGCCGACCAGAGTCATCAGCAACAGGGCGCTGATCAGTGCCATGCCGATGATCAGCGCCAACGGAATGCCAAAACCCGGTACATCGGTGTCCATCAAAATCACTGCGCCGACTACAAAAGCAACCACCCCACCAAAGCCGATCACACCGAAACTTGGTAGAAACGCCTCGGCAATCATGAAGGCGAGCCCCAGCAGAATCAGTCCGACCCCGGCGTAATTCACAGGCAACAGTTGCAGGGCATACAACCCCAGCAACAGACAGATACCGCCAAGCACTCCACCGACTCCCGTCCCTGGGTTCATGAATTCGAATATCAACCCATAGACCCCGAACATGATCAGCAACAATGCCACGCTGGGGTTGGTGATCACCGCCAGCAGTTGTGTGCGCCAATCAGGCGCATGATCGATGAGTGCAGCCCCGGCGGTACTCAGCTTCAACGTTTGACCGGCGACATTCAGGCTCTTGCCGTCCAGTTGCTTGAGCAGGTCTGGCACATCATTGGCCACATAATCGACCACCTTGCGTTTGAGCGCTTCGTCGGCTGACAGACTGAGCGATTCACGTACCGCTTGTTCAGCCCAGTCGACATTACGTCCGCGTAGTTGCGCAAGGCCGCGGATATAAGCCGCCGCATCGTTGATCTGTTTGCGAGTCAGGGTATCCAGCGGCTCGGACGGTGAGTTTTTGTCGGTGGCAGGTGCGGCTGATGGGCGCGGTGGATCGGGCGCGGTCCCGGGCAGACCGCCGATCTGCACCGGCGTAGCCGCGCCCAGATTGGTGCCAGGGGTCATGGCGGCAATATGGCTGGCATATAGGATATAGGTACCGGCGCTGGCCGCTCGCGCGCCACTGGGGGCGACGTAACTGGCCACTGGCAGAGGGCTGGCCAGAATCGCCTTGATGATCAAGCGCATCGAAGTGTCCAGCCCGCCGGGGGTGTCGAGCTTGATGATCACCAACTGTGCGCCCTCGGCCTGCGCACGCGTCAGGCCGCGCAGGACGTAGTCGGCATTGGCCGGGCCAATGGCATCGTTGATCGTCAGGACCACAATGCTGCCTGCAGCCATCACCGACCCCATCGGCAACCCGACCAGTATCATCAGCAGGAGCAGGCGGCACCACCAGCGGCTGTTCATGGGACCCTCCCGGTTGCAGGTTCGGCAGCCTGCAACCTTCACTTAAAGCGTAGTTTAGCCAGCCATGCAGGCGATGCGGACGCGGCGGTTGATACGGGGCAAGTGCCGAAACTGTTCGCCAAGATCTCGCACCACCGTACTGCGCCTCTCGGAGGGCAAATGGAGGGAAAGATGCTCGGCGACTGGCTCGTTGATTCAGCCAAAGAAAAGGGCCTGCGTGGCGCGACCCTCTCCACAGCATTCAATTAACATTGTAAGAGGGTGTTGCCGGACGAGTACTATTACCAACAAGATTTCCAACAACATCCAGTTATCACCCTCCAAATGGCAGTTTTCTGCCTAGACTTGCTCTTGTCCGACGTGCACATGCTTTTCAGAGCATGGAACTGTACGAAAAACTAAAACAAGAGGAATCCCCCCAATGTTCAAACCCATGTGGAAGGCAGTCGCCTGCGCCCTTGCCCTTGGCCTTGGCCTTGGCACCATGAGCACGGCCATGGCTGCCGATCCGGTAATTATAAAATTCTCCCACGTCGTTGCAGAGCAGACGCCCAAAGGCCAGGGCGCCCTGTTGTTCAAGAAACTGGTGGAAGAACGCTTGCCCGGCAAGGTCAAAGTCGAGGTCTACCCCAACTCCTCGTTGTTTGGCGATGGCAAAGAGATGGAGGCGTTACTGCTCGGGGACGTCCAGATGATTGCACCGTCCCTGGCCAAGTTCGAGCACTACACCAAGACCGTTCAACTGTTCGACCTGCCTTTCCTGTTTGATGACATCGCCGCTGTTGACCGCTTCCAGCTGAGCCCGCAGGGCCAGGGACTGCTCAAGTCCATGGAAGACAAAAACATCACAGGCCTGGCCTATTGGCACAACGGGATGAAACAACTGTCCGCGAACAAGGCACTGCGAGTGCCGGGTGATGCCCGTGGCCTGAAGTTTCGGGTGCAGGCTTCCGCAGTGCTCGAGGAGCAATTCAAGGTCGTACGGGCCAATCCGCGCAAGATGAGCTTCGCCGAGGTGTATCAAGGCTTGCAGACTGGGGTCGTCAACGGTGCGGAAAATCCTTACTCGAACATCTACAGCCAGAAAATGCATGAAGTGCAGAAATACATCACCGAATCCAACCACGGTGTACTGGATTACATGCTGATCACCAACACCAAGTTCTGGAACGGTCTGTCGCCAGAGATTCGTGGCGAACTGGACAAGATCCTCGTCGAAGTCACCGCCCATGTGAACAAAGAGGCCGAGAAACTGAACCAGGATGCCAAGCAGAGCATCATCGCGGCCAAAACCACCGAGATCATTATCCTGACGCCTGAGCAACGCGAACAATGGCGTGTCGCGATGAAACCGGTGTGGAAAAAATTCGAAGGCGATATCGGCGCCGAGCTGATCACTGCCGCTGAAGCTGCCAACCAGGCCCAATGATCGGTCGTCGGCAGGTGTTGCCGCCCTCCTGGCAGCACCTGCCTGTCGCCCGCTACAGGAGATGCCATCCATGAATGCTCTTCGGCGCATCTGGGAACACTTCGAGGAAGGCTTCATCGTCTTCCTGCTGGCCGCCATGACGTTGGTAACATTCGTCTACGTTGTCCTCAACAATCTCTACACCCTGTTCTACCGCCTCGCCGAAAGCTGGGAAGGCGCCAGCGAATCGCTGTTCGCCATCGGCGACGGGGTCATGGGAATGGCCCAGGCGATGACCTGGAGTACCTCACTGACCAAGGCCTTGTTTGGCTGGCTGATTTTTTTCGGGCTGTCGTACGGCGTGCGCACGGCCGGCCATATCGGCGTTGATGCGCTGGTCAGGCTGGCCAGCAAACCGGTGCAACGGCTTATTGGCATCATTGCCTGTCTTTTCTGCCTGACTTATGCCGGACTCCTCAGCATCGCCAGTTTCGGGTGGATCCAGACCCTGATGAATGCGCGCATAGGTGCCGAAGACCTGGGCCAGTACGGAATCATGCAATGGCACATCGGGTTGATTGTCCCCGTAGGGTTCGCTCTGGTCTTCATCCGTTTCGCCGAAATCCTCGTACGCATCCTGCAAAACAGGCAGACCGGTCTGGGCCTGGCCGATGAAGCCGCCGATGCGATGAAACTGACCGAACACGAGGATGACAAGTCATGACCATTGCCTTCCTGTTTGCATCGCTGTTCGTGCTGATGTTGATCGGCGTTCCCATTGCCATCTCCCTGGGGTTGGCGGGCTCACTGACCATCGTTTTCTTCAGTCCCGACTCCGTGCGCTCTCTGGCGATCAAACTGTTCGAGACGTCGGAGCACTACACGCTGCTGGCCATCCCGTTCTTTCTGCTCGCGGGGGCCTTCATGACCACCGGAGGCGTCGCTCGGCGGCTGATTGACTTTGCCAATGCCTGCGTCGGCCATATCCGGGGTGGTCTGGCCATCGCTGCCGTGTTGGCGTGCATGTTGTTCGCTGCCCTTTCCGGATCGAGCCCGGCCACTGTCGCCGCGGTGGGCTCGATTGCCATTGCCGGCATGGTCCGCTCCGGTTATCCGCAGGCCTTCGGTGCGGGGATCGTCTGTAACGCGGGGACCTTGGGCATCCTGATCCCCCCCTCGATCGTCATGGTGGTCTACGCCGCCGCAACCGAAACGTCTGTCGGAAAATTGTTTATGGCGGGCGTGTTACCGGGCCTGCTGCTGGGGCTGGCGTTGATGGTGGCGATCTACATCGTCGCCGTGAAGAAAAAGCTGCCCGCCATGCCACGCGCGACGTTCCGTGAGTGGCTTGGCACGGCACGCAAGGCGATCTGGGGCCTACTGCTGATGCTCATCATCCTGGGAGGCATCTACTCCGGGATGTTCACCCCCACAGAAGCTGCGGCGGTGGCGGCCGTGTACTCAGCCTTCATCGCCTTGTTCGTCTACAAAGACCTGACGTTTCGCGATACGCCAAAAGTCCTGCTCGACTCGGCCAAGCTGAGCATCATGCTGATGTTCATCATTGCCAACGCCATGCTCTTCGCCCATGTGCTGACGACCGAGCAGCTACCGCAACAGATCACCGCGTGGGTGATTGAAGCGGGGCTGACACCGGTGACGTTCCTGCTGGTGGTGAACATTGTGCTGTTGATTGCAGGGGCCTTTATGGAACCCTCGGCCATCATCCTGATCCTGGCACCGATCCTCTTCCCCATCGCCATGAAGCTGGGTATCGATCCGATTCACCTGGGCATCATTATGGTGGTGAATCTGGAGATCGGCTTGATCACGCCACCCGTGGGTCTGAACCTGTTCGTGACCTCTGCTGTGACGGGTATGTCACTGCCGGCAACCATCAGAGCCGCCATGCCCTGGCTAATGATTCTGCTCCTGTTCCTGATTCTGATTACCTACGTGCCTTGGATTTCCCTGGCTTTGCCAAACTGGCTGGGCATGAGTTGATGCCTGCCCTTCTCGGTACTTGATTGCGGTCCGTACTAAACAGAACTGTGTTGGTAAACGTCTGCCTGAGTCACCTTGCATGACTCAGGCAAGCACCCATTGATGCGGCAATAGCTGGTCGATCTCACTCGCAAGCTGCGTCGGCAGCCGCGTCAGCACATCTTTGAGATAGGCATACAAATCTTGCCAGTATGCGTCCGACCAAGTTATCTACCCAGCCCTGAAAAGCCAAGACATGGTGCGCGCTCAAATTTAAGCGGGCACAATTTCTAGCCTTTTGAGCGAGTATTTCATGCCATCCCGATTGATAGAGATCTGTCCATTATTTAACATGCATGCAACTACAGCTTCGTCACAAAAGTCCGAGCCTGATACAGCGCAAAGTTGCTAAACACAATAATAACGGCGACTGCGAGCATGTCGGCAATGCCGAGTTCATGTTGGCGGCAGCCGTCTTGACCACCTTCAACGCCGTTGCCGTGTTGTTCTTCCTGTTCGTTTCGACGCGGCCGATGATGTAGAACACTTCGGCCGGCCGATTCCCTCCTACCCGCCACGCGCAGCAGATGAATGCGCAACATGCCGGCCCAATGATCGTGCCAAGCCCTGGCCCTACGTTACACACCGCAGTAGCGGCACCGCTCAACGCTGTTGTCCAATCAAGCCCAATGAGAGCCAGACCCAAGGCGATAGCGGCAATAGTGATAGTGAAGAAAAACGAGAAGGTCAAAAGCGAGCGCAAGATCGCCACCCACTCGCAGCAGTGGAAGGATCGCCACAGCCATGCCGATGAAGCCGATACCACCCAGCCAGTGCAGCATCGAGCGCCAGATCAACAATCCAGGTGAAGCGGTATCCAAACCACTCAAGACAGTTGAGCCCGTGGTTGTAATGCCAGACATCGTTTCAAAAAAAGCGTCCGTGTAACTGATGTGGCTGATGAACACCATAGGCAACGCCGCAAAGGTACACACCACCACCCAACTGCCAGTCGTTAGCAGGTACATATCCCTCGGACGAAGCTGGGCAGTATCCGGTCGCTCCCGCACCCGATTCACCACCAGTTTCAAACGCTGACTCAGGAAACGCTCAACACTGACCATCACTCGTTCGCCAGCCCGCTGGCTGCGCACATAAATGTTCGCTTCATCGGCATAACGCACGAAGCGATGACCCCGCCGTTCCAACTCGCGGTCGAGTTCGTTAAGCATAAGTGAGATGCAAATGACCAGGCCAAACGGCTGAATGAACCTTCGTCCACCAGAAACACTCCATCAAGGGTGAGCAGCCCCTCCGTTATTGACCCAGACTTGGAGTCTTCTAACCGTTCGCGTCACTATCACAAGGTATAAAAAATGATCGCTCGTTGGCGCTGGCTGTTACATCAACTGACCAAACGGCTGTGGTTCAGAGCCACACTGTTTTCGCTGCTAGGCGTGACAACAGCGTTGCTCGCCGTTGTCTTCAAGGACTACATTCCCGAATCATTGCCCGCCCGTATCGGTGCCGACGCTGTCGACAAGATCTTGGGCATCATTGCCTCAAGCATGCTTGCAGTGACCACGTTTTCGTTAAGCACGATGGTGACCGCCTACGGTGCAGCCAGCAGTGGCGTGACGCCCCGTGCCACCACGCTGGTGATGGAAGACACCACAACACAAAATGCCCTCGCGACCTTTATTGGCTCATTTCTGTTTAGCCTGGTGGGAATTATTGCACTGAGTACCGGGGTCTACGGCAAGCAAGGAAGGGTTCTACTATTTGCGGTGACCATTGCCGTGGTGATTCTGATTGTTTACACGCTTCTGCGCTGGATCGATCACCTGTCCAAACTCGGACGGGTCGGTGAAACCATTGATCGTGTCGAACAGGCCACGATCGACGCCATTAACAACAGGGTCCAATGGCCTCATCTGGGCGGTGCCGCCTACCCTGCCGAGTGGATGATTCCAGCCAGCGCTCAATCAATTACCAGTCACCAAACCGGGTACGTCCAACACATCGATGTAAACGCGTTAGCCGCCATCGCCAAAGCAGGCGAGATGCAGATTTTTCTGGACGTCCTTCCTGGAAGCTTTGTCCATCTGGGCATGCCGCTCGCCCGAACCGTGAGCTTGAACAAGGAGCGCGTAGACGAGTTGAACTCCAGCACCCGAAAAATCCTCGCCGCGTTGACCATTGGCGTACGCCGAACGTTTGAACACGATCCCCGATTCGGGCTGTCGGTACTTTCAGAGATTGCCTCACGCGCCTTGTCGCCAGCAGTCAACGACCCAGGAACTGCCATTGATGTCATTGGCCGGGGGGTCAGAAGCCTCACCTGTTGGGGTAAACCGCAAGACCACGCTGGGAATATCGATGAAGACTGCGAGCAGGTTTACCTCCGCGGCCTGACTGTGGATGACCTGTTCGAAGACTTTTTTGCACCGATTGCCAGAGATGGCGCGAGCTTGCTCGAAGTAGACCTGCGCATGATGAAGGCGCTGGTCAGCCTGGCGCAGATAAACCCGCAGATGTTCAAGGACGCCTGTGTCAGGCACGCAGACCTCCTACTCAAACGCTCAGACCTGTCGCTGACATTGGAGGAAGACAAACAAACACTCAGTGCAGCGGCTCGACAACTGATGCGTTAGATCAACCTGGTTTTCGTGGAGATGCGCCACTGTCTGCCGATTGCAGAAAGCCACGAGCCAACTGTTGATATAACTCAGGACCCATTCTGGCGCTGACCGCTTTGGCAATCAGTGCCACGGCCAAGAGGCTGATGACCATGCCATGACTGTCGATCATTTCCATCACGATGATCGCGGACGTGATCGGCGACTGCGTGACCGCAGACAGAAAACCGACCATGCACAGAGCAATCATCGGCTGTACAGCCAGTCCGAAGAGTTCCGCGACGTTGGCTCCAATAGCCGCCCCTACCGCCAGGGAGGGAGCAAAAATACCGCCGGGGATACCGGAAAAGTAGGTCACCACCGTCGCGAGAAAACGCGTAATTGGCGCATGCCATGGCGGGCCGATATCGGAAGTGATGATCTGGGAGGTGACCCCGTAACCACTGCCGAACGACATCCCGCCACTGAGCCAACCGAGTATCGCCACGATCATTCCACATATGCCGGCGAACCAGACTGGATGCACACGACGCCATTCCCAGACGACAAATCGATGATGCCGCTGCGGCCACAGCAGCATCCGGCTGAACAACCCTCCCAGAAGACCGCATCCAATACCGATCGCCAGCACCGGGACAACGATATCGAGTTGGATGTCTTGAACGTCGAAGTGACCGAAATAGTTGTAGTTGCCCTGCAAGGCAATCGCGACCATCCCCGACAGGATAATTGTGCTGAGCAAGACCCCGCTGGTTCGGGTTTCCAGCTTGCGCCCCAACTCCTCCACCGCAAAGGCCACACCGGCCAGGGGCGTGTTGAACGCGGCGGCGATGCCCGCAGCACCGCCAGCGAGGATCAAGTCTTCGCTGCGGATGATTCGGGCATTGGGCAAATAGCGATGAAAAAAATGCATGATCGACGCGGCGACCTGAACCGAAGGGCCTTCGCGTCCTGCTGAAAAACCACCGGTGAGTGCCAGGGTACCCAGGCCGATCTTGGCGAAAGCGATACGTAACGACACCAGTTTATCGACCGGCTTACCTTGGTGCGCCAGCCGGGTGGCGGCGATCACCTGGGGGATGCCACTGCCCTGTGAACCCACAAAAAAACGAGTAGTCAGCCACACCACCAGCATGCCAACCAGAGGTGTGTATACAAAGGGCAGCCAAGGCCGTTCGGCCGTCTGTAGGGCAAATTGCGTCAGTGCCAGGTCGGCCAGTCGAGCGAACATCACGACGAGCAGCCCCGCGAGGGTAGCGGCGACCCAAAGCGTGACTCGTGTGCGCCAACGGATCGAGGCAAAACGACGGCGTATCAATAAAAGCGGTTTGATCACCCGAGTGGATTCCAGTTGAAGTTCAACACTGTGGTGAGGGCAAGACTAACCGGATAAATGATGACCTCCAACCGACACCGGCCAAATGATTACAAAACAATCCCCCCGCGTCCCCGTGCTAGTCAGCTTGACAAGGTATTGCAGCGCAAAGATTGACTAGCAACTCGCCACCTTTGCGCCTCTTTCAACTACAGTGGAGTCACTCTGCATACAGCCATAACAAGACGGAGAGTTTCCCATGCGAGTAAAAAGCCGCTTTACCCTGCTGGCCGCCGCTGCAACCTTGGCAGTCACAACCGCAACTCAGGCCGCGCCGGTGTTCATCAACATCCTGACAGGGGGTACCAGCGGGGTTTATTACCCGATTGGGGTCGGTCTGTCGCAGATTTACAGCGATGGTATTCCAGGCGTCAAGACCTCGGTCCAGGCCACCAAAGCATCGGTCGAGAATTTAACCCTGCTCCAGGCCGGTCGAGGTGAATTGGCGCTGGCGCTGGGTGACTCCGTGGCCGATGCGAAGAATGGTGTCGCCGACGCAGGCTTCAATGCACCGCTGACCAAGTTGCGCGCGGTTGCCGGTGCTTACCCCAACTACATTCAAATCGTCGCCAGCAAGGAGTCGGGGATCAAGACCCTGGCCGACCTCAAAGGCAAGACCATCTCGGTCGGCGCACCAAAATCAGGCACTGAACTCAACGCACGGGCGATTTTCAAAGCCGCGGGTTTGACTTACGAAGACATGGGTAAAGTGCAATACCTGCCCTTCGCCGAATCGGTCGAGTTGATCAAGAACCGACAACTGGATGCCACGCTGCAGTCTTCCGGCCTGGGCATGGCGGCCATTCGCGACCTGTCCTCGGTCATGCCATTGAACTATGTCTCCGTGCCGACTGATGTGGTCGCAAAAATCGGCAATCCCGCCTATCAGAGCGCAATGATTCCGGCCAATACCTATGACGGCCAACCTGACGCAGTGCCAACGGTCGCAATCACCAACATCCTGGTTACCCGTGCCGATGTGCCAGATGAAGTGGCTTATCAGATGACCAAACTGCTGTTCGAAAACCTGACGCGTTTGGGCAACTCTCATTCGGCGGCCAAGGACATCAAGCTGGAGAACGCGGCGAGGAACCTGCCGATTGCGCTGCATCCAGGCGCCGAGCGCTACTACAAGGAAAAAGGCGCGCTGTAACGGCGTCAGGCGCAGCGGTCAGGGTTGTCGCTGCGCCGACTGTTCGCCCCTTTTTCAATGCAGTCATGAGGCAGGCAGCTAATGAGTGAAGAGCATCAGGGCATCTCCGCGAATCCGCGAGACTGGCCAAAAACCTTGTTTTACGTCGCGTTACTGTTCTCGATTTTTCAGATCGTCACTGCGGCGTTTGCACCGTTCTCAAGTCAGGTACTGCGTGCCGTACACGTGGGCTTCCTGCTGTGGGTGGTATTTTTAAGTTACCCCGCTTACGGCAAGGATCGCCCTTGGCAGCCGCTGGGTTGGCTGCTCAGCCTCGCAGCCATTGCCACAGCGATGTATCAGTGGGTGTTCGAGGCAGACTTGATCCAGCGCTCGGGGGATCTGACGTCCACCGATATGGTAATAGGTATCCTGCTGGTTGCCCTGGTGTTCGAAGCTGCACGTCGGGTAATGGGCATTGCGCTGCCAATCATCTGCGGCCTGTTCCTGGCTTATGGCCTGTTCGGCGAGTATCTACCGGGCGAGCTGGCACACCGCGGTTATGGCTTCGACCAGATCATCAACCAGTTGTCATTTGGCACCGAGGGGCTGTACGGCACACCGACCTACGTGTCGGCCACCTACATCTTTCTGTTTATCCTGTTCGGCGCGTTCCTCGAACAAGCCGGAATGATCAAGCTGTTCACCGACTTCGCCATGGGCCTGTTCGGTCACAAGTTGGGCGGGCCAGCCAAAGTCGCGGTCGCCTCGTCGGCGCTGATGGGGACCATCACCGGCTCGGGGATTGCTAACGTCGTGACCACGGGGCAATTCACTATTCCGTTGATGAAACGCTTTGGCTACCGGGCTGCGTTTGCCGGAGGGGTGGAAGCGACCTCCAGCATGGGCAGTCAGTTGATGCCGCCAGTGATGGGCGCAGTCGCTTTCATCATGGCCGAAACCATCAACGTGCCGTTCGTGGAGATTGCCAAGGCGGCGTTGATTCCTGCCATCCTTTACTTCGGTTCGGTGTTCTGGATGGTTCATCTGGAAGCCAAGCGTTCGAATCTCAAAGGACTTCCCAAGGATCAATGCCCCAGCGCTTTGGGCGCAGTAAAAGAGAACTGGTACCTGCTGATTCCACTGCTGGTTTTGGTCTACCTGCTGTTTTCCGGGCGCACGCCCCTATTCTCGGGCATGGTCGGACTGGCACTGACGGCCATCGTGATTCTCGGTTCGGCGATCATTCTTCGGGTGCAAAATTTTGGCCTGCGCTGCGCTTTTTGGGTAGCGCTAGGCATCCTGTGCACCGGTTTTTTCCAGCTGGGGATCGCCGTGATATTTGCGGTCATCGCAGTACTGGTGGTGGTCTGCGGGTTCATCAAGGGCGGTCGAGAAACACTGACCATCTGCCTGCATGCGCTGGTCGAAGGCGCACGCCATGCGGTACCGGTAGGGATCGCCTGTGCTCTGGTAGGCATCATCATCGGCGTGGTATCACTGACCGGCGTCGCCTCCACCTTTGCCGGTTACATACTGGCCATTGGCCGAGACAACCTGTTGCTGTCGCTGATACTGACGATGATCACCTGCCTGGTTCTGGGCATGGGCATCCCGACCATTCCCAATTACATCATCACCAGTTCGATCGCAGCCCCTGCCCTCTTGGAGTTGGGGGTGCCGCTGATCGTGTCGCATATGTTCGTGTTCTATTTCGGCATCCTCGCCGACCTGACGCCACCGGTCGCCCTCGCCTGCTTTGCTGCGGCACCGATCGCCAAGGAGAGCGGATTCAAGATCAGCCTGTGGGCGGTGCGAATTGCACTGGCGGGGTTCGTCATCCCGTTTATGGCGGTCTACAACCCGGCGCTCATGCTGCAAGGCGACAATTTGTGGATGACCGCCTACATGCTGATCAAGACAGCGTTAGCGGTCGGGCTCTGGGGGATGGCTTCCACCGGTTACCTGCAACGGAGGATGCCCGTATGGGAGCGTTTATTGAGTGTTGGCGCAGGCGCCTTGCTGGTGGTGGCGTTGCCACTGACCGATGAGTTGGGCTTCGCCCTTGGGGCGTTGGTGATACTCCAACACGTCTGGCGCTCCCGTAAGGCGGGGATCGCCACCGCATGATCGGATTATGTCTGGGTCTCACCGGCGCCGTGTGGGCTCAACTGTCGATTTCGCACTTCACGCTGGCGTGGAATCACACCATTGAAAAGATTCGCTGGGAGGAGGACTACCGCGTCACCGAACAGGGCCTGGTACTGGAAGAAGCTCGTGTACGTGGCAACGGCGCGGGGATGGAGATTCCGCCAGACGCTCGACTGGAGAATGGCAGTTGGCACTACCGACGTCTGCTGCCGCCTCTACAGCCACTGAACCTGGGGCGAACACCGGAGGCTGGCGATTACCAGTTGTGCTTCAGTGGCCAGTGCTCCTCGGTGAGCCAGTGGGTCGGAGCACCGACCTATAATCAGCCCTCCCTGCAGATGTGGGCATGCGATGCAGGCTGAAATTTGAATGTAGTTCGGATAGGCTCCTGCAATTGCTCGCAACTTTGTCAGCGGGGGCCTTGAACCCGGCATCTTCCACGCCGTTTTTTGCGTCAGCCACAGAAGAGTCCCCAAGCGCCAGAGCGAGCTCCCCACGATCAGCCGGGGAATCTTGTTCACTGACGCGGGTTACTGAACCACAGTATTTCTTTGCCTCGAGAAATACTGCGGTCATCTCAGGCGAGATTACCTGGCTACGGCAGCACTCGCTTGGGCGCTGCAGCGGCGCAGAACGATGACGCCACCAATCGCAGCGAAAATCGAACCAATCAATACCCCGACTTTGACCTCATCGACCAAATGAGGCGATCCAGGGAATGCCAGATTGCCTATAAACAGGCTCATGGTGAAACCGATTCCGCACAAGAGCGCCACGCCGTACAGCTGTATCCAGTTACTACCCTCTGGCATCTTGGCCAAGCCCATACGAATAGCCAGTGCAGCCAATAGAAAAACACCGACCTGCTTGCCCACCAACAAGCCCAGCGCTACACCCAGAGGAACCGGATCGATCAGGTTCTCCATGGAAATACCGGTCAATGAAACACCCGCATTGGCGAAGCCAAAAATAGGCACTACGGCAAACGCTACCCATGAGTGCAGCTTTTCTTCGAGGAACAGCAACGGGGAACGAGCTTCTTCTTCCGGCTTGCCCATGGGAATACACAGTGCCAGTGCAACACCCGCCAGGGTGGCATGTACCCCCGATTGCAGGACGAAGAACCACAACACGCCCCCGACCAGGAGATACGGAAACAGTCGTCTTACGCCCAATCGATTCATTGCGATCAGAATGACCAGAGTTGCGAGTGATGCCAGCAACATCGGCATGGAAAGACCCGATGTATAGAAAAAGGCAATGATCACGACCGCGCCGAGATCGTCAATTATCGCTAAGGCGGCAAGGAATACCTTCAGTGAAATCGGGACTCGCTTGCCCAGCAGCGATAAGACACCCAAGGCAAATGCGATATCGGTAGCCGCAGGGATGGCCCACCCGCCCATGGTCTCAGGATTACCCCAGTTGATTGCGATGTAGATCAGCGCAGGAACAACCATGCCGCCTAAGGCACCAAACCCCGGCAAGGCGCGCTGGCCCCAGGTGGAAAGTCCACCTGCCAGCACTTCTCTTTTGATCTCGAGACCCACCATCAGGAAGAAGATCGCCATCAGCCCATCGTTCACCCAATGCGCCACGGACAAGCCCGACCAGACAGTGTGCAGGAGTGCAAAATAACGCTCGGACAGAGGCGAGTTGGCAACAATCAGAGCCGCCAAAGCTGCTGCCATCAGCACAAGACCTCCAGCGGCTTCGGAGGATAGGAAACGGGCCAGAACGGCAGCTGCTCTAGGGGTTTCGGCTTTGGCTTTGGCTTGATGCTTGGTCATCAGCGTCCTTAGGGGTACTAAAAAAGCATATAATAACATCTGCACTAGACGGTTGGGCTACGTCATGCAATCAACAGTTTATTACCTTTCTGTACAACGCTATTTACGTTCTCCATCAAACGCTCTCGAATGCAGCTTAAACCAAAGATATCTGCATGCGCGACATATTCATACATCAACAAGGAAATACCACATACACTTATTAAATTAGCAATAGTAATCATAAGTCCTACCCCTTAAAGCCAGAAACCAATAACCAATAACCACATAAGATATTTGACACCTCAGCAAGTACAGGCTGGAAACGTATAACAACCAAGCAGCCAATACATAAAAATTATTCATGACACTAAAATAATAGCGGCCACCAAAATATCCGGTTACACTATTTAACCACCAACAGATTGATTTAAATCAACAGTTTCAAATTCTCTGGTTGCATATTCACCTTCACTCCTATCATCTTCATGGCAGTAAACATGCAAGAGCGACCGACGATTTCTCAGCATTCTGATATACCCACGCCAGCTCATGGCCACCTAAGCTTGTAAGTAGACACAGGCCCGCTTCGTTGAGCTGTGTGCACAGGAGATACTCCTTGATGAAGCAGGTAGTCAACGCAGCAGCTGAGCAAGCGCCAATCCCTCCGCATTCCGTGGCCTGGCACTCCCTGCCTGCAGAGCAGGTGAAGAACCTGCTTGAGGTCAATGAGCATGTCGGACTGGACGTGGCCGACGTTCAAGCCCGGCTTGACCGCACTGGGTTCAATCGCTTGCCAGAAGCAGCGCGGCGACCGGCGTGGCTGCGATTCTTGCGGCAATTTCACAACATTCTGATTTACGTGCTTCTAGGATCCGCTGCGATTACCGCGATGCTGCAACATCTGTGGGATACGGTGGTGATTCTGGCTGTGGTAATTGCAAACGCAATCATTGGCTACGTCCAGGAAGGAAAAGCGGAAAAAGCCATGGACGCTATCCGGCAGATGCTGGCACCGCGCGCCGCCGTGATTCGCGCAGGCGAACGCTTAAGTATTGTGGGTGAGGAACTAGTACCGGGCGATATCGTATTGCTGGAGGCGGGAGACAAAGTCCCTGCTGATTTACGCCTGCTGCACGCGAACAGACTTCAAATTCAAGAAGCCATTCTTACCGGTGAATCCCTACCCGTAGAAAAACATACCAAACCGGTGGCCCTTGACGCAGCCCTGGGTGATCGTACTTGCATGGCGTTCAGCGGTACGCTCGTGACTTGCGGGCAAGCGACAGGGGTTGTCGTCGCTACCGCAGCAGCAGCCGAGATCGGACGCATCAGTACGCTGCTTGCCGGTGTAGAAACGCTGACCACCCCGCTGGTGCAGCAAATGAACGTGTTTGCGCGCTGGCTGACGATCCTGATCCTGTTAATCGGCGGCCTGTTGCTCGTGTTTGGCCATTATGTCGGGCACTACGAGTTCACCGAGATCTTCATGGTCGTGGTGGGGATGTCGGTAGCGGCGATACCTGAAGGGCTGCCCGCCGTCCTTACCATCACGCTTGCGGTCGGCGTTCGGGCAATGGCTCGCCGCAACGCCATTGTGCGTCGCCTGCCTGCTATCGAGACACTCGGCTCGGTATCCGTCATCTGCACTGACAAGACTGGCACACTCACCCGCAACGAAATGATGGTGGCATCGGTCGTCACCAACGATCTCATCTTCACAGTCGATGGCGCAGGTTACCAGCCAGCGGGAAGTATCAGCCTTGCAAATCAGCTAGTCGACATATCGACTCACCCTGCGTTGGCAGAATTGGGGAGAGCAGCCAGCCTGTGCAACGATGCTGTACTGCGCTTGCATGAAGACTCATGGAAGGTAGAGGGTGACCCGATGGAAGGTGCCTTGCTGGCATTTTCCGGAAAGACCGGAATTGATAGCGATGAAGATCATCGGGCCTGGCCCCGCACCGATGCCATTCCGTTTGACGCGAAACACCGCTTTATGGCGACACTGCATCACAACCATGATCGACATGCCTCTATCTATGTGAAAGGCGCGCCAGAGCAAATACTGGCCATGAGCACGCAGCAGCTCGTCAACGCTGGCGGGACTGAACCGCTCAATGCGGACTACTGGCACGCACAGGCAAACGCCATTGCTGCCAGGGGGCAGCGTGTATTGGCGTTTGCAGTGAGATCAGTTCCGCCCGAGCACACCGTGTTGGAGTTTGGGGATGTACTAGGAGGGTTAACCCTGCTGGGCATGGTCGGACTGATTGACCCGCCTAGACCCGAGACGATAAAGGCAGTTCAGCAATGCCAAGCAGCAGGCATTGTCGTCAAAATGATCACTGGCGATCACGGCGGTACCGCCGCCACTATCGGTCGCCAGATTGGCCTGGAAAATCCCGAAATGGTGCTGACTGGCGTAGACCTCGACGCCATGAACGATGCCGCTCTGAAGGAGGCGGTAAAGCACGTCAATATTTTTGCGCGCACCAGCCCCGAACATAAGCTCAGGTTGGTAATGCTGCTGCAATCGAACGGCATGACAGTGGCCATGACCGGCGATGGCGTAAACGACGCTCCAGCGCTAAAGCGCGCAGATGCCGGTATCGCCATGGGCGGGAAAGGTAGCGAAGCCGCCAAGGAAGCCGCAGACCTGGTGTTGGCTGATGACAACTTCGCATCCATCGTGGCGGCGGTGCGCGAGGGGCGGACAGTCTACGACAACATCAAGAAAGTGCTGAGCTGGACGCTGCCTACCAACGCGGGCGAGACGATGACCATCATTGTCGCGCTGCTACTCGGCATTACGCTGCCGGTGACGCCGATACAGATTCTGTGGATCAACCTGATTACCGCAGTGACACTCGGCATCGCTCTGGCGTTCGAGCCTACCGAAGAAAACACCATGCGCAGACCGCCACGCTCGCGCAAACAGCCACTGATAAGCGGTGCATTAGTTTGGCATATGGTGCTTGTTTCCATTCTGTTTCTCTGCGGCGTTTACGGCATTTTTTCGTATGCGCTCGACCGTGGCTACTCAGTGGAGTTGGCCCGAACCATCGCGGTGAACACGTTAGTCGTGATGGAAATATTCCATCTGTTCTTCATTCGCAATCTCTACAGCACATCGCTTACCTGGAAGGGCATTCGAGGCACCAAGGTCGTGTGGATGACCGTCGCAGTGGTTACCTTCGCTCAGTTCGCCATCACCTATGCACCACCGCTGCAAAAGGTATTCGCTACGCAAGCGATCCCCTTCGTTGATGGCCTGCTGATCATTGGCGTAGGCGTTGCACTCTTTGCCATCATCGAGATCGAAAAACAGATTCGAATACGTTTGTCCGAGTAGAACTCGGTTGCAAGCTGGCCCCATACTATTGGGGTGCAATCTGCAACTGTTCCCCTTGTGCCGCAAGGAGGTTCGCTTGGGGAACGCTTGCTGGACAAGCACCTTCAGGCCACTGAAAAAAGGATCTGGAAATGCATAAAATTCTTGTTGCTGTCGACGGTTCCGAGCATTCAGAACGCGCGGTGCTTTACCTCATCGGACTGATCCAGGATGGCGGATTGCTGGGGGGAAGTGTTGAGGTAAATTTGGTGAATGTGCAGCCACTTTTACCGACACGAATCGCACAAGACACAGCCGAGGATGAGCTTGATCGCTACTACGATCACAAAAGTGCTGAAGATTCACAAAAGGCAGTTGCTCTGCTGAAGCAAGAAGGCATTGCATTCACATTTCACACGTTGCTGGGTGACGCGGCCAGCAAAATTGTAGCCGCCTCGCAATCCTTGGGATGTGACAGCATCATTTTAGGTTCACATGGCAACGGTTTCCTGGCGGGAATCTTCCTGGGCTCTGTCGCGGCAAAAGTGATTCAGCTCTCCAGCATCCCAATCACATTGGTCAAATAATAGATCGTAAGATTCGATTTCACGGCGAACTGGCTAGTCAGCCAGTGCGCCGTGGATGTTCGCACAATCGGATATTGAACCGGGAGCATACCGTCAGAACTTCATTTTCCCCCAGATCAACCCGATAATTGCAGCCACTGACGAAGCCACAAGAACACTGAGTTTTGCCGAAGAAAGTAACGCAGGATCAGAAAAAGCCAACGATGAAATAAAGATCGACATCGTAAATCCGATACCGCCCAGCAAACCCACCAGTCCGATACCACTCCATGTCACCCCTTCAGGCAGCTTGCAAACGTTGAGTTTGACGAGGGTGACGCTCGCAAGAATGATTCCCAGCGGCTTGCCGAGCACAAGCGCTGATATCACACCCATGAAGATATTCCGAGAGACCTCATTGTCCAGATTTATGCCTTCAAGACCTACGCCCGCATTGGCCAAAGCGAAGAGCGGCATGACACCAAACGCTACCCATGGGTGCAATCCTATCTGGACCCGCTGCACCGGAGGCAGTATTTCCCTCTGTGCTTGCTGAAGTTGCTTCAGCGGCTTGGCGACCTCCTGCGGACTGTTGGTGGAATGGGAGAAACGCTCCATCAACTCATGGAAATTTCGCCCAATTGTATCCAGTGGTCGTTCCGTTGCGGGCTTGGAGTTTACCGGCGTCATCAGACCGAGTATTACGCCCGCCAGTGTGGGGTGAACACCGGTTTTCAGAAGGCCAAACCATACAATGGCGCCAGGCAGCATGTATACATAGGCCTTGCCAATGCCCATTCTCTGAAAAAGCAGCACCAGCGCCAACCCGCTCATCGCGACCACTAAGCCCAGGTAATCCAGGCTCGCGGTATAGAAAACGGCAATGATCAATATGGCAACGATATCGTCGATGATGGCCAGTGCGAGCAGCAGCACGCGAATACCATTGGGAATCGACTTTCCTAACAGTGCGAGAACCCCGACAGCAAACGCAATGTCGGTGGCGGTGGGTACTGCCCACCCTGTACTGGCTTCGGTACCCTGATTGAATGCCATGTAAATAATCGCCGGCATCATGACGCCACCTAACGCAGCGCCAAGGGGTAACGTCGCCAGTTTGAGATTCGCAAGCGCGCCGTCATTGATCTCCTGGCGTATCTCGGCTCCGACCACGAGAAAGAACATAGCCATCAGCCCATCATTGACCAAAAAATGCAGCGAACACGAGACCGTAAACTCGCCTAAACCCAAGGTGAGTCGGGTGTTCCAAAAGTGCTCATAAGAATCAGCAAGCGGGCTGTTGGCCCAGATGAGTGCAACCATCGCAGCGAGTAGCAAGACGATGCCGCTGACCGCCTCGATATGCGAAAAACGCTCTATTGCGGACAGTGCGCGATCGGTCAGAACCTGAGGACGGGGAATAGAGGAGGACGTCGAGTTTTTTTCAGACACATTGACTCTCCGCTGGCGGCCCGACCAACGTTTGAGTTTAACCTGCGCTGTGCCGTATGCCGCAACGCACCCAGCCGGATGATAAGGAGTTAACAAGTACGATGCAAATGACCGGCCCATGCGACTGAATGAACCTTTGGCTGTCAAGAATACTCCACCCAGGGTTCATCACCTCTCACGCAAATCCGTAAATCTGACCGATCACGTCACTATCAAGTGATACTAAAATTGATCGCTCGTTGGCCATGGGTGTTACACCAACTGACCACCATTGCATCAGTCGTCAGCCTGAAGATCGCCGTAAGCACGAGGCAACTCCATCCAGGTGTCAAGTGCTGCGAGTTGCCTCTCGACAGCAGCATCCCACGCAGGACCAACGGCAACGTTTTTACTCATCATGGCGTGGAGGATAGCTGTCGCCTGTTCGTACTCATGGTGTATTTCAAGCGCTTTTGCCAAAAATTCTTCTTGCCGAGTCATAGGGTTCTCCAGCAGTGGAAAACGAGCATTGATCCGCAACCGTAAACAATCGACACCTGCGTAAATCGTTAGTTGCAAGGTCCCCGTGGTAGGTGTCATCAGCCCTGAGCAAGCAAGAAATTTGCTGCTAATGCGTGAAAATGGCCGTACCACGTATACGAGCTTTTTTGATGTTTGCCGGTCGCGTTAAGCTGCATAGCTAAGGCATGATCGAATGGTCGGCACCGTTTTGCTCAGCAGTCGATTTGGTATTTGATGCTGGTTAGAATCAAATCACTGGGAATGACCTGATGGAAGGAAGACGATTGAGCGCCGCTACGCCGGATTGTTCTTCGCAGTAATCCAATTCGCATAGGTACACAACAGACCGAACGCAAGCAAAAAGAAAGCCAGATAGGGGGTCACATTTTTCCGTCTGTCAGTACGTGTAAGCATCCGCCATGACAAATATATCCGTGCTTTGGAACGCATCAAGGTTAAGGTGGATTAAGAAATATTTAATTTTCGGCCATCGTGTTGGTCACTAGGGTACGCCGTATCAACTGTCGGCATTAAACGGGGGAAGTTATGACTTACGCGTTGGTTATAGAGGATGACGAGGTAACGGCGGAAGTCATTATCGCCGCGCTCCAACGCAACGGTTTCAGCTCCAGATGGGCCGAAACCGGACGAGACGGACTGGCCTTGGCGATTGCTGGAGGCTACGAGGCCATCACCCTGGATCGGATGCTTCCCGATTTTGATGGGCTAACCATTGTCAGTACGTTAAGGAGCCTTGGTATTCAGACACCGGTCCTCATGATCAGTGCACTTTCAGACGTAGATGAGCGCGTCAAGGGGCTTCGGGCGGGCGGCGACGACTATTTGACCAAACCATTTTCGCCTACCGAGATGCTTGCGCGTTTAGACGCGTTGCTTCGGCGCACCAGTGCCGATTATAGCCATCCACATCTCAGTTGTGGAAACCTGCGACTGGATCTGGTCGAGCACAAATTGACTCGAAACAACGAACACATCCTGCTGCTTCCAACCGAGTTCAAACTGCTCAATTACCTGATGCGCAGTGCCGGCCAGCTAGTTACGCGCACCATGCTATTCGAAGAGGTCTGGGGTTATCACTTCGATCCGGGAACGAACATCATAGATGTTCACATAGGCCGACTGCGCAAAAAGCTCGAAGGCGATAAAGACTCTCCCGTCATCCATACGATACGTGGTGCTGGCTATGTCCTTGCTACCAAAGACTGAGGAGTGGCGCTCTTCCGGTAGTCGTTTGATCGGGTTCTACGCCATATTTTTTGTGGCTTGGGGGGCACTCTTCACCGGCGTATTGTATTGGCAAATCTCCCACTACCTGGGAACCGTTGCAGAGCGGACATTATTGCAGCGTGCGCATTACTATCAAAAAGTCGATGATAAAAAACTGGCAAAAGAACTGGCTGCCAGTGAAGCCTATTCAACGCCCGGAATCGATGCGTATGGATTATTCACAGCCGATGGCCAGCATATTGCGGGAGACCTGCTCAAACTGCGTTCCAGTTTGCCCGATGATGGGAAGGTCCATTACCTTGAGCGCGGGTTGAGTATAGCGTTACCCGATGAAGAAACCAGAAGCAGCTATGCCCTTTTGACTCGACGCCGCGATGGACACATTCTTATTTTGGCCCGGGACGGTGGCTCGATTTCAGCCGTCGGGGGAATTATTGAGCAGGCATTGATGTGGGGATTTTCATTAACACTCATCCCCGGATTGATTGGCTGGCATTTATTACGGCGTCTCCCGCTGCGCCGTGTCAAACGTCTGCAGCTTTGTACGGAGAGTATTGTTTCAGGCAATTTGTCGGAGCGCTTACCCTTATCAGCCCGTCGCGACGAGTTGGATATGCTGGCGAACGCCGTCAATACGATGCTCGACCATATCGAACAACTGATGCATGAGGTTAAAAGCGTCTGCGATGGTGTCGCCCATGATCTGCGTACGCCACTGACACGGTTGCGTGCACGGCTTTATCAGCTCCAGCAACTGCCTTTGGACAGTGAACACGAGCAAATATTAAATCAGGCTCTTGAGGAAAGCGAATCGATCATGGTGCGTTTCCAGGGATTGCTTCGGGTTGCCGAACTCGAAGACATTCGCCGCCGCTCAGCATTTGCACCTTTCCACATCATGGCGTTGTTACAACAAGCACATGAATTTTACGAACCCTTGGCACTCAATCGCTCTCAGACGCTTTCTCTGGAAATCACCAATGACCTACCACAACTGTATGGTGACGCTTCGTTGCTGTTTGAGGCCTTGGTCAACTTGCTCGATAACGCGATCAAATTTACGCCAGAGGGTGGGCATATCAAACTGCAGGGAAGTATCAAGGATTCAACGGTTCTCATTGAAGTCGCCGACGATGGTGCCGGCATACCCGAGACGGACCGTACACATGTCATTCGTCGACTCTATCGTGGAGATGCAAGCAGAATGCAGCCCGGGCATGGTCTTGGATTATCGTTGGTCGCTGCCATCGTCAAATTGCACGGCTACTCGCTGGATATTCAACCTGCGGCTACACACCGCGGAACCCGTGTCTTGATTCACTGCCCGATGGTCTCCGACTGATTTTGGTATTCCTCACAGGCCGAACATTAAATTTAAGTTAATTGAGTTTAATTTGAGCGCTTCAGGGCGGTGGACTAGGTTTTCAGTACTTTCTGCTAAACCAAGGCTTCCTGCTTGTGAAATATTTGTTGTTCCGGCTTGTGTTGACCGTGCTTTGCGCAACAACGCCTCTTGCCTGTGTTAACCATGCTCGGGCTGAAACGACCACTCGAGGGGCGATGATCCCTGCAGCACCCAAGCTCGGCGCCAAAGCCTGGATACTGATTGACGCGGCAACGGGTAGCGTTATTACCAGTCACAACAGCGATATGCGGCTACCTCCGGCCAGCCTGACAAAAATGATGACCGCGCTTGTCATTACACGTGAGATCAAGGCCGGACGCATGAAAGAAAATGACACAGCTACGGTCAGCGAAAACGCTTGGCGTACGGGTGGCTCACGAATGTTTCTTGACCCTGGCAGCTCAGTCTCGATTCATGATTTGCTGAAAGGTGTGATCATCGTCTCCGGTAATGATGCAAGCGTTGCACTGGCTGAGCACGCAGCTGGGAGCGAAAGCGTCTTCGTCGGGATGATGAACGCGACCGCTACCACCTTAGGAATGGGCAATACACACTTTATGAATGCCACCGGGTTGCCTGAGCCAGCGCATTATTCATCTGCTCGCGATATGGCCACTCTAGCGGCAGCAATCATTGGCGAAGGAACCGGATCCTATAGGCTCTACGCCAAGAAACACTTCACTTGGAACGGAATTCGACAGGCCAACCGAAATCTTCTTTTATGGCGTAACTCCAGTTTCGATGGGCTGAAAACCGGCCATACCGAGGCGGCCGGTTATTGCATGGTGGCTTCATCGCACCGAGCCGGGCGACGCTTGATCAGCGTGATCCTTGGCGCAAGCAGTACCCATAAGCGCACAGCAGAAACGGAAAAGCTGATGGGCTACGGATTTCGCTTCTACGACACCAAAACCTATGTAGAAGGCGGGGAGATACTCACAGAATCTGCGCTCTGGAAAGGTAAGCAGCGGTCGATTGCGCTGGGATTGCTGGATGATCTGACTCTTACCCTCCCCAAAAATACAAATCGAAAAGTAGAAACGCGCTTTGAGATTGATGGACCGCTTGAGGCCCCTATTGCTGCTGGAACCATCGTCGGAAGGCTGGAACTGTATGATGATGGCCGAAAGTTGGGCAGTCGGCCATTAATTGCCCTTGAATATGAGGAGGCCGGTACTTGGTGGACACGTTGGTGGGACACGATGCATTTGTTTTTCTTTAAAATTATTCGCAATTGGTTCGCTGACACTGAGATTGCCTAGCCATGGACAATATTCATGTATCATCAGGCAAAAATACCGAGACGGATCCCAATATTGGAGAACCTGATGAACTCGGATGATTTACGAAGAGAGTTAGCCCTCTCGAAGTTTTTCAACGGCAATTCATCACTCAATGACGATGTCAAAGGGCTGAATCCGATTGAAAGAAAACTATGTATCGAGTCCGCTTTTGAGCAAGAGGCGATGTGTCTGGGGATCGAAGTCTGGGAACTAACGCTCATAATGATTTCAGAGTCTTCCGAAGACCTGAAACTCCTGACGTTGGAATTTCATCGTGAAGTGGCAGACATGGTAGAAATGGATTGGGAGGAGTATTGCAAGCTGAATGGGATTAGCGGGTAGTCTTTTTAAACCGTTGAGGTATGAACATGAGTTATGAGGACATTACAGCAGGTAACGAGATCCCCGATGACTTTTTTACAGTTATCGAGATGCCTGCCAACCATTCGCCAGTTAATTACGAGGTGGACAATCTAAGCGGGCAGATTTTCGTTGACAGCTTCCTCTGTGCATCGACTCTCTATCCAGCCTACTACGGATTTATTCCGAATACCCTGTGTGAAGATGGCGCCCCTCTGGACGTACTTTTGATTTGCCCTTATCCGATATCATCTGGCGTTGTAGTTCGTAGTCGTCCTGTTGGTGTGATGCACACAAATGACGAAACAGGCCCGGGAGCCAAAGTAGTCGCGGTTCCTCACGAGAACCTTACCCCTATCTACAGCCACGTGAAGGAGTGGGAAGATTTTCCTGTACTGTTGCTAGCCCAGATCCAACATTATTTCGAAAACCACAAGGCTTTGGAGCCGGGCAAGTGGGTGAAGGTGGGGCGTTGGGGGTGCGCAGATGAAGCAAGGGAGGCCATTCGAAAGTCGGTCGTTGCTTACGTCCAAAAACAGTAGTTTGGCGCACACCACCGCGCGGGTGGGCCGTGTTGGTTCGATCGGATCATTCGTGCACCACCAGGAAATACACAATGGAGCATTAACCTGCATATGGCTTTTCTACCTTGGGGGCCACATTGGTGCGATACTGGTGTACATGTTGATGCATTCGTTTCAGAACAACGCTGGCTATCGGCGGCAAAACTCAGCGTACTTTTGCTTCGGATACTGCAGTACGGCTTGGCCTCAATTGGGGCGGTTTTCATCTATCATCAGGACGCAAGACGCCGGTGACAGAGCAGTAGCGAACAATCCCGAAGCGTCTAATGAAACTGCAGCGACAGAACAGCACCCATTGCTCCATACCCGTTAGGTACGAGACGCCATGCAGATAGAGTTACTGGAAATTCGCGACCATCTTCACCGGTTCGCTCCTTTTGACACGCTATCGCAAGTAACCCTGGAAGCGATTGCGCAGCGCGTTGAGGTCAGTTACTTCAAAGCGGGAAGCAAGATCCTTGAAGCCGGCGAAATTATTCGCGACTTGCACTACGTGCGCAGTGGTGCGGTAGAAATCTATAGACGCAACGGTGAGCTTTACAATCGTCTTGAGGAAGGCGATATATTTGGCCAAGCGGGGCTATTGCGCAGTAACAAGGTGCGTTTCCCAGCCCGCGCACTCGAAGACAGTCTGATTTACTTTATCCCTGCGGATGTGTTCGCCGAACTTTGCGATCAAAACGACAGTTTCGCTGACTTTGTCGAAGCAGAAGGCCACTCCAGACTCAAGTCTGCTGTCGAGGCTCAAGGGCGAGCAAGCGATTTGATACAACTCAAGTCACGCGCTTTAATTTCCCGTAATTTGGTCTGGGTTGGCCCAAGCACTTCCATCCATGAAACCGCGCGATTGATGACCCAGGAAAGCGTCTCTTGTGTGGTTGTACTGGAACCTGGTCAGCAGGGCTCTGAGAGGATGCTGGGAATTGTCACCGATAGGGATCTTCGCACAAGAGTGGTGGCCACCAATGGTTGTGCCAGTGCCATGACGGTTGCTGAAGTGATGTCAGGTGATCCGATAGTCATCCAGGCGGATGACTCGGTATTTGAAGCCATGCTATGCATGCTAAGGCGCAACATCCATCATCTGCCGGTAGTTCATAAAGGCCGCACCCTAGGCCTGATCAATCTGTCAGACATTATTCGGCACGAGTCGCAGAGCAGCTTGTATCTGGTCAACAGTATTTCCCACCAGACCTCTGTCACAGGTTTGCGATCTCTCCTGCGGGACTTGCGCGGCACCTATATCCGTATGGTGCGTGACGGAGCCACGGCCCAGATGATCGGTAACGCTATTTCCGGTATCGGACGAGCCTTCACCCAGCGCTTGCTTGAACTGGCAGAGAGAGAGTTAGGGCCGCCCCCCGTTCCGTACTGCTTCATGGTGCTTGGGTCAATGGCGCGTGATGAACAATTGCTCTTGACTGATCAGGACAACGCGCTGGTACTGGACGACCGCTTCGATCCCGAAAAACACGACGAGTACTTTAGAAGGCTTGCGGGTTACGTCAGTGACGGGCTTGCTGCCTGCGGCTATAGCTATTGCAAAGGCGGCATAATGGCAACCAATGATCAATGGCGTCAGCCTTTGCGAGTCTGGCAATCGTATTTCACCCAGTGGATCGAAAACCCCAACCCCGCCACTCTACTGAAAAGCTGCATCTTCTTCGATCTTGACGGTGTCTACGGCGAACTCGAATTGGTTGAGAAACTAAAAAACCTGTGTGCGAAAAAGTCGAGCGTCACGCCGACCTTTCTCAACGCAATGGCCCGTATCGCGTTGAACAGAACGCCACCCTTGGGCTTTTTCCGCACATTCGTTATGGAGACGGATGGTCAACACAAGCAGTTGATCAATCTCAAAGGTCGTGGCACCGCCCCATTGACCGATGTCATCCGCATTCATGCCCTGGCGTGCGGGAGTACGGCGCAGAACTCCTTTGATCGACTTGAAGCCATCAGCGCCACACAACTCATGCAACCGGAGGCCATCAAACATTTACGCTATGCCTTGGAATTTCTATCCATGGTGCGGATCCGACACCAGGCAGATGCGATCGAGCAAGGGCAAAAACCAGACAACTATATTGAGCCCGAACGTTTTTCAAATAGCGAACGTCACAACCTCAAGGAGGCGTTCCAGGTGCTGAGTAATGCGCAGAAGTTTTTACGTTTCAGGTACCCAGGCAGCATCCGACCTTCGCGATGATAGGCATGAACGTGCAAAAGAGAATTGAAATACGCGATTGGGCTGCGCAATTCAAGTCGCTCGCACAGGAAGCCAAGCACCCACTGCTCAAGCGGTTTTATCAAGCGGGGGTGGTCGACGCACAGACACCGTTAGAGCAGGTAGAAATGCTCGCAATAGATGTTGAAACCACTGGGCTAAATGCCCACGCCCACAATATTGTCAGTATCGGCCTTCTGCCTTTCACGCTGAAGCGAATACGTTGTGGCGCAGCCTTGTATTGGCTAATCAATCCACCATCAGAGCTACGTGGCGAATCGGTCACCTTCCACCACATCACACACAGCGATATCTTGAATGCACCACAATTGCCCGACGTATTGGAGACACTTCTGGAAGCCATGGCTGGAAAAGTGATAGTCGTTCACTACCGGGCCATCGAACGAGGTTTTCTTGATCAGTCGTTGCGACGTCACACTGGAGAAGGATTGCAGTTCCCGGTGATTGACACCATGCAATTGGAGGCGCGAATGCACCGAAAACAACGCGGTTGGATTGACAGATTGTTTCGCCGCCCTCTTCTCTCGATCAGGCTGGCTGATAGCCGTATGCGGTACAACCTGCCTCAATATCACGCTCATCATGCCCTCACTGATGCCCTCGCAACGGCAGAGTTGTTGCAGGCGCAAATTGCCAATCACTACACCCCCTCTATCGCCGTTGGTGAGCTATGGGACTGACACACAAAAAACGCCTGTAAAAGGTGCATCCTCACAGATGCACCTTTTTTCTACCTGTTACAACGGATTAGGATCGGGGTTCAGACATCAGCCCCTTGACCAGCGAAATACATCCGATCATTAGCACAATGGCGAAGGGCAGCCCCGTGGAGACCGCCATCGCCTGCAGTGCGACCAACCCTCCCCCCAACAGCAGCGCGATAGCGATTACGCCCTCGATGATGGCCCAGAAAACCCGCTGCGGGACGGGTGCATCGATCTTTCCTCCCGCCGTAATCGTATCGATCACTAACGAACCGGAGTCCGAGGATGTGATGAAAAAGACAATAACCAGGACAATCCCGAGGAATGATGTGATTTCCTTGAGTGGCAGCGCCCCCAGCATGGCGAACAACTTCAGTTCCAGTACAGCGTCCTTGACACCTGCCAACCCCTGAATGGTTGCCTGATCGATGGCAGTACCACCAAAGGTGGTCATCCACAATACCGATACCAGCGAAGGCACCAACAGTACCGAGATCAGAAACTCCCGGACCGTACGCCCACGACTGACACGCGCGATGAACATCCCGACAAACGGCGACCAACTGATCCACCACGCCCAGTAGAACGCCGTCCAGCCTTGGGTAAACTCAGTATCCGAGCGACCAAACGGGTTGGAAAGCGCAGGCAGGTATTCGACATAGGTCACCAGGTTTTTGAAGAAACCAGTGAAAATAGCCACTGTTGGGCCAACAATAATAATGAATAGCAGCAAGAGCAAAGCCAATCCCATATTGATCTGGGACAGCATCTTTACCCCCTTGTCCAAGCCCGAGAGCACTGACCAAAGGGCAATCATTGTAATGCCTATAATCAGCACCACTTTGCTTACATTGGTGGACTTGATACCAAACAGATATTCAATCCCCGCTGCTGCTTGTTCCGCACCGATGCCTAAAGAAGTCGCCAACCCGAACAACGTGGCAAATACTGCCAGGATGTCAATGATGTGTCCTGGCCATCCCCATACACGCTCGCCCAGCAATGGGTAAAATATAGACCGTATCGAAAGTGGCAATCCCTTGTTGTACGAAAACAATGCCAAGGACAACGCAACAATTGCGTAGATTGCCCAAGGGTGGAGACCCCAGTGGAAAATGGTCGCGGCCATGGCCAAGTCTGCAGAGGCCTTCATATCACCCGCAGCACCTCCAAGTGGTGCCCAATCAACGCGCGCTCCGGATGCATCGAGGCTGATGCCTCCCATCGCTGCGGAATAATGAGACATCGGTTCCGCAACACCGTAGAACATCAGCCCAATGCCCATCCCTGCGGCGAACAGCATAGAAAACCAACCGACGTATGAGTGATCCGGTTTGGCATCTCTACCCCCCAACCGAACTTTTCCAAGAGGCGAAATAATCAGCGCGAGACACAGAACAACAAAAATGTTGGCTATGCTCATGAAAAGCCAGGCCAAGTGGCCGGTCAACCAATTACGGATCGAACTGAAAAGAGGTTCAACTTCATTCTGTAGTGCCAGCGTCATTATGACAAAAAGCAATACTGTGGCTGCAGAAATGATGAATACTTTGCCATGAATATCTAAGGAGAATGAAAAATCACCTCTGATATTGTCCTGACCGATGACGTAATCGGTGTCGATCAGATTGGCCTCACCGCTCGGGGCTGGTATACCTTCTACACTGGGTGAATGAGGTTTTTTTTGCGAATCGCCTAGAGGGTCTCTCTGCACGATCATCTCCTTATTTGACACGCTATAGCGTGCGTTGGTCTGATAGCCCCGCTGTTCCTATGGTAAAAACGAGATATTTGCTCACATATTCTAGCAAACTTTTGACAATTATCTGGTAGTTGTGAGCCTCCATTGCGACGCGGTTAGTGTTCAATCACATAGCCCATTTGGTCAGTAATCCCCATCCGACGCTATTGCTGTGTTATCAGCAGCCGTTCCACCGCGAAGCCTTTGTCTTGCAGTCGCTTCAATAGGGGCCGAGTAAGCCTGCGGATCTACCCGAGATGTGCGAGATAAAGCACTATCGCTCAAGATCATCGGTCGAGATCCAAACCCCATTGCGTAGGAGCATTCGGTTGTTATCCAGCCGCAGAACGGCGTCTTTTCATGCGGTACATATCGCCATCCGCACGGCTAAGCAGCGTATCTGCATCCTCTCCATCCGGCCCTTGCAGCGCGGGGCATGAGAGCGGTCCGGATCGTACATAGCAGGATTGCCGCCTGGATGAAGGCATCGCACGTATCGCCGGACATTGGGTGTTTCGGACTGAATTGTCATTAATGAGATTGATAGCAACCTAATGAAAGGTGCGCGCTAGAGGGCTCACTTCGCGCTTATATCATTCCGAATGATAGTTACCTTTGCCTCATTCGATTCGTGAGATACAACCTCGCCGAGCATCATCCGTCCATTCTCAATACATTGGCGGATGAATCCATGGAACAATCACTCAAACATTTGCGCTTCCCCTTGGCCTTGTTGGCCATGTTGGTGATGAGCGCCTGCGGCAAGGCTCCGGACACGGCCGCCACGCTGCCCGCGGCCAAGGTCAGTGTGGCCAAGGTGCTGGAACAACCGGTCAACGAGTGGGACGAATTCACCGGGCGCCTCGAAGCCCCGGAAACCGTGGAGATCCGGCCTCGGGTCTCCGGCCAGATCGATGAAGTGGCGTTCACTGAAGGCGCATTGGTCAAGAAAGGCGACTTGCTGTTCCAGATCGACCCGCGTCCGTTCCAGGCTGAGGTCCGCCGACTCGAGGCCCTGGTTGCCCAATCCCGCGCCAACGCCAACCGTAGCGAAAACGAAGCCCAGCGCGGTGAGCGCTTGCGCACCAGCAATGCGATTTCCGCCGAGTTGGCCGATTCGCGCACCAGCGCTGCCCAGGAAGCCCGTGCCGCCGTCGGCGCCCTCCAGGCGCAGCTGGATCTGGCGAAATTGAACCTGAGCTTCACCCGCGTCACCGCACCCATCAGCGGTCGCGTCAGCCGTGCGGAAATCACCGCGGGCAACCTGGTGACCGCCGATACCAGCGCGCTGACCAGCGTCGTGTCCACCGACAAGGTCTACGCCTACTTCGACGCCGACGAGCGCGTGTTCCTCAAGTACACCGCCCTCGCCCGCCAGGGTAAACGTGGCGCCACCACCCCGGTTTACCTCGGCCTGTCCAACGAAGACGGCAACCCCCACCAGGGCGTGATGAACTTCGTCGACAACCAGGTCAACCCGAAGACCGGCACCATCCGCGGTCGCGCCGTGTTCGACAACAGCGACGGCGCCTACACCCCTGGCCTGTATGCACGCTTGAAACTGGTCGGCAGCGGCACCTACTCCGCCGTGCTGATCAATGACGAAGCGGTCGGCACCGACCTGGGCAAGAAGTTCGTGCTGGTGATGGATGCCGACAACAAGACGGTGTATCGCTCGGTCGAGCTGGGTCCGAAGATCGAAGGCCTGCGCATCGTGCGCAACGGCCTGAGCAAGGATGACACCGTCATCGTCAAAGGCCTGCAACGTGTACGTCCTGGTTCGCCGGTCACCCCTGAAGTGATCCCGATGGCCAGCCAGGAAACCCTCGCCGCTCTGGCTCAACAACGACAAGCGCTGGAAGCCAGCAACCTGCCCCAAGTCGCACCTGCCAAGGTCGCGTCGGGTGCGGTTGTGAAAGTGGCTGCAGCGACACCACGCGGTTAAGGGAACTCGACGATGAATTTTTCCCAATTCTTCATTTCACGGCCGATCTTCGCAGCGGTGCTGTCGCTGCTGATCCTGATCGCCGGCGCCATCTCGCTGTTCCAGTTACCGATCAGCGAATACCCGGAAGTGGTGCCACCGACCGTGGTGGTCCGCGCCAACTTCCCGGGCGCCAACCCTAAAGTCATCGGTGAAACCGTGGCCGCTCCCCTGGAGCAAGCCATCACCGGCGTCGAGAACATGCTGTACATGTCCTCGCAGTCCACCGCCGACGGCAAGATCACCCTGACCATCACCTTCGCCCTGGGCACTGACCTGGATAATGCGCAGGTGCAGGTGCAGAACCGCGTGACCCGGACCGAGCCGAAACTGCCCGAGGAAGTGACGCGCATCGGTATCACCGTCGACAAGGCATCGCCCGACCTGACCATGGTGGTGCACTTGACCTCGCCGGACAAACGCTACGACATGCTCTACCTGTCCAACTATGCCTTGCTCAACATCAAGGACGAGCTCGCGCGCCTGGGCGGTGTCGGTGACGTGCAGCTGTTCGGCATGGGCGACTACTCGCTGCGGGTGTGGCTGGATCCGAACAAGACCGCTTCGCGCAACCTGACCGCCACCGATGTGGTGACCGCGATTCGCGAGCAGAACCGGCAAGTGGCGGCCGGTGCCTTGGGTGCCCCGCCTGCACCGAATGCCACGGCGTTCCAGCTGTCGGTCAACACCCAGGGCCGTTTGGTCAGTGAGGAAGAGTTCGAGAACATCATCATTCGCTCCGGCGACAACGGTGAAATCACGCGGCTGAAGGACATCGCTCGCGTTGAGCTGGGCTCCAGCCAGTACGCCCTGCGTTCCTTGTTGAACAACCAGCCGGCGGTGGCGATCCCGATCTTCCAGCGCCCTGGCTCCAACGCGATCGAAATTTCCAACGAAGTGCGCGACAAGATGGCGGAGCTGAAGAAGAGCTTCCCGGAAGGCATGGACTTCAGCATCGTCTATGACCCGACGATCTTCGTGCGCGGCTCCATCGAGGCGGTGGTTCACACCCTGTTCGAAGCGCTGATCCTCGTGGTGCTGGTGGTGATTCTGTTCCTGCAGACCTGGCGCGCCTCGATCATTCCGTTGGTGGCGGTGCCGGTGTCGCTGATCGGTACCTTTGCCGTGATGCACCTGTTCGGCTTCTCGTTGAACGCCCTGTCGTTGTTCGGATTGGTACTCGCCATCGGTATCGTGGTGGATGACGCCATCGTGGTGGTGGAGAACGTCGAGCGAAACATCGGGCTCGGATTAACCCCGGTTGAAGCCACCAAGCGTGCGATGCGCGAAGTGACCGGTCCGATCATAGCGACGGCGCTGGTGTTGTGTGCAGTGTTCATCCCGGCGGCCTTCATCTCCGGCTTGACCGGGCAGTTCTACAAGCAGTTCGCGCTGACCATTGCGATCTCGACCGTGATCTCGGCCTTCAACTCCCTGACCCTGTCGCCGGCACTGGCTGCGGTATTGCTCAAGAGCCATGACGCGCCGAAAGACCGTTTCTCCAAGGTCCTCGACAAGATCTTCGGTGGCTGGCTGTTCCGTCCGTTCAACCGTTTCTTCGACAAGGCCAGCCACAGTTATGTCGGCACGGTGGGCCGGGTCATTCGCAGCAGCGGCATTGCCCTGCTGGTGTACGCCGGCCTGATGGTGCTGACGTTCTTCGGTTTCTCCAGCACCCCGACCGGTTTCGTCCCCGGCCAGGACAAGCAATACCTGGTGGCCTTCGCGCAACTGCCGGATGCCTCGAGCCTGGACCGTACCGAAGACGTGATCAAGCGCATGTCCGACCTGGCCCTGAAACAGCCCGGCGTGGAAAGTGCGGTGGCGTTCCCCGGCCTGTCGATCAACGGGTTCACCAACAGCCCTAACGCCGGCATCGTGTTCGTTACCCTGAAACCCTTCGACGAGCGTAAAGACCCGAGCATGTCTGCCGGGGCGATTGCCGGTGCGTTGAACGGCCAGTTCGCCGGGATCCAGGAAGCCTACATGGCGATCTTCCCGCCGCCGCCGGTACAAGGCCTGGGCACCATCGGTGGTTTCCGTCTGCAGATCGAAGACCGGGGTAACCTGGGCTACGACGAGCTGTACAAAGAAACCATGAACATCATCAACAAAAGCCACAACGTGCCGGAACTGGCCGGCCTGTTCACCAGCTATACGGTGAACGTGCCACAAGTCGATGCGGCGATCGACCGGGAAAAGGCCAAGACCCACGGCGTGGCCGTCAGCGACATTTTCGACACCCTGCAGATCTACCTGGGTTCGCTGTATGCCAACGACTTCAACCGCTTCGGTCGTACCTACCAGGTCAACGTTCAGGCCGAGCAGCAGTTCCGTCTCGAACCCGACCAGATCGGTCAGCTGAAAGTGCGTAACAACAAAGGCGAGATGATCCCGCTGGCGACCTTCATCAAGGTCAGCGACACCTCGGGCCCGGACCGCGTGATGCACTACAACGGCTTCATCACCGCTGAAATCAACGGTGCGGCAGCTCCCGGCTACAGCTCCGGCCAGGCGGAAAAAGCCATCGAGAAACTGCTCAAGGAAGAACTGCCGAACGGCATGACCTACGAATGGACCGACCTGACCTACCAGCAGATTCTGTCCGGCAACACCGCGCTGTTCGTGTTCCCGCTCTGCGTATTGCTGGCGTTCCTGGTGCTCGCGGCACAGTACGAAAGCTGGAGCCTGCCATTGGCGGTGATCCTGATCGTGCCGATGACCCTGCTGTCGGCCATCACCGGGGTGATTGCTTCGGGAGGCGATAACAACATCTTCACCCAGATCGGCTTGATTGTTCTGGTGGGACTTGCCTGCAAGAACGCGATCCTGATCGTCGAGTTCGCCAAGGACAAACAGCAGGACGAAGGCATGAGCCCGCTGGCGGCGGTGCTCGAAGCGTGCCGCCTGCGTCTGCGGCCGATCCTGATGACCTCCTTCGCGTTCATCATGGGGGTTGTGCCCCTGGTGTTCTCCAGCGGCGCCGGTGCCGAAATGCGTCACGCCATGGGTGTGGCGGTGTTCTCCGGGATGCTCGGGGTGACCTTCTTCGGTCTGTTGCTGACGCCGGTGTTCTACGTGTTGATCCGTAATTTCGTCGAGCGCGGCGAGCAGCGCAAAGCGGCCAGAGCCCTGAAACTGGAGGCGCAACAATGAGCCTGAAAGCCTTTCTGCCGAGCCTGCTGGTGCTGGCCCTGAGTGCCTGTGCGGTCGGCCCGGACTACCAGACCCCGGCCACCGAGCCGGCCAACATCACTCACGCTACCGATGGCGCCGCCGGGCAGAAGAACTTCGACCGCGCCCGTTTCGAAGGCATCTGGTGGCAGCAATTCGAAGACCCGACCCTCAACCGGTTGGTGACGCAATCGCTGCAAGGCAACCGTGATCTGCGCGTCGCCTTCGCCCGCTGGAAAGCGGCACGGGCGATCCGCGATGACGCCAGTAATGACGCCATGCCGACCATCACCAGCCGCGTCAGCAGTAATCTGGGCAAGGGACAGATTCCGGGCCAGACCACCGACCGGGTCAACAGCGAGCGCTATGACCTGGGGCTGGACATGGCCTGGGAGCTGGACCTGTTCGGGCGCATCCAGCGCAATCTGGAATCCAGTGACGCCGAACAACAGGCTGCCGAAGCCGACCTGTATCAGCTGCAAGTCAGCATGATTGCCGAACTGGTGGACGCCTACGGTCAACTGCGCGGTGCGCAACTGCGCGAAAAAATTGCCCTGGCTAACCTGAACAACCAGCAGGAATCGCGCAAGATCACCGAAAGCCTGCGTGATGCCGGCGTCGGCGATCAGCTCGATGTGGTCCGTGCCGATGCGCGCCTGGCGTCTGTGGAAGCCAGCGTGCCGCAACTGCAGGCGGAACAGGTCCGGCAGAAAAACCGCATTGCCACCCTGCTGGGTGAGCGGCCGGACAAATTGACGGTGGACCTCAGTCCCAAGGACCTGCCGGCGATTGCCAAGGCCCTGCCAATCGGCGATCCGGGTGAACTGTTGCAACGTCGTCCGGACATTCTCAGTGCCGAACGCAAGCTGGCTTCCGCCACGGCCCGTATCGGCGTGGCCAAGGCTGACTTGTTCCCGCGGGTCAGCCTCAGCGGCTTCCTCGGTTTCACCGCCGGGCGCGGCTCGCAGATCGGTTCCTCGGCGGCCAACGCCTGGGCGCTGGGCCCGAGCATCACCTGGGCGGCGTTCGACCTGGGCAGCGTGCGCGCCCGTTTGCGCGGCGCCGATGCCGAAGCCGAAGGCGCCCTGGCCACTTACGAACAGCAAGTGCTGCTGGCCCTGGAAGAATCGGAAAACGCCTTCAGCGACTACGGCAAGCGCCAGCAACGCCTGATTTCGCTGATTCGCCAGAGTGAATCAAGCCGCGCCGCGGCCGACCTCGCACAAATCCGCTACCGCGAAGGCACGGCGGACTTCCTCGTCCTGCTCGATGCCCAGCGTGAGCGCCTGGCCGCGGAAGATACCCAGGCCCAGGCCGAAGTCGATCTGTATCGCGGCATTGTCGCGATCTACAAGGCACTGGGCGGTGGCTGGCAACCGGAGACGGTCGCCAGCCAGTAAGGTTTCAACGAGCTCCTTTGGTTGGCCGCAACCAACCAGATTTTTTGCCCCGCGCCTCATTCGGTCGCGGGGTTTTTTTTGCCCAAAATTTGCCCATACCCCCCTGTAGGAGCTGGCTTGCCAGCGAAGAGGCCCTTGAATCTTGCATCAACCTCGAAGTCTTGCATCAACCTCGAAGTCTTGCATCGATCTTGAATCTTGCATCAACCTCGAAGTCTTGCATCGATCTTGAGTCTTGCATCAACCTCGTAGTTTTACGTTGACCTTGAGGGCGCCTTCGCTGGCAAGCCAGCTCCTACAGGGGGGCGTGGGTGGCCGCGTTATTGTTGGTGTTCCTGGACAGTGACAGTGGCCGTGGTTCCGGCGCGCAGGCGGTGTTTGCCCGCATAGTCGGCATCGATCTGTATCCGCACCGGCACCCGCTGCGCCAGTTTGACCCAGGTGTAGCTGGGATTGATGTTGGCCAGCAGGCGGCCGCCGGGCAGGTTTTCCCTGTCGGCGATGGCGAAGGCAATGCTTTTCACCGTGCCGCCGAAGGTTTCCCCGCTCATCAATTCGATCCGGACCCGGTCGCCCTCCTCGATCCGCGGCAACTTGGTTTCTTCAAAGTAGCCACTGACATAAAACGAGTCGCTGTCCACCAGCGCCAACAGCGCCCCGCCGGCGCTGGCATAGTCGCCCTGGCGGGTCAGCAGGTTGGTGACGTACCCGGTGACAGGCGCTTCGACCCGGGTGCGCTGCAAATCCAGTTCCGCCTGGGTCAATGCCGCGATGGCCAGTTGCACGTTGGCCTGGGCCAGACCCAGGATGGCCTGGTTGCGCAGCAACTCGGCCTGCGCCACGGCCACGTCCGTGCTGGATTTCTCCCACTCCTCGCCAGAGATGGCGGCGCGTTCCTTGAGGGTGCGACGCCGGCGCTCTTCGCTCTGGCGCTGCCTGAGCAGTGCGCCGCTGGAGACTATCGTCGCTTCGGATTGACCCAGCGCCGCCTTCGCCACTTCCACCGAGCGCCTGGCGTGCTCCACCGCCAGGACGTAGCGCGCCGGGTCGATCTCCAGCAGTAACTGCCCCTTCTGTACATGTTGATTGTCATGGACCGCGAGGCTGACGATGCGACCCGCGACGTCCGCCGATAACGTCACCACATCGGCGCGCACCCGCGCATCCCGGGTCCAGGGCGCGCGGGTGTAATGTTCCCAGGCAAACCAGCCGAGCACAAAGGCCAGCACTACCACCGCCGCCGTCACCAGTCGGGGCATAATTTTCTTCAATGCGTCAGGCTCCCATCAGCAGAATCAGCGTCGCGCAAACGCAGGCGTACAACGCGCCTTCGAACAAGGCTTCATGCCAGACGAAACGCAGCACGCCCAGGCGACGCAAGGTCCAGTCCAACAGCAGGAAAATCGGCAAGGCCAGCAGCAAGGCCTGGGCGATCGGTGGCAAGTAGACGCCACCTACTTCCAGATCAATGGGCAAGGGCGGGTACTCCTTCCACGTCCGAGGGTTGAAAATAGTCGGGGTATCGCAGCAGAAACGACACCACGATCAGCAGCGCCACGCGCATCCTGAATACCGACCACAGGTGCTCATGCACGTCTGTATGCAGTTCGTCCATTTCATCGCCCAGGACACGCAAGGTGTCCAGCAACTGCCCAAGGCCTGTTCCGGGGCGTCCGGCGACCCATCGTCCCGTTTCACGCACGGCTGCCAGCAAACGCTGCTGCTGATCGGTACTGAGCAGCGTGTTGCTTTGCCCCTGTTGCCTGAGCTGGTTCAAGGCGACACCCAGTGCCATGCACCCGAGGCTGACTTCGAACAACGCGCCGGACTGTTTGTCACGGGTCGCCGGCAGCAGTCCCAACATCATGGTCAGGCGATCGACCATGCGACTCTCAAAGGCAAATTGCTGCTCGTCGGTGGCTGGCGTCTTCAGCAAAGCGTAGACCTGCTCGCGGTTCTCGGTGAACAGCCGGCGCATCCGCACATCGGGCCTGAACGGGAAGATCAGGACGTAGACACCCAACGCCAGCGTGACGGCGTAGACATAGGCGCCGGCAAATTCGAACCACAGGATCGCGGTGTTCTGGCCTGTCCCTGTGTTTTGCGGCCCCAGCAACAGAAACGTCAACAGGCCAAGACCAATGCCCGTGCCCGTGGTGGCCGGACTGGCCAATCCCACCGCGACGGCATACAACAACGGTGCCAACAGCAAGGCCAGCAGCTCGAAGTCACTGATCATGGGCACCAGCATGAACTGATAGAGCGCCGATACCACCAGCGCCAGGGCCAGCCCCCTGGCAAAACTCTGGGCGGCCAGCAGCGGCCGCGGAAAAGTCGCCATCAAGGAACACAGGACCCCTACCACGATCATCCCGCCCCTCGCCCCGTCCCAGGCGGTCTCGATCCAGATCAGACCGGCCACCACCAGCGCGCAAAAAGCCCGCGTCGCGTTCATCGCCGCCAGGGTGAAATCCAGGTGCAATGGATTGTCCTGGCCGCGGAACACGCAACTGGCTTCACGCCCCTCCTGAATCGCGTCGCTCAGATCCAGAATCTGATTCAGCTGCTCCAACATCCGTGCCTGTTCCCAACGCAGCGACCACGCCAGGGAGCGCAACGTGGCCGGCATCGTTTCGGTCAGTCGTTCAGACCGGTAGGCCAGTTCATCGAAGCGTTTTTGCAGCGCGGCGAAAGAGTGGCGTGCCTCGGCCGATAACGAGCGCCCCTGCCGGGCCACTTCGTCCAGGAACACCAGTTCTTCGGCCAGCAAGCGCTGGGAGTCGACGGGCAGCGCCCCTTTCCAGCGTTCGAGCAACAACTCCCGCTGGTGACGCAATGCCATCAGCCGTGACGTCAGCAGCACCAATTGATTGCCGAGCAACTGCACCAGGCCATTGGCGCTGCGCAGGCGTGGCGCATCGAAGTACAAATGCCGCCGTACCCCTTCAAGGGCACTGATCTCGCCTAACAGCGTCATTTGCCGCTGGCGGAAGTCGGCCTCGCTTTCTTCGGTGCGGATGACGGCGGCCGCATGGGTCGCGAGCAGCTTGATCACTTGATCGATCCGGGCGAAATAATCCCGGGCCACGGCTTCCGGTCGTGCCGTGAGCAGGCTGACCACGCACACGCACGCCACCGCCAACAGTGTTTCGGTCACTCGGGTCACGGCCAGCATGAAGGTGCCAGCCTGATCAGGCACCGCCAGCAGCGCCACGATCACCGCCGTGTAGCCACTCAACACAAACGCCTGGGAACTGGTGTAGCGATACAAGGTGCCGCCGGCGGTACACAGCGCCAGCCACAGGGCCAGGGTGAGGATGAAAGGCAACGGAGCCTGGGGAAAGATCCCCATGATCAACACCGCCACGACCGCTCCGAGCGTGGTGCCGATGACCTGGCCGAAACTGCGGGCCAGGGCCATGCCACCCAATGGCTGGCTGACGATGACCACGGCCATGATCGACCACTTGGGCTGGTCGAGGTCGAACAGGAAGGCCAGGTACAGGGTCAACAGCCCGGCGGCGATCGTCCGCAAGGCGAACAACAGCACTCCGCGGCCGGGGTTGAGCATCGCCTTGAAATATAAAAGCAGCGCTTGCATGGGAATGCCCGTCGGGTCGTCTCCAGCAAGCGTAGTCATTGCTGTGTTGCCTCGACAGGTTTCAGTCAGGATGTTGGCGTCAGGATTTGACTCACGGTCCCGCCTGACCGAAGCTGGCGGCTCTGCGACAGCTTTTTCCAGCTCCCGGATCCCTGCATGCCCCAGTCCCGCCGCTACCTGATCATCAGCCTCTGCGCCCTGTTCGCCATCGGCCTTGCCTGGTTTTTCCTGCGCAGCACCGCACCCGAGGTGCCGGCAGCGATCAAGCGCGGCTACACCGAAGCGCTCGACCAGGCGCGCGCGGGTCAACCAGGTGCGGCGCGGGTGCTCTACCAGCAATTGGCACGCCCGGACCTTTCACCGAAACGACGTATCTGGCTGCATGCCGAACTGCCCAACTACCCCAGCTCCGTCGCGCTGAAACTGGCGACTGCGGACTTGCAACATGAATCGCCGGACGTGCGCGTTGCGGCGATCGACAGCATCAGCGCCCTGGTGCCCAACGGCCAGCGCAGCCTGTTGCTGGGCCCGCTGCTCGAAGATAGCGATCAGCGCGTGCGCTACACCGCCGTGAACGCCTTGCTGGGGCTTTCGCCAGACGATCTCGGTTTGTATTTCGGGCCATTGGAGCAAGCCATCGACGCCTGGGAGCAGGACCTGAAAAGTCAGCCCGAAAGCGCCGACAACCACTACCAACTGGCTCGGCTGCACCTGCACAATGGCCAATTGCAACAAGCGCAACAGGCACTGGAGAACGTCTTGCGTCTTGCCCCCGGCAACCTGCCCGCGCTGGTGATGCAAATTGAAGTGCTCGACAAACAGGGCCAGAGCGAAGCCGCCCGGCTGCTATTGGCCAAACAGTTGAAGGCGCAACCCGATTCGGCCTACCTGCAACATGCCCTGGGGCTCTGGCTGCTGCATCACGGTCAAAGCGAGTTCGCCCTGCTCGGCCTGTCCAAGGCGGTGGAGCTGGAGCCGGACAACAAGGATTACCGCTACGACCTGGCCACCACGCTGCACGGCGAACTGGAGCTGGAAGCGGCGCAGAAACAGCTGCAGGAAATCGTCCAGCGCCACCCGGCCGATCGCAGGGCCCGGGTGTTGCTGATCAATTACTGGAAGGAAAGCGGACAACTGCAGAACGTGCAGATACTGTTGGCGCAACTGGAACAGCTCAATCCCGACGACCCGGCGTTGCAGCAGGGGCTTTAGGGCGTACCCAAATCCTGTGACCGGCAGAGATCCAATGCAGGAGCTGGCTTGCCAGCGAAAGCGGACTGACATCCGGCAATAATGTCGACTGACACGCCGCCTTCGCCGGCAAGCCGGCTCCTACAGGTGATCGGGGTGTACACAAGCCCCATGCACGGCAAAGATCCAATGTAGGAGCTGGCTTGCCAGCGAAAGCGGACTGACATCCGGCATCGATGTCGACTGACACGACCCCTTCGCTGGCAAGCCAGCGCCTACAGGGATCGGGGCGTACCCAAATCCCATGTCCGGCAGAGATCCAATGTAGGAGCTGGCTTGCCAGCGAAAGCGGACTGACATCCGGCAATAATGTCGACTGACACGCCGCCTTCGCCGGCAAGCCGGCTCCTACAGGTGATCGGGGTGTACACAAGCCCTGTGATCGGCATAGATCCAATGCAGGAGCTGGCTTGCCAGCGAAAGCGGACTGACATCCGGCATCGATGTCGACTGACACGGCCCCTTCGCTAGCAAGCCAGCGCCTACAGGGGATCGGGGGCGCACGCAAATACTGTGGCCAATCCCGGCAAAAAGTGTTGAACGCTCGTCGCGGCCAAAGGTCAAGTGATCAGGCAGTCCATTCAGGCTCTTCAGGCCTGCTGCCTCGTTTCCCCTGATCTTGAGAGGGCATTTTTTGTCTACATCTAACGAGTTGTTCAGTGCAAAAGCCGCCACCGGCATCGAAGGTCTGGATGACATCCTGGCCGGCGGATTGTCCCGTGGCCATGTGTTTTTGCTCGAAGGTGAACCAGGCACTGGTAAAACCACGGTCGCCCTGCATTTTCTGTTGGCCGGCGCGCGAGCCGGCGAGCGCTCGTTGTACATCACCTTGTCGGAAACCGAGCGCGAACTGCGCCAGGGTGCGTTGTCCCATGGCTGGGAGCTGGATGAAAACATCCACATCTTCGAGCTGACACCCCCGGAAAGCCTGCTCAATGCCGAACATCAGCAAAGCCTGCTGTACTCCTCCGACCTGGAACTGGGCGAAGCCACCAAGCAGATTTTCGAAGTGGTCCAGCGGGTCAAGCCGACTCGCGTGGTACTCGACAGCCTGTCCGAGATCCGCCTGCTGGCCCAAAGCTCCCTGCGCTACCGGCGCCAGATCCTCGCGATCAAACACTACTTCGTGCGCTATGACGCCACGGTGGTGTTGCTCGACGACCTGACCACCGAGTCCCTCGACAAGACCGTGCACAGTGTCGCCCACGGCGTGATTCGCCTGGAAGAACTGACCCCCAACTATGGCGCCGAGCGCCGGCGGATCCGCGTGGTCAAGTATCGCGGCCAGAAATACCGTGGCGGCTTCCACGACTTCACCATCATGGGCGATGGCGTCCACGTGTTCCCGCGGCTGGTGGCCGCCGAGCATCGCGGCGTGTACACCCGTCAGCAATTGACCAGCGGTATCAAGGAAATGGATGCCCTGCTCGGCGGCGGCATCGAGACCGGGTCTAGCACCTTGATCCTCGGCCCGGCCGGTACCGGCAAATCGCTGATCTCGATGATCTTCGCCGCGGCGGCCGTGGCCCGGGGCGAGAAAGCCGCGTTGTTCATTTTTGATGAAGAACTGGGGTTGCTGTTCGAACGCATGAAAAACATGGGCATCGATTTAAAAGCCCTGCAAGACACCGGCAACCTGCTGATCGAACAAGTGGATGCAGCCGAATTGTCCCCCGGCGAGTTTTCGCACCGGGTTCGTCGTTGCGTCGACCAGCGTGATATCAAGACCGTGGTGATCGACAGCATCAATGGCTATCAGGCGGCGATGCCGGAAGAAAACGCCCTGGTGCTGCACATGCACGAGTTGCTGCTGTACCTCAATCGCCGGGGCGCCGCGACTTTCATGACCGTCGCCCAGCACGGACTGGTCGGCGACATGCAGGCCCCCGTGGACATTACCTACCTGGCCGATACGGTGATCCTGTTGCGATATTTTGAAGCACTGGGCAAGGTGCGCCGGGCGATTTCGATCATCAAGAAACGTACCGGCAGCCATGAATCGACCATTCGTGAATACCGCATCAGCGGCCTGGGCATGACCATCGGCGAACCGCTGGACGCGTTCCAGGGCGTACTGCGCGGGGTGCCCACTTATATGGGCGCGAGCAATCCGCTGCTCGGGGACGAGAGCCCGTGACGGTCCTGGAAGCAATGTCCGAGCGCGCGATCATTCTCGCGCCGCTGGGACGCGACAGCCAGATTGCCCTGATGATGCTCAATGAAGCGGGTTACGACGGCGTCATCACTCGCGATCTGGGGGGCCTTTGCCGCGAGTTGACGCGAGGCGCAGGCTTGCTGCTGATCTCGTCGGAGGCGTTGCTGGGCAGTGATCTTGAACCGCTGTTCGGCCTGATCGAGCAACAGCCGGCCTGGTCGGACTTGCCGATTGTGTTGCTGACCTATCATGGCGGTCCGGAACAGAACCCCGCGTCGCGATTCGGTCCGCAACTGGGCAATGTCACCTTTCTTGAACGGCCTTTTCATCCCGTGACCCTGATCAGCCTGGTGACGACCGCGTTGCGCGGGCGGCGACGACAGTACGAAGCCAGGGATCGGCTGATCGATCTGAGTCAAAGCGAGTTGCGGTTGCAGAACACCCTCGAAACGCTTGAACAGCAGGTCGAGGAACGCACCGCACAGCTGCGCCACAACGAAGAAGCCCTGCGCCAGTCACAGAAAATGGAAGCGGTCGGCCAGCTCACCGGCGGCATCGCCCATGACTTCAACAACATGCTGACCGGCATCATCGGCAGCCTGGAGTTATTACGCCGGCGCCTGGCCCGTGGCCGCACCGACGACCTGGACAGCCTGATCGACCTGGGGGTGACCTCGGCCAACCGCGCGGCCGGCCTGACCCATCGCCTGCTGGCCTTCTCCCGGCGCCAGTCGCTGGATTCAAAACCGGTGCAGATGAACAGCCTGGTGGTGTCCATGGGCGAGTTGCTGCAGCGCAGTATCAACGAAAGCATTCAGCTGGACATGCAACTGAGCGAGCAACTGTGGGTGGCCGAAGCCGACCCCAATCAACTGGAAAGTGCCCTGCTCAACCTGGTGATCAATGCACGGGACGCCATGCCCGGTGGCGGCCAACTGGTGGTGAAGACCAGCAATCGCCATCTGGACCAAAGCTTCACCCAAGCCCACAGCAACCTCGACCCGGGCGACTACGTGATGCTAAGCGTCACCGACACCGGCTGTGGCATGCCGCAAAGCACTATCAACCGGGCCTTCGACCCGTTCTTTACCACCAAGCCGATCGGCCAGGGTACAGGCCTCGGGTTATCGATGATTTATGGTTTCAGCAAACAATCGCGCGGCCACGTCGCCATTCAGAGCGCAGTGGGCAGTGGCACCACGGTGAGTTTGTTCCTGCCGCGGTTCGGGGGTGACCTGCCCGGGGACGTTCTGGATGACGTCCAGCATGCTCCGTTCGCGCAACACGGCGAAACGGTGTTGATCGTCGAAGACGACCCGGCGGTGCGGGTGTTGGTCAGTACCGTGTTGAGCGACCTGGGTTATGCGTTTGTCGAGGCCGGTGATGCCGACAGTGCGGTACCGATTCTGGATTCGGCGCAACGGATCGATCTGATGATCAGCGATGTCGGCCTACCCGGCATGAATGGCCGGCAGCTGGCAGAAATCGGCCGGCAATACCGGCCTGAACTCAAGGTGCTATTCATCACCGGCTACGCCGAACACGCCGCGGTGCGTGGCGGCTTCCTGGACCCGGGCATGCAGATGATCACCAAGCCGTTCACCTTCGACCTGTTGACGGCGAAGGTGCGGGAGATGATCCAGATCTGAATGCCCTCCCCCTGTAGGAGCGAGCTTGCTCGCGATGGATTCCAGAGCACCGCGTGTCATCCAGCAAACACGCGTTATCGTTAACGACGAGCTCGCTCCTACGACAGCATCTGCTGCATCAGCTCCTGCAACACATCCAGGTCGAACGGCTTGGCCAGGATCGGCGCCTTTCGCGTGATCGGGCTGTCGGTCTCGCGGATTTCCTGCGGATAGCCGCTAATGAAAATCACCTTCAGCTCCGGTCGCAGTTTCACCGCGGGTTCGGCGATCTGTACGCCCGAGATCCCGCCAGGCAGGCGGAAGTCTGTGATCATCATGTCCAGATGCGGCTTGCTCGCCAGGATTTCAAAGGCCTGCTCGCCGTTTTCGGCCTGCAATACCCGGTAGCCCTCACCCGACAGATAGGCCGATAGCACCATCAATATCGAGGGGTCATCTTCGACGATCAGTACGACGTCTTGTGCATCTTCACTCATGGGAAGCCTTTGTTCGGTCAATAGCTGCTGATACGACCGTGGGGTCGATCAGAGGTTGCGTTTAACTGGCTGTTTTCCTACAGCGGCAGACAAACGCGAAACAAGGCGCCTTCGCCAATCCGGCTCTCGACGGTAATTGAACCGCCATGGGCGGTCACAATCTGTTCTGAAATAAACAACCCCAGGCCCAACCCGGCGACGGCGTGCTTGGCCGAAACCCGCTCGAACTGCTGGAAAATGCGCTTCTGGTTTTCTTCACCAATACCGATTCCCAGATCCTGCACCTCGACCAGCGCCTGGCCGCTCTCACTGTACACCCTCACGGTGACCGGACTCTTGGCGCCGTAACGTAAAGCGTTGGTCAACAAATTGGAAATGACCTGTTCGATGCGAAACTCGTCCCAGTTACCCACCACCGGATGCCCGGCGTGCAGGGTTACGGAGGACTCGGCGGCTTCGATCTGCGGAGCAAAGTTCTGTAACAAATCTCCAACCAGCGCCGACAAGTCGAAGCGCGTCGGCCGGATCGACAGTTTGCCGGTGCGAATTCGCGACACATCAAGCATGTCTTCGATCAGTCGGATCAGGCTTTTGATCTGCCGTTCGTCGCGATCGACCATCGCGTGCATCTTTTCCAGGGTGAACGCGGCGGCGTTATCCCGGGCCAGGTGCATCTTGCGCAGCTGGGTTTCGAGAATCAGCCCATTGAGCGGCGTGCGGACTTCATGAGCGACGATCGACATGAAATCATCGCGCATGCGCACCGCCTGCTCCAGTTCGAGCTGGGTGCTCTGTAACTGTTGAAGCAGCGCTTCCTGTTCGCGCCGGCTTTGCTCCAGCGCTTCGACCTGTTGTTTCATCGCCTTGCTCTGGCGGAACAGTTCGACGAACACATTGACCTTGCTCTTCACCGCGTGGATATCCAGCGGCTTGTAGAGGAAGTCCACCGCACCGCTTTCGTAGCCCTTGAATGCGTAATTCAGCTCGCGGCCGGCAGCGCTGACAAACACGATAGGAATGTTTCGGGTCTTTTCCGTGCCACGCATCAGCTCGGCCAGTTCGAAACCGTTCATGCCGGGCATCTGCACGTCGAGAATGGCCATGGCGAATTCGTGTTGCAGCAGCAGGGACAAGGCTTCGTCAGCGGACAAGGCTTTGTAGACGATACGGTCTTCACGCTTGATCAACGCTTCGAGCGCCAACAGGTTTTCCGGAAGATCGTCGACGATCAGCAGTTTGGCTTGGATGTTACTTAGCATGCTATTCGTTCCAGCTCGACAAGCAGACGGCCGATGCCGCGCAGGGGAAGGATGTGGTCTGGCGCAACGGTATCCAGCGCGGCCAGGGGCATGATCGCGACCTGGGCTTCGGCCGGATCCTGCACGATGGTCAGGCCGCCACGCTGCTTGACCTGGGCCAGGCCGCGCGCGCCGTCGCGGTTGGCGCCGGTCAGCAACACCGCGGCCAGCGCCGGGCCATACGCATCGGCAGCCGACTCGAACAGGTAATCGATCGCGGGCCGCGAATAATGCACGCGGTCTTCCAGGCTCAGGGAAAAGCTGCGGTCCTGCTCGACCGACAAGTGATACCCAGGCCCGGCGAAATACAGGGTGCCGGCTTCGACCCGCGTCTTGTCGCGGGCTTCCAGCACCGGCAGGGATACCCTTCGCGCGAAGACTTCGGCGAGCTGGCTGCGTCCTGTTTCAGGCAGGTGCAGCACCACCACGATCGGCAGGCCGAAGCCTTTGCGCAGCGGGCCGAGGAGCGTAAGCAACGCCTCCACGCCGCCTGCCGAGGCGCCGATCACAATAGCTTCTATACAAGGCAATTCCTTTGCGCTGTTCATGATTTGCGGTAGATCCGTTCTTGTTTGATCAGGGGTTGGAACTGGCTGCCGTAGCCCGAGAACTCCGGGGTTTCCTTGCTGCCCAGCACCAGAAATCCTCGATGGCAAAGGGAGTCGTGGAACAAACCGAAAGCGCGATCCTGAAGTTTTTTATTAAAATAAATCAATACATTACGACATGAAATTAATTGAGTTTCTGAGAAGACACTGTCGGTTGCCAGGCTGTGGTCGGCGAAGGTCACGTTGTCACACAGCGTCTTGTCGAAAATGGCGTAGCCGTAGGCCGCCGTGTAGTAGTCGGCGAAGGAACGCTGGCCACCTGCCTGCTGGTAGTTATGAGTGTAGGCCCGGACATTTTCCATGGAGAAAATCCCTTGCTTGGCTTTGTCCAGCGAACGCGGGTTGATGTCGGTGGCATAGATGATGGTGCGATCGAGCAAGCCTTCTTCGCGCAGCAGTATCGCCATCGAATAGACTTCTTCGCCGGTGCTGCAACCGGCGATCCAGATCTTGATCGACGGATAGGTCTTGAGCAGCGGCACCACTTCCTGGCGAATGGCAAGGAAGTGCGAGGGATCGCGGAACATTTCACTGACTGGAATCGTCAGCAATTGCAGCAATTGCATGAACGCTGTGGGGTCGTGGAGCACCTTCTCCTGCAACGCCGAAATGGTGGCGCACTCGAACTGGCCCAACGCGTGGTGGACGCGACGCTTGATCGACGCACCGGAATAATCGCGAAAGTCGTAGCTGTACTTGAGGTAAATCGCCTCGATCAGCAAGCGCAATTCGATTTCGCTATTTCGCTGCCCGGAATAAATGCTTTCCACTAAATGCGTTCCATCTTCGGTAACCACACGCGAATCAACGAAAACAGGCGATCCAGGTCAATGGGCTTGGCCAGGTAATCGTTGGAGCCGGCCTGCAAACAGCGCTCCTGATCGTCCTTCATGGCCTTGGCCGTCACCGCAATGATCGGCAGCTTGCGCCAGCGCGGGTCCTTGCGGATCAGGCTGGTGGCTTCGAAGCCGTCCATCTCCGGCATCATCACATCCATCAACACCAGATCGATGTCCTCGATTTCATTCAAGCGTTCAATCGCCTCACGGCCGTTGCGGCCAATGACCACGACCGCCCCCTTGTGTTCCAGCGCACTGGTCAGGGCGAAGATGTTGCGTACATCGTCGTCCACCAGCAGTACTTTGCGGCCCTCGAAGACTTTGTCGCGGCTGCGCGCGGTCTTGAGCATCCTCTGCCGTTCATGGGACAACCCGGATTCGACTTTGTGCAGAAAGAGTGTGACCTCATCCAGCAGACGCTCGGGCGAGCGCGCGCCCTTGATGATGATCGAGCGCGAATACTTGCGCAGTTCGGCTTCCTCGTCCCGGGTCAGGTTGCGCCCGGTGTAGACAATCACCGGCGGGAACGAGCAGATATCCTCGGTGGACATGCGCTTGAGCAGATCGTTGCCGAGCATGTCCGGCAGCTTCAGGTCGATGATCATGCAGTCGAAAACCGTGGTGCGCAGCAGGCCCAGCGCTTCCTGCGCCAAGCCGACGGCCGTGATCTCGATGTCATCGTCGCCGATCAGCCGGGCAATGCTGTCGCGTTGCACATCATCGTCTTCAACCAGCAGCACACGCTTGACCTTCTGGGTCAGCTTGGCTTCGAGGCGGGCAAACACGTCCTTGAGTTCTTCGCGGGTGGTCGGCTTGACCGCATACCCGATGGCGCCCATGTGCATGGCGGCTTCGACGCGATCTTCCACAGAAATGACATGCACCGGAATGTGCCGGGTTTGCGCGTGTTCCTTCAGTCGTTGCAAGACGGTCAATCCGGAATGATCCGGCAGACGCATGTCCAGCAGGATGGCGTCCGGGATGAACTCCCTGGCCAGGTCGTAACCTTCGTCGGCCCCATGGGCCACCAGGCACTGATAACCCAGCTCATGGGCCAGGTCGTAGAGGATGTGCGCAAAGTTCGGCTCATCCTCCACCACCAGGATACATCGGGTGGCGAAGGGCGCCTTTGCGCGATCGTCGTCGAAACGCGGGATATCGACGGCGGCGATCAGCGGCACCGGCGCGGCGGGCTTGACTCTCGGGGTCATGGCCACCGGTGAGGCTTTCATCGGCTCGACCGGTTCATCCCCCGGTTCAACATATTGCCGGGGCAAGACCAGGGTAAACACACTGCCCTGCCCCGGCTCGCTGGTAACGCTGATGGAGCCGCCGAGCAACGCCGCCAGGTCGCGGGAAATCGACAGGCCCAGGCCAGTGCCGCCGTAGCGGCGGTTGGTGGTGCCATCGGCCTGGCGGAAGGCTTCGAAAATACTGTCCTGCTGGTCCGCGGCAATGCCGATCCCGGAGTCGCGAACGATAAAGGCGATACCGTCGCCAGGCTGGTTGGCCACTGTCAGGCTGACCGCGCCTTTTTCGGTGAATTTCACCGCGTTGGAGAGCAGGTTCTTGATGACCTGCTCCAGGCGCTGGCGGTCGGTATAGATCATCGTCGGCGCGCCCGGCTGCAATTCGACTTGCAGGTCCAGTTTCTTGTCTGCCGCCAGCGGCTGGAACATCCCGCGCAAACCCTCCACCAGACGCGCGACGCTGGTGTTCTCCGGGCGCACCTCGAGTTTGCCGGCTTCGACCTTGGAGATGTCGAGAATATCGTTGATCAGGTTGAGCAAGTCGTTGCCGGCGGAGTAGATCGACTCGGCGAATTTGACCTGCTCGGCGCTGAGGTTTTCCTGGGGGTTTTCCGCCAGCAACTTGGCCAGGATCAACGAACTGTTCAGCGGCGTGCGCAACTCATGGGACATGTTGGCGAGGAATTCGGACTTGTACTTGCTCGAACGCTGCAACTCTTCGGCGCGCTCTTCGAGCTGGGTCTGCGCCTGATTGAGCTCAGTGTTTTTCTGGTCCATCGCGTCGCGCTGATCGGCGAGGATCTGCGCCTGGTCGGCGAGTTGCTCATTGGTCTGTTCAAGCTCGACCTGCTGGGTTTCCAGGTGTGCCTGGGACTCCTTGAGAATTCGCGACTGCTCTTCCAGCTCTTCGTTGGCGGTCTTGAGTTCTTCCTGCTGAACCTGCAGCTCTTCGTTGAGCTGCTGGGTCTCGGCCAGCACCTCCTGCAGACGCTGACGATAGCGCGCGGCTTCGATCGAGGTGCCGATGTTGCCGGCAATCAGTTCAAGCAGTTCGACATCACGGTCGTCGAGCGGTCGCAGGAAACCCAGTTCGATCACGCCATTGACCCGGTCATCGTCACTGGTCGGCACCACCAGCACGCTATGGGGCAAGCCTTCGCCAAGGCCGGAGCTGACCTTGAAGTAGCCACTCGGTACGTGGTCGAGGCGGATCAGGCGAGCCTGTTGCGCGACCTGGCCGACAATGCCTTCGCCACTGTGGATCTGTTGTTCAAGCGCTTCCTGTTCCCGGGAGAAACCATAAGACGCAACGCGCCTGAGACCGCCGTGCTCTTCACGGACATAAATAGCGGCCACCGCCGTACCGAGGTACTGCGCGCAAAACTGCAGAATGTTACGCCCGAGCACATTGAGTGACAGTTGCCCCAGCACTTGCTCGGCCAGTTCGGTCTGGCCATTACGCAGCCAGGCCTGCTGCTCCAGGCGACGGGCGCTGGCCTGTTGCGCGGCGAGGTTGGCACTGTAGCTTTGGGCCAGGTTAAGCAAATCCCGGCGGCCGATGTAGGCCAGCAGTGCGCTGATACCGGCGATGAACACGATATAAAGGCCGATGCTCCAGAGGGTCGTGCGCCGTACTTCCTCGTTGCGCGCGGTGCGCAACTGCTGCTCCATGTCGATCACGTCTTCGAATTGTTTGCGGATCTCGTCGGTCAGGCGTTTGCCCTGCCCGGCCTTGATCGCGCCGCGATAGTCCCCGCGGGAGCGCTGCAAATCGATCATGGTCGTGGCGTAAGCGGCCCATTCATCCTGCAAGGCCTGCAGCCGGTGCAGGCGATCGGTCTGCACCGGGTTATCCGCCGTCAGTTCGAGCAAGGTCCCGAGGGCGACTGTGATCCGTGGCTTCGCCGTTTCGTAGGGCTGGAGGAATTGCTCGTCGCCGGTGAGCAGGAACCCGCGCATCCCGGTCTCCAGATCGACGGTCAGTTTTATCGATTCATTGGCGTTATTGATCACCCGGTCGGTGTGCTCGACCCACTGGATCACCGACATCAGATAAACGATCAGTGACACGAAGAACACGGCACTGAGTACGCCGACACCCAACGGCAGGCTGACGTTGCGGCTCAGGAGTTTACGAAATCGTTGCTCGTCAACCGAAGACGCGGAGGTCATGGGGAAGCCTTGTCGATCTATTGAAAACCACGGAGTTTGCCCCAAAACCGCCACGATGATCCAACTTTCTGACAGGTTTTCCGGCAAAATCCTACAAACAGCTGCTCCAGCGCAAAGGAGCGGTTATCCTTGCCGGCTTTATGTAACTATCTTTTTTTAGCAGCGCCGGGAACTTGTCGGGATCTGTCACTTACTCATGCTAGAGCCCGGCCATTTCGATCGACGGCAAACGCCCTTTCACTCTTCGAGAACCCCACTATGTCCTCCAATGCGTCCATCATCCTTGTCGTCGAAGACGATGCCATCGTCCGCATGCTGATCGTCGATGTGCTGGAGGAACTGGAGTTCAAGGTGCTCGAGGCCGATGGCAGCGAACAGGCACTGGAGTTTCTCAACGATGAAGACCAGCACATCGACTTGATGATGACCGACGTCGGCCTGCCGGTGATGGATGGCCGTGAACTGGCCACGCAGGCGCGGATGCTGCATCCCAAACTGCCGATCCTGTTCGCCAGTGGCTATGCCGAAAGCATAGAGGTGCCTGAGGGCATGCATGTGATTGGCAAGCCGTTCTCCATCGACCAGCTGCGCGACAAGGTCAAAGGCATTCTCAACAACGCCTGATCTGCACTGAGGGGGGCAACGGGGTTTACCATCGCCTGTGGTTTAATCGCCCCCCGACTTCGTCCCCTGCCCCCGTTTCAAGGAATGTCCATTCATGAGTCAGCCCCGCGCAACCAGCGTCCTGGTCATTGGTTACGTCTGGCCCGAGCCCCGCTCTTCGGCGGCTGGCGGGCATATGATGCAAATTCTCGAGTCGTTCCTGGAGCAAGGCTGGGACATCACCTTCAGCAGTCCCGCCGGCACTGGCGAACACCGGGCAGACCTGACGGCGCTGGGCATTCGTGAAGTGCCGATCGAATTGAACAACAGCAGTTTCGACACATTTATCAGCCAACTGGCTCCCGATGTGGTGCTGTTCGACCGGTTCATGATGGAAGAGCAATTTGGCTGGCGCGTTGAAAAACACTGCCCGGATGCCTTGCGCGTCCTTGAGACCTCCGACCTGCAAAGCCTGCGCGATGCCCGGCATCTACGCCTCAAGGAGCGCCTGAAGGCGAGTGACGACGCCGATGATTTCAGTGAGCTGTTCGCCCCGGCACTGCGTGCAGAGTTCGAGTTCATGGCCGAGACCGACCTGGCCAAACGGGAGATCGCCGCGATTTATCGTTGCGACTTGAACCTGATGATTTCCGAAGTGGAAATCGAGTTGCTGGTGGAACAATTCACGGTGCCGCGCAACATGTTGCATTGGTGCCCGCTGATGGTCGACCTGCCGAGTGCGCCGCCGGCGACCTTCGAGGATCGGGCGCACTTTCTCAGCATCGGCAACTTTCGCCATGCACCCAATTGGGACGCGGTGCTCTGGATGAAAACCCGCCTTTGGCCGCTGATCCGCGAACAGCTGCCGAGTGCCCAGTTGCACATCTACGGCGCCTATACCCCGCCCAAAGCCACTGCGCTGCACAATGCCGCCCAGGGGTTTCATGTGATGAACTGGGCAGAAGATGCCTTGCAGGTCATGTCGGCGGCGCGAGTGTGCCTGGCGCCGTTGCGATTCGGGGCAGGCATTAAAGGCAAGCTCGTTGACGCCATGCTCTGCGGTACGCCGAATGTCACCACGCCGATCGGCGCAGAAGCCATGCACGGCGAGGAACCCTGGCCAGGGGCGGTGACCCGGACAGCCCAGGCGTTCGCCGATAACGCCGTGCAACTTTATAAAGACAAGACCCGCTGGTTGGATGCACAGGCGCAAGGGTTGCAACTGCTGGCCAGTCGTTACCAGCGCACCCGTCATGGCCCTGCGTTGATCGCCCGAATCAACGAATGCCGGCAGCATCTCTCGTCGATCAGAAGGGATAACTTCACCGGTAGCATGCTGCGCCATCATCAGCACAAGAGCACTCAATACATGTCGCAATGGATTGAAGCGAAAAACCGTCAGGTCACATAATTTTTGTACATAGTTACGCGTTTGGTATTGCCAACGCGGCCCTCTATGATCGGGTTTCCATCGATCAACTTCGCCCCATGGATGGGCGAAGTCACCACAGGGCTCGACAATGACCAATGAAGGGAATCTGAATAAAAAAACCTGGATGAGCAAGGCGCTCGACATCAACCGACTGAAGCTGTCCGATATCGTCTGGCCCGGTACTCACAACTCGGGCATGGACAAAAAGGCGCCAAACTACGAGGTTGTCATCGGCAACTGGACCACCTGTCAAAACGATTCATTTGCCTGGCAACTTGCCAACGGCGCGCGAGCCTTCGATATCCGCCTCGGCTACACCGAAGGACATGACCAATCGATATTCTACTTTCATCACAATGGCTATCAGTCCCATCGCCTCCTCGAGGAGCTGATCGATGCGGTGTCGACCTTTCTCGATGAGAATCGGGATGAGTTTATCGTTCTCGATTTTCACCAACTAGGCGACGGTGAAAAGCCTTTCGCTTATAAAAAGCTCAATGACTTACTGATTGACAAGCTCCGGGAGCGGATCATACCGCCGTCGGATGCCACGCTAACGGTGGGCGAACTGAAACAGGCGAGCGCAAAACGAAGGGTGGTGCTGGCCGCGCCGCTGTTGCGAGAGCTGGACGATCATTACTTCTGGCCACGCATATGGCACAAGTGGAGCGGCAAGCACTTCACGGATACCGATGATCTGAAAAAGCACATCTCCCGCACACTCCAAAGCCTACCTTCCGCCCCCTGTTTATGGTCTTTGTCGGCTACCAGTTATGGCTTTCTGGGTGGTCCTCAGGACATCAAGCATTACATCAACGACTGGTTCCACCATAGCCGGGATTGGGTCACGCGCTGCAGCATCATCAGCACTGATTTTTTTGATGAATCCGAGATTGTCCAATACTGCTGGATTGCCACGAGCATGAAAGCGGTTTACGGCGAGTCCTTGCATCGCACATAGCCGGCCCGGGCGAACCACCGGGTAGCCTTGACGGGCTGGAACGAGGCATGATCAGCGGGCGATAACAACCAAAGCACGCTGACATGACCCGGACTGCCAGAGTTACCGACCCTTCCTACGAGCTGATGGACGACCACAACGGGTTGTCCATCATCTATCGCCAGCATGGCTTCCCCTGCCCGCTGGTGCGTTGGCATTTTCACAAGGAATACGAACTGCACCTGATCGTCGCCAGCTCCGGCAAGGTGTTCATCGGCGACTATATCGGCAACTTCTATCCGGAATCGCTGTTCCTCACCGGCCCCAACCTGCCCCACAACTGGATCAGCCAGGTCGCCGAAGACGAAGTCGTGCCCAAGCGCGACATGCTGGTCAACTTTACCGATGAATTGTTCGACAGCGGCCATCTGGTGTTCGCCGAGCTCAAGAGCCTGGCACCGCTGCTGGAGCGTGCGCAGTACGGCATCGAATTCCGCTGCAAACGCACCATCCGCCAGGCGATGGGCCTGATGCAGCGTATCGCCGACACGAAGGGCGTGACCCGGCTCGGGCACTTTTTCATTCTGCTGGAGCTGCTGGCGGCCTGCGACGATTACCAAACGCTCTCCGGCGCCACGACGCCGCAGTTGGCCGACGAACACAACATCGATCGCACCAACCGGGCGGTGGATTACATCTTCGCCCACTACGCCCGGGATCTGTCGCTGGAGGAAGTGGCCGAGCACCTGGGCATGAAGCCGACCTACTTCAGCCGGGTGTTCAAACAAGCCACCGGGCGTTGCTTCATCGAATTCGTCAATCGCCTGCGCATCAGCAAATCCTGCGAGCTATTGGCCGACGGTGACAAACCGGTGACCGATGTGTGTTTCGAGTCGGGGTTCAACAATATTTCCAATTTCAATCGACGGTTTCAGCAGCTCAAAGGCATGACACCGTCGCATTACCGCAAGTTGGCGGTGCAGCGGTTGACCGAGCAGAATCTGGGGTAAAGAAAGATCAAAAGATCGCCGCCTCCGGCAGCGCCTACAGGGGATCGCATTCCCCAGTAGGCGCTGGCTTGCCAGCGAAGGGGCCCTCGAAACCTGTACAAATCCAATGCTATTCAACCGCCGCAAAGCCGCCCCCAGCACCTCTCCCCCTCGACTCTAGTGCAAAATAGTATCAATCCAAGTGCGACGGATGATTTGTCACGCCATCAATTGAAGGCTGTAATCAGCGCACATTCTTCCCGCCCCAGGAAGACACAAAAACAATAACTGTCCTTCTGCAACCCGCCGGGTGCAGAAAAGGAGTGCACGATGCAACCTTCTGTAAAAGCTCTGCTAGCCCTCACCTGCATGACCCTCAGCAGCGTCAGCCTCGGCGCCCAGATCCTGACCATCGCCACCGTCAACAACAGCGACATGATCCGCATGCAAAAGCTCTCGAAAACCTTCGAGGCCGAGCATCCAGACATCAAGCTCAATTGGGTGGTACTGGAAGAAAACGTCCTGCGCCAGCGCCTGACCACAGACATCGCCACCCAGGGTGGCCAGTTCGACGTGCTGACCATCGGCATGTACGAAGCGGCCCTCTGGGGCGCCAAGGGTTGGCTGGAGCCAATGAAGGACTTGCCGGCCAGCTACGCCCTCGACGATGTATTCCCTTCGGTGCGCGAAGGCCTGTCGGTCAAGGGCACGCTTTATGCCCTGCCGTTCTACGCAGAAAGCTCCATCACCTATTACCGCACCGACCTGTTCAAGGACGCCGGGTTGACCATGCCCGAACGCCCGACCTGGACCCAGATCGGCGAGTTCGCCAGCAAGCTCACCAACAAGGACAAGGAACAGTACGGCATCTGCCTGCGCGGCAAGGCCGGCTGGGGCGAGAACATGGCGCTCATCAGCACCGTCGCCAATGCTTATGGTGCACGCTGGTTCGATGAGCAGTGGAAGCCGGAATTCACCGGTCCGGAATGGAAGAACGCGCTGAATTTCTACGTCGACACCATGAAGAAATCCGGCCCGCCGGGTGCTTCGAGTAACGGTTTCAACGAAAACCTGGCGCTGTTCAACAGCGGCAAGTGCGCAATCTGGGTCGATGCCAGCGTGGCCGGCTCCTTCGTCACCGACAAGAGCCAGAGCAAGGTCAGCGAACAGGTCGGCTTCACCTACGCACCGCACGAAACCACCGACAAGGGCTCGGCCTGGTTGTACTCCTGGGCGCTGGCGATTCCCACCAGCTCCAAGGCCAAGGACGCCGCAAAAACCTTCAGCGCCTGGGCCACTTCCAAGGAGTACGGGGCGTTGGTCGCGGAAAAAGACGGCATCGCCAACGTGCCGCCAGGCACCCGGGCCTCGACCTACAGCGAGGCCTATCTGCAGGCTGCGCCATTCGCCAGGGTAACCCTGGAATCGCTGAAAGCGGCGGACCCGAGCAAGCCGAGCGCCAAACCGGTGCCGTACATCGGCATTCAGTTGGTGACCATTCCTGAATTCCAGGCGGTGGGCACCCAGGTCGGCAAATTGTTCTCCGCGGCGCTGATCGGCCAGACCACGGTCGACCAGGCCCTGACCGCCGCCCAGTCAACCACCGAACGTGAAATGAAGCGCGCCGGTTATCCCAGATAACCCCGCCCCCTTGTAGGAGCGAGCTGGCTCGCGATGAGGCCGGTACATCCGAAGCATCTTCAGCGACTGCAATACCGCTTTCGCGAGCAAGCTCGCTCCCACAGTTTGATCTTCACAGGTCTGCATTAATCGGTGTTATCGCCATGAATACTTCAACTGCCAAAGCTCATATCGACCTCCCCCAACCCGTGCGTAAAAGCCGCTTGGCCAACCCCGGCTGGTTCCTGGTCAGCCCCTCGGTGGCGCTGTTGCTGCTGTGGATGATCGTGCCGCTGGGCATGACCGTGTATTTTTCGCTGATCCGCTACAACCTGCTCTACCCCGGTGAAAACCAGTTCGTCGGCCTGGAAAACTTCAGCTACTTCCTCAGCGATTCCGGGTTCATGCCCGGCGCCACCAACACCCTGTTGCTGGTGGGCAGCGTGCTGCTGATCAGCGTGGTGTTCGGCGTGTTGATCAGTGCCTTGCTGGAGGCCAGCGAGTTTCTCGGCCGCGGCATCGTGCGGGTGCTGCTGATCTCGCCGTTCTTCATCATGCCCACCGTCGGTGCGCTGATCTGGAAGAACCTGATCTTCCACCCGGTGTCGGGGATTCTCGCCTACGTCTGGAAACTGTTCGGCGCGCAGCCGGTGGACTGGCTGGCGCATTACCCGCTGCTGTCGATCATCATCATTGTGTCGTGGCAATGGCTGCCCTTTGCGATCCTGATCCTGATGACCGCCATGCAGTCCCTCGACCAGGAGCAGAAGGAAGCCGCGCGCCTCGATGGGGCCGGTCCGATCGCGATTTTCTGGCACCTGACCCTGCCGCACCTGGCCCGCCCGATCGCGGTGGTGGTGATGATCGAAACCATCTTCCTGCTCTCGGTGTTCGCCGAAATCTTCACCACCACCAATGGCGGCCCCGGCTACGCCTCGACCAACCTCGCCTACCTGATCTACAACCAGGCGCTGGTGCAGTTCGACGTCGGCATGGCCTCCGCCGGCGGCCTGATCGCGGTGCTGATCGCCAACATCGCGGCCATCGTCCTGGTGCGGATGATCGGCAAAAACCTGACCGACAAAGCCTGAGGCCATTGCCATGACCCTTCAACAATCCCGTCGTCTGCAAAGCCTGCTGCTGGGCACCCTGGCCTGGGCCATCGCGATCCTGATTTTCTTCCCGATCTTCTGGATGGTGCTGACCAGCTTCAAGAGCGAAATCGATGCGTTCGCCACGCCGCCGCAGTTCATCTTCACCCCGACCCTGGAGAACTACCTGCACATCAACGAGCGCAGCGACTACTTCAGCTTCGCCTGGAACTCGGTGGTGATCTCGTTCAGCGCCACCGCCCTGTGCCTGCTGATCGCGGTGCCGGCCGCCTACTCCATGGCGTTCTACGAAACCCAGCGCACCAAGGGCACGCTGCTGTGGATGCTCTCGACCAAGATGCTGCCGCCGGTGGGCGTGCTGATGCCGATCTACCTGCTGGCCAAGAGTTTTGGCCTGCTCGATACGCGCATCGCGCTGATCGTGATCTACACCCTGATCAACCTGCCGATCGTGGTCTGGATGATTTACACCTACTTCAAGGACATCCCCAAGGACATCCTCGAAGCCGCGCGACTGGACGGCGCGACCCTGTGGCAAGAGATGGTGCGGGTGCTGCTGCCGATCGCCAAGGGCGGCCTGGCCTCCACGGTGCTGCTGTCGCTGATCCTGTGCTGGAACGAAGCCTTCTGGTCGCTGAACCTGACCTCGTCCCAGGCCGCACCGCTGACGGCGCTGATCGCCTCGTACTCCAGCCCCGAAGGGCTGTTCTGGGCGAAGTTGTCGGCAGTCTCGACCCTGGCCTGCGCACCGATCCTGATCTTCGGCTGGATCAGCCAGAAACAACTGGTCCGCGGCCTGTCGTTTGGCGCGGTGAAATGAAGATCGTCGGCCCAACGCGATCTCACACATGGATGGTTGACCCAACGCGATCCCCTGTAGGAGCTGGCTTGCCAGCGAAGAGGCCCGCAAATTTTGCATCGATCTTTCAGCCGCCTTCGCTGGCAAGCCAGCTCCTACAAAAAGCGAAGAGGCCCGCAAATTTTGCATCGATCTTTCAGCCGCCTTCGCTGGCAAGCCAGCTCCTACAAAAAGCGAAGAGGCCCGCAAATTTTGCATCGATCTTTCGGCCGCCTTCGCTGGCAAGCCAGCTCCTACGAAAAGCGAAGAGGCCCGCAAATTTTGCATCGATCTTTCGGCCGCCTTCGCTGGCAAGCCAGCTCCTACGAAAAGCGCGCCCGGCACAAGTTGAATAACAACAATCGGAGACCCATCACCATGGCCAACCTGAAAATCAAAAACCTGCAAAAAGGCTTCGAAGGCTTTTCCATCATCAAGGGCATCGACCTGGAAGTGCGCGACAAGGAATTCGTGGTCTTCGTCGGCCCCTCGGGGTGCGGCAAGTCCACCCTGCTGCGACTGATCGCCGGCCTGGAAGAAGTCAGCGGCGGCACCATCGAACTCGATGGCCGCGACATCACCGAAGTCAGCCCGGCCAAGCGCGACCTGGCGATGGTGTTCCAGACCTACGCCCTGTACCCGCACATGAGCGTGCGCAAAAACATGTCGTTTGCCCTCGACCTGGCCGGCGTGCCCAAAGCCGACGTCGAGAAAAAGGTCAACGACGCCGCGCGCATCCTCGAACTCGGGCCGATGCTGGAGCGCAAGCCCAAGCAACTCTCCGGCGGCCAGCGCCAGCGCGTGGCCATCGGCCGGGCGATCGTGCGCAACCCGAAAATCTTCCTGTTCGACGAACCGCTGTCCAACCTCGACGCCGCCCTGCGGGTGCAGATGCGCCTGGAACTGTCGCGGCTGCACAAGGAACTGCAAGCGACCATGATCTACGTGACCCACGACCAGGTCGAAGCCATGACCCTGGCCGACAAGGTGGTGGTGCTCAACGGCGGCAAGGTCGAACAGGTCGGCTCACCGCTGGAGCTCTATCACCAACCGGCCAACCTGTTTGTCGCCGGCTTCCTCGGCACGCCGAAGATGGGCTTCCTCAAGGGCAAGGTCACCGGCGTCGACCGTCAGAGCTGCGAAGTGCTGCTGGACGCCGGCACCCGTATCAACCTGCCATTGAGCGGCGCCAACCTGAGCGTCGGCGGCGCCGTTACCCTGGGCATCCGCCCGGAACACCTGGAGCTGGCACAAACCGGCGACTGCACGTTGCAGGTCACCGCCGACGTCAGCGAGCGCCTGGGCAGCGACACGTTCTGCCACGTGGTAACGGCGTCCGGCGAAGCCCTGACCATGCGCGTGCGCGGTGACCTGACCAGCCGTTACGGCGAAACCCTGAGCCTGCACCTGGATGCCGAACACTGCCATTTGTTCGATGCCGACGGCGTAGCGCTGACCCGTCCGTTGCGCGTTGCCGCCTGAATTCAGAGAGCCTGTGATGAAACTGAATAACCAGAATCTGCACCACCTCGCCCCCGAAGTGATCCTGCCCGCCTACACCCTGAGCGACACCCGCCAGGGCATCGCGCACATCGGCGTCGGCGGTTTCCACCGCGCGCATCAGGCGTATTACACCGACGCCTTGATGAACACCGGCAAGGATCTGGACTGGGCCATTTGCGGCGTCGGCCTGCGCGCCGAAGACCGTCGTGCCCGGGATGACCTGAAGGCGCAGGATTACCTGTTCACCCTGCTTGAGTTGGGCGACTCCGACGACACCGAAGTCCGGGTGATCGGCGCCATCCGCGACATGCTGCTGGCCGAAGACGGCGCCCAGGCGCTGATCGACAAACTGGCGAACCCCGAGATTCGGATTGTCTCGCTGACCATCACCGAAGGCGGCTACTGCATCGACGACAGCAACGGCGAATTCATGGCCCATTTGCCGCAGATCCAACATGACCTGGCCCATCCGGACGCACCGCAAACCGTGTTCGGCTTTCTTTGCGCCGCCCTGGTCAAACGCCGTGCCGCCGGCACGCCGGCATTCACCTTGATGTCCTGCGATAACCTGCCGCACAACGGCACGGTCACCCGCAAGGCGCTCCTGGCGTTTGCGGCCCTGCGCGATGCCGAACTGCGCGACTGGATCGATAGCAACGTCAGTTTCCCCAACGCCATGGTCGACCGCATCACGCCGATGACCAGCGCTGAACATCGCCTGCAACTGGCCGCCAGGCATGCCGTCGACGATGCCTGGCCAGTGGTCTGCGAACCCTTTGCGCAATGGGTGCTGGAAGACAAGTTCGTCAACGGGCGCCCGGCCTGGGAACAGGTCGGCGTGCAGTTTACCGACGACGTCACGCCTTACGAAGACATGAAGATCAAGCTGCTCAACGGCAGCCACCTGGCCCTGACGTATCTGGGATTCCTGAAGGGATACCGCTTCGTTCACGAGACCATGAACGATCCGCTGTTTGTCCGGTACGTGCGCGCTTACATGGATCTGGACGTGACGCCACAGTTGTCGCCCGTGCCGGGGATAGACCTGACCGACTACAAGAACACCCTGGTCGCACGCTTCTCCAACCAGGCGATTGCCGACCAGTTGGAGCGCGTGTGCTCGGACGGTTCGTCGAAGTTTCCCAAGTTCACCGTGCCGACGATCAATCGCTTGATTGCCGAGGGCCGCGAGACGAAGCGTGCGGCGTTGGTGGTGGCAGCCTGGGCCTTGTACTTGAAGGGGGTGAATGAGCAGGGCGATACGTACTCGATTCCGGATCCGCGCGCGGCGTTTTGTCAGGCGTTGGTGGCCGATGATGTGTTGATCACCCAGCGGTTGTTGGAGGTCGAGGAGATCTTTGGTACGCAGATTCCCCGCTCGCCCGAATTTGTGGCGGCGTTCGAATGGTGCTGCAACAGCTTGCGCGAGGTTGGGGTGACGCGAACCCTGGAGCGGGTGCTGGCGTAAGTACCGTGGTGAATCTGCTGCCGTCTTCGCGGGCAAGCCCGCTCCCACACTGGTCCGCGGTGGAATACATATTTGTGGACGACGCGGGTCCCTGTGGGAGCGGGCTTGCCCGCGAAGGCGGACTGACAGGCACCCTATACGTTGAATGTTGACTGACATCGACCTGACGATCCAAGGATCCTCCATGGCAAACCAACAACTTTTCCTCGGCATCGACTGCGGCACCCAAGGCACCAAGGCCCTGATCCTCGACGCCATCAGCGGCGAGGTCCTCGGCCAGGGTGCGGCTCCCCACAGCCTGATCAGTGGCGCCAATGGCCGGCGCGAGCAGGACACGTCGCAATGGCTGGAAGCATTCGCTTGCGCCACTCGCCAAGCGCTGATCGCGGCCAATGTCGACGGCCAGGACATCCTTGGCATCGGCGTCTCCGGTCAACAACACGGCCTGGTCCTGGTCGACGATCAGGGCCAGGTACTGCGCCCGGCCAAACTCTGGTGCGACACCGAATCCAGCGCGCAGAACGACCGCCTGCTGGCCCACCTGGGCGGCGAAAGCGGCTCGCTGGAACGCCTCGGCGTCGTCATCGCGCCGGGCTATACCGTATCCAAGCTGCTCTGGACCAAAGAACAGCACCCGCCAACGTTTTCCCGCATCGCCCACATCCTGCTGCCCCACGACTACCTCAACTTCTGGCTCACCGGCCGCAGTTGCAGTGAGTATGGCGATGCCTCGGGCACCGGCTATTTCAACGTTCGCACCCGTCAGTGGGACTTGCAGCTGCTGCGCGACATCGACCCCACCGGCCGCCTGCAAGCCGCGTTGCCGGAGCTGATCGACGCCCACCAGGCCGTTGGCACCCTCCTGCCGGGCATCGCCGAACACCTGGGCATCAACCCGCAGGCCCTGGTGTCCAGCGGCGGTGGCGACAACATGATGGGCGCCATCGGCACCGGTAACATCAAGCCCGGTGCAATCACCATGAGCCTCGGTTCCTCGGGAACGGTCTACGCCTATGCCGACCAGCCGAATGTCAGTCCGGACGCCTCGGTCGCGACCTTCTGTTCATCCAGCGGTGGCTGGCTGCCGCTGATCTGCACCATGAACCTGACCAATGCCACCGGGGTGATTCGCGAGTTGTTCGAGCTGGATATCCCGCGCTTCAACGAGCTCGTCGCGCAAGCGCCGATCGGTGCCGAAGGCGTGTGCATGCTGCCGTTTCTCAATGGTGAACGGGTGCCTGCCCTGCCCCATGCCACGGGCAGCCTGCTGGGGCTGACCATGACCAACCTGACGCAGGCCAACCTGTGTCGCGCCGTGGTCGAGGGCACGACCTTCGGTTTGCGTTATGGGCTGGACCTGTTGCGCCGCGATGGCCTGCAAAGCCGCAGCATCTGCCTGATCGGCGGCGGCTCGAAAAGCACGGTGTGGCGGCAGCTGGTCGCGGACATCATGAACACCCCCGTGATCTGCACCGGGCAAAGCGAAGCCGCGGCGCTCGGCGCAGCGATTCAGGCGGCGTGGTGCAAGTCCTGGGCAAACGGCCATGAACACAGCCTGGCGGATTTGTGCAAGCGCTGCGTAAAGCTCGATCCGGCCAGCGAAACCCTGCCGATAGCCGACAATGTGGCAGCCTGCCAGCAGGCGTATGAACGCTATCGACAGCAGGTCGCCATCCTTTGAAGAGAAGGAACTGCCGACAGGCGGCGTTCAGCCGGCTTAACCATCTCTTAACGCTGCGGTCCAAAGCTTTACTGGACCGCACGCCCTCAGATCTCTCTGACGCCCAGTGCGGCAGGTTCGACCTTATGTCGAGCTGACTTTTCGCCTGCACTGGAGATCGTTCATGAACACGCGCACATTGTTGTCGACAGCCGCCCTCGCCTGCACCGCCTTTGCCGGTCTTGCTCTGGCCGACGAAACGTCCTCGACCCAGGTCCAAGTCCCTGCATATCACTATGGAATGCCATTGCACGTGGCCAAGGTCATCTCGCTGACCGAGCCCTCGACCCTGTATTGCGAAGTCATTACCGCTGAAATGAAGTACATCGACACGTCAGGCCAAACGGCTCAGATCACTTATCGAAAACTGTCCGACGCTTGCAGCATGCAAAGCTGACCAGGCAGTACGCAGTGCACCGGCAAATGGCTCGAGCGCCATGCCGGTCCTGGCATATTGCATGCTGATGATAGAGCTGGCGCCGGGCCTGGCTTTCCGCCAGACCGGCGCGAGCCTTGAAACCGTGGGGTTAAAGCGCTTTCCTGTCCGGATGCAGAGTCTGGACTTCGGCTCTGTTTTGCATGTCCACACGCAATTCGGCAATCAGGTCATTGATTTCCCTGCAGCCATTGAGATGTTTGGCGTTGATTCCGGTCACCATCAGATCGAGGTGATCGGTTTTACGATCGGAATACACTTTTATAGTCATCGACAGGTCCGGCGACAACGTACATTGACAACGTTTCGGAAGAAAACTGCTTTCAATGATGTTTCGAAGTTCCAAGGCAGAAAGAAACATTACGACCCTCTCCTTAATGTGAGAATGCCAATCAAACATCCACGTCGATCAGTACTAAATTCCCCGCTCATGTTTCTTGCAGGCTTTATCAAGTCCTCATCTGACTGTTTTCCGGTGTAGCCACTGACTCAAATGAAAAGCCGGTCAGCTCAAGGCCAGCTACAGCATAAAACATGCCGCGAATTTCGCCGTGCAGCTCATCGGTAATTTCAATGATATACGGGCACTGACAGCAAACCTTTTCATGCAAAATGCAACAAAAGTCGATTTCAACCCGGCAATTTGCATGATCCACGGCGGCAAGATTGTAACGACCTTGACTCAGTATCTGCCGACTCCACATACACGCAAGGCCGCATCACGGGATCTTTGACCTATATCACTACCGTCGGGCTGAATCTTCGGCAGGCGATGTTTTACTTCAGGCCAACCTTGTACAGCACTCCGTCAGCCTCATCGGTCAACACATACAAATAGCCGTCCGGTCCCTGCCGCACATCACGAATGCGTTTGTTCAGCTCACCCATCAACCGCTCTTCGTGCACCACCTTGTCGCCGTCGAATTGCAAGCGAATCAGCTCCTGACTGACCAGCGCGCCGATAAACACATTGTGTTGCCAGGCCTTGAAGCGATCGGCATCGTAAAACGCCATGCCGCTCAGGCCAGGGGATTTTTCCCAGACATGGTGTGGCGCGACGGTGCCTTCGGCGGTCTTGCCCGTGGCTTCCGGAATCGGCTGGCCGGAATAGTTGATGCCGTGGGTTGCCAGCGGCCAGCCATAGTTCTTGCCACGCTCGATAACGTTGATCTCGTCGCCGCCCCGGGGGCCGTGCTCGTTTTCCCAGAGGACGCCGGTCCAGGGGTTGAGCGCCGCACCTTGTGGATTGCGCTGGCCATAAGACCAGATCTCCGGGCGCACGCCGGTCTGACCGACAAAGGGGTTGTCGTCCGGGACCTTGCCGTCGGGATAGATCCGCACGACCTTGCCCTGCAGTTTGTCGAGGTCCTGGGCCGTCGGCCGGTCGTTGTTCTCACCGAGGGTGATGAACAGATAACCGTCGCGGTCGAACACCAGGCGCGACCCAAAGTGGTTGCCGACCGACAGTTTGGGCTCCTGGCGGAAGATCACCTTGAAGTTCCTGATTGACTTCAGGTCTTGCGACAATTGTCCGCGGCCGACCGCGGTCCCGGCCTTGTCGCCCTTGCCGCCCCCTTCGGCATAAGACAGATAGACCGTGCGGTCTTGCTTGAAGTCGGGCGACAACGCCACATCCAGCAAGCCGCCCTGGCCCTTGGCCCAGACTGTCGGCACGCCGTCGAGCGGGGCCGAGAGCTTGCCGTCAGTGCTGACCACTCGCAGGTTGCCAGGGCGTTCGGTTACCAGAATGCCCTGGCGATCGGGCAGGAACGCCAGGGCCCACGGGTGCTCCAGGCCCTCGACGATCGGGGTCACTTCGAGGGTGCCCTGTTCACTTTTCAGTTCTTGAACGGGCGCGGCATAGGTCGGTGCGGTCGCAGTGATCAAGGTGCTGGCACAGAGTGTGGCCAGGAGGGTTCTACGCAACATGCACGATTCCTTTTGTCGTCAGGATGGCTGGCAGACTTGCGTCTTGCCGTTCAACGGTTGCTGGTGCCTGTGTCTCGATGAGGCGGATTGGGTATGAATATCGGTTGGCTAGGCGCAGCGGGGCGGTCCTGGGGATAGCGGTTGCCAATCCCGCCGTTGTCCAGGGTCGGTGGTCGCGGAACCGGTACGGTGTTCGGTCCGCGAATGCCAGGAGCTCCGGGTTGGGTGCCCTGCATGCTGTTGGGGTTGGCCCGGCGAATCGGGCTGTTGTATGGATTGCTTGAATTGCCCGTCGGGCTCTGCGCCAGCAGCAACGGTGAGGATGGCGCCGGATCGGCCTGGGCCGGATTGCTCAGCACGCCACTCAACGCCAACGCAGTGATGCCAAGCGTTAATCGGTTCATCGGGAGCCTCTCGACGTAAGCGTGGATAGAGTCTTCGATAGCACGCTACGCCCGGGGTTCGCATTTGTTAATCAAAACCTCCCAGGCAGATGTAACACCCTTTGACCGTACCGCTGATCCGCCCTCGAAATGCGGCTCAAAGCGGCTGAAACTTTTGCTCCAGGCCACGGGTCACCTGATCATCACTTGGGAGAAGACGACGATGCCACGAGCAATCTGGAAAGGCGCAATCAGTTTCGGGCTGGTGCATATCCCTGTCGCGCTGGTCTCGGCGACGTCTTCCCAAGGGGTGGATTTCGACTGGCTCGACAGCCGGAGCATGGAGCCGGTCGGCTATAAGCGCATCAACAAGGTCACCGGCAAGGAGGTCACCAAAGAGCACATCGTTAAAGGTGTGCAATACGAAAAGGGGCGCTACGTGGTGCTCAGTGAGGAGGAGATCAAGTCGGCGCACCCGCTGTCCACACAAACCATCGACATCTTTTCCTTTGTCGACAGTGAACAGATTCCCCTGCAAAACATCGACACACCCTACTACCTTGCACCCGATAAACGCGGCGGCAAGGTCTACGCGCTGCTGCGCGAAACCCTCAGCAAAACCAACAAGGTCGCCCTCGCCCACGTGGTCTTGCACACTCGCCAGCACTTGGCCGCACTGATGCCGCTGGAGTCGGCCATGGTCCTGGTCATGCTGCGCTGGCCGGCTGAAGTGCGCAGCCTGGATACGCTCGAACTGGGCAGCGAAGTCACCGATGCGAAGCTGGTCAAGGGCGAGCTGGACATGGCCAAGCGGCTGGTTGAAGACATGAGTGCCGAGTGGAGCCCTGAGGACTACCGCGACAGTTTCGAAGACAAGATCATGGCGCTGGTGGAGAAAAAGGCCCATGAAGGCAAGATCGAGGACGTGGAAACTGCGACGGGTGAAGAGGAGCGCAAGACCGCGGATGTGATTGATTTGACCGAGTTGCTCAAGCGTAGTCTGGGGGGCAAGGCGGCTGCCAAACCTGCAGCGAAAGCTAAATCGACCGACAAGCCGGCACCGGCGAAAAAACCTTCAAAGCGTTCCAGTGGCTGATTGAACACAGGAGCATCCATGAGTTATGCGATGGAAGTGCAGGCCTCTTCGCGAGCAAGCCCGCTCCCACACTTGACCGCACTCCATTGGAGAAACCGGTTCGAATGTGGGAGCGGGCTTGCTCGCGAAGGCGTCAGGGACCGCAACGCAAAAATCAGATCAGTACAAAAACTGCCAGCAACCCACCCAGAATCGCCCATTTCTCCAGATAATAAAGCTTGCGATTGCGCTTCTTGAGCGCCTTTCCCCTCAGGCGAAACTTGTAGATTTTGCCGAACAGACGGTTGATAGCACCGGTCTTGTCGCCCACAGCGTTCGGCGCCCCCGCTGCCGCCATCACATGGCGGCTGAACCAGCCATTGAACGCTGCCGCCCAGCGATACTTCATCGGCCGCTCAATGTCGCAGAACAGAATGATGCGATTTTGCTGGGTGGTGTTTTCGGCGTAATGAATAAAGGTCTCGTCGAACATCACCGCTTCACCGTCGCGCCAGTGGTAGTTCTCGCCATCGACGTTGATGTAGCACCCGGCATCGTTCGGCGTGTCCAGGCCCAGGTGATACCTATAGGATCCGGCATACGGATCGCGGTGACGGACCAGTCTGGATCCCGGTGGCAGCTCGGCAAACATCGCGGCCTTGATCGAGCCGATACTCTGCACCAGTTCAGTGGTGCGCGGGCAGAGTTTCATGGCTGATGGGTGGCTATCGCCGTACCACTTCAGGTAAAAGCGCTTCCAGCCCGTCTTGAAGAACGAGTTGAATCCGACATCGTCATACTGGTTCGAGCGTTTGATCTCACCGTTCTCGAGCAGGCTCTGGCCTTCGGCGCGAATGTCTTGCCAATGGGTCTGCAACGGACTCAAGTCAGGAAAATCGGCAGTGTCGAGATAAGGCCTGTTGGGGATTTTCGAGAACAGGTAAAGGAAGCAATTGACCGGTGCCAGAAATGTCGAGTGATCACTCAGCTGGCGGCCCAATTTGTGGCGCACGCGTCCGCGCAGATGAACGTACGCGATCGATACAACATAAATAACAGCAATGATGAGCTTCACGAAAATCGTCACACGTCAGAAGTGAACAAACTGCGTCCCCTGGAGGGCCTTGTGCAGCGTCTGATATCGAAACGGAGGTGCCGGTGGCGCGTCCCTGAGCGCATGTCGACTGTCGGCCTCAGGATCAAAGGTGGCATTTTAGCCAGCGTTTGTAACCTGCTGTTAGCATTCAGCGCTTAAAATCTGACCGCTGATGGTGTCAAAGGAGCCGTACGGCCTCAACGCCCTATCGTTTAAAGAGCCAGACCAGTACAATCGCCGCCAAACATTATGCGCCCCCCTTGGCTGATGACGGGAATGAACCCCGCCTCAGCGCACTTCGACTCGGGCCAAGCGCTCCTTATGCTGCTGTCCACTTATTGCCAGATGGACCTTCCGCTTCTGACCGGGATGAATTTACCGTGGTTCGGAGACCGGAAACGGGTACTGAATCGGTACTGCCGCAACCCTTGCTACTTTTTAAGCTTCGCAGGAAAAACCTTTGATCTCTACAGCTAACATCACGATGCAGTTCGGCGCCAAGCCGCTATTTGAAAACGTTTCGGTGAAATTCGGCGCGGGCAACCGTTATGGCCTGATCGGCGCGAACGGTTGCGGCAAATCGACCTTCATGAAAATCCTCGGTGGCGACCTCGAGCCATCGGGCGGCCAGGTCATGCTGGAGCCGAACGTGCGTCTGGGTAAATTGCGCCAGGACCAGTTCGCCTACGAAGAATTCACCGTGATCGATACCGTGATCATGGGTCACGAAGAGCTGTGGAAGGTCAAGGCCGAGCGCGACCGCATCTACTCGCTGCCGGAAATGACCGAAGAAGACGGCATGGCCGTGGCCGAGCTGGAAACCGAGTTCGCTGAAATGGACGGCTACACCGCCGAATCCCGTGCCGGCGAACTGTTGCTGGGCCTGGGTATCGGCATCGAGCAGCACTTCGGCCCGATGAGCGAAGTGTCCCCGGGCTGGAAACTGCGCGTATTGCTGGCTCAGGCGCTGTTCTCCGATCCGGAAGTGCTGTTGCTCGACGAACCGACCAACCACCTGGACATCAACACCATCCGCTGGCTGGAAAATATCCTGACCCAGCGCTCCAGCCTGATGATCATCATCTCTCACGACCGTCACTTCCTGAACAGCGTGTGCACGCACATGGCTGACCTGGATTACGGCGAGCTGCGCCTGTTCCCGGGCAACTACGACGAGTACATGACCGTGGCGACCCAGTCCCGCGAGCAACTGCTGTCGGACAACGCCAAGAAGAAAGCACAGATTTCCGAGCTGCAATCGTTCGTCAGCCGCTTCTCGGCCAACGCCTCGAAAGCCAAGCAAGCGACCTCCCGCGCCAAGGCGATCGACAAGATCCAACTGGCCGAGGTCAAGCCTTCGAGCCGTGTCAGCCCATTCATCCGTTTCGAACAAACCAAGAAGCTGCACCGTCAGGCGGTCATCGTCGAGCGCATGGCCAAAGGCTTCGACGGCAAGCCGCTGTTCAAGGATTTCAGCTTCGTGGTTGAAGCCGGAGAGCGCGTGGCGATCATCGGCCCGAACGGTATCGGTAAAACCACCCTGCTGCGCACCCTGGTCAATGAACTGACCCCGGATGCCGGTACCGTGAAGTGGACCGACGCCGCGGAACTGGGCTACTACGCCCAGGACCACGCGCACGACTTCGAAGACGACTGCAACCTGTTCGACTGGATGGGCCAATGGACCCAGGGCGGCGAGCAAATCGTTCGCGGCACCCTCGGCCGGATGCTGTTCTCCAACGACGAGATCCTCAAGTCGGTCAAGGTCATCTCCGGTGGTGAGCAGGGTCGCATGCTGTTCGGCAAGCTGATCCTGCAAAAGCCGAACGTGCTGATCATGGACGAACCGACCAACCACTTGGACATGGAATCGATCGAGGCGCTGAACCTGGCGCTGGAGAACTACCCGGGCACGCTGATCTTCGTCAGCCACGACCGTGAGTTCGTATCGTCCTTGGCTACTCGCATCATCGAGTTGAGCGCCAGCGGCGTGATCGACTTCAGCGGTACCTATGATGACTACCTGCGTAGTCAGGGTGTTGTGTTCTAAAGAGCAGCTATTGGTTTCAAGCTGCAAGATGCAAGTAAAAGCCCTGTCCTTGTGACAGGGCTTTTTGCATTTCAATGTTCAAGAATTTCTGTGGTGCGCAAATCATCGCGAGCAAGCTCGCTCCTACAGGTGACCGCGATCCAATGTGTGAGCGGGCTTGCTCGCGAAGAGGCCCTCGATCTCACGGATATAGTTAGCCTGCTTCCTTTTATTTTATATCCAAGCGATGATGCAGTTCTCCTACCGCCGCCCGCGAACGAGCCGTCATGTCTGTGCAGCAAGTGCCCCCGCAAAGCTCCACGGCGATCACCCTGCAGATCGTCTCCATCGTCTTCTATACCTTCATTGCCTTCCTGTGCATCGGCCTGCCGATTGCGGTGATACCGGGGTACGTCCACGAACAGCTGGGTTTCAGCGCGATCATCGCGGGGCTGACCATCGGCTGCCAGTACCTGGCCACTCTGCTCAGCCGCCCCATGGCCGGGCGCATGTCGGACAGTGTTGGCACCAAACGGGCGATTGTGTACGGCTTGTCGGGGATCGTCTTGAGCGGAGTGCTGACGCTGTTGTCGACGTTGCTGCAAAGCTTTCCGTTGTTGAGTCTGTTGATCCTGATCGCCGGCCGCCTGCTGTTGGGGATCGCCCAAGGCTTGATTGGCGTCGGCACCATCAGTTGGTGCATGGGCCAGGTCGGTGCCGAACATACCGCGCGCTCGATTTCCTGGAACGGGATTGCGTCCTACGGCGCCATCGCCATTGGCGCGCCACTTGGGGTGGTGATGGTCGCCGAGTACGGCTTTGAAAGCCTGGGGATTGTCCTGTCACTGCTGGCACTGGCCGCACTGCTGCTGATCCGCAACAAACCCTCGGTGCCGGTGATTCGTGGCGAGCGCCTGCCATTCTGGGCGGTGTTCGGGCGCATTGCGCCGTTTGGCGCGAGCCTGAGCCTGGCCTCCATCGGATACGGCACCCTGACTACTTTTATCACTTTGTATTACGTCAGCCGCGGCTGGGCTGGCGCGGCCTACTGCCTGACGGTGTTCGGCATCTGTTTCATTCTGGCGCGGCTGTTGTTCATTTCCAGCATCAGCCGCTTCGGCGGATTCACCTCGGCCATTGCCTGCATGTGTGTTGAAACCTTGGGCCTGGGGCTGCTGTGGCTCGCGCCCTCGACCACTTATGCGTTGATCGGCGCAGGTCTGACCGGCTTCGGCTTGTCGCTGGTCTACCCGGCATTGGGTGTGGAGGCGATCAAGCAGGTACCCAATTCCAGTCGCGGCGCGGGCTTGAGTGCCTATGCGGTGTTTTTCGATCTGGCGCTGGCGATTGCCGGGCCGTTGATGGGCGCCATCGCCTTGAACCTGGGGTACTCGTGGATATTCTTTAGTGCGGCGTTGCTGTCGGTGAGCGCACTTGGTTTGACCCTGTTACTCAAACGCCGCGCAATGGCCTGATTGCCACGTCTCCTGTAGGCGCTGGCTTGCCAGCGAAGGCGTCCATTGGCTCACTGCAGACTCAAGACCATTCGCTGGCAAGCCAGCTCCTGCAGGGGGTGGCGTGAACCTTATTGATCGGCGGTTTGCATGCCGGCCCTGTCCGGCTTGCCCAGCGCACGGGAAAAGAACCGCCCCGCTTCGGAAATCATGGTGCGGTGGATGTCTTTGCGATCGACCCCGTCGGCATCGGTGCACAACGCCGGCATCGCGATAATCTGCTCTTCGTTGCAGGGCGCCATGAACACGAAGTGCCCGGCGCCGGCCAGCAACTTGAAGTCCGGCGCGATCGGCAGTTTGCGCGCCAACGCTGCAGCGTTCTTGTCGAATGCCACCAGTTTGTCGCCGTCGCCGCTGTAAAGCAGCACCGGCACGTGCACGTCGGCCAGGGTATGGCGCCCGAACTTCAGGCTCAGCGGCGCCATCAGCAGCAAGGCATGAACCCGTGGGTCAGCCACCGGTTGCAGGTCATCGCGATCAACGATCAATTCGCCTTGGGTGTTGCAGGCATCGCGATCATCCGGCCGCTCCTGGCAATAGCGGCGCAGACGGTCCAGGTCCGGCGTCGCACCCGAGAGGATCAATGCGGTTTCCCCTCCCGCCGAATAGCCGATCACGCCGACCTGGTTGGCATTGACGAAGGGCGCAAGCATGCGATCGCCCAGGGTCGCGGTGATGGCTTGGGAAATCTGGATCGGCCGGCCATACAGATTGCTCAAGGTACCCAGGCGGCTGTGGTCCCTGGAGTTGTCGCCGGGATGGATCACCGCCACCACGACGAACCCCTTGCGCGCCAGCGAGGTGGCGAGATCGTGCAGGGCCAGCGGGGTTCCGGTGTTGCCATGGGACAGCATCAGCATCGGGAAACGACCGATGGCGACGCGGGTATCTTCGCCGGCTTCGACGGTATAGCCCTCGAGTATGCTGGTGTGTTCCTTGTCGCTGGAAGGATAGAAGGCGATGGCACGCATCGGCTGCAGGTCCAGCGGATCGAGGAAGCTCATCTCATGGAAGCCGACGCTCCAGTGCGTATGTGGCGCAGGTGCGGCGTGCACTGAATTCAGGCTGCCGAGCAGACATATCAGCAAGCTTGCACAAAGACGCACCATGGGATGCCCCACCTTGTTACTTGACCGGAGACGATAACCCTTGAGTGCATAACCCGGGCCAGAACCAGCAACAACCAGAAACAAAAAACTCCGCTTCTGGCACTTGCGTGATCAGAATACAGAGTTTTTTGGTTGTTGCCCGAGCTGTTTGACGTCTTTACGCAAGCCTTACGCGGCGACGAACAATTGCTCGCTGATGTGCGTCTGGGCATCGTTCATGGCCTTGGTCCGCACTTCATCACCGTAAGCCAGGCCATGGGCGCGGACGAACTCGATATCGGTGATACCGAGGAAGCCGAACATGACTTTCAAATATTCTTCATGGGCAACGCCAGTGACCTGACCCACGTGCAGGCCGCCAGATGTCGAGACAATCACCACTTTCTTGTTACCGCAAAGGCCTTCAGGGCCGGCTTCGGTGTAGCGGAAGGTCTGACCGGCAACGGCGATGCGGTCGATCCAGGCCTTGAGTTGAGTCGGAATGGTGAAGTTGTACATCGGGGCGGCAATCACCACCGCATCGGCGGCGAGGAATTCAGCCAGCGCCTGGGCGCTCAGATCGGCTTCGTGCTGTTGCGCGGCATTGCGCAGTTCTGCCGTGGTGCCGGCAGCCACCAGGGTGGCGGCGGAGAAATGGCTGATGGCGTCGGCAGCCAGGTCACGGTAAGTCACCACGGCGCTCGGCTCGGCGGTTTGCCAGGCCTTGACGACTTCGCTGCTCAACTGACGGGAAGCCGAGTTGTCGCCAAGAATGCTCGAATCGATATGCAGCAATTTCATGTGGGGATCTCCAAGTGAGGACCGCTCATGGCGATCTGATGGAAACAATCCTACAGGCGAAACCAATAGCTGATTAGATGGCAACAATACGATAGTTCGTCCCACTGATAGAACAATCGAGTGACCCATATGCAAGACCTCAATGATCTCTACTATTTCGCCAAGGTGGTCGAAGCCGGTGGTTTCGCGGCAGCCGGGCGTTTGCTCGGGATACCCAAGTCGCGCCTGTCGCGTCGGATCGCCGAGCTGGAAGAACGCCTCGGCGCTCGCCTGCTGCAACGCACCACCCGCCAACTCAAGCTGACGGCCGTGGGCGAGCGTTACCTGCGGCACTGTCAGGCGATGCTGCTGGAAGCCGAGATGGCCGATGAGGCAGTGGCCAGCATGTCCAGCGAGCCCCGCGGACGTTTGCGGGTGTCTTGTCCGGTGGGGTTGGCCCACGAGATTCTGCCGACCGTGATCAGTGATTTCCTGGCGAAGTATCCACTGGTTCAACTGGAGGTCATGTTGCTCAATCGACGGGTCGACCTGGTAACCGAGGGCGTCGACGTCGCCCTGCGCGTGCGCGAGTTGGGCGACGAAGACCCGTTGCTGGTCACCCGACGCCTGCGCCAGGCGCAAATGGCGATGGTCGCCAGCCCCGCCTTCCTGCATGGACATGAGATCAACCACCCCGAAGACCTGAAAAAACTGCCGGTGCTCGGCGCGCTGGAAGCCGATCGCATGGTGCACATCCGCATGCTCGATCAACAGGGCAACAGCGTTGACTTGACCCTCGAAGCGCGATTGGGTATCGATGACTTCATCGTGCGCAAGGCCTGCACCCTGGCGGGCCAGGGGTTTACCCTGTTGCCGATGATGTATTGCGAGCAAGCGCTGGCAGACGGCTCGCTGGTGCAGTTGCTGCCTGACTGGTCATTGCCAGGCGGCTGGCTGCAAGCGGTCTACCCTCATCGGCGCGGGGTGATGCCGGCGGTGCGCGCCTGGATCGACCATTTGATCGAATCTTTCAACGCCTGCGGGGAACGATTGCTATGAAGGCCGCACGCATGAGCGAAGAGGATGTCGCGCAGTTCTGCCTGGCGCTGCCCGGCGCGCGGGAAGACTACAAGTGGGGTGGCGTGCGGGTGTTTTCGATTGCCGGAAACAAGATGTTCGCCTTGCAGAACCTGCGGGGCGCATCCCTGGCGTTCAAGGTCGACAAGGATCTGTTTCTCGGTCATTGCGACCGTCCGGGCATTCACCCGGCACCTTATCTGGCGCGGGCGCAGTGGATCATCATGGCAACGCCCTACCCGCTTGGTGCCGAAGAGCTGCAAGACTTGTTGCGACGTTCCCATCAACTGGTGGTGCGCAAATTGCCCAAGCGCACCCAGGTCGGCCTGTTGCTTTAAAGCTGCGCGAATTTAAACCAGCGCGAAAAGATGGGCGCCAAGGAACAATTGATCGATCCAGAACACCTGGTGCAGCAACACGATCACCCAGAACAGCACCTGAAACGAAAGCTTGCGCGTCTTGTGCCGAAACACCTGCTGGGCCAGCAACGCGCCAGGCCAGCCGCCGGCGAGTTCCACCGCATGCAACACGTTCTCCGGTATGCGCCAGCGATCGAGCCGAGCCTTGCGCTTGTCGCTCCAGTACAGCAGGAACGCCAGCACGCTGACGATGCCATAAGCCGCCAGGGGCACCCGTGAAATGCCCCCCAGCCACATCGTCATCGAACCCGACAGCGGCAGCGCGCACAGGATCGCCAACACCAGCAGTTTCAGCCCGGGATGGCGAATCTCGCCCCCGGACCGGCGTCCGGGGTTATTGCGCGCGCTGGAGTCGGTCATGGCTGGACGGCGGTCCAGTCAACCCAACCGAACTGCCAGGTGGCAAGGATGATCAGGCCGAACACGATGCGATACCAGGCGAACGCCGCGTAGCTGTGACTGCCGATGAACACGAGCAGGCCGCGCACGGCAATCATCGCGAAGATGAACGCAGTGACGAAGCCGATGGCGAACACCGGAAAATCCGCCGGCACGAACAGGTCGCGGTATTTGTAGCCCGAGTACACCGCCGCGCCGACCATGGTCGGCATCGCCAGGAAGAACGAGAACTCGGTGGCGGTCTTGCGCGACAAGCCGAACAGCAAACCGCCAATGATCGTCGAACCGGAGCGCGAGGTGCCCGGAATCATTGCCAGACACTGGGCAAAGCCGATCTTCAGCGCGTCTTTCCAGGTGATCTCGTCAACGGTGTGGGCATGCACTTCATGCTGACGCCGTTCAGCCCACAACATGACGACACCGCCGACCACCAGCGCCGTGGCCACGGTGATCGGGTTGAACAGGTAATGGTGAATCAGGTCGGCGAAAATCACCCCCAATACCACGGCCGGCATAAAGGCGATCAGCAGGTTCGCGGTAAAGCGTCGAGCGCCCGGCTGGGTCGGCAGGCCGACGACCACATCGAAAATCTTGCGGCGAAACTCCCACACCACCGCCAGGATCGCCCCGAGCTGGATGATGATGTTGAAGGCCATGGCCCGCTCCCCCCCGAAGTCGAGCAGGTCGGCCACGATGATCTGGTGCCCGGTACTGGAAATGGGCAAAAACTCCGTCAATCCCTCAACAACGCCAAGTATCAATGCCTGAAAGGCGGTCCAAAGATCCATCAATCCCCCAAGAAGCGATGCGCCACGGCATGCCCCGTTAATATTTTCAGAACGCCACTGTGATCAGTGCAGATGAAGTCCCGCGCGCGCAATTCCCCCACAAAACCGTAAAAATTCCGTGAAAAATCAACTTGGACTCAGGTTTTTCCGCGCGGGGCCGAAATCCTATCAGACAAGTCTGATAAACGCTGCCGCGGAGTACTTATCCGTGAACGGATATGTACACGATCAAACCACCCCGCCAACCGCGCCTACCCGTTACAATCGCCTCCCTCTTCGACTTCCCCCAAGGAACCTCCATGTCCGGGCTTGAACTGTTTGCCGCCACCCTCGGTGTCATTGCCGTCTGGTTGACGGTCAAACAGAACCCCTGGTGCTGGCCGATCGGCCTGGTCATGGTACTGCTCTACAGCTGGATCTTTTTTGAAGTGAAACTGTATTCGGACATGCTGCTGCAGGTGATCTATGCCGCCTTGCAGCTGTATGGCTGGTGGCAGTGGACGCGTGCGGGCGACACCCGTCAGGGGCGGCAGGTCAGCCGGCTCGATGGTCAATCGATAACGCTCAGTCTTGCCGTCGGCGCGATCGGCAGTCTGCTGCTAGGCGCGGCAATGGCGCACTGGACCGATGCCGCCCAACCCTGGCTCGATGCGGCGCTGACCGGTTTCAGCCTGGTGGCGCAAGTCTGGATGGCGCAGAAACGCGTGCAATGCTGGCCACTGTGGATCACCCTGGACGTGATTTTCGTCGGGCTGTTTGTCTACAAGGGGATGTACCTGACCGCCGGCCTCTACGCGCTGTTTGCCCTGATAGCCGTGCAAGGCTGGCGGGAATGGCGCGCCGACCCGGTATTGCGCACATGAAAGTCCTGGTGCTCACCGGTCCCGAATCCAGTGGCAAGAGTTGGCTCGCGGCCGAACTGCAAGCGCATTTCGGCGGCGTTCTGGTGGACGAATATGTCCGCTGGTTCATCGAGCAGAACCCACGGGATACCTGCCTGGCCGACATTACGCCCATTGCCCGCGGACAACTGCAATGGGAGGACGGGGCCCGCGCCCGACAGCCTCGGTTGCTGCTGCTCGACACTCACTTGCTGAGCAACATCCTCTGGAGCCGGACCCTGTTTGGCGAGTGCCCGGTCTGGATCGAACAGGCGCTGTTGACCAGGCAATATGATTTGCACCTGCTATTGTCCCCCGACGATGTCGCCTGGACGGATGACGGGCAGCGTTGCCAACCCGAACTGGGACAACGCCGGGACTTCTTCGAGCAGACCCTTGCCTGGCTGGAGCACCATCGACAACCGGTTCAGGTGCTGCAGGGCGATTGGGCCGCGCGTCGCAGCCAGGCCCTGAAGGCCGTTGAGCTCCTGCTCGATTCCTGACTATTTTGCCAATCCGGACGCGGTTTTCCCCTGTTTTGGGGGGGAAGTGTCCATTTTTGAAACACCCCTCCGAGCTCAAACTGGCTATTTGAACGGCTTCATAATCTTTACACCCCGGCTGTAAGGAAAATGAAACACATCGCCGTCAACCCTTGATCTAGAGCATCGCAACTGCTTTTGCCTGATACAGGTGTTTAGCACTGTCTCAAATCTGAAACAGAGCCCAACACGCCCCCTCTTGGCATAATTCGCAAGCTATTGAATTCCCACGACTATCAGAAAGCGGCACAGCTTTCGCTATCTCCTTCATAACGCTGACAAGGTCCAGCTCGCAGAAGAAGGAATAGTTGCCATGGGAACTTTCAACAACGGAATAACCCACCTCCTGCTGGTCGGATTCGCCACCTCGATACTCAGTTTCAATGTTCAAGCTGAAGGCAATGGGGTCATCGTGCTTAAACGTGACGTTCAGCCGGTGCACATCGGCCGCAACGGAGGCAAGGATCCCAATCCGACGACTGTCAACGTCAACCCTTCTGAACGAGTCACCCAAAGCCTCAGCAATGCCGAGCTCAGCGATGGCGACTTTGCCAACGTCGCCAGCGGCTCCTCCATCAGCAACAACATTCCCCAAAACGGCTCAGGCATGCAAGGCCTCAACGTGATCACCAACCCCAACGGCATGCCTGGCATGACCGCGGGCCACGGTGGCGGCAGTGGCGGGGCGATCTCGGGAACCATCAACCGTGCCTTGAGTACCGGCCTCGCCCCACTGGGCAGACTGGCTGGAGGCCAATGACATGACTCGCTCATTGATAGTCCTCGCCCTGCTCGGCTGCACCAGCGCCATGGCCGACTCCAGCGTAAGCACGGTGAACAGCGCCAGAATCCAGGACTCCGGCAGCCAGTACACAGGCAACCTCAACGTCAACCAGGCCGCCGGTGACCAACAGCAACAGACCAACGTCCGGGCGATCGCCATTGGCACCGAAGCTGCCGCGACCACCCGCATCAACCAGAAAATCAACACCTCCGCCAATCCGTCGATGAACGCGACGGCCACCATCGGCGGCACCTCTTTCAGTAATGGCAACGGTGTACTGGGCGTCAACCAGGGCGCCGGGGCCAACAACCAGATGGCCAACGCCATGCGCATCAGCATCAGTGCTGCGCCGCAGAGCGTCGACGATAGCGCCCTTTCTCAACAGAACGTGGCGTTGCAACCAAGCTCAGGAGCAACTGGCACCTCAATCGGCAGTCGCCAGGTCGTGATCAGCGACCAGGCCTTCACCGGCAGTCGAGGGGTAATCCAGGTGAACCAGAGTGCCGGGGTGGGGAACCGAATGGCTAACACCCTGAGCATCCGGGTCGCTGACTGACCCAAACGTAGTGCGATTGGAAAGTACCAATACTTAACCAACTAATAAGCACGGAGAAACACCATGAAACCTACAATGGCTCTCAAACCACTGGTTTTCGCTCTGGCAGCAGTGATGGCAATCGCGGCACAAGCAGGCGGTCGTGATGATGATCGCGGTCATGGCAATGGCCACGGCAATGGTCACGGCAACAACGGGCATGATCGCGGCCCAAGCTTTGACACACTGCTGTCACTCAGCTCCGGCGCCCAGGCAGCCGTGCTGGACGTGCAGAACAGCTCCGGCAACAAAGGGCTGAACCAAGGCACCAAAAACGACGCTAAAGGCGATAACTCGCTCAATGGTTCCAACGGCAACATGGGCGCCAACGTTGCAGCCGGTGACGGTAACCAGCAAGACAACGCCGCTGCACTGGCCACGTCCGACGAAACCTTCATCTTCGGCTCCGCAACCGCCGTTTCAGCCGCGACTCAATACAACACTGGCAACTCTGCTAACAACTACTCCAGTGGCAATACGTCGACCCTCAACAACGCAGGCAACAACGGTTCCGGCAACATCGGCATAAACGTGGCTTCCGGCAGCTTCAACCAACAGAAAAACAACCTGGCCATCGCTGTATCGGGCGGCCGTGTAGCAACCGCAGCTGCTGCGGCCAACCAAAGCTCCACCGGGCTGGCTGTCAATAACTATGGCACCCAGGTGTACAAGACAGACACGCTCACAGGCACCTTTACCGCTGCGGGTGCGTTTGTGGCTGCTGGCAAAGCCGTGTCCAAAGAGGATGACCATCACGGCAGCGGCCATGGTTATGGCAACAAAGGTGGCCGTGGCGGCCATGACGATGTCACCAAGTCTGATTTCGTCGCTGTCGGCGTATTCGGCCTGGCTGGCGTAACCACTGAGCAAAAACTGACCGCAGATGGCTGGAAAACCCCTGTGACCAACACCGCCGTCATGTCGGGCTCGATGAACGGCTTCTCCGGCAACGGCGGCGCCAACGTAGCATCGGGTGTAGGCAACCAACAAAGCAACTCGCTGTCCATCGCTGCAGGCTGCAACGTCTGCATGTAATCGCGATCGAAATAAAAGCCCCGGCAACGGGGCTTTTTTCCACAGTCCGCAAAGGCGTATCGATCATGCGTAAGACTGCCCTTTTCGCCCTGCTCTGCCTGTCTGGCCTGACTCAGGCCGCACAGATGCCCGTGGCCGCCCTGCCTGGCGGTATGCTGGTCTACAAGGAGGTACAGAGTTTGCGTGAGCGCAAGTTCAGCGACATCGTCGAACAGAAAACCGATTTCAGCTGCGGCGCCGCCGCACTGGCGACGGTCCTGCGCCAGGCTTATTGGCTCGACGTCGATGAAGAGCACATCATCAAAGGCATGCTGGTCAATGCTGACCAGGACCTTGTTCGTACCCAAGGTTTTTCCATGCTGGACATGAAGCGCTACATAGAAAGCATCGGCATGCGCGCCCGTGGCTACAAGATCCCCACTGAAAAGCTGGATGCAGTGACGATTCCGGTGGTGGTACTGATGGAAATTCGCGGCTACAAGCACTTCGTGGTGATGCAGCGGGCAGACAAGGAATGGGTCTATATCGGCGACCCGGTCCTCGGTCACAAACGCTACTCCCATGATGACTTTGTCAAAGGCTGGAACGGCATTGTCTTCGCTATCGTAGGTCCCGGTTATGACAAGACCAATGTGCTACGCAGTCCACCGGAACCCCTGACGGCCAAAAACAAGCTGGATAACTTCAACCCGGTCAAAGATGCCGAGTTGATGGATTTTGGTTTCATACAGAGCGACTTCTTTTAATCGCCCAAAGATGATTTTGGGGCGGGATGCTCCGGGAGCAGCAGATGAAAACCTCATACTGGCTGGCCGCCGCCTGTCTGGCAGCGAGTGCTTCAGGCTATGCCAACGGATTCAAACCTATCGAAATCAACGACCATGAGCTCGGCGAGCTGCGTGGCCGTTACGTCATGCCGGGACGGATCATCAGTTTCGGTGTGGTCATGAGCAGTACCTGGCGTAATGCCAGTGGTGATTTGATCGGGGCTGCCACTTCAATGCAGATCCAGGCAGGTACCCTGAAACCCGAATTCTACGTTTCAACCTTTAGCCAGTCCGGTGACGGCAGTACGCCCGGCCAAGGCACAGGCAGCGTCATTGGCGGCGCTGGCTTGAACACCGCACAAGGGATCACCCAAAGCGTGCGTGCCGCCGGCGATGGCAACACGGCCTACAACAATGTCGCGATCGACGTTAAAGAGGCCAGTCATGCCCCGGCCAACAACCCGAGCCTGGGCCAGGTGTTGATGAGCGGGCAAACCATTACCGGTAGCAGTGCGGCCGGCACTGTGGCTGTTTCCGCCACTGGCGGCGGCATCCAGATGGCCATTCAGGCCAACAACAACCAGGGCACGTCCCTGCAGCAAGTTGCCCAGGGTGGCCTGTTGCAGAACACGCGGTTACTGGGCAGCAGCAACGTGGTCAACAACATGACTCAGCTTAATGTAGTGCTGAACAATAATGGCCCGAGCGCAGGTGCACTGGACTGCAACCTGTCTCAACTGAACGCACTACGCAGTCTGGGATATTGAACTACGCTGAGTCTCGATCATTGGGCATTAAGGGACGGCTTATTCATGTATCGATCAGTATCACTGCGCGCAGTTGTATGTTTGAGCACTTTATTCCCCGCGGCGATCTTGCAAGCAGCACCCGCCTCGGATGTGGAGATTCTGAAACAGGAGCTTCTGGAGCTGAAGCAACGATACGAAGTACAACAAAAAGCACTGGCGATCCTCGAGCAACGGGTCCGTCAGGTCGAAGACCAACCGGCAACACCACAACCCAAACGTCTGGCCAAGTCGCCAGCCGACCTCAAAAACAATTCACAAGTCGCCACCGGCACCGGTGCTGCGGCGGCGTCAGGGGGCGCGGCCGGGGGCGGCGGCAGTTCCTACGGACAATCGCTGTCCGATGATTCTCAGCCGGCACAAAGTGTTTCCAACCTGTATGACGAGGCCAGCGGGTTCTTCGGCGGCGGCAAGTTCAGCCTTGAAACCGGGCTGACCTATTCCCGCTACGATACGCGCCAACTGATCCTCAATGGCTTCCTCGCGCTGGACTCGATCTTTCTGGGCAACATCAACCTGGACCGGATCAAGGCCGACACCTGGACGCTTGACCTCACCGGCCGCTACAACTTCGACAACCGCTGGCAGTTCGACCTGAACGTGCCGGTGATCTACCGCGAATCGACCTATCAGTCCGGCGGCGGTAACGAGGGGTCCGCAGGGGTCACCACCGAAAGCAGTGTCAAACGCGATCCAACCATTGGCGACGTCAACTTCGGCATTGCCTACAAGTTCCTCGACGAGTCGGTCAACACCCCGGATGCGGTGCTCACCTTGCGCGTCAAGTCACCGACCGGCAAGGAACCGTTCGGGATCAAGCTGGTTCAGGATAATGCCAACACCAACCTGTTCGTGCCTGAGTCCCTGCCGACCGGCAACGGCGTCTGGTCGATCACCCCTGGCATCTCGCTGGTCAAGACCTTCGACCCGGCCGTGTTGTTCGGTAGCCTCTCCTATACCCACAACTTCGAGGACTCCTTTGACGACATCAGTTCCACCGTCAACCAGAAAACCCCGGGCAAGGTGCGTATCGGCGACAGCTTCCAGATCGGCGCCGGTATTGCGTTTGCGTTGAACGAAAAGATGAGTATGTCGTTCTCGGTGTCTGACCTGGTGCAGCGGAAAAGCAAGATCAGGGAAGATGGCGGGGATTGGCAATCGGTTGTTTCCAGCGATGCCAACGCCGGCTACTTCAACGTCGGCATGACCATTGCGGCTACCGACAACCTGACCATCGTCCCCAACCTGTCCATCGGCATGACGGACGATGCCCCGGACTTTACCTTCAGCCTGAAATTCCCGTATTACTTCTGACCCACAACCGAAAAGCCCCGTTGCGACTTCAATCGCAGCGGGGCTTTTTGTGGCAGATCAAAAGATCGCTTGATCGTTTGATCCTGCGTCTAGCGAATCTGGTGCTTGTGCAGCAATCGGTAAAAGGTCGGCCGCGACACGCCCAATACCCGGGCAGCGACGCTGAGATTGTCACTGTGACGATTCAATACGTCGCACAACGCCTGGCGCTCGGCGCGGGTCTTGTAGTCTTCGAGGGTGCCCATCGGTGCGGCGATCGCATGCTGGCTGATCAGCCCCAGGTCCCGCGCCTCGATCTGCCGTCCTTCCGCCAGCACCAGCCCGCGGCGAACCCGGTTGGCCAACTCACGGACATTGCCCGGCCAGTCATGCTTGCCCATGGCAACCAGCGCGTCTTCGCTGAAACTGCGAGGGCGGCGACCGGTTTCATGACTGTAGAAATGGGAAAAATGATTGGCCAGCATCGACAGATCGCCGTGACGCTCGCGCAAGGGTGCGGTGACAACTTGCAGGACGTTCAGCCTGTAGTACAAATCTTCGCGGAAGCGTTTTTTCTCGATGGCGGCCTCAAGGTCGACGTGGGTCGCCGCCAATACCCGCACATCCACTGGAATCGGCTGACTGCCGCCGACACGCTCGATATGTTTTTCCTGGAGGAAGCGCAACAGGTTGGCTTGCAGTTCCAGGGGCAGGTCACCGATTTCGTCGAGAAACAGCGTCCCGCCGTGGGCGGCTTCGATCCGCCCGACCTTGCGTTGATGGGCGCCCGTAAAGGCACCCTTCTCGTGGCCAAACAGTTCGGACTGGATCAAGTGTTCGGGAATCGCGCCGCAATTGATCGCGACAAAGGGTTTGCTGTGGCGCTGGGACTGTCGGTGCAGCGTGCGCGCGACCAGCTCTTTACCGGTCCCGCTTTCACCGCGAATCAAAACCGGCGACTCGGTGGGTGCCAGTTTGCTCAGCAGCTTGCGCAGTTCACGAATCGGCTTGCTGTCACCAAGCAGTTCATGCTCAGGCTGATCGATATGAACCGTGCCCTGACCGCGCAGGCGCGCCATGCCGAACGCCCGGCCCAGCGTGACTTGAACCCGGGACACATCGAACGGCAAGGTATGGAAATCGAAAAACCATTCGCAAACGAAGTCCCCGACATTCTGCAGGCGCAGGACTTCCTGGTTGAGTACGGCGATCCACTCGGTGCCGCTGCGGCTGATCAGTTCCTTGACCGCGTCCGGTCGTTCGAGGTGAAAAGGTTGTAATCGCAGCAGGCCGACATCGCAGGTTTTGTCAGCGGCGTGTTCCAGGGTACAGCTGTCTACATCCCATCCCACAGAGCGTAAACCCGGCAAGAGCCGATGGCAGTCATCGCAGGGGTCCACTACTAATAGACGTCGTAAGGCAGGCGCTTCGCTCATGACTGTTCCTTGGCGCCAAATATATGAAATATTATTAAAAACAGTCATTTGGCGATCTTGACTGTAACATTAGCAAGATTTTGACGGTCCCTTGTATCGTTTGACTATAAGGCCGTTAAGTGAATAGTTATAAGAAGCGGCTTTGTTAGTTGCCTAACGACTCAAACCTTTCATGCAGCTTTCAAAATGCCTCCACACCTTGACCAATGAAAGAAAGTTGAAATAACGTTGACTTGAATGTGACCCAACCCCGGGTTGCGGGCATCAGTACAAGTAACGAGCCGAACGGTAAGCCCAACCGGCGGCACTTCACTTGATTGGGCATACAGAGAGACGATCCCATGAACGCCCCGCTCCGTATCAACGAAGCTCTTTTGATCGCCGACCGCGCATTCAAACCCTTTCAATGCGTGGCCTGGGCCCCACAGGACGGTAATGGCGAACTCAGCCTGAGTGTCATCGACCGTACCAACACCCGCATCGGTCGCCAGCAGATTCCAAGCAGCGCCTATACCGATCCCGCACAACTTGAAAGCCTGCTAAATCAGGCACGTGCCGAGTTGAGCGAGGGAGGCTACACCCTGCAATCCTGGTCGATGCCGCACTAAGCATTGATGGCGGGTTACTTCGTGTAACCCGCACCCTCCTCTATCACGGGCAGCTGGCGTTGCAGGGCCATCTGCACTTGACGATAGTTTATTTCGAACCCGGGCGAACCTGTTTGATTGCCAGGCTTGCCAGTGGTTCGAAAAGACACTGTTCTGGCACAAAACGACCCTCCGCCTGTTAGTTCTCACTGTTGTGCATCCGCGCATTCAGGGATTGAATGATTTCCCTAATGAAAGTCGCCACCCAACTTCTGGATCAGGACGACTTGCAAGGAGCTGCGTGCATGGCAAGCCAGACCGCTTTTAGCTCGACGCCCACACTGAACGACGCTGGAGCACTCGATTTATCCTTTGCCGGAAACGGCACGACCCAAGTGTATTTCGCCGGCAGCACCTCAAGCATGGCCAACGGGGTGGCGATCGATTCACAGGGCAGGCTGCTGGTCGCGGCGAAGGTCGGAACGCCGGGCGGTAGCCGCTTCGGCCTGGCTCGCCTGCTGGAAGATGGCTCGGCCGATCTGGTATTCGGCCATCAAGGCAGCGTCATCGGGCAGTTCGAACACGGCTTCGAGGCGATGGGTGGAAAAGTCCATGTCCTGGCGGATGGGCGCATTCTACTGGCCGGGCTGCATTACGAGAATGCGCACCAGACACTGCCTGCCCTTGCCCTGTTTGATCAGCAAGGCCGTCCGGCTCAAGGCTTTGGCGACAATGGTCGCTGCGTGGTGCGCCTGCCGGGCAATCTTTCCATGGGTGCGCGCGACGGCTGGCTGCCCCCAGGCATGCCAGGCACCGAAGCCTGTGATGTGTGTGTGCAGGAGGATGGTCGCATCCTGCTGCTGGCCAATCATCACTTTGAACTGGCCGACCATGTCGGCATGCTGATACGACTCGATGCCGACGGTTCACTCGACAGCACATTCAATGGTCGTGGCTTCGTGATGGTCAGGCATTTGCTGATGAACACCTGGATCAGCAGCCTGATGGTCCAACGAGACGCCCGGATCCTGGTGGGCGGCTCGATCAACTTCCCCCAGGAAGGCCTGTTGGCCCGTTATCACACCGATGGCCGGCTCGACGACAGTTTCGCCGTGGACGGCTTCATGAGTTTCAAGGCACAGGAGCGCAGCGTTCAGCTCAGCCAGATCATCCAGCACGACGATGGCGACTTGCAGTGTTTTGGCAGCAGCCGCGACCCGATGCACTGCCTTTCACTGAAAGTACACAGCAACGGCCGTCCGGACAGCCATTGCAACGACGGCCATCCGCAATTGCTGGAAATCGGCCACAGTGGCTGCCAGTGGAACGCCGCCCTGGCATTGCCGGACGGATGCGTGCTGACGGCAGGCGCAACCCTCGGCGGCGTCGAGGGCGACTTCATCCTGGCCCGCTACATGCCCGACGGACAGCTCGATTATCGCTTCGGCAATGGTACTGGCTGGGTTCGCACCCGCCAGGGTCGGAGCCTGGATATTGCCACTTCATTGGCCGTGCAAGCGAACGCAAGCATCGTCGTGGCGGGCTCTTCACTGGATGGCAACTGTCGGGCGGTCGTCGCACGCTACCTGGGTTAACCCAAAGGATTTTTCCTACACTTGATCTTGCCTTGGACTTACGGCACCTTGCGCGCTTCTTTTTATAAGGAGTAGCCAATGTCCGGCTCAATGGCCCAGGCGTTCGCGCACAACTTTCTCGGGCATTCACCCCGCTGGTACAAGGCAGCATTCTCGGCTTCCTGATCCTCAACGCCCTGGTGTTGTGGACGGTCGGCCCGGTGGTAGCGGGCTGGCTGCTGGTGCTGGAATTCATCGTCACCCTGGCCATGGCACTCAAGTGTTATCCGTTGATGCCCGGCGGCCTGCTGCTGGGCGAAGCCCTGCTGTTGAAGATGACCACGCCCCAGGCACTCTATGACGAACTGGTGCACAACTTTCCGGTGATCCCGCTGCTGATGTTCATGGTGGCCGGCATCTACTTCATGAAAGACCTGTTGTTGTTCCTGTTCTCGCGACTGCTGCTCGGGGGCCGCTCCAAGTCCATGCTGGCGCTGATGTTCTGCTTCCTGTCGGCGTTTCTCGACGCCCACCGTGGGTACCGCGCTGGGTGGCGTCTGCACCTTGGTCGGCGAGCCGCAGAACCTGCTGATCGGCCATGAGATGGGGTGGCACTTCGCCGCGTTTTTCCTGAAAATCGCTCCGGTGTCCTTGCCGGTACTGGTGGCGGGCCTGGTGACCTGCGTATTGCTGGAGAAATTGCGCTGGTTCGGTTATGGCACGCTGCTGCCGGGCAACGTGCGTTCGGTGCTGGCCAACTACGCCGCCGAAGACAACGCCGCACGCACCGCACGCCAACGTGCCGCCCTGATAGTGCAGGGCCTGGCGGCGTTGATCCTGATTGCAGGGCATGCTGTTCATTGCCAACGGCTTGCTGTCGGCCATCAGCGACAACGTGTTCGTCGCGACCATTTACATCACCGAAGTGAAACAGGCTTTCCTCTCCGGCCACATGAGCCGCGAACATTTCGAGACATTGGCGATTGCGATCAACACGGGCACCAACCTGCCGAGCGTTGCCACGCCTAATGGCCAGGCGGCGTTTCTGTTTCTGCTGACGTCGGCGATTGCACCGCTGATTCGCCTGTCGTATGGGCGGATGGTGTGGATGGCGTTGCCGTATACGGTGGTGATGGGGGTACTTGGCTGGTATGCGGTGAGTTACTGGCTGTAGACACCGATTAAATGTGGGAGCGGGCTTGCTCGCGAAGGCGGCTTTTCAGACATAACACTTGTGAATGACACGCCGCCTTCGCGAGCAAGCCCGCTCCCACAGGGTTTTGTGTCGTTAGCGAGGGAGTATGTAGCGCTCGATCGCCTGGGCGGCGCCCTCTTCGGTGTTGGTCCCGGTCACCACGTGCGCCTGGCGCTGCACCGCCTCTTCCGCCTGCCCCATGGCGATCGACAACCCGGCGCGATGAAACATCGCCGGATCGTTGCCGCCATCGCCCAAAGCTGCCGTCTGCTCCAGGGGCACACCGAGGAATTCGGCCAGTGTCGCCAGCGCTTCGCCCTTGTTCGCTTTCATTGCAGTCACATCCAGGTACACCGGTTGTGAACGTGAAACCTGAGCCTGCCCCTCGACCTTGGGCAGCAATTGCGCTTCCAGTTCGATCAACAGTTCGGTGTTGTGACTGGCGGCGACGATCTTGTCGATCTGCTTCAGATACGGCTCGAAGCTCTCCACCATCACCGGCGGATATCCCAGGCCATGCTGCTCGCGCGGCACCATGGGCCCGGAGGGATCTTTCGCCAGCCAGTCGCCGCCGCTGAATACCCAGACTTCGATATCCGGCAGATCGGCAAACAGCGTCAAGGTGGTCAACGCGGCCGTGGCCGGCAAGTAATGCGCGACCAGGATACTGCCGTCGGGATGGACCAGGGTGCCGCCATTGAACGCCGCCGTCGGCAGGTCGACGCCCAGGGCTTCGATCTGCTGGAGCATGGCTTTGGGCGGACGACCGGTGGCCAGGCTGAACAGCACGCCCGCCTCGCGCAACGAACTGACCGCTTCGAGGGTGCGCTGGCTGAGGCTGTGGTCGGGCAGCAGCAACGTGCCGTCCATGTCACTGAGCAAAAACCGGATGGGGTGTTGCGTCGGCTCACTCATCCGAGGCCGTGCCAGACGCGACCGTCGCGGGTCAGCAGGTCTTCTGCGGCCTGCGGCCCGTCATCGCCAGCCGCGTAACTCTGCACGCTCGCGTCCTGCTGCCAGGCATCGAGGAACGGCTGCACGGCGCGCCAGCCATTCTCGATATTGTCGGCGCGCTGGAACAGCGTCTGATCGCCCGTCAGGCAGTCGTAGATCAGGGTCTCATAGCCGGTGGACGGCTGCATTTCAAAGAAATCCTTGTAGGCAAACCCCAGTTCGATATTGGCCATCTTCAGCGCTGGGCCTGGCCGTTTCGCCAGCAGATCGAACCACATGCCTTCGTTTGGCTGGATCTGGATCCGCAGATAGGTCGGCTGCAACTCATCGACCTCGGTATCGCGGAACTGCGCGTAAGGCGCCGGCTTGAAACAGATGACGATCTCGGTGTCGCGTACGCTCATGCGCTTGCCGGTGCGCAGGTAGAACGGCACGCCGACCCAGCGCCAGTTATCGATCATGACCTTGAGTGCCACGTAGGTTTCGGTGTTGCTGTCTTGCGCCACGTTGTTTTCCTGGCGATACCCCGGCAACAGCTTGCCGTCGATTTCACCGGATGCGTATTGGCCGCGGACCGAGTTGGCCCGAGCCTCCTCGACCGACCAGGGGCGAATCGCGCCGACCACCTTGGCTTTCTCGCCGCGAACCGCATCGGCGCCAAAGGCTGCCGGCGGCTCCATGGCCACCATCGCCAACAACTGGAACAGGTGATTGGGCACCATGTCCCGCAGGGCGCCGGTGTGTTCATAAAAACTGCCACGGGTTTCCACGCCGACGGTCTCCGCGGCGGTGATCTGCACGTGGTCGATGTAATGATTGTTCCAGAACGCTTCGAACAGGCTGTTGGAGAACCGGCTGATCAGAATGTTCTGCACGGTTTCCTTGCCCAGATAGTGATCGATCCGGTAGATCTGGTTTTCCGTCATGACCTTGAGCAGGCAAGCGTTCAAGGCTTCGGCGGTCGGCAGATCGGAACCGAACGGTTTTTCGATCACCACCCTTCTGAAGGCTTCAGGCGTCTCTTGCAGCAAACCGGCGGCGCCAAGACGGCGCACCACTTCACTGAAAAAACGCGGCGCGGTGGCCAGGTAGAACACCGCGTTGCCCGTGCCGCTGTCGGCAATTTTCGCCGCCAACGCTTGATAAGTGCTGTCGTCCAGAAAATCGCCCTGGACGTAGCTGATGCCTTTCGCCAATTTGGCCCACAACACCGGATCAAGGGCTTGATCACCTTTGCCGACCTTGGAGGCCACTTCGGCGCGAATGAAGTCTTCGAGTTTTTTCGCGAAGTCTTCATCGCTGATGGCGTTGTGGTCAACGCCGATGATCCGCAGTCCATCCCCAAGCAGACCGTCGCGACTCAGGTTGTACAGCGCCGGCATCAGCAGACGCTTGACCAGGTCACCATGGGCACCGAACAGGAACAGCGTGGTCGGTGGTGCGGGTTCTGCCTTGGATTTATTGCGGATCAGACGGGTCATTTCTTCGCAGTCTCCACGTGGCCGCCGAAGCCGAAGCGCTGGGCCGAGAGAATCTTGTCGCCAAAGGTGCCTTGGCCGCGCGAACGGTAGCGGGAGAACAGCGAGTTCGACAACACCGGTACAGGCACCGATTGCTCCATGGCGGCTTCGATGGTCCAGCGACCTTCACCGCTGTCGGCCACCGAACCGGAATACCCATCGAGTTTCGGATCGCTGGCCAGTGCGTCGGCGGTCAGGTCGAGCAGCCAGGACGAGACCACGCTGCCACGACGCCAGACTTCGGCGATGTCGGCGACGTTCAGGTCGAAACGCTGGTCTTCCGGCAGGTTGGTGCTGGCTTTGGTCTTGAGAATGTCGAAGCCTTCGGCGAAGGCCTGCATCATGCCGTATTCGATGCCGTTGTGGATCATCTTCACGAAATGCCCGGAACCGGCCGGACCGGCGTGGATATAACCCCGTTCGGCGCGATCGTCATCGGACTTGCGGTCCTTGGTCCGCGGAATGTCGCCCAGGCCAGGGGCCAGGCTTTCGAACAGCGGATCGAGACGTTTAACGGTCTCGGCATCGCCGCCGATCATCATGCAGTAACCACGTTCCAGGCCCCAGACGCCGCCCGAGGTGCCGACGTCGATGTAGTGCAGGCCTTTTTCCGCCAGGGTTTTCGCCCGGCGGATGTCGTCCTTATAAAAAGTGTTGCCGCCGTCGATGATGGTGTCGCCGGCTTCGAGCAATGTGCTCAGGGTGTCGATGGTGTCTTCGGTCGGTGCGCCGGCCGGCAACATGACCCAGACCGCCCGTGGCTTGGCCAGGCCGGCAACCAGGGCTGGCAGGTCGGCAACGCCGGTGGCGCCGTCTTCGCTCAGGTTTTCGACGAAAGCGGTATTGCGGTCGTAAACAACGGTGGTGTGCCCGTTGAGCATCAAGCGCCGCGCAATATTGCCGCCCATGCGGCCCAGTCCGATAATCCCGAGTTGCATGTGTTGATGCTCCCTACTACAAATAAAGTGTGTCAAAGGTTATAGCCCAACGCGACTAATGTGGGTTAGTCCAGAGCGGCGGGACGAAGTTTCCGGGCATTGTGCCCGATCCAGACTGATAACGTCAGAAATCGTGCCGAAGACACCGCGACCATGAAAAATAAAAAAGTTCCATTCTTGGACAAAAGAAATCAAAATCGGCGCCGATAGTAAGTCAGCATCCGACGTCGGAGCGGATTTACAGTTGAATCAGCCATTTGCGAGGTGAGCAATGGGCACATTACTAGCAGCACGGCCAGCACAAACCCTTTACGTCACGATCCGTCGCGATGAACTGCGCCAGTTGAAAGACGAACGCGACCAGTTGAGGCAGGAAGTCGCGCAACTGCGCCTGCTGACACAAGATGCTCAGGCTCAGTCCTGGCCCGTCACGCAGCGCGCTCCCCACGCCTGATACCTCCGCTTGAATCGGAAGCGGCCTTCTGCTGCTTCCAATACACCCCGATGCCTGACCGTCCGGCAATCACAATTTTTTCACACTAACATCTTGATACTTCGACTCATTGTGGCCGCTCGGTATCCGTGCGCCACCCGTTCGTCGGTGATATTCACGTCTCGGCGAAGGCAGTGATTTCAGGTTGGAGCGATGAATGGCTTTGTTTAAACGCAGCACCACGTCTGCGAAAGGTTTTGATTGGGCAGGATTGCTCTGGCTGTTTTTGTTCTTCTGGTATTTTTCCGGTATTACCCAACTACTGATCCAGCTGACGGGCACCTCCGGTTTCACCGGGTTCCGCCAGGCCTTTATCATGAGCGCCATCTGGCTGGCGCCGATGCTGCTGTTCCCTAAACAGACCCGGGTATTGGCCGCGCTGATCGGTGTGGTGCTGTGGGCCTGCTCCATGGCGAGCCTGGGCTACTTCTTCATTTACCAGCAGGAATTCTCCCAAAGCGTCATCTTCATCATGTTCGAGTCGAACATCTCTGAAGCGGGCGAGTACATGACCCAGTACTTCGCCTGGTGGATGGTGGCGGCCTTCGTCGCCCACACGCTGTTCGCCTGGTTCCTGTGGACGCGCTTGCGTCCGGTGTACCTGCCTCGCGGGCAGGCACTGGTCGCAGCAACCGCCATTCTGGTGGCCGTGATCGGTTACCCGCTGGTCAAGCAGACCCTGCGCACCGGTAATTTTGCCGACGGTTTCGAGAAGTTCGAGACCCGCGTCGAGCCCGCCGTGCCCTGGCAGATGGCCGTGGCCTATCACCGCTACCTTGACACCCTGGCCGGCATGCAGGACATGCTCACCAGCGCGAGCAAAATCCCGCCGCTGCACAACCTCAAGGACTCGGCGGCCGATCAGCCGTCAACGCTGGTACTGGTGATCGGTGAGTCCACCAACCGTCAGCGCATGAGCCTGTACGGCTACCCTCGGGCAACCACGCCGGAGCTGGACAAGCTCAAGGATCAGCTGGCGGTCTTCGATAACGTCATCACCCCGCGCCCCTACACCATCGAAGCGTTGCAACAGGTGCTGACCTTCGCCGACGAAGACAACCCGGAGCTGTACCTGTCGACCCCGTCGCTGGTGAGCATGATGAAACAGGCGGGCTACAAGACCTTCTGGATCACCAACCAACAGACCATGACCAAGCGCAACACCATGTTGACGACCTTCTCCCAGCAGGCCGACGAGCAGGTGTACCTGAACAACAACCGCAACCAGAACGCCGCACAGTACGATGGCGATGTGATCGAGCCGTTCAACAAGGCCCTGACCGACGCTGCGCCGCGCAAGCTGATCGTCGTGCATCTGCTCGGCACGCACATGAGCTACCAATACCGTTACCCATCGACCTTCGACAAGTTCAAGGACCGCCAGGGCGTTCCGCCAGGCGTGCGCGATGATCAATTGCCGACCTATAACAGCTACGACAATGCGGTGCTGTACAACGACTTTGTGGTCTCGAGCCTGATCAAGGACTACGCCAAGTCCGATCCGAACGGGTTCCTGTTGTACCTTTCCGACCATGGGGAAGATGTATTCGACTCCCCTGGCCATGGCACCCTGGGGCGCAACGAAAGCAAGCCGACGGCGCCGATGTACACCATTCCGTTCGTGGCCTGGGCCTCGCCGAAATGGCGCGAAACCCATGACTGGAGCTTCGCCGGCGATCTGGGGCGGCCGTACAGCAGTTCGCACCTGATTCATACTTGGGCCGATCTCGCGGGGCTCAGCTTCGATGAACTCGATCGCAGCAAGAGCCTGGTCAGCGACAGCTTCAAGCCCCGGCCCTTGATGATCGGCAACCCCTACGAGCGTCAACAGCGGCCGCTGATCGACTTCAGCCTGATCAAGCCCAAGGCATTGCCAGTCGCACCGGAAGTCGTGCAGAAGTAGGAGCAAGCTTGCTCGCGATGGACGTTAACGATAACGCGTGCTGACTGACTGAACGCGGCGCTCTTGAATCCATCGCGAGCAAGCTCGCTCCTGCACAAAGCGGTGTTCTTGAGTCCATCGTCGGAGCGCCGCCCGGAACAAGGCTCCTGCACAGGAATTCTTCTTACAGCAGACCCCAAGATAATAATTATTCTCGTTTAAGGCTAAATCCCCGCCCTCCCCTTCGTCTTTGAGCAAACGGAAATTTTCCCTCGAAGACAAGGAGTCGGCTGCGATGTTCGCGCCTATCACCCGTTCCATGACCTTTACCCTGGGCCTGTGCAGTGTCGCCCTGTGCCCCGAGCTGCTGGCTGAAACCGGTTCTGATCAAGCACCCGGCAGCACCCTCGAACTGGACGCCACCCAGGTGTCCGCCCTGGGGTTGGCCAGTACCACCGAAAACACCGAGTCGTACACCACCGGCGCCATGAGCACGGCCACCCGCCTGAACCTGTCGATCAAGGAAACGCCGCAATCGGTGTCCGTGGTCACCCGTCAGCAAATGGACGACTTCAAGCTCGGCTCGCTGTCCGAAGCCATGAGCCAGACCACCGGCGTGGTGGTGCAGCACAACGACTCGGACCGGGTCAGCTATTCCTCGCGCGGCTACACGATCAGCAATTTCCAGGTCGATGGCATGCTCAACACCTTCAGCTACATGAAGTCCGATTCGGACACCATCATCTACGACCGCATTGAAGTGGTTCGCGGTGCGACCGGCCTGACCACGGGTGCGGGCGACCCGTCGGCCACCATCAACATGGTGCGCAAGCGACCGACCGCGCAGTGGCAAGTCCAGACCGGTGCCAGTGGCGGCAGTTATGACGACTATTACAGCTACCTGGATGTCGGCGGCCCGCTGGCGTTCGACGGCCGACTGCGCGGGCGCAGCGTGCTGGCCTATCGCGACGCCGGTTCATACCGCGACAAGTACCAGCAACAACGGGAAGTCGGCTACGGCATTCTCGAAGCCGACCTGACTGACGACACCGTGCTGGCCGTGGGTTACGACTATCAGAACAAACACGTGCAGGGCTCCTCCTATGGCACCTTGCCGTATTGGAACTCCGACGGCGGCAAAGCCAACCTGGGACGTTCCACCAATATGGCGACGTCCTGGAGTTCCTGGCCGATCAAGGACCAGACGGCATTCGCCACGCTGGAGCAGCAACTCGGCGCCGGCTGGCATTTCAAAGCGGCCTACACCCACCGCGAAAGCGATACCGACGGCAAGTTGTATTACGGCGGAGCCGGCTACCCGAACGAGGACCGCAGTGGCATGACCGCCTACACGGGCCACATGCTCGGGACGCAGAAAATGAAGGCTTATGACTTCAACGTGGCGGGCCCCTACTCGCTGTTCGGACGGGAGCACGAAATGATGCTCGGGTATGGCGAAGCCGAACGCAGCGAAGAAAGCCCCTACCTGGTCGAAGGCGCACTGCCGCCGGACTACTTGAGCATTCCCGACTGGAAATACATGGGCAACATCGCCAAGTATTCCGATACCGTCACCAGTCTTACAGGTGCAAAAGACAGTACCCGTCAGAAGGCCGGCTATCTGGCCACTCGCCTGAGTCTGACGGACGAGCTGCACGCTGTGCTCGGCAGTCGTTATGGCAGCTGGAAAGCGTCGAACCGGACCAACAGCTACGACGCCAACCTGCAGCTGAGCAGCGTCGATGCCACCCACCAGCAACACAACGACATCTGGACGCCATACGCCGGGCTGCTTTACGACCTCACCCCCGAATACACCGTGTATGTCAGCTACACCGACATTTTCAAACCGCAGTCCAATCGCGACAGCAACCGCAAATACCTCGAGCCGGTGGTGGGCAGCAACTATGAGCTGGGGCTCAAGGGCAGCCTCCTGGAAGAACGCCTGAACCTGGCCACCGCGCTGTTCTGGAGCAAACAGGACAACGTCGCGGAACTCGACGACTCAGTGCCGCCGGACCCGGTGACCCGCGAGGAATTCTTCAAGTCAGGCGGGAAAGGCAACAAGGTCCAGGGCTTCGAAGCCGAGGTTTCCGGCGAGGTCATGGCCGGCTGGAACATGACGGCCGGCTACACCTACACCCACTCTGCCGACGGCGAAAAGCAACGCGCCAATACCAACCAGCCGCTTAATATGCTTCGCCTTTCCACAGCATATCGCCTGCCCGGCGACTGGCAGGCACTGACCGTGGGCGGCGCGGTGAACTGGCAGAGCGAGGTGTTCCGCGCCGCCCGTCGCCCGATCGGACGCGACGCGGACGGTGAGGTCATCACTCAAAGCACGAAAATCCGCCAGGAGGCTTATACCGTGGTCAGGCTGATGTCGCGGTATGAGTTCGACCGGCACCTGTCCGCGTCGCTGAATGTCGATAACCTGTTCGACAAGAAGTATTACGACAACGTCGGTTTCTACAACGGCGTGTTCTGGGGCGACCCGCGCACAGTCACCCTGAGCCTGGACTGGAAGCTCTAGGGTTTAACGCCCACTTAACGGAATCGGCAGAAAATGGACTTTCGACATTGCACTGGATCATGGACGAAAGGTACCCGACATTCCTGATGGGAGGCCCACCATGAAACGTACACCCCTGATCATCGCCGGCCTGATGACGTTCGTCTCGGCCAACGCCTTGGCCGAAGGCGGGGCAGAACGGATGCGGTATTACTACGACAGCCTGCGGCTCAGTCAACAGCAGGCACAGGAGAACAAAGGCTCGGAGGTCCGGGTCCCGGACGATCAAACCGCGCAAGTGACCGAGTCCTACAAGCCGAAATGACCGATCCCGTGTGTAGGATCCGGCTCGCTGGCGAACGACGCCGATCCCGTGTAGGAGCCGGCTTGCTGGCGAAGGCGGCGGCACATTCAGCAGAGATGTTGACTGAACCACCGCTTTCGCTGGCAAGCCAGCTCCTACAGGGGATTTTCAGCGCACACCAGATCGGTGAACGCCACCGATCTCGTGTAGGAGCCGGCTTGCTGGCGAAGGCGGCGGTACATTCAATAGTAGTGTTGACTGAACCACCGCTTTCGCTGGCAAGCCAGCTCCTACAGGGGATTTTCAGCGCACACCAGATCGGTGAACGCCACCGATCTCGTGTAGGAGCCGGCTTGCTGGCGAAGGCGGCGGTACATTCAATAGTAGTGTTGACTGAACCACCGCTTTCGCTGGCAAGCCAGCTCCTACAGGGGATTTTCAGCGCACACCAGATCGGTGAACGCCACCGATCTCGTGTAGGAGCCGGCTTGCTGGCGAAGGCGGCGGTACATTCAATAGTAGTGTTGACTGAACCACCGCTTTCGCTGGCAAGCCAGCTCCTACAGGGGGATCTTCAGCGCACACCAGACCGGTGAACGCCACCGATCTCGTGTAGGAGCCGGCTTGCTGGCGAAGGCGGCGGTACATTCAATAGTAGTGTTGACTGAACCACCGCTTTCGCTGGCAAGCCAGCTCCTACAGGGGATTTTCAGCGCACACCAGATCGGTGAACGCCACCGATCTCGTGTAGGAGCCGGCTTGCTGGCGAAGGCGGCGGTACATTCAATAGTAGTGTTGACTGAACCACCGCTTTCGCTGGCAAGCCAGCTCCTACAGGGGATTTTCAGCGCACACCAGATCGGTGAACGCCACCGATCTCGTGTAGGAGCCGGCTTGCTGGCGAAGGCGGCGGTACATTCAATAGTAGTGTTGACTGAACCACCGCTTTCGCTGGCAAGCCAGCTCCTACAGGGGATTTTCAGCGCACACCAGATCGGTGAACGCCACCGATCTCGTGTAGGAGCCGGCTTGCTGGCGAAGGCGGCGGTACATTCAATAGTAGTGTTGACTGAACCACCGCTTTCGCTGGCAAGCCAGCTCCTACAGGGGGATCTTCAGCGCACACCAGACCGGTGAACGCCACCGATCTCGTGTAGGAGCCGGCTTGCTGGCGAAGGCGGCGGTACATTCAATAGTAGTGTTGACTGAACCACCGCTTTCGCTGGCAAGCCAGCTCCTACAGGGGGATCTTCAGCGCACACCAGATCGGGGAACGCCACCGATCTCGTGTAGGAGCCGGCTTGCTGGCGAAGGCGGCGGCACATTCAGCATATATTTTGGCTGACAGACTTCAATGCCCCCAGATCAAGGCCTCGGTCCACCCGAGCTCGGCGAAATCCGCCGCCCGCAATCCCGACTCGCCGGCACAGTAAAACTCGTCCAGTTGCGGCGGCTTGACCGGGGTGCCGCTGAGCATGGCATGCACCTGCCCGCGATGATGAATCTGGTGCTCGAACAGGTGCGACAGCAGGCGCAAACGGCTGTCATGTTGTGGCGTGTCACGGGCGATGGTCACGATCTTGCCGAGGTCTGCGTCGCGCATTTGCTCACAGTAGGCAATCAGGCGCCGGTCCACCAGGGCTTGCTCGCGCTTGAGGTCGGCGGCCGTTGAGCAAGGCTCGTCGTGCTTGAAAAACACGGCGTAATCGGGATGCGGGTCATCGCCGCGCAATTCCCGCTCCAGTGCATCCACATAAAACCAGTCACAGGTCAGGATGTGATTGAGCGTCGCGCGCAGGCTGGGGAAGAAACTGACCCTGGGCGCCGTCAGCTCCTGCGCATTCAACTGGCCCCAGGCCCCGGCGAGTCGATGATTGGCCCAGGCGTTCTGATAGGCCATGGTCAGCAAATGGTGCGACAGCGGCTGATTCATCTTCGCTCCTCCCTAATTTCAAGCGTCGGCGAAACGTTGCAACTGCATTTCCTGTAGACGGCTGAGGGTGCGGCGAAACGGAAACTCCAGATAACCCTCGGTGTAGAGCGATTCCATCGGCACCTGCGCTTCGAGGTACAGCGGCACTTTACGGTCGTAGCACTCGTCCACCAGGGCAATGAAACGCCGCACACCGTCGTCATTCACCGACAACTGCGGCAACTCGCGATCGCCCGCCAGCACTCGCTCGACGCCATCTTCAGTACCGCGGGCGATGCGTCCGGCGCGTTTCTGCGCGCTGAGGTTGGGTACCTCACTCAACAGAATAGCCTTGAAGGTGTCGCACAGCGCCATGAAATCCATCGCGGCAAAGGGCTGCTCACAGAGGTCGGAGTACCGGCTCCAGAGCACGGTGTCACTGGACTGCAGCACATCGAGAGTACGGTAGCCGACCTTGATCGGTTCGCTGGATACCGACTGGCCGACGGTCAGGGCCTTGAACACGTCCGCCAAGGCCCCGGGCTGCCCGGGCGTTGCGACCCAGTAACGTTGCAAACCGGTGCCCGGGTGCAGGCGATGATCTTCGCCGCCATTAACCTCGATCACCTGCATGTGCTGCTTGATCGCCGCGATGGCTGGCATGAACCGGTCGCGGTTGAAGCCATCCGCGTACAGTTGGTCCGGCGGCTGATTGGAGGTGCAGACCACCACCACGCCCTGCTCGAACATCACCTGGAACAAGCGCCCGAGAATGATCGCGTCACCGATGTCATTGACGAACAGTTCATCGAAGCACAACACCCGCACTTCCTGGCTCAGTTCACGGGCCAGTGCCTGCAACGGGTCGGCGGTGCCGGTCAGCTGGAACGAGCGCTGATGCACCCAGCCCATGAAGTGATGGAAGTGCTGGCGCCGGGCCGGAACCTGCAGGCTCTGGTAGAACTGGTCCATCAACCAGGTCTTGCCGCGTCCGACCGGACCCCACAGGTAAACGCCGGTGATCGGCGCGCGCCCTTCATGCAGGGCTTCGTAGCATTTCTGCAAGGCCCAGACCGCATGTTCCTGGGCCTCGTCCTGGACGAAGCCATTGTGTTCGATGGCGTGCTGCCAGGCGCTGAGGGGGGAGTCGGGATTCATGCGCGGCAGTATGCCACGTTCGCTGCAGGGAGATCTCCAGCCGGACACATACCCCTGTGGGAGCGGGCTTGCCCGCGAAGGCGTCCTGGCAGCCGATATATTCGTTGAATGTGACGGCCCCTTCGCGGGCAAGTCGAATCGCCGCCCGCTCCACAGCGTTAGGTGTGAAAGGCAAGGAAGTAGATGGAAAAGGGTCTTGACGGATTATATTATGATCATCATATTGATCAAGTATCGAACCGCATCCAAACCCGGCCCAATGCCTTTCCTGTCAGGAGTCATCCCATGCATTACAAAGTTTTTGGCCGCAAAACCGGCTTGCGGGTCTCGGAACTGGCGCTGGGCGCCGGTAACTTCGGCACAGGCTGGGGGCACGGCGCCGAACGGGACGAAGCCAAGCGCATCTTCGACGGCTATCTGCAAGCCGGTGGCAATTTCATCGACACCGCCAACGGCTATCAAGGTGGACAATCGGAAGCCATGCTCAGCGAGTTTATCGCCGCAGAACGCGATCATCTGGTCATCGCCACCAAATACACCTTGGGGACTACACCGGCTGCGGGCATTTCCCACACCGGCAACAACCGCAAGAATATGATCCGTGCCGTGGAAGAAAGCCTGACACGGCTGAAAACCGATCACATCGATCTGTTCTGGGCGCACATGAGCGACGGCGTAACGCCCATGGAAGAGATCCTGCGGGGTTTCGACGATCTGGTGCGTGCCGGCAAGATTCATTACGCCGGGTTGTCGAACTTCCCGGCGTGGCGCATATCCCGGGCCGACTTGCTGGCCGAGGTGCGCGGCTTTGCGCCGATTGCTGCCATTCAGGTCGAGTACAGCCTTGCCGAACGCACAGCCGAACGGGAACAACTGCCCATGGCCGAAGCCCTCGGCCTGGCCGCGACGTTATGGTCGCCCTTGGGTGGCGGGTTCCTCACCGGCAAGTACCGCGGCAACGATGGTGACAACCGCGCGGCCAAACTCGGCATGCTGGTTCACGCCGAGAAAAGCGCCCGGGACACCGCCCTGCTCGACGCCTTGCTGGCCGTCGCCGCGGAACTGGAAGCCAGCCCGACCCATGTGGCCATTGCCTGGCTGCGGGAAAAGGCCCGGCGTTCGACCACCGCGCTGATTCCGATTCTGGGTTCGCGGACCCGAGAGCAACTGGATGCGACGTTGGGGGCGCTGGAGGTGAGGTTGAGCGCTGAGCAGGTGTTGCGGCTTGATGGCGTCAGCGACGTGGCAATGGGCGTGCCCCATGAATCCATTGCCGGATCGATGACGCGGTTTACCGGGGCGCAAACCCTGGACCTGCCGATCATTCCAGTGGCCTGATACGGATCAACAGGTGGGAGATCAACATGTGTGCGAGCTTGCTCGCGAAAGCGGTGGGTCAGTCAGCATCTGTGTTGAATGTGCCGCCTTCGCTGGCAAGCCAGCTCCTACAAGGGGTGTGTGTGTGTTACCGGTCGACCTTGTGTTTGGCCGCATAGAGGCACAGCATCTCCATCGCCAGGGTCGCCGCCGCCAATGAGGTGATGTCCGCTGAGTCGTAGGCCGGCGCCACTTCCACCACGTCCATCCCCACCAGATTGATCCCGCGCAGGCCGCCGAGGATTTCCAGGGCCTGCACCGTGCTCAAGCCGCCACACACCGGCGTCCCGGTACCCGGGGCAAAAGCCGGGTCGAGACAGTCGATGTCGAACGTCAGGTACACCGGACTATCCCCGACCCGCGCCCGAATCGCCTCGACAATCCCATCGACCCCGCGGCGGTGCACTTGGCGTGCATCCAGCACCTCGAACCCCTGATGATCGTCATTGGTGGTGCGCAAACCGATCTGCACCGACCGCGACGGATCGACCAGACCTTCCCTGGCCGCGTGCCAGAACATGGTGCCGTGATCGACGCGCTTGCCGCCCTCGTCCGGCCAGGTATCGCTGTGGGCATCGAAGTGGATCAGCGACAAGGCACCATGTTTGCGGGCATGGGCCTTGAGCAACGGATAGGTGATGAAGTGGTCGCCGCCGAACGTCAGCATCGCGCTGCCGGCATTGAGGATGTGCTCGGCGTGCGCCTCGATGCTTTCCGGAATCGACTGCGGCGTGCCGTAATCGAAGTCGCAGTCACCGTAGTCGACCACCGCCAGATGGTCGAACGGATCGAACGTCCACGGCCAGTGGCGCTCCCAGGCAATCCCGGTGGACGCGGCCCGAATCCCACGCGGTCCGAAACGCGCGCCGGGGCGGTTGCTGGTCGCCGTGTCGAACGGCACCCCGCTGACCGCCACGTCGACTCCGCGCAAGTCGCGGCTGTAGCGACGGCGCATGAAACTGGTGATACCGGCGTAGGTGCTTTCGGCGGCTGTTCCGTAAAGGCTGTCACGGGTGAGGGCTTGATCGTTCTGCACAGGGACGTCCATTGAAGGCTCCTTATTATTGGCGGCTACGGAAAGTGGTCCACAAGCGAGTGCGCTGGCGCATGTCCTTGAGGCTCATGCTGCGGTCGGCGTACAGCCGTTGTCGCACGTCGGCCAGTGGGTAAATGTCCGGATCGCTGCGCACCGCCTCATCCACCAGCGGCGTCGCCGCCTGGTTGGCCGTGGCAAAGAACAACGTATTGGTCAGCGCCGCGACGGATTCCGGGCGCAACATGAATTCGATAAAGGCGCGGGCGGCTTCGGGATGAGGCGCATCCTTGGGAATCGCCAGGTTGTCCTGCCAGACCAGCGTGCCCTCCTGCGGAATCCGGTACGCCACCTCGAACGGTTTGTTGGCCTTGCGCGCCTGGTCGGCGGCCATGCTGGCGTCACCGTTATAGGTCAATGCCAGGCAGACGCTGCCGTTGGCCAGATCGCTGATCTGCCGACCGGTGGCGACGTACAGCACATTGGGCTGCAGCTGATGCAACAACGCCTCGGCGGCTGACAGATCGGCCTTGTCGGTGCTGTAGGGATTTTTTCCCAGGTAATGCAGGGCCAGACCGATCACTTCCTGGGGCGAATCGAGAATGGCAATGCCGCAGTCTTTCAGCTTGCTGGCGTATTGCGGCTTGAACAGCAGGTCCAGGCTGTTGAGCGGCACGTTCGGCAAACGCTGCGTCACCGCTTCGACATTCATCCCCAAACCCAGGGTGCCCCAGGTGTAGGGCACGCCATAACGGTTGCCAGGATCCACGGCCGCGAGCTTTTCCAGCAAGTCCGGGTCGAGGTTGGCGTAGCCCTTGAGGCCCTCGTGGGGAATCTCCTTCAGCGCACCGGCCGCCAGCCCGCGGGCCAGCACACTCGACGACGGCACCACCACGTCATACCCGCTGCCACCGGTGAGCAATTTGGTTTCCAGGACTTCGGAAGCATCGAAGGTGTCGTAACGCACGCGGATGCCGGTTTCCTGCTCGAACCGCTGCAGCGTTTCCGGCGCCACGTAATCGGCCCAACTGTACAGATTGACCACCTTGTCCTCGGCCTGGACCGGGACGGCCATGGCGAGGAACAGCGCGGGTAAACACAGCTTGAATAGAGGAGCCATGACGTACACCTGACCGGGAGAAGTGGTTGCAGGATGCCGCGTCGGATACATTGGTAAAATATAAAGATTGTTATCCTGACTTTATCCTGGAGTAATGTTTGATGCTCGGCCAACTGCACGATCTTGATCTGCACCTGCTGCGGCTGTTTGTCAGCGTGGTCGAATGCGGCGGTTTCAGCGCGGCCCAGGGTGAACTGGGCCTGAGCCAGTCGAGCATCAGCCAGCAAATGGCCAAGCTTGAAACCCGGCTCGGCTATCGGTTGTGCAGTCGCGGCAAGGGCGGATTCAAGATCACGCCCAAGGGTGAACGACTGCTGACCGCGACGAGAGGGTTGTTCGAATCCATCGAGGCATTCCGCCATCAATCCAACGGCGTGGCGGGTCGATTGATCGGCGAAGTACGGCTGGGATTGTCCGAGGCGCTCGATCAATCGGTGCTGCAACGGGTGGCCGAGGCTATCCGGCGCTTTCGCGAGCGGGACGAATCGGTACGCATCGAATTGATCAGTGCCATGCCCGGGGACATGGAACGCTTGCTGCTGCAACAGCGGCTGGACCTGGCGATCGGCTATTTCTCACAGGTGCAAAGCGCGTTTGACTACCGCGAACTGTTCACCGAAACCCAGCACTTGTATTGCGCCCCCGGCCATCCGTTGTTTACCGATGATGCGCCGGACGATCAGGCACTCCAGGCCTGCGACCGGGTCGATCACCCTTACCGCTTCCTGCGCTGCGACGAACCGTTCCAGGGCAAGCTGTGTTCGGCGCGCTCGGAGCAGGTCGAAGGCACCCTCGCCTTCATTCTCTCTGGCAAGCATGTGGGGTATCTGCCCAGTCACTTTGCCAGGAGCTGGGAGGACAAGGGTTTGCTCAGGGGCGTGCGCCGTGGCGACATGAGTTTTGAGGTGGCGTTTCATCTGGCCCGGCATCGGGCGCAGGTGCCGGGGGATGCGCAGAAGGCATTCGAAGAGGATTTGCTCGCGGCGTTTGTCTGAGGGGACAGCGGACTCATCGCTCGCCACTAAATGGTCTTTCTGGCATCCTGCGCCTCCATTTTTGACCCGGCCCGCCTTTTGGCACGCACATCACCATGACCGCCTCTGAAAAAGCCCCCTCGCGCCACAACGACCTGATCTACGGCCTCGACGATCGCCCGCACCTGACCGCCACGGTCTTCGCCGCGCTGCAACATGTACTGGCGAGTTTCGTCGGCATCATCACCCCGACCCTGATCATGGGCAGTGCCCTGGGCCTGCAAAGCGAAGTGCCGTACCTGATCAGCATGGCGCTGTTCGTCTCGGGCCTGGGCACTTTCGTCCAGGCGCGGCGCTTCGGGCCGGTCGGCTCCGGCCTGCTGTGCCTGCAAGGCACCAGCTTCTCGTTCATCAGCGTGATTCTCAGCGCCGGGTTCATGGTCAAGGCCCGAGGTGGCGGCCCCGATGAAATCCTCTCGACGATCTTTGGCGTGTGCTTTTTCGCGGCGTTCATCGAAGTCGTCTTGAGCCAGTTCATCGGCAAACTGCGCATGCTCATCACCCCGGTGGTGACCGGGACCATCATCACCCTCATGGGCCTGTCGCTGATCAAGGTCGCGATGACCGACATCGCCGGCGGCTTCGGTGCGGCGGATCTCGGTGCGGCCAGCCACCTGGGGCTGGCGGCATTGGTCCTGGGCACCATTGTCGTGTTGAACCGCGTCGATGTGCCATTTTTGCGCCTCGGTGCGATTGTCATCGGCTTGACGCTCGGCTATGCCGTGGCCTGGCTGCTGGGCGACGTCAACTTCGCCAGTCTGCCCGACGTGCCGCTGATGAGCATACCGGTGCCGTTCAAGTACGGTTTCGCCTTCGACTGGGTGGCGTTCGTGCCGGTGGCGGTGATTTTCCTGGTGTCGCCGCTGGAAGCGGCCGGTGACCTGACCGCCAATTCGATGATTTCCCGGCAGCCGGTCAAAGGCCCGATCTACCTGGGCCGGATCAAGTCCGGCTTGCTCGCCGATGGTCTCAACTCGGCCATGGCGGCGGTGTTCAACAGCATGCCGATGGTGACCTTCGCCCAGAACAACGGGGTGATTCAGCTCACCGGCGTCGCCAGCCGCTACGTGGCGTTTTTCATTGCCGGCCTGCTGGTGGTGCTGGGGCTGTTCCCGATGATCGGCGCGGTACTGCAATTGATGCCCAAACCCGTGCTCGGCGGTGCCGAATTGGTGATGTTCGGCACCGTCGCCGTGGCCGGGATCAAGATCCTCGCCGAAGCCGGCCTGCACCGGCGCAACATGCTGATCGTTTCAATTTCGCTGGGTATGGGCCTGGGTGTGGCGGCCGTACCGGAAGTGCTGCGCGAACTGCCCAAGGCACTGCACAACATCTTCGAATCGCCGATCACCGTCGGTGCGCTTTGCGCGATCATCCTCAATGTGTTCCTGCCCGAAGAATTCATCGAGCTGGAAGAGGATGATTTCGATCCGGAAGCCTCGATCCTGCAAGTCATGGAGAATCCACCGGCGCTTGCCGAAGGCACATCGCGCAGCAACAAGTGACAGTCTGCAGCGAACCCCTCACAGTGAACGTGGTCGCACAAGTGAACCGCTGGACAGTTGCTCAAGGGTCGAGCCATCCGTGGTTCGATCCCCTTTTCTGTCGAGAGCTCCTTCATGCGCAGACTCCTCGCTCTATCCCTCTCATTGCTGTTGCTCTCCCTGAGCGCCTGCGCCCTGCTGCCCAATCGCGATCCGCTGAACGTCAACGTGGTCGGTTTCGAGCCGCTGCCGAGCCAGGACATGGAAGTGCGTTTTGCCGTGAAGATACGCGTGCAAAACCCCAATGAAACCGCGATCGACTACAACGGCGTGGCCTTGGACCTGGAGGTCAACGGCCAGCCCCTGGCCTCGGGCGTCAGTGATCAGGCCGGCACGATTGCGCGCTTTTCCGACACCGTGCTGACCGTGCCGGTCAGCGTCTCGGCGTTCTCGGTGCTGCGCCAGACATTGGGCCTGAGCCAGACGCAAACGCTGAACAACGTGCCTTACGTGCTGCGCGGCAAACTGGCAGGCGGCCTGTTTGGCACCCTGCGTTTTGTCGACAGTGGCAAGCTCAGCCTGCCGGGGCCGCCGACCACCCCCAGGTAAATCCGCGGCTGGCGAAAACGTTCAGTACGTATAGACAAGGAGGTAACACCCATGGACATCCCCACGTTCTACACCGAACGCCTGATCCTGCGCCCGCTGGAACTGGCTGATGCCGAGGCAATCCAGCAACGGTTCCCGCACTGGGAAGTGGTGCGCTATCTGAACGCGTTGGTGCCCTGGCCCTATCCCGTCGACGGTGCGCTGACGTATCTGCGGGATATCGCCCTACCCGCTGTTGCAGCCGGCAAAGAGTGGCACTGGTCAATTCGTTTGAAGTCGGCGCCTGACCAGCTCATCGGCAATATCAGCTTGATGGACGAGCAGGACAACAACCGCGGCTTCTGGCTCGCACCGCAATGGCAAGGCCAGGGTTTGATGAGCGAAGCCAGTGCCGCAGTGACCCAATACTGGTTCGAGACACTCAGTCGTTCAGTGCTGCGTGTGCCGAAAGCGGTGCCCAATATCGGCTCGCGCAAACTCTCACAGCGTACGGGCATGCGTTTGATCGGTACCGACGAGGGGGATTTCGTCAGCGGGCGATTGCCGAGAGAAATCTGGGAAATCACCCGTGAAGAGTGGCTTCAACAGCGCTGAAGCCTAACGCCACTGTGGGAGCCAGCCTGCTCGCGAAGACGGCGGCACATTCAGCAAATAGCTTGACTGTCCTACCGCAATCGCGAGCAAGCTCGCTCCTACAGGGAGATTTATGTGGTGAAGCGGACACCGGGTTTAGCCCGCTCATCCACCGTCAATTCAAACACGTCCGGGCGCGCGTAGTGTCCGACCACGTCGAAGTCATACCGCGCGCGAACCAGCTCATCCGTGTCGATTTCAGCGGTCAGCAATCCGGGCCCACCGCGCAGCGGCCCAGCCAGGATATCGCCCATCGGCCCAACGATTACACTGCCGCCGGCGATCAACGGCCGGTCCGCCGGCCAGTTGGCGATTTCCACGCCCAGGGCCTGCGGTGAGTCCTGAACCTGGCAGGCGCTGACCACGAAACAACGTCCTTCATGGGCGATGTGGCGCATGCTCACTTGCCACATCTCCCGCTCATCCACCGTTGGCGCGCACCAGACCTCGACGCCCTTGGCGTACATGGCGGTGCGCAGCAGCGGCATCATGTTTTCCCAGCACACCAGCGCACCGATCCGTCCGACCCGACTGTCAATCACAGGCAAGGTCGAACCATCGCCCTTGCCCCAGATCAGTCGTTCGGTACCGGTCGGCATCAGTTTGCGGTGTTTCGCCACTAACCCGGCTTGTGGGTCAAAGTACAACGCGGAGCAGTACAAAGTGCTGCCGGCGCGTTCGATGACACCGATCACCAGATTGGCCCCGGTGCGTGCCGACAAGCCGGCCAATACCTCGGTTTCCGCACCGGGCACGTCGATGGCGTTGGCGAAATAGCGGGCAAAGGCTTCACGACCTTCCGGCAGACGATAGCCCAGTTGCGTGCCAAAGCCCTCGCCCTTGGGGTAACCGCCGAGCAGCGCTTCGGGCATCACCACCAGCGCGGCGCCGGATTCGACAATGGCCTGTTCGTACGACAGGACCTGTTCCAGGGTCTCGGCCTTGCCGCCGGGCAAGGCGCCGACTTGAAGCGCTGCAACAATTGACTTGGACATGGCGATCTCCGAAAGGCGATGAGGTGTTGCTCATTCTCAGCCGTCAATGGATCATGAATAAAGACCAACTCACTGCTAAATGATATGAGCTAGATGAATATCGCAACCGTCGACCTCAACTTGCTTAAAGTCTTCGAAGCCTTGCATGAGGAGTCCAGCGCCAGCCGTGCCGCGTTGCGCCTGGGCGTCACGCAATCAGCGATCAGTGCCGCATTGCGCCGCTTGCGCGAGCTGTATGGCGATCAATTGTTCGTGCGCACAGGTCGAGGCCTGGCGCCGACACTCAAGGCCAACCAATTGAAACCAGTGGTCAGCGATGCGCTGGACAAATGTCGGCAGAGCCTGGCGATGGTGGACCCGAGCGCCAATCATTACGACGGACGCTCGGTCACCATTGGCATGTCGGATGATTTCGAGATCGCTTATGGGCGACGCTTGATCGCAGAGATTGCCTGCTGCGCGCCGAAGCTACGATTGATTTTTCGCCAGACCCACAGCCAGATCGTGGCCCAGGCGCTGATGGAACGCAGCATCGATCTGGCGATCACCGCTGGCGGTTTCGCCGAACGATTGCTCAGCCGTCAGGTGCTCGGCGAGGGCAGTTATCACTGTCTGGTCGATCCGATGAGCCTGGCCGAGGGACAACACAGCATCAGCCTGGAAGAGTTCGTCGCCCGCGAGCACATTCTGGTGTCATCCGGCGGTTTTATCGGGATCACCGATGAAGGGTTGGCGGCGCTGGGCTTGAGTCGACGGGTGAGCGCCTCGACCACGCACTTTGCGGCGTTACCGCACTTGCTCAAGGGCAGTCAGGCGGTGGCGACGATTCCGGCCCACGCCGCCCAAAGCATCGCGGCGCTCAGCGGCCTGGCGCTGCTGCCCTGCCCGCTGGACCTGCCGCGTTACCCGATCGAACTGGGCTGGCGCACCAGCGTGCGGCTCGACCCCGTGGTATTGAAAGTGCGAGACGCTATCGTCACGACCTTTGCGCGCGCACAATAACAATCCTGCGATTGCAAAAAACCCCGTACAGGGGGTGTGTAGCGGACTCGGGCTACTTGGCAGCCATCAGCCGATTGACTTCACTGCGCACCATGTTCGCGAATTCCGGTGGCGACATGCCGTCGAGTTCGGCACGCACCCACTCGGCCCATTTGCCTTTGCGCTTGGCCCGTTCGCCAAACAACCGCGCCGCCTCGCCTTTGGCTTTACCCAGGTTGTTTTGCCAGAGTTCGAACAGACGGGATTTCTCATCTTCAAGCGCGGCGCGCTCTGGAAGGGGTCTGTCGGCCAGATTGAAGCTCATGGGAAATACCTGCTGCGTAAAATAGGCGACATCTTACACTGTTGAAGGAAATTTCCTGCGCCGGATTTCTCATCGGGACGACGTCGAAACGCAAATTCGCTGCAACTTTTTCCACGGTCGCAGACTCCATTGTTCACTGTCCATTCACCTGCAAGGAGTACCTCAATGGCCCGCAAAACTGCCGCACAAGTCGCCGAAGACCAAATCAAGGATCAGGCCTTCAGCGAACTGCAGGCTCTGATCGAAGAGTCGGAAAAGCTGCTCAAGAGCAGTGCCTCACTGGTCGGTGAGGAAGCGGATACCCTTCGTGGGCAGATCGCCCAGAAACTCCAGCAGGCCAGGGACTCGGTGACCAGCGTTCGCGACCGGACCCTGCCGGCGGTCGAAGCCACCGAGACCTACATTGGCGGTCATCCGTGGCAAACCGTGGCCATCTCCGCCGGTTTCGGCCTGGTGGTCGGGTTGTTGCTGGGTCGGCGGTAAGCTGCTGTAGGAGCAAGCTTGCTCGCGATGGACGTAAACGATAACGCGATTTTTCTGAATAAACGCGGCGTCCTTGAAACCATCGCGAGCAAGCTTGCTCCTACAGGCAGGCGCGTAGACTTCAGAGCCCCGCCAATTCCCGCAGATTCGCCAGCGTCTGAGCATCGAGCTGGATGCCATCGGTAGCGGCCTTGGCCCGCTGCTGGTGGCGCCGGTCCCCCGGCAAACGCTTGAGCCCCACTCCGTGCATTTGCCGCACGAGTTCCTGGCTGCGCTCGGCAAAGCTCTGTCCGGCGGCCTTGCTCGGATCGATGACGATCAGCAACTGGCCGGTCCAGGGCGTCCTGGCACCCGGATGGTTCGACCAATCGAACTCGAAGGAAAAATTACCCCCGGTCAACGCCGCCGCCAACAGCTCCACCATCATCGATAGCGCCGAACCCTTGTGGCCGCCGAACGGCAGCAGCGCGCCCCCTTCCAGAATCGCTTTGGGGTCCTGGGTCGGCTGGCCGAGGCTGTCCACACCCATGCCCACGGGCAACCGTTCGCCCTTGCGGGCGGCAATCTGCACGTCGCCATGGGCAATGGCGCTGGTGGCCAGGTCAAAGACAATCGGCGCGCCACCGGCCTGCGGCGCGGCGAAGGCAATCGGGTTGGTGCCGAACAGCGGACGGTCGGCACCGTGAGGCACCACGCAAGTCATGCTGTTGACCACACTCAGCGCCACCAGCCCTTCATAGGCGAAGGGCTCGACATCCGGCCACAAGGCAGCGAAATGGTGGGAGTTACGAATCGCCAGCACCGCAATGCCGGCACTGCGGGCCTTTTCCACCAGCAATGCACGGGCCGCCGCCAGCGCCGGTTGGGCGAAACCGTTGCCGGCGTCGACCCGCACGAAACCCGAGGCCACATCCTCGACCACCGGCACGGCCTGGCCATTGACCCAACCGCTCTGCAGCGTCGACACGTAACCGGGAATGCGGAACACGCCATGGCTGTGGGCGCCATCGCGTTCGGCGCCGGCGCAGTTTTGCGCCAGTACCCGAGCGACGTCGGCCGACGTACCGTGACGCAGGAAGATCTTCTCAAGCAAGCCCGTCAGCGCATCGAAGGACAGGTTTTGCGAGACAGCAGTAGACACTTGATCGTGTGGCGCAGACATCTGAAGCTCCAGACTAATTATTGGAGGGGGCAACAGCGTACGAGGGTTATGCAAACCGATTAACAACGCGACCCGAGCCGGCTGTCAATCTTTCGATTGAATGCCGCTCAATCGGCTCAATGTAACTGACCCGGCACCAAACGGCGCGATAACTATTTACCACCTTGCCCGCGCGGGTATCACCTAGCTTGGAGGTTCAATCATTACTCGCCGATGTGGCGATCGATCGAGACCTCCATGACTTCACCATTGTTTTTTCCGCAAGTGCTCAATGAGCCGGGTTTACACCAGGAACTGGGAAAAACCCACTCCTTGTCAGACAAGGACTTTACCTGGCTCAACCATATCGAGCTGGCGAGCGATGAACGGCGACAAGCGCAAACACCCCCCATGTCTGCCGAAAAACTGCTGGCGAAGGTTAAGGACAAGGTGGCGGTGCCCTTGGCTGGATGTTTCATGCTGTCGTCCACGCCCGACGACGCGGGTGCGATTCTGTATACACCTTACGGCGGGATCGAGAAGTTCGACGACGTCGATTCACTCGCCGCAGAGCTGATTCTGAGGCTGACCAGAGCGTCCGAGCGCGACGAACTGTTGCGTTTTGTCTCGATAGCTCAACGCATCGAGCTGGAAGGCGAAACAATCACCGAGATCGCTCACGAAATCATCAAGGGCGAAGTGTTCGAGGACCAGAAAACTGTCATCCAGAACAATCTGCAACAGAACGCACAGCGGTTGCTGGAGGAGTTAATACAACTGCCGGCGTTGACAGACTTGCTGAATGAGATTCTTGACGATTTGTTGGGCCATTCGTTTACAGGACTGAAGCAACGCGACACCCGGGTCAACTTCGGTATTGATTCACGTGTGAACCCCGCATTGGAAACGTCGATGCCGCTCAGTGACGCCCTCCTGCTTTTCTATCGCCACCAAGGCTGGCCATCAGACCAGACCATAGCGTTCAGCCACCCGGACCGTAAGTTGGCCCCCTACGATCCGGACCAGGCCGAGCGCGACAGTGAGCTATGGCAAAAGGCAGTCAAGACCGCCTCCGCCGGGCTGACCCGGTCGCTCGGCGAAAAACTCCGGGCGTATTGGAATCATGTGCTGCCCAACGGGCAGTCCCGGCGCAAGCTGTTTATTCAGGCCATCAGCGACAAGGCTCGGGCGGACATCCTGTTCAAGCGACAGGAGAAGATCATCAATCCTGAACAAAGTCGGGCACTGGAGGTTTTATTCGACCGCAGTACCACTGGAACCGCGCAAACGCCGCTGGCTCCCGAAACAGTGCGCCTGTGGGAATACACAGCGAATTTCGTTGAGCTCGCGGGTTCATTCATGATTGCTTATCCGGACGCCTATCTCTTTACCCCAGCCAGTGGTTTGCAGGTGCTTGATGGCCATGACGATTTGCAGCAAACCGTGCGCGCCAAGGCCATTGCGAAAGGGCATGACGATGAACTGTACGAATTGATGACGCAAGAGGAGCGTCATCGCTTCCTCGGCTTCGATGAACCTCGCGTTTCCGGCGAAGCGATTACAGGTTCAGTATTCGAATCGCTGTTCGACGCAATCATCGACAAACAGTTGCAAAACGTAGAATACGCGCTGGGTGTGTTCCGTCACAGCGACGGTGACGTGAGTATTCAGGCGCTGTTCGACAAGGCACTGGACGTGCGCAGCATGATCGACGATCAGTTGTTGGCGTTGTCGACGCAGGGTCGGTGGAGCACCCACCAGGTCATTACGGGACAATCGCGTCCGTCAATTGTTCTGGCCGACAAGGCGACAACGCTGTCTAAAACCTTCGATAGCGTGAGATCGGCTCTCGATGCACAGTGGCAGGCGCAACCTGTCGAGACCAGTGCGCTGCAGCGAACCTATCTGGAAGCCATGAAACCCGCACTGGCCCATGCCATGTCGCTGGGTATTCGCGGCGAGGCCAATCTTCGTCGGCTCAACCGCACATTGTCCGGAGTCGATAGCGCTATCGTCGATACGGTACTCGACCCCGATCGCCCCACACGCCGCCAGCGTAAAGCGCTGAATGGATTTCGCCCGGATGCCTACTGGTTCAGCCTTGAATCTGCGGGCCATACTTCATCGCTGGCCGTGGCCCATTGTTTCATGCTCACCGAACGGGGCGGCCTGGATACGCAGCATTCAGGCCGGGCGATTCTCTGGACCCCGGCCATGGGGCTGGAGGCCTTCGAGTCGGTCGCCACGGCCAGGACCGAGCTGCAACGGCGCCTGCTTGACCCGCTCAAGCGTCTGACGCTGCTTGAAAACCTCCTGCCGGCTGAGCGTGAGTTTCATAAAACGTACGAACTGGGTAACTTTCGGCCAATCGAGAACAATCTGCTGCTCCATCGTCAGCAGTCGTCCATCGAGCACTTCCTGGCGGTTTGCGACCACGTTCGCACGCTAAAACTGACAGGAACGCAACAGGCAAAAGCCTTGGACGCACTCAAGCGCCAACCCACCTTCACCAATCTGCAACGGGCCAAACATATCGGCGAGGCCATCGCCACCCAACAGACTTTGCCGGCCTGGCTTGGGATGGCATCACTCGAGGAGCAGCAAAAACACGTCGAAATAATGGAGCAACACCGCCATAGCCTGTCGGAGGGTAAAGACTATCTACATGGCATAAAAACCCTGGCGGTCTATGTGCACGAGCAGTTGGTCTCCCTGCAAAAAACCCGTTTCCAGGGCTCATTCATTGACCCTGACCACGTCAAGGTCACACCTGCGTTAGCCATCGCCGGACCCGCACAATCACTGACCGAATTTGCGCTGAATCACGTCAATGTGCTCCAGGGAACTGGTTTCTCCATAGCATCGACTACCTCCAAGGCATTGCCCTCGGGCATGGACACCCACGCTGTGCGGCAACTGCTCTTGCAGCTGAACATCAAGTCTGTGTACGAGCAGTTGCTTTCGGAGCAATTGTCCGGCGATAGCGACAATGCCAAAGCACGAAAACTGCGCTATTTCCGGCAGTTGCCCTGGCACCTGTTGCAAGAGGCCCACGCGCTTAAATTGCAAGAGCAACTGTCACAGAAGGCGTTCGACGCCATCGAGCAGCTGCTGGACATGCCCAATGCCACGGCCCGGGCGGCGGTGACGGGTGCAGACGCTATCATCCGTCCGCTGGAGTTGATGTCCACAGCCCGCGCTACAGCCGTCAAGGCGCTGGGGATGTATCTGGTGAGCCCGGGCAAAAGCGTGACCGGTCCGCAGGTGCTCTACGCGCCCTATTTTGTCGGGCTACCCTTCACCGAGTTCGAGACCGAGACCGACCTGCTGGCCGCACTCAATACCCCAGGGCCTTTGCACGACCTGTTGCTCCGGCGCCTCCCCGAATCGTCTCGGGCGACCTTTCAAAACCTGCTCAACTCCACCGCGGGAGAAACTACGGAAATCACTCTCGCTTCAAACCCCGTTACCGGCAACGTGCTGGAACGTCTATTCCAGGATAACATCCTGCTGCTCAAACAGATGCTGGGCAGTCAATCCACGGTTACTGCGCGAACCGATTGGGAAAAAGCCAAGGAACTGTTCAGTTCCGGGATCAAGTTGGTGTCTGGATTCCTGCCAGGCAAATTGTCCTGTGGTCTGTTTCTTTGGCGGGCCTACAAGGATTTCAAGGACTCTGCAGAGGCGCTGCAAGGCCACCACTGGAAAAGCGCATTCAAATCCTTCGTCTCTGGTGCGGCGCAGATGATCACCATGGGCCGGATGATGCAGGGAAATCCAGCCTCTACGCCCGCGCCACTCGCCTCCACAGAACTCCCCGCAGAACAGCCTGCCGTTGCGCCTCAGTGGTCAGCCATCAACACCACCTCCGCAAGCCGGACAACAGCGCAAGCGTACGAAGCACCGACTGTCGAGCTGGAAAAGTTTCAAACAGATTCAACGGAGGGCACTTATCGCGACCCTACGACAACCCGTCATTACGCCCCTGTCATGGGCAAAGTCTATCGCGTCGCAAAACACGCCAAAGCATGGCGCATGACCAACGAAAAGCAAGCCGGCCCCCTCTTGGCAAAGGCCCCAGGCCCCCAGCTGGTATTGGCTGCCGACCCGCACGCCATACACTATGGCAAGGCGATCTCCCGTTTCGCGAACAGAATCACAACCCGTTTCGACGCTTCGGCAACGCTCAACATCGAAGCACAAGGGATGGACCAAATACGCCGTAAATACCCCGACAGGGCGCGAGCAATCGTGGAAGCAGTCGATTTGGCCAGGTGCTACGCCTTTAATAGCCTGCACAATTTGTCACAGTTGCGGACCACTGGCCCAGGCACTCGGCTTGACACCTTCCTGAAAGCTTTTTTTGACGTGAGCGTAATCGACGGCGCAATTCTGGACAAAATCAAAGCCGTTATCGTGCCAATCTGCAATGCGCTGGTGGATCCGGCGCTGGACGAACTCGATACCAACAGGTTCGTTGTAGGGGCCAACACGTCATCGACCGTCCCTGTGGTCGCATTTGTCATTGAATCCGACATGCAAAAAAAAGTGTACTTCACAGAATCCTTTTTCGATCAGCAACTTGATTCGTACAAGTTCAATCTGACCGAGCCGTTCGATGTCGATGGCCATGCCCGGGCAGCCACGTTGATCCATGAGTTTTCACACCACTTCGCCAAAACGATCGACATCGCCTATCTGGAGTCAAGACGTCCATTCTCCGACCTCATCGCAACTATCACGCCATTCGCTGTGACTTTGAAAAAAGAGCATGAACAACTCCAGCGTGAAGCCTTGTCGATGGCAACGCCCCGCGAAGAGTTGTTTGCCCTATGGAACGACGTGATGTCGTCATGGGAAAGCCTGGATTCCATTCCCGCTACCGCTCATATCGGCAAGGAAATCAAAAAAATCACCGGCACCCAATCGATGAGCGACGCCCGAAGCGCTTTCCTGGACCGGGTGAAACCGGATCTGCGGATCGACACGATTTTGCGTAATGCGGATTCAATCGCCAGGCTCATCTGCGAAATGGGTCGACAGCTCGACCCCGTGCTTGTTACACCGACAACGTCGCCTTGAGTCGCCGTTGCCTTGATCATTTTTTCACGTTGTTTATGGATACTGCATGGCAACTGCCGGTTTTTCGGGTGTTTAAGTAAAAAACAGTGCTGATTGATGGGTAATTGCCATGACGGTTGTTCTCGCCGACTTCGCTCAAGGTTAGAATGCAGGAAATCAGGATGAGTCAATGACCGACAGCCCTCTCTCGCAAGCCCAATATGACGCCATCACCGATGCCGCTGCGCACTGGTGCATGCGTCTGCACGCCAGCGACTGCACCGCGCACGAGCGCCTGGCTTTCGAACAGTGGCGTGATGCGCATCCGCTTCATGCGTTCGAGTACGAGGCCATGCTGGACATCTGGGAAGTCGCAGGGGATTTGCCTCGTCCCGACGCCGTGGTGCCAGCTGCCCGGATCAAACCTGCCACGCCCTGGCGCACGGTCGGCATCGCGGCCGCCGTGTGTGCCCTGGCGTTGCCACTGGCCGCCTTCAGCGGCTGGAACCTCGGCTGGCTGCCCGATGCCTACCAGCACTTCGAGGCCGGCGATACGGTGCGTCAGGTGACCCTGAGCGATGGCAGCCAGGTGGAACTGAACCTGGGCAGCGAGCTGACGTTCAGCAACTACAAGGATCATCGCCAGGTCACGCTGGAGAGGGGCGAAGCTTTTTTCAGCGTCAGCCACGACACCGCTCACCCCTTTATCGTCAGGGCGGCGGACGGCAGGATTCGGGTCACCGGAACCAAATTCAACGTCTGGATGTATGAGGATCAGGTGCGCGTCAACCTGATTGAAGGTTCGGTACTGGTGAGCAGCAACGATGATCTTCCGGGCGATGGCTTGCGTCTCGGGCCGTCGATGCAGGCCCGTTATAAACACGGCGACTACACACCGCAGATCAGCCAGACCTACGCCAACGATAATTCATTGGCCTGGCGCAGCGGCAAACTGGTGCTCGATGACCTGGCGTTGTCCGATGCCCTGCCCTTGATCAATCGATACCTGGGCAAGCCGCTGATGCTGGCCGACCACAGTACCGGCTCGATCCGCCTCGGCGGCATCTACAACATCAAGGAGCTCAACAGCCTGGCGGCATCCCTGCCCAAGGTGCTCCCGGTCTACCTGACCCGCAACAAGGACGGCAACCCGGTCCTCAACGCCATTCCGCAACAAGCCCCGAAAAGCTGAAGGCCGCAGCCCTTGTGAGGGTGCGGCCTTCATTCTTCGCTACAGCACCAATCGCTTTACTGTCTGGCCACCTTCCCGGCTTTTTCATCCTGCTCGCGGATCGTCAGGGTCTGATACTGCGGATCGGCCGTGATCTGCTGCTCGGTGAACGGCAGCACACTCAACTGTTTTTGCGAAAAGGCCAGGGTCTGGTCCCGGGAATACTTCGACGCCGGGTCACTGGACAGCGAGAATGCCAGCAACCCCTGGGCCTGCGGCCCCTGGTCATCGAAGGTCACCACTTGCAAATAGCTGGTGCCACTGACCACTTCGCGCTTGCCGTCGGTTCTCGGCACGCTCTGGATGGCGTTATACACCCCCAGGGTACCGGGCCCGCCGTGAATCGGCGTCTGCTGGCCACCACTGCTGACCACCTGGATATCACCCCAACGGCTGTCAGACTTCAGGCCCGATTGATTGACGTGCTCCACCGATGCCAGCATGGCCTCGCGGACGGCCTTCGCCACGGGCGGACGATCCACGGCCAGGCCACGCGGCGTATGCTGCGGATCTTTCGGATCGAACCCGACACGCCAGACATCAGGTGCGTCCTGCAGCGCCTCCATGACGTTCTGGAAATGCACCCACCCCAGGCCACTGTCGAGATTCGCACTGCGGTCCCAGGCCTTGAGGCTGGCGCACAACGGCGTCAGCGTCGGCGCATCGCCCCCCAGGTCCGCCGCGCAGAATTGCAGCAGGTCCGGCATCACCTGGGTGGCCTGATACACCTGGTCGTCCATGACCATCCGTTGCAGGTCCGCCGCCGCAATCGGGCCGGCCTTGCTCAAGGCACCCAGGCGATCCAGGGCAAAGCGTGAACGCAGCCCCAAAGGCTGGTTGTCCTGGCTGATCAGCGGCGAGAAGCCGGTGAGCGGCTGGGCCGGGTTGGCCATCCAGGCCGAATCATTGGAGTGTTGTACAAAGTCCTTGCGCAACAATTGCGGCAACCGCTCTGCCGCATAGATGCCTTGTTGCGCAGCGTGCGGATCGATGTCCCAGGCGCAGGCGCTGTTGGAACCGTCGAGCACGATCATCTGCAACCCGGCCCGAGGATCGCTGCACTTGGCCAGTTTGTCGGCATTGACGTTCGGCACCACTGACAGGTTCATGTACAGCGTCTGCCCCTGATCGTCCGCCGCCAGGGTGTTGACCCAGGGAATCCCCTGGATTTCATGCACCGACGCCTGCAACGCCTTGAGGCTGGTTGCACGGTTCATCGCGTACCACTGCTGCAGCACCCGATCGTTATCCAGGTTGGCATCGCGCAAGCTATAGGCGACCTGATGGTCCCAGTCGAGCCTCCCCGGCCACTGCACGATCGGGCCGAATTGTGAACTGAAGACCACATGGGACACCGCGCGGGTCTGGCCATCCGGCTGCTTCACGTCCACGGTCACCGTCTGTTGCTTCATCGGTAACGACTTGCCGTCGAGCAGATAGCGGGTGGGATCCTTGGGGTCGAGTTGCAGGCGGTACAAGGTGAAATGCTTCGACGAGTCCACGGTGTGGGTCCAGGCCAGGTGCTGGCTGAAACCGATGTTGATCATCGGCAACCCGGGCAACGCGGCGCCCATGACGTCCAGCTTGCCGGGAATGGTCAGGTGCATCTGGTAGAAGCGCATCCCGCCGACCCAGGGGAAATGCGGATTGGCCAGCAACATGCCGCGGCCATTGAAAGAACGCTCGCTGCCGACCGCCACCGCATTGCTGCCACGATCCAGGGCAAAGCGCTGCATGCGCGAATCGGCAAGCTGGAATGAGGTCGGGGCGGCTGTCGTTCGAGCGACGGCTTTGGGTGGGGTGGCACCGGCCAAGGCTTCGGCAAATTGCCCTACGCCGCCTTCGACCAGCAGACGACGGATCAACTTGACCAGGTCCTGCGCCGTCACTTCTCGCACCCAGTCACCCCGGCATTGCTGTGGCAACCCCTGGACCCGACGCTCTCCCAGGGCACGGTTGTAGCCGGCCACATAACCGTCCATGAGCTGGCGGATTTGCGGCGTTTGCGCCTGCCAGAATGCGTCGACGGCCTGGGGGGTGTTCAACCAGGAGAAAAATACATCACTGACCCGGTTTTCCCGCTCTTCGACCGTCAATTGGTCCGGGCCGAAATAGCGTGAGCGTTCGCCGTTCACCGTGATGATCTCATTGGCCAGCAGGCACAGGTTGTCCTGGGCGTAGGCATAACCAATGCCATAGCCGAGGCCGCGCTCATTCTCGGCGCGAATATGCGGCACGCCGAAACTGGTGCGACGGATATCGGCAGTCGCCTGCTCCGGCTGGCTGCGCGCGTTTGCCGCAAGGCTCAAGCCCACCAACATCCCGGCAAGGCTCAACCGGGTTAACTGCCTGGAAATAATCACGCTCGCTCCTGATCGTATAAACGAAGGACACACCCGGCGTCGCTGCCCGCAATGTGCCTCCCCCTAAGGACGAAGCGAAGGAAAAAAATTTAGGGCGCTGGCCCCCGCCATTACGGCGTCTGACGTGGCGCTGACGCGATGGCGACAAAATTTCTACATCTGAGCCTTCATGATTTGCCCGGCTCATGCGTCTTATTGAATGAGAGCGCTCATCACATTTTCCGGTTCAGGCTCTAAAAAAGGAGTTTTTGCATGTACAACTCGCAACTGCCAACGGACGGTAGCACTGCGCCAAAGAGCACCGCCATGGGCTCCGGCGTTTTCGATCAACGTACCGAGCGCCACGGCAACGAGCGGATCAGATTCCTGCTCAAGAGCTTCGGCCTGCGCACCAGTCTGATTCGTCTGAAGGTCATCGACGCCTTGCTGACTGCCGCCGAAAGCGACCGCAGCCTGGGGGTGCGGGGCGTGCACAGTCACTTGCTGGACCTGGACATCCCGTTGTCGTTTCTCAGTGTGCGGGAAGTGTTGAAGCGCCTGTGCGGCGAAGGCGTGATCACCCTGAATCCGGACAAAAGCTACAGCCTGCATCCACAGGCCGCCGCCGTTCTTCATCCCGAGCGACCCGGCCGATGAGCGTCGCTCAGGGCTTGACCTTGCGGCGCATCACGCCATTGATCACCACCACCAGCACCGCTACGCCAATCGCAATGTACTGGAACAGCTTTTCGTCGATGACGCCGGTGTTCTGCAGATAAGACAGGCCAAACATGATGCCCAGCACGACCAGGGAGATCAGAATCGAGTATTTCAAACGTTGCGACTGAGTCATTGCCATTTCCTGAATGTGAGCCTGAAGCTGAAAAATGTTGTATCCGCAGGCAGGCCAGTCCCTTGGTGTTTTTCGGGGATGGGGGCTGCAAACGGGGTCTCATGTTACAACCGATGGAGCGTTTTGGCTTCTTGCGGCGATCACCATGAGGTTTTTCCAACGTTGCGTCGAATCCAGTATTACTTCGAAACAGTCTCGCGCCTCGTAGTTGTCTAGAATGGTCAGAATGCATTTTTCTGGCCGCTACCTGAAACGAGATTACCCATGCGAACCCATCTGCGTCTGGCCGCCCTGAGCGCCCTGTTCATCTCCTCCCTGGCCCAGGCCGCCGACCTGATCCCGATCGAGGTCCACCGCGACGCCAACTGCGGCTGCTGCAAAAAATGGATCAGCCATCTGGAGGCCAACGGTTTCAAGGTCGACGATCGCGTCGAAACCAACATGAGCGAATTCAAGCAACAGCACGGCGTGCCGCCGCGTCTGTCGTCGTGCCATACCGGCCTGATCAATGGCAAATTCGTTGAAGGCCATGTGCCCGCCGATCAGGTGTTGGCCTTGAGCAAGCGCGACGATCTGCTGGGTGTCGCCGCCCCCGGCATGCCCATGGGTTCGCCTGGCATGGAAATGGACGGCATGAGTGATGCCTATCAGGTGATCGGCCTGAAAAAGGACGGCACTGACGTGGTGGTGGCGGACTACCCTGCCCATTGATGTCCGGTGCGTACATCGGGCTGTTTTTCGCCGCGTTCGGCGCCGCGACCCTGCTGCCCCTGCAGTCCGAAGCGCTGCTGGTGGGGTTGCTGCTCAGCGACCGGTATTGGCTCTGGCTGTTGCTGGCCGTGGCCACGCTGGGCAATGTCCTGGGGTCGTTGGTCAACTGGTGGCTGGGCCGTGGCATCGAGCGCTTCCGCGACCGGCGCTGGTTTCCGGTCAGTCCTCGCCATCTGGAAAAAGCCCGAATCCATTATCAGCGCTACGGTCACTGGTCCTTGCTGCTAAGTTGGGTGCCCGTCATCGGTGATCCGCTGACCCTGGTGGCCGGGGTGATGCGCGAGCCGCTGGGGCGATTCCTGCTGATCGTGACCCTCGCCAAAGGCGCCCGCTATGGCGTACTGGCCCTGGCCACATTGGGCTGGATGGGTTGAACGATCTGGCGCCGTGATTGCCTGTGTTTAATGTCGCCCTAATCATGCCGATCCAGCATCGGCGGATTTCCAATGGAGTTTACCCATGCCCCAGAGACGCTCGCGCTGGCTGCCCAGCCTGCTGCTGACCGCCGCACTGCCGGTCATCGCTTATGCCGAAGGCCCGGAATACGGTCCACAGTTGCAAGGTTTCGAATACCCCTACACCGTCAAGCACTTCGACTTCCAGTCCCAAGGCAAGACCCTGCAGATGGGATACATGGACGTCGCTGCCAACGGCAAGGCCAACGGGCGCAGCGTCGTGTTGCTGCATGGCAAGAATTTCTGCGGCGCGACCTGGGACACCTCGATCAAGGCCCTGAGCGACGCCGGCTACCGGGTCATCGCCCCGGACCAGATCGGTTTCTGTACGTCCAGCAAGCCGGACAACTACCAATACAGCTTCCAGCAACTGGCCACCAACACCCAGCAACTGCTCAAGGCCCTCGGTATCCAGAAGGCCACGTTGCTCGGGCATTCCACCGGCGGCATGCTCGCCACCCGCTATGCACTCCTGTATCCCGATCAGGTCGAACAGCTGGCACTGGTCAACCCCATCGGCCTGGAAGACTGGAAAGCCCTCGGCGTGCCCTATCGCACGGTGGATCGATGGTATGAGCGTGAATTGAAGGTCACCGCCCAAGGCATCCGCGACTACGAGCGCAGCACGTATTACGACGGCCGCTGGAAGCCCGAGTATGATCGCTGGGTGGACATGCTCGCGGGCCTGAGCAAAGGGCCGGGCAAGACTCAGGTGGCGTGGAATTCGGCGTTGATCTACGACATGATCTTCACCCAACCGGTGTACTACGAGTTCAAGGACTTGAAGATGCCGACGCTGCTGCTGATCGGTACTTCCGACACCACGGCCATCGGCAAGGACCTTGCGCCGCCCGAGGTCAAGGCGAAAATCGGGCACTACCAGGTACTCGGCAAGCAAGTGGCGAAACTGATTCCCCAGTCGACGCTGGTCGAATTCCCCGGGATGGGCCACGCGCCGCAAATGGAAGAGCCGGCGAAATTCCACCAGGCGTTGCTGGCCTGGCTGAACAAGACCAATCCCGTTCGTTGATGAGGTAAGGCTGATGGCGGTGCAGATTGCGGTTATCGACGACTGGCAGGATGTGGCCCGGGACGTGGTGGACTGGTCGGCGCTGGACGCCATCGGCCAGGTGAGTTTTATCCATGACTACCCCGCCGACAACGCAACCCTGGCAGAGCGACTGGGTGAATTTGAAGTGATCTGTGTGATGCGCGAGCGCACCCGGTTCGACGAGGACCTGTTGCGGCAATTGCCGACACTCAAACTGCTGGTCACCGGCGGCATGCGCAACGCCGCCCTGGACCTGAAAGCCGCTGCCGCGCTGGGCATTCGGGTTTGCGGCACCGACAGCTACAAACACGCCGCGCCGGAATTGACCTGGGCACTGATCATGGCCGCAACCCGTAACCTGGTGGTTGAAGCCAATGCCCTGCGCGCTGGCAAATGGCAGCAAGGGCTAGGCGGCGATTTGCACGGCAAAACCCTGGGAATCCTTGGCTTGGGCAGCATTGGCCAGCGTGTTGCCCGGTTCGGCCAGGTGTTCGGCATGCGGGTGATCGCCTGGAGCGAAAACCTGACCGCCGAGCGCGCGGCGGAAGTCGACGTGACCTATGTCAGCAAGCAGGAACTGTTCGAACAGGCCGATGTGCTGTCGGTGCATCTGGTGCTCAGCGAGCGCAGCCGGGGCATGGTCGACGCCCAGGCATTGGACTGGATGAAACCCACGGCGCTGCTGGTCAACACTGCCCGCGGCCCCATCGTCGATGAGTCGGCATTGATCAAGGCCCTGCAGAAACAACGCCTGGCCGGCGCGGCGCTGGACGTGTTCGAGCAAGAGCCTTTGCCCGCGCATCATCCGTTCCGGACCCTGGAGAATGTGCTGGCCACGCCCCACGTCGGGTACGTCAGTCGGCAGAACTATCAACAGTTTTTTTCGCAGATGATCGAGGACATCCAGGCCTGGTCGGCCGGCGCGCCGATTCGCCTGCTGTAGGAGCAAGCACGCTCCTACAGTTCACCCGCCATCGCCCCGAATCGACGGACGCGAGCAGAACCAGTCAACTATGTTGGCCTGCTCGATGTCTCAACCTCGACTGGTTCGAACTGAAACGCATCCACCTTGGAGCATCGTCAATGAACATCCGTCTTGCTGCTTTCACTACCCCGCTGCTGCTGGTCTTCGCCCTGTCCGGTTCGCTTGCATTCGCCAACGGCGATGAAGAGGAACCTGTCAAAAAACCCAACTGCCCCAAAGGCCAGGTCTGGGACAGCAAGCAGCAGAAATGCCTGATGCAGAACAGCAGCCTGGTCCCGGACGCCGACCGTACCGATTACGCCTATCGCCTGGCCAAGGACGGTCGCTACGCAGAAGCCCTCGCGTTGCTCGACACGCTGCAACAGCCGAACACTGCCAAGGCTTTGAACTATCGCGGCTACGCCACGCGTAAACTGGGGCGCACCGACGAAGGCATCGGGTACTACCTGCAAGCGGTCAAACTCGACCCGCAGTACGCGCAAGTGCGTGAGTACCTGGGCGAAGCCTATGTGATCAAGGGTCGGCTGGACCTGGCGCAGGAACAATTGCAGCAGATCAAATCGATCTGTGGCAGTACCTGTGAGGAATACCAGGACCTGGCTGAAGCCATCAACGATTCGTCGAAAACCTGACACCCGAGCGGACGGAGGTCGCCATCGCCAGCGATCAGGCAATACGGGCCGAATTGGGCCAGCATCTGGCGCGTCTATGGCGCTACGGCCTGCTGCTGTCCCGGCAACGGCACGTCGCCGAAGATCTGGTCCAGGCTACCTGCGTACGGGCGCTCGAACGTGCCGGGCAGTTTGTCCCGGGCACTCGCATGGACCGATGGCTGCTGAGCATCCTGCATTCGATCTGGCTCAACGAAGTCCGCTCGCGCCGGGTGCGTCAAGGCCAGGGCCTGGTGGATGCCGACCACGCGTTGTCGTTCGACGGTGAACACGCGGCCCAGCCCCCTGTCCTCGCCGTTCAGGTGATCCGCCGTGTCGATGCGCTGCCCGAAGCCCAGCGTGAAACGGTATTTCTGGCCTATGTCGAGGGCTTGTCCTACCGCGAGGTCGCCGAGGTGCTGCAAGTGCCCATCGGCACCGTCATGAGTCGCCTGGCCGCCGCACGGTTGAAGCTCGCCGAGTACCCGCCGTTGCAAGCCGTGCCGACACCTGCCACTGGAGAACCTCGATGAGTGATCACGCGATCCCTTCGGATGAGCAACTGGTGGCCTACCTCGACGACCAGCTCGACAGCGAACAGCGCCGCCGCATCGACGCCGCCATCGCCGAAGACTCGCTGCTCAACCTGCGCCTGCAGTGGCTGGCCCGCAGCAGCCTGCCGTTCAAAAACGCCTACGACGAATTGGCTCGGCAAGCGCCTACCGAACGCCTGCAGTCCATGCTCGACACGTTGCCCAGCCCCGCGCGTCCGGCCATGAACCGGCGCTGGTTCCTGGCGGCGGCGGCCGGGCTGGTGGTCTGTGGCGTGGTGGCGGACCGGCTATTCCTCAGTTGGCAATCGAGCTCGCAGAAAAATAGCTGGCGAGCACTGGTTGCGGACTCCATGGCGCTCTACGTGCCGCAAACCCTGGACCATCTGCCCAGCGACGAAGCCGCCCAGCGCGCGCAATTGCGCACCATCGACGCGCGTCTTGGGCTCAATCTGGCGCCGGCCAGACTGGCCTTGCCGCGCGCACAATTCAAGCGCGCGCAAATCCTCGAATACGACGGTGTGCCCATCGCCCAGATGACCTGGCTCGACCCGGCGCACGGCCCCCTGGCGCTGTGCGTCACCCGTGCCAACAGCGGCAGTCGACCCTTTGCACACGAACGTCGACGTGGGCTCAATGTGGTGTATTGGGCTGATATGGAACACGCGTGGATGCTGCTCGGGCATAACCCGGCGGCGGAGCTGGAGGACATGGCCAGGTTGTTGCGCAGCCGACTCAGTGCTTGAGTGCAATGGCGGTTAAGCGATGAAGGTGATGCTCCTACAGATTCCGCCTCCTCAATCGACCCGGCCAATACTCCGTTCATCCGGCCAGAACAACGCCGCCTGGCCCCGGTTTTCTCCGCGTTGATCGATCAGCGTCCAGACCTTGCCTTCGTGAATCATGAACGCATGACCCTCCCTGTCCACTCGATAGCCACTGTAGCCATGGGCAATGCCGTTGGCCGTGACCTGCTCCAGCAGCGACTGGCGCATGGCGCGGTCCAGCGGCGAAGCGCTGAACCGTGATGGCATGCCCAGGAATACTGAACGCGGGTATCCGAAGCAGGCCAGCGCCTGTTCATTGGCGTAGAAGAAACAAGGGTCGTCCTCCGTGCCATGGGCCAGCAGGCTGTAAGGCGCATGCGCGTGCAACCAATGCAAGCGCTCGGGTCCTGTCAGCGACCGGGGAGCCGGCAGGCTTTCTCCGGTCCAGTGCCGATAAGCGTCGTCCACTAGTTGGATATAAGCGGCGTATTCACTGATTGACGACACACAGCCTCCCCTGCAACGGCATTGACTATCCGAAACAATGCAGCCTATCGAAACCGGCCGAAAAAATCCGCCTCCCTAGCGGTCAAGCCATGCGCCATTAAATACATCATGTAATAAGAGAAATAACTGCCAAACGGGTTATCACGGGGAGCCCTTGTTCATACAGTCACCGGAATAACATGCGACCAACGAGGCCCTATTGATGCAAACCCTACTGGACAAGTCACTGAGTTCTTTTGCGCGAGCAAATTTGCTGCAAGGGCCCACCCCGATTCAGCGGGCCGAGCGCCTGGAACATCTGTTGGGGCTGAAGTCGCAGGGCATCGGCCTGTTTCTCAAGCGCGACGATCACATGTTGATGGGTGGGGGTGGCAACAAGCTGCGCAAGCTCGAGTTCCATCTCGGAGCTGCGCTGGAGGCCGGGGTCGACACGGTCATTACCGTGGGCGGTCTCCAGTCCAACCATGCACGCCTGACCGCCGCCGTGTGTGCTCGCCTGGGCATTACCTGCGAATTGATCCTGACCCGGTCGGTCCCCAAAGCTGATGTGGATTACGAACTCAACGGCAACGTCCTGCTCGATCAGTTGTTCGGCGCACACCTGCAGGTGCTGCCCGGCGGCAGCGATTCGGTCGCCAAGGCCGAGATACGGGCCGCGCAACTGCGCGATTGCGGGCGCAAAGTGCTGGTGATTCCTACGGGTGGTTCAACGCCCCTGGGCAGTCTCGGTTATGCGCGTTGCGCGGCGGAGATCGCGCAGCAGGAGACCGAACTGGATCTTAGCTTCAATCAGGTGGTGGTGCCCAACGGCAGCGCCGGCACCCATGCCGGGCTCGCGGCCGGCTTCCGGTTGCTGGGTCGCGGCACATCGCTCGTCAAGTCGTATTCGGTTTTATCCGATCGAGACACGTCCGCGGCCAGGACCCTGCAATTGACCCAGGACGCACTCACGCTGTTGGGCAGCAGCGCCATCGTGCAGCCTGAAGAGATTGTCATCGACGGTAGTCAACTGGGTGACGGTTATGGCCTGCCGACGCAGGCCATGCAAGACGCAGTACGCCTGATGGCCCAGGCCGAAGGCGTATTGATCGACCCGGTGTATTCGGGCAAAGCCTTCGCCGGGCTGCTGGCCGATCTCGGGCAAGGACGCTTCCGTTCCGGGGACGATGTGCTGTTCGTGATGACCGGCGGCACCCCGGGCCTCTATGCCTACCGGGAAACCTTTCAGCCCTGACAATCAATCATCCCGGGTCAGTACTTCCAGCAATTCGATCTCGAAGATCAGATTCGAATTCGGCGTGATCTTGCCCATGGTCCGCTCGCCATAGGCTAGATGCGCCGGCACCAGCAACTTGCGCTTGCCGCCCACCTGCATGCCGATGATGCCCTGATCCCAACCCTTGATCACCCGTCCGGTGCCGATCACGCACTGGAACGGCTTGCCCCGGCTGTAGGAAGAATCGAATTCAGTGCCGTCTTCCAGCCAGCCGCGGTACTGCGTGGTGATCAGCGCGCCCTTGACGGCGGCTTTGCCGTCGCCCGGCTGCAGATCGATGATTTGTAATTCTTCATTCATACTGGATACTCGTTCGTTGTCGCCCGGGTCATGGGGGCGCGGACGGAGGTTTTCGCAGAATCCGCCGCTGTTGGCAATCCATGGAACCGAATCGCCGCCTGCCGCTCAGATGTGTATCGACTTCGTACTCAGGAAAGGATGCTCTGATGACCGACTCACGATCGTTGTGCAGTTTCATTCCGCCATACATCCTCAACCGCATTATTGCCCATGGCTCCGAGCGGCAGCGCTCCAGTGCCCTGAGTACCCTGAGCCATGTGCGCACCCTTCGGCATACGCCGCTGCCACCGGTGCGGTCTGCGGCGGCGACCCTCCTGCCGCCTTCCGCGCAACCCGGTCAGGTCCTGCGCAGCATTCATGACGCTCAGGGGAAAATGCTCCTGCCGGGGATGCCTGCCCGGCTTGAAGGGCAGCCGGCGACGGGCGATCCGGCGGTCGATGAGGCCTACGATGCCTTGGGCGCCAGCCATGATTTCTTCTGGAAGGTGCTCGGCCGCGACTCCATCGATAACCAGGGTTTTGCGCTGATCGGCAGCGTGCATTACGGCCAGGATTATGAGAATGCCTTCTGGAACGGGGCGCAGATGGTCTTCGGTGACGGTGACGGCGAAATTTTCGAGCGTTTCACCCGCTCGCTGGATGTGATCGGGCACGAGTTGACCCATGGCGTGATCGAAAGCGAAGCCGGCCTGGTTTACGCCAATCAGTCCGGCGCCTTGAATGAATCGATATCGGACGTGTTCGGGGTGCTGATCAAGCAACATGTGCTGGGCCAGACCGCCGACGAGGCGGACTGGCTGATCGGCGCCGACTTGCTGACACCGCGGATAAAAGGCATCGGCTTGCGCTCGATGGCCCATCCCGGCACGGCCTATGACGACCCGCTGCTCGGCAAGGACCCGCAACCGGATCACATGCGCAAGTTCGTGATCACCCAGGAGGACAACGGTGGCGTGCATATCAACTCCGGCATCCCCAACCGGGCGTTTTATCTAGCGGCCAAGGCATTTGGCCGCTTTGCCTGGGAGAAAACCGGTCGTATCTGGTACGACACCCTGTGCGACCAAGGCTTGAACAAAGAGGCGTCCTTCAGTGACTTCGCGGCGCTGACCATCGAGCATGCCCGCCAGCGTTATGGCGCCGATGGCGCTGAAGTGGTGCAGCACGCCTGGTCTGAAACAGGTGTGATCCCGACTCAGGAGCAATCATGAAAAGCCTGCCTGCACTGGGCGATGATACCGTGGTACGTCTGTCCCGCCAGGGCGGCGTGGCGGCGATCCATGCCTTGACTCGTCCGCGTAGCATCGAATTTGCGCAATGCAACATCGATCAACGCACACGGATTTGCTCGGTGCTGGAAGGTTGCCTGGCAATCGAAGACCCGGCCTCGGGGCGAGGTGACCAGCGTTTTTATGAGATTGAAGTGTGCTATCGCATTGGTGAGCAGGATGACCGGATGGTGATGAAAGTGCCTGAAGATCGGGCGCCGGGGGAATTGGTGCATCTGTGGGATAAAGGCGAGGTGTAATGAATTGGCTGCTTCGGGCGAAGTGAACCTGAGATAGCCTTCGTCGGCAAGCCGGTCTCGCTCCCACAGGTAATCGCTGTAGACCTGAGGTTTTCAGATCAACGCAGATCTCTGGTGGGAGCGGGCTTGCTCGCGAAAGCATTCTGCCAGCCGACGAATGTGTTGAATGTGACGCCGCCTTCGCGGGCAAGCCCGCTCCCACAGGTATTTGCTGTGCTCGCGACATCGGTGATCTAACCGTTCCCGCACTGGATCTGCGGCAAGTCCTGCCTTTATCCTTGTCGCCCCCGCCGTACCGCATCCGTTGGAGTTCGCCATGCCCCATGAAGGCAACCTGTTGCAAGCCGCTGTCGTGTTTCTGTTCGCGGCGGTGCTCACCGTGCCACTGGCCAAGCGCCTGCAACTGGGGGCGGTGCTGGGGTATCTGTTTGCCGGCGTCATCATCGGGCCGTCGGTACTGGGGTTGATCGACAATCCGCAAAGCGTCAGCCACATTTCCGAACTCGGCGTGGTGTTGCTGCTGTTCATCATCGGCCTGGAACTGTCGCCGCGACGTTTGTGGGTGATGCGCAAAGCGGTGTTCGGCGTCGGCCTGGCGCAAGTGGTGCTGACGGGGACGGTGATTGGCGTGTGTGCGCTGTTCGTTTTCGGCCAGTCGTTGAACAGCGCCATCGTACTCGGGCTTGGCCTGGCCTTGTCTTCCACCGCGTTCGGGCTGCAGAGCCTGGCTGAACGCAAGGAGCTGACCAGTCCCCACGGGCGGCTGGCGTTCGCCATCCTGCTGTTCCAGGACATTGCCGCGATCCCGCTGATCGCCATGGTGCCGCTGCTGGCGGGCGGTGATCACACCACCACCGCTGCCGAAGATTTGAACCATGGCTTGCGGGTGCTGGGCAGCATCGCGGTGGTGGTGATCGGCGGACGCTATCTGCTGCGCCCGGTGTTCCGGGTGGTGGCCAAGACCGGTTTACCGGAGGTCTCCACCGCCACCGCGTTGCTGGTGGTCATCGGTACGGCGTGGCTGATGGATCTGGTCGGCGTCTCGATGGCCCTTGGCGCTTTCCTCGCTGGCTTGCTGCTGGCGGACTCCGAATACCGCCACGAACTGGAAGCGCAGATCGAGCCGTTCAAGGGCTTGTTGCTGGGGCTGTTTTTCATCAGCGTCGGCATGGGGGCCAACCTGAGCCTGCTGCTCAGCGCGCCGATCGTGGTGCTGGGCCTGACCCTGCTGCTGATCGCCATCAAACTGCCGCTGCTGTTTGTCGTTGGCCGGTTGGCCGGCGGCCTGGGCAAGGTCAGTGCGATTCGCCTGGGCATCGTGCTGGCGGCGGGCGGTGAATTTGCCTTCGTGGTGTTCAAGATCGGCCGCGATCAGGGCTTGTTCGAGCCACGCCTGTATGACTTGCTGGTGCTGACGATCACCTTGTCCATGGCCGTGACGCCGTTGCTGCTGCTGGTGTGCGCGCGGCTGGTCAGCCCCAGGGTGCAACCGGTGGTGGTGCCGGAGAAATTCCGCGAGATCGATACCGACGCGCCGCGCGTGGTGATCGCCGGCATGGGTCGCATGGGGCAGATCGTGGCGCGGATCCTGCGGGCGCAGAACATCAAGTTCGTGGCCCTGGACACTTCGGTGGAAACCATCGAGCTGTCGCGCAGCTTCGGCGGCGTGCCGGTGTTCTACGGTGACCCGATGCGCCCGGAAATCCTCAGCGCGGCCAAGGTCGGGCAGGCGGAGTATTTCGTCATCGCCACCGATGATCCGGACACCAACATCAAAACCGCCGAGCTGGTGCACAGGCTCTATCCGCACATGAAAATCATCGCCCGGGCCCGCAACCGTCAGCATGTGCACCGTTTGATGGACATCGGCGCCGAGGCTATTCGCGAAACCTATTATTCGAGCCTGGAAATGAGCCGGCGAACGCTGGTCGGGCTGGGACTGAGCCAGGCCCAGGCGGATGCGCGGATCAAGCGCTTCAAGCATCACGATGAACAGGTGCTGGAAGCCCAGCATGCGGTGTATGACGATGCGGCAAAGGTGCTGCAGACGGCGCAGGAAGCGCGGGCGGAATTGGCCCGGTTGTTTGAGTCGGATCAGCTGGAAGAACAATCGGCTAAAAATTGAGGTGAATGTGCGGGCCTCATCGCGGGCAAGCCCGCGATGAACGATAACGCGGTGCATCGGACAAACAACGACTGTCAAGGAACCCACAATGGCTGCTGATCAACCCTCTCCCGCCCTGAAAGAAATCTTCAACGCCGAACGTCTGCAGCACATCGCCACCGAAATGACCGCCGTCTACCCCGCGTTCAACGCCAAGGCCTTCCTGAAATTGGCCAACGAAGGCCTTGAGCACTTGTCGATCATGCAACGCATGGCCAGGGTCAGCGAGTGCCTGCACGCGGTGCTGCCATTGAGTTATGAAGAGACGCTCGAAGTGCTTTACGCCCTCGCCCCGCGGCTGAACAGCGGCTTCGTCAGCATCTCGTTGCCGCACTACGTCGCGACCTACGGCGCTGACCGGTTCGAGCTGTCCATGGACGCACTCAAATACTTCACCGCATTCGGTTCATCGGAGTTCGCGATCCGGCACTTCCTGCGCAGGGATCTGAAACCCACGCTGGCGCAGATGCATCGCTGGTCGCTGGATGCCAACGAACATGTCCGGCGCCTGGCCAGCGAAGGCAGCCGACCGCGTCTGCCATGGTCGTTTCGCCTGGAGCGAATCCAGGCCGCCCCGACACTCGCCGCCGCCATTCTCGACAATCTCAAGGCCGATGCCAGCCTGTATGTGCGCAAGTCGGTGGCCAACCACCTCAACGACATCACCAAGGACCATCCCGACTGGGTGCTCGACCTGCTCGAGCGCTGGTCACTGGAAAACAAACACACCGCCTGGATCGCCAGGCATGCCCTGCGCAGCCTGATCAAGCAAGGCAACCAGCGGGCGCTGGCAATCATTGGTGCGGGCGGCAAGCCTGAGGTCGAGATCATCGGGGTGAAGGTGGAACCGCCGGTGATTCGCCTGGGCGAAAAAATCAGCCTGTCCTTTACCGTGAAATCCGACGTGCCGGACAGCCAGCGGCTGGTGATCGACTATGCCATCGATTACGTCAAAGCCAACGGCAGCAGCTCGGCGAAGGTATTCAAGCTCAAGGCCTTGACGCTGCCCGGCAACGCCACCGAGACCATTGCCCGCGGCCAGCACATCAAGGAACTGACCACCCGCCGGCATTACGCCGGCAGGCACGCCGTGCATATTCTGGTGAACGGCGAGCGCCTGGCCAGCACAGCGTTCGAGATTATCGCTGACGCGGATTGACCGCACCGCCGGATCGACCGGGCAACATGCGAGTCAGCGTGTTATCGCGAACCCAGTAGTGATGGAACAATCCCGCCGCCGCATGTGCGCCGATCAACCAGTAACCGGTACTGCCGAGCAGTTCATGCCAGTACTTGAACTGCTTGGCCAGGGCCGGATCGACGGCAAGCGGCGACGGCAGGAAGAAGCCGAAATAAGGCACAGGCTTGCCCGCCGCCGACAGCATCAGCCAAGCCAACAGGGGGGTGGCGATCATCAGCCCATACAGCGCCAGATGCATCATGTGCATAATGCCGCTCTGCCAGCCGGGCAAGGCCGGAGCGATCGGCGGCCGAGGCGTCAGACGCCCGAGCAATCGCACCCAGACCAATCCGAAAATGCTCAGCCCGAACAAGCCATGCAACCCGAGAAACAGTCCTCTCAACGCGTGCCCCTTGGGCAGCAGGCCCTTGATTTCGATGCAGGCATAAACGCCAACAAACAGCGCCAGCATCAGCCAGTGCAAGGTGATCGACAGTGTTCCATACCGCTGAGTCGTTGAGTTGCGGGTCATCGTGAGCCTCGTTAACGTCATGACCGACTGCCGATTGATTCGCGCAATCCGGATCCGGTTTAGCACCGAAATTTACTGACGACACATTGCCCGGCCAGTCTTAAGACAATCTGAAGAAAGCCTCGACCACTCTTTCGCCACCTTCAGACTTCGTTAAGAATTGCCCCCGATACTCCTCCCACACTGACCCCGGGAGGCGTCTTCCAATGCCCGATTTTAACTGGAACATCCCTCTGCCGCTGCGGTTCGGCCAAGCCGAAACCCCGCAAACCAGTCTGGCCAGAGCCCTGCCGGGCGACCCCCAACGTCCCTTCTTCGAAGCCTTTATCCAGCAACGTTTTCGCAAGGCTCACGGGGCCGACATTCGTCATTTCATGCCGGAACTGTTCGGTATGCACGCCGCCTCAGGCGCACTGTGTGCGGTGGCCGGCGTCCGTCTGGCCAACAGCGGACAACTGTTTCTGGAGTGTTACCTGGATGAACCGATCGAGCCGCTGATCAGTGCCGCGGCCAACCGCCCCGTGGACCGGGCCGATATCGTCGAGGTGGGCAACCTGGCTGCCAGCGACACCGGCAGTGCGCGCATGAGCATCATCGCCATCACCTACCTGCTGGCCATGGGCGGCCTGGATTGGGTGGCGTTCACCGGCAACCTCGGCTTGGTAAACAGCTTTCATCGCCTGGGCTTGAAACCCGTGACCCTCTGCGCTGCCGACCCTGCCCGGCTGGGCGACGATCGCCACAGCTGGGGCAGTTATTACGAGAGCAAGCCCTGGGTACATGTCGGCAACATCCGCGCCGGCTTCATCCATTTGCGCGACAGCGGGATGTTCAATCGCCTGGGGTTGCCATCGTCCATCGAGGAATCCAGCCATGTCGCCTGAAGTGGAGCGTTTCAAACAGACCCTGCGCAGCCATGCCGAACGCAAGACCAGTGCCATCGCCCTGTGGGACGATCAACTGAAAGTGGACTACGCCACGCTATACGCCGAAGTGGTGTATCGCCAGCAGCGGCTGCGCGATGAAAACGTCAAGGTGGTTGCACTGGCACTGGATAATGGCACCGAAGCCATGCTCTGGGACCTGGCCACGCTGTTCGAAGGCCTGACCTGCCTGGCGTTGCCGGCCTTTTTCAGCGCGGCTCAACGCAGCCATTGCCTGGCGCAGAGCCACGCCGAGCTGGTGATTGCCGAACCGGAGCTGGACACCGAACTGCAAAGCGCCGGGTATGAGAAAGGCGGTGAATTCTGGCGTCGCAGCTTCAGCGGCCCGAACCGGATGCCCGAAGGCACCGCCAAACTGACCTTCACTTCCGGTACCACGGGCACTCCGAAAGGCGTGTGCCTGAGTGCCGAGAGCATTCTGCAAGTCGCCCGCGAACTGGATCAGGCCAGTAAACCTACTCAGGCGCAGCATCATCTGGCCCTGCTGCCCCTGGCGATCCTGCTGGAAAATATCGGCTGTTATGCCGCGTTATACGCAGGGGCCACACTGAGCGTGCCGAGTCAGAAAACCCTGGGCATCGAGGGTGCCAGTGGCGTTGACGTGCCGCGATTGCTCGGCTGCCTGGCCACCCGCGCCCCCGAGAGCCTGATCCTGGTGCCGCAATTGCTCCTGTTGCTGGTCAGCGCCGCCGAGCAAAAAGCCTTCTTCCCCTACTCGTTGCGTTTTGTCGCGGTGGGGGGCGCACGGGTCGCCGAGCAATTGTTGCATCGCGCGCAACGTGTCGGCCTGCCGGTCTATGAGGGTTACGGCTTGTCTGAGTGCTCATCGGTGGTGTGCCTCAATCGACCTGAAGCGCGACGCCCTGGAAGTGTCGGCCGACCCCTGCCGACGGTGCAGATTCGCCTCGCCGACGACGGCGAAGTGCTGATCAAGGGTTCGACCCTGCTCGGTTATCTGGGAGAAGCGCCGCACACCGGTGAATGGTGGCCCAGCGGCGATCTGGGCGAGTTCGATGCCGAGGGTTTCCTCTACCTCAAGGGACGCAAGAAGCATCAATTCGTCACCAGTTTCGGGCGCAACGTGAACCCGGAGTGGGTCGAGGCCGAGTTGACCCAGCGCCGTCATATCGCCCAGGCCTTCGTCCATGGCGAAGCCTTGCCCCGCAACCATGCGCTGCTCTGGCCCCATCGCCCGGATTGCACCGACGAACAACTGGCAGCCGCCGTGGCCGAGGCCAACGAGGCCTTGCCCGATTACGCACGGGTCCATCACTGGAGCCGCCTGGATCAACCCTTCACAGCCGCCAATGGCCTGCTGACCGCCAACGGCCGACCGCGACGGGATGCCATCGTCAAGCATTACCGGGCGCAGCTGACCGAACCCGCCCTTTGCGAGGAATCCGCATCATGAGTTTTTTTGACAGGCTACAAGAAGCGACCCGGCACGAACGCCATGAGCTGTTCAATCTGCCCATCATCCGTGACGCCCTCGAAGGCAAAGTCAGCCTGGAAAGTTACCGGGCCTTCCTGGCGCAAGCCTACTATCACGTGCGCCACACCGTGCCATTGATGATGGCGTGCGGGGCGCGCCTGCCATCGCGTCTTGAATGGCTGCGTGAAGCCGTGTGCGAGTACATCGAGGAAGAATACGGCCACGAACAATGGGTGCTCAATGACATCGAGGCGTGCGGCGGCGACAAGGACGCGGTGCGCGATGGCCGGCCGTCCTTGCCCATCGAACTGATGGTCAGCTTCCTCTACGACTTGATCGCCCGGGACAACCCGGTCGGCCTGTTCGGCATGGTCAATGTATTGGAGGGCACCAGCATCGCCCTGGCCACCCATGCCGCCGGCAGCATTCGCGAACGTCTGGATCTGCCGGAAAGCGCCTTCAGTTACCTCAGCTCCCACGGTTCGCTGGATATCGAGCATATGCAGACCTATCGCCAGCTGATGAACAAACTGGAGGATCCGGCCGACCAGGCGGCCGTTATCCATGCGTCCAGGGTGGTATACCGGCTCTACGCCGATATGTTCCGGGGCTTGCCACGTGATGAGGAATACCTGCATGCGCCTGTCTGAAGCGCGGGTGGTACTGACCGGTGCCAGCGGCGGCATCGGCCTGGCCATCGCCACCGCGCTGTGTGCCAGTGGCGCCCGGGTGCTGGCGGTAGCCCGGCATCGGGAACCGCTGGAGCCGTTGCTCGAGCGCTATCCGCAACACTTGTGCTGGCTTGGCGCCGACCTGACCCTGGTTGCGGACCGGCACAAAGTGCTGGCGGCGGCCGAAATCATTGGCGGCATCAACCTGCTGATCAATGCCGCCGGAGTCAATCACTTCGCCATGCTCGAACAACTGGCAGACACTGACGTTGACGCCATGCTGGCGGTGAACATCAGCGCGCCGATTTGCCTGACCAAAACCTTGCTGCCCCTGCTCAAGCAAGCCGAGAGCGCGATGGTGGTGAACGTCGGCTCGACCTACGGCTCGATCGGCTACCCCGGTTATGCCAGCTACTGCGCCAGCAAATTCGCATTGCGCGGCTTTTCCGAAGCCTTGCGCCGGGAACTGGCGGACACCCGGGTCGGTGTTCTCTATGTCGCGCCCCGTGCGACTCGCACGAGCATGAACAGCCCGGCGGCGCAGGCCTTGAATGACGCACTCAAATCCAACGTCGATGATCCGCAACACGTCGCCTCGGCGGTGATGCACGCCATCGCCGGTGATCGCCGCGACTTGTACCTTGGCTGGCCGGAACGCTTCTTCGTGCGCCTCAACAGCTTATTGCCGTACCTGGTCGACCGGGGCTTGCGCAAGCAATTGCCACTGATCCGGCGCCACAGTCAAAAACCTGAAAACGAGCATATGAAACCATGAAAAAACTGACCTTTTGCCTGCTGCTGGGGACCCTGAGCCAGAGCGTCTGGGCCCTGGACACTGCCGACCAGCAACGTCTCGCCGGCATCCAGCAAAGCTGGGCGCATATCCAATACGAACTGCCCGCCGAGCAACGCACCGCCGCCTTCGAAAAACTCGCCACCCAGGCGTCGGCCTTTACCCGGGAGCGCCAGTCGGTGGCCGAGGCGTGGATCTGGTCCGGCATCGTCACCAGCAGTTGGGCCGGAGCCCAGGGCGGGCTCGGGGCGCTGAGCAAGGTCAAGGACGCCAAGGTCGATCTGGAAACTGCCCTGAACCTGGACCCCAAAGCCCTGCAAGGTTCGGCCTACACCAGCCTCGGCGCACTGTACGACCGCGTACCGGGCTGGCCCATCGGTTTCGGCGACGCCGACAAGGCCGAGCAATTGCTCAAACAAGCCTTGCAACTCAACCCGAACGGCATCGATAGTCTGTACTTCTGGGGTGATCACCTCTACCGTCAGAAACGCTACAGCGAAGCCAGGGGCGCCCTGCAAAAAGCCCTGCAGGCAGATCCACGGCCAGGCCGCGAAACCGCCGACGCCGGGCGCCGTAAAGAGATCCAGGCCTTGCTGGTGGATGTGAACAAGAAACTCAACTGACAGGAGTCCGTGTGCGCTTACTACTGATCGAGGACGATATAGCCCTGGGCGAAGGCATCCATCAAGCCCTGGGCCGCGAAGGCTACACGGTCGACTGGTTGCAGGACGGCAGCAGCGCCTTGCATTCACTGCTCAGTGAAACCTTTGACCTGGCGGTGCTTGACCTTGGCCTGCCGCGCATGGACGGGCTCGAAGTGCTGCGGCGCTTGCGCGACAGTGGTTCCAACCTGCCGGTACTGATCCTCACCGCCCGGGATGCCACCGAAGACCGCATCGCCGGACTGGATGCCGGGGCTGACGATTACCTGATCAAACCTTTCGACCTGGCGGAACTCAAGGCTCGTCTGCGGGCCTTGTTACGGCGCAGCGCCGGCCGCGCCCACGCGCTGATCGAACACGCCGGCATCAGCCTGAACCCCGGGACCCAGCAGGTCAGCTATCAGGGTGAGCCCGTGGCCCTGACCCCCAAGGAATATCAGTTATTGCATGAACTGCTCTCGCCTCCGGGCCGGGTCATGACCCGCGACCACCTGATGCAATTGCTGTACGGCTGGAACGAGGAAGCGGAAAGCAACACCCTGGAGGTGCACATCCACCATCTGCGCAAGAAATTTTCCAGCGACCTGATCCGTACCGTCCGGGGTGTCGGTTACCTGGTCGAGGAGCGTCGATGACCTCGATCCGGCGTCGCACCCTGACCCTGATCATCGGCCTGATGCTCGCCGGCCTGGGGGTGATCAGCGTGCTCAATCTGCATGACAGCAACCACGAAATCGCCGAAATCTACGATGCCCAATTGGCCCAGAATGCCCGGTTGCTGCAGGGTGTGATGCGCATGCCCATGGCGAGCAAGGAACACGCCGAGTTGTATCAGGCGTTCAACAAGGCCTTGAGCGAAGCGGTTCCCGGGGTCGATGGCCATCCCTATGAGAGCAAGCTTGCCTTTCAGGTGTGGAATCCCAAGGGCGAAGTGCTGGTGCATACGGCCAGCGCGCCCTCCTTCTCCGCGCCCCCGACGAAACCCGGCTTCAGCGACGTGGTGGATCTGCATGATCGCCATTGGCGCGCGTTCATGCTCGAGGACAAACACAATGATTTGCGGATCTGGGTCGGCGAGCGTGACGACGTGCGTTCGGACCTGGTGGAGCGGATCGTACGTCATACACTGTGGCCCAATGTGCTGGGCAGCCTCATTCTCGCGGCCATGGTCTGGCTGGCGATTGGCTGGGGCCTCCAGCCCCTGGCGAATATGGCGGCGACATTGCGGGCGCGGCACAGCGGGTCGCTGGAACCGTTGCAACTGACCCCGCTGCCCAGCGAACTGGAACCGATGCAGGCGGCGCTCAATCGCATGCTCGCACAGATCCAGGAAGTGCTCGGCCGCGAGCGGCGCTTCATCGCCGACGCCGCCCATGAAATGCGCACGCCCCTGGCAGTCCTGCGGGTGCATGCGCAAAACCTGCTGGAGGCCGGCACCGAACAGGAGCGCCGCGAATCCCTGGAATTCCTGATCGCGGGTGTCGACCGGACCAGCCGCCTGGTCAACCAGTTGCTGACCATGGCCCGCCTGGAACCGAACACCGTGACCCGGGCATTGCACGCCATCGATCTGACCGAAACCGTACGCGACAGTCTGGTTCAGCTCACCCCCTGGCTGCTGAGTAAACATCTGGAATTGGCCTTCGACGTCAACGAGCGTCCGATTAAAGTGGTCAGCGACGCCGCCGCCATCGACATTGCCCTGAACAACCTGATCAGCAATGCCGCGAGCTTTTCACCCGAACATGGCGTGATCAGGGTGCAATTGAGCCAGGCCGACGGGTTTTATAACTTGAGCGTCGAGGATCAGGGACCGGGCATCGACGAAGCGGATCGTGGGCGCCTGTTCGAACGCTTCTACAGTCGCGGGAACGCGCAAGGGGCCGGACTGGGGCTGACGATCGTCAACACCATCGCCACTCGACTGGGGGGACGGATCACCCTGATCAACCGGCCTGAAGGCGGCTTGCGGGCGACCCTGTCGATACCCGACAAATAAATCCGCTGACACACCGCCCCCCTGTAGGAGCTGGCTTGCCAGCGAAGGCGGCGTGTCAGTCGACATAGGTATTGGCCGATATGACGTCTTCGCTGGCAAGCCAGCTCCTACAGGGGATCGGGGCCCAGCAATAGAGCCTGTTCGCTCTCGCACAGCTGCACCACGTAATCCCACAACACCCGCAGCCGCACCGACTTGTGCAACTCGCGCCGCGTGCTGATCCAGTAGCTGCGCAGGATGCTTTCTTCCGGCAACAACGGCACCAGACCGGGATCGGCGCTGGCCATGTAGCACGGCAACACGGCGATCCCCAACCCCGAGCGCGCGGCCTGTTGCTGGGCGATGACGCTGGTGCTGTGGAAGACCACCCGCGGATTGCGGCAAAAGCTGTTGAGAAACATCAATTCCTGGCTGAACAGCAAGTCGTCGACGTAGCCGATCCAGGCATGGCGCCCCAGATCTTCGCGGCTGAGCAGCGCCGGCGAGCGGTCCAGATAGTCCTGGCTGGCATAGAGCGCCAGGCGATAGTCGGTGAGTTTGCGGGTGACCAGCATGTCGGCGGCCGGGCGTTCCAGGTGGATGCTGATCTCGGCTTCGCGGTTGAGGATGCTGACGAAGCGCGGCACTGCCACCAGCTCCACTTCCAGCCCCGGATACCGCTCGAACAGGCCGTTCATGCGACTGGCGAGGAACATGATGCCCAGGCCTTCCGTGACCCCTACGCGAATCTTGCCCAGGGGCGCCGTGGATTGGGTGATTTCTTCCTGGGCCAGCAAGGCGACGTTTTCCATGGCTTCGGCGTGCTTGAGCAGCGCTTCGCCGGCCGGGGTCAACTCATAGCCCTGGGCGTGCTGGACAAACAGCGCGGTGCCCAGGCTCTTTTCAATGGCCTCGATGTGCCGGGCCACGGTGGCGTGGGTGGTGTTCAAACGCCGCGCTGCGGTGAGCAAACGCCCGCTGCGCTGCAATTCGAGAAAAAACCGCAGGTCATTCCAGTCGAACATTAATCATCCTTGAGACTTTGCTATGACAGGCCCTGTCTAAAAACGCACAGCGGCTGCGCAAAAACTAACATTCTTTTGACGAAAGCTAACAACTAGGATGACTGACGACAAGAACAATACTAAGAGGTCAGGGATGCAGACTTCCCTTGATGAATTCGACTACATCGTGGTCGGTGCCGGGCCGGCCGGCTGTTTGCTGGCGAATCGGCTGTCGGCCAACCCGCAACACCGAGTGCTGCTGCTCGAAGCCGGCGGTCGCGACAACTATGCGTGGATTCACATCCCCGTGGGTTACCTGTTCTGCATCGGCAACCCGCGTACCGACTGGTGCTTCAAGACCGAAGCGCAGCCCGGACTGCAAGGTCGCACCCTGAGCTACCCGCGGGGCAAGGTGCTCGGTGGCTGCTCCTCGATCAACGGCATGATCTACATGCGCGGCCAGGCCGGCGACTACGATGGCTGGGCCGCCGACGGCAATCCCGGCTGGAGCTGGAACGAAGTGTTGCCGCTGTTCAAGAAAAGCGAAAACCACTTTGCCGGCGACTCGCAGTTTCACGGCGCCTGCGGCGAATGGCGGATCGAGCGTCAACGGCTGTCGTGGCCGATTCTGGATGCCTTCCAACAGGCAGCCGGGCAAAGCGGCATCGCCAGCATCGAAGACTTCAACCAGGGCGACAACGAAGGCTGTGGCTACTTCCAGGTCAATCAGAAGGCCGGGGTCCGCTGGAATGCGGCCAAAGCCTTTCTCAAACCGATTCGCAACCGTCCCAATTTCACCCTGTTGACCGGTGTCGAAGTCGACCGTGTGCTGCTGGAGAATGGCCGCGCCTCTGCAATCAGTACGCGCTGGCAAGGCCAGGCGAGAACCTTCAAGGCGCGCCAGGAGATCGTGCTGTGCGCCGGTTCCGTCGGTTCACCGAGCATCCTCCAGCGCTCCGGGATCGGCCCGCGCCCGCTGCTGCAACGTCTGGGCATCGGCGTCGCCCGTGAGCTGCCCGGGGTCGGCGGCAACCTGCAGGATCACCTGCAACTGCGGATGATCTACAAACTGCAGAACGCCCGCACCCTGAACCAGATTGCCGGCAGCCTGTGGGGCAAGATGGGCATGGGCCTGCGTTACCTGTATGACCGCAGCGGCCCGCTGTCCATGGCGCCCAGCCAACTCGGCGCGTTTGCCCGGTCGGGGCCGGAGCAGACCTCGGCCAATCTTGAATACCATGTGCAGCCGCTGTCCCTGGAACGCTTCGGCGAACCGTTGCACGCGTTCCCCGCGTTCACCGCATCGGTCTGCGATCTGCGCCCGCAAAGCCGGGGGCGCATAGAGATTCGCTCTGCCGACCCGCAGCAAGCACCGCTGATTCAGCCCAATTATCTAAGCCACCCAGAAGATTTGCGGGTCGCGGCCGACGCCATTCGCCTGACCCGGCGCATCGTCTCGGCTCCGGCCCTGCAAGCGTTCAAACCGGTCGAATACCTGCCCGGCGACAGCTTGCAAAGCGAAGCAGAGTTGCACGAAGCCGCCGCGCGAATCGGCACCACGATTTTCCATCCGGTCGGCACCTGCCGCATGGGCAATGACGCGGACGCTGTGGTCGACGCCGAGCTGCGGGTTCATGGCATCCGCGGCCTGCGCATCGCGGATGCCTCGATCATGCCGCGCATCACCTCGGGCAACACCTGCTCGCCGACGCTGATGATTGGCGAAAAAGCCGCCCAGCTCATCCTCAACCCCTCGACAAGGAGCCTGACCTCACCCATGGAACGGGTCACGAATGCCTGAACCACGTACGCGATCAATGTAGGAGCTGGCTTGCCAGCGAAAGCGGTCTATCGGCCGATACATATATCGGCTGACACACCGCCTTCGCTGGCAAGCCAGCTCCTACAGGGGTTGTGTGGAGGGCACAAACAACCTGAACACCTGCAGGACGATTACATCCGATACATCGACAGTAGCGGCACCAGGCCCACAAGGCCGGTGCCGACAGTGGAACAACAAAAACAATCACTGTGAGGGATACGAAATGTCAGAACATGTTCAGCCACTGGAAGCCGTACGCAGTGCGGGGACCAGCCGCGAGACCCAGAAAGTCATCTTCGCTTCATCGCTCGGGACGGTGTTCGAGTGGTACGACTTTTTCCTCTACGGCGCCCTCGCGGCGGTCATCAGCAAACAGTTTTTCGCCGGGGTCAACGACACCACCGCCTTCATCTTTGCGCTCATGGCGTTCGCCGCCGGCTTCATCGTGCGGCCCTTCGGTGCACTGGTGTTCGGCCGGCTTGGGGATATGATCGGGCGTAAATACACCTTCCTCGCCACCATCATTCTCATGGGCGTGGCGACCTTCTGCGTCGGGCTGCTGCCGACCTACGCCAGCATCGGCATCGCGGCGCCGATCATTCTGGTGGTGCTGCGCATGCTTCAGGGCCTGGCCCTGGGCGGTGAATACGGCGGCGCCGCCACTTACGTCGCGGAACACGCGCCGATGGGCAAACGCGGGTTCCACACCAGCTGGATTCAGTCCACTGCAACCCTCGGCTTGCTGCTGTCACTGCTGGTGGTCCTGGCCTGCCGCTACTTCACCGGGGATCAGTTCGAAGTCTGGGGCTGGCGCATTCCGTTTCTGTTTTCGATCATCCTGCTGGGCATCTCGACCTGGATTCGCATGAGCCTGCACGAGTCGCCGGCCTTCGTGAAAATGAAAGAGGAAGGCAAACTCTGCAAGTCGCCGCTGCGCGACTCCTTCGGCAAATGGGAAAACCTCAAAGTCGTCCTGATCGCCCTGTTCAGCATCAACGCCGGGCAAGCGGTGACCTTCTACGCGGCGCAGTTCTACGTGCTGTTCTTCCTCACACAGTTCCTGAAAATGGACCCGGCCCTGGCCAATAGCCTGCTGATCGTCAGCGTGATCATCGGCGCGCCGTTCTTCATCTTTTTCGGCTGGCTGTCGGACAAGGTCGGACGCAAACCGGTACTGATGATCGGCCTGCTGCTGGCCACCGCGCTGTACTTCCCGATCTTCAAGTCCATCGCCCACTACGCCAACCCGGCCATCGACCAGGCCAGCCGCCAGGCACCGATCACCGTGCTGGCCGACCCGGCCACCTGCACCTTCCAGTTCGACCCGGTGGGCAAGGCGAAATTCGACAGCCCGTGCGACAAGGTCAAGACGTTCCTGGTCAAACAGGGCCTGCCCTACTCCAGCGCAGCGGCCCCGGCCGGCAGCGGCGTGCAGGTCAGCGTCGGTGATGTGAAAATCGACGGTTACGATGAAGCGGCCCTGCGTGGCGCGGTGACATTGGCGGGGTATCCGTCACAAGCCGATACGCAACAGGTCAACAAGTCCATGATCGTGGCGCTGATGGTGGTGCTGATCATCATTTCCGCCATGTGCTATGGCCCGCTGGCGGCGCTGATGGTCGAACTGTTCCCGACCCGCATCCGCTACACCTCGATGTCCCTGCCCTACCACATCGGCAACGGCTGGTTCGGCGGTTTCCTGCCGACCGTGTCGTTTGCCCTGGTGGTGTACACCGGGGACATCTTTTACGGGCTGTGGTACCCGGTGGTAATTACCGGGGTGAGCCTGGTGGTGGGGCTGATCTGCCTGCGCGAGACCAAGAACGTGGATCTGGACACCAACTGACAGCCAGTGCAAAAAAAAACGCCCCGCAACCCGGGGCGTTTTCGTTAATCTGATCGCTCGACGCATCCATCGCCCCGCCACTCTCCAGACCGAGGCACCATGATCATTTCATCCGCATCCGACTATCGTGAGGCAGCCCGCCGCAAACTCCCGCGTTTTTTATTCGACTACATCGATGGCGGCGCTTATGCGGAGCATACGCTGCGGGCCAACAGCGCCGACCTGGCCGACATCAGCCTGCGTCAGCGCATTCTGAAAAACGTCGAAACCCTGAGCCTTGAAACCACCCTCTTCGACCAACCGCTGGCAATGCCGATCATTCTGGCGCCGGTCGGCCTGACGGGCATGTTCGCCCGTCGGGGTGAAGTGCAGGCCGCAAAAGCCGCGCAAAACAAAGGCATCCCGCTGTGCCTGTCGACGGTATCGGTGTGTTCGATCGAGGAAGTCTCGAGTCAAAGCCAACAACCCCTCTGGTTTCAGCTGTATGTATTGAAAGACCGGGGCTTCATGAGAAACGCGTTGGAGCGTGCCAGGGCCGCCGGGGTGCAGAACCTGGTGTTTACCGTGGATATGCCCACGCCCGGTGCCCGCTACCGGGACGCACACTCGGGCATGTCCGGGCCTTTTGCCGCCTCGCGGCGAATTTTCCAGGCCATGACCCGCCCCGCCTGGGCCTTCGATGTCGGCGTCATGGGCCGTCCCCACGACCTGGGGAATGTGTCGAAGTACCTGGGCAAGGCGGTCACGCTCGAAGACTACATGGGTTGGCTGGCCAACAACTTCGACCCTTCGATCAGCTGGAGCGACCTGGAATGGATTCGTGAATTCTGGAAAGGCCCGATGATCATCAAAGGCATTCTCGACCCCCAGGATGCCAGGGACGCGGTCAGCTTTGGCGCCGATGGCATCGTCGTGTCGAACCACGGTGGGCGACAGCTGGACGGCGTGCTTTCCACGACCCGGGCCTTGCCGCCGATCATGCAGGCCATCGGCAATGACCTGACGGTGCTGGTCGACTCCGGGATCCGCTCGGGCCTGGATGTCGTCCGGATGCTGGCGCTGGGAGCCAAAGGCGTCATGCTGGGGCGCTCGATGGCCTATGCGCTGGCTGTCGACGGTCAACGCGGGGTGGAGAATATGCTGGCTATCTTTGCCAAGGAGATGCGCGTGGCGATGACCCTGACCGGGGTGACGTCAATTGGTCAGATTGATGAGTCCACGCTGGTGGATGCTGTTCGATGAGTGTAGGAGCAAGCTTGCTCGCGATGGACTCAAGAGCACCGCGTTTAACCAGTCAACACGCGTAATCGTTAACGACCATCGCGAGCAAGCTCGCTCCTGCAATGAACGGCATTACGCCTATACGGGGCGTTCATGTCCTGGACGCGGCCATCACTCGACGTCTTTCAGAATCTCGAACGTCACTTGATCGGGATAAAAGGCCACGTAGTCGCGAATCTGCTCGACCGACACTTTGGGGTTTTCATAGCTCCACACCGCATTGGCGCCTTCATGCCCAGGGATCTGCAGACTGAAATAGTTGGCGTCGCCCTTGTAGGGGCAATAGCTGGTGTGGTCGGTGCGGGCGAAATATTTTTCGTCGATGTCCTCCCGGGGGACGTAGTACACCGGAGGATAATTGGCCTCCAGCAGCACCAGCGCTCGTGCGGACGCGGCCACTTGAATACCGTGAAACTTCACCAGGAGGCAGCCTGGCTGTTCTGCAATGGTGATGACAGGACTGGGACCGGCGCTTTTCATCACTCTCTCCTGATCATGGGAAGCTGCATTGCTGTGGCGAGGGGGCTTGTGGGAACGCCACCTCAAGGCCTGCCACCGTGATGTAACAGGTATACCTCATGTTGCGCCATGGCGGCTGATTCACAGCCGAACGGGGCAAGCACCTTGGCCACACGATCAAAAGATCGCAGCCTGCGGCAGCGCCTACCGGAGTTACCGCAGGCCGCGATCTGTTTCATGCGCCGCGAGCAACCTTTTGCTGTACATCCATACAGATAATGATTGCCCTGGCGCTCGTCACCCGCCATTCTGTGCACCTCTCGAACACTGATCGACGACGGTGGCCATGCAGCTGTATCTCTGTGAAAAACCTTCCCAGGCCAAAGACATCGCGGCCGTGCTCGGCGCCAGGCGTCGCGGCGACGGCTGTTGGCTGGGAACGAACGTCACGGTGACCTGGTGCATCGGCCATCTGCTGGAAACCGCGCCGCCGGACGCCTACGACGCCCGTTACAAACGCTGGGTACTGGCGGACCTGCCGATCATTCCAGAGAAGTGGAAGATGACCGTCAAGCCCCGTACCGCCAGTCAGTACAAGGCCGTCAAACGCTTGCTTGGCGAGGCCACCGAACTGGTGATTGCCACCGACGCCGACCGTGAGGGCGAGATGATCGCCCGGGAACTGGTGGAGCATTGTCGTTATCGCGGGCCGATCCGGCGGCTTTGGCTGTCGGCGCTGGACGATGCGTCGATCCGCAAGGCGCTGGCGGCGCTCAAGCCCGGGGCCGAGACCTTCAGTCTTTATCATTCGGCACTGGGTCGCTCACGGGCCGACTGGTTGATCGGGATGAACATGAGTCGACTGTTCACACTGTTGGGGCGTCAATCCGGTTATCAGGGGGTCTTGCCGGTCGGCCGGGTGCAGACGCCGACCCTGCGCCTGGTGGTGGATCGTGACCGCAGCATTGCCGACTTCGTCCCGGTCGCTTATTGGGCCATCGACGTGCAGCTGCTGCACGACGGCACCGCGTTTACCGCGCAATGGCGGGCGGCCTCCGACGCGTGCGACGATCAGGACCGCTGCCTGAACCAGGCGCTGGCACAGCAAGCGGCGGCGGCGATGAGCAGCGCGGCGAGCGCGCGGGTGATCAAGCTGCGTACCGAGCGGATGCGCGAAGTGGCGCCCCTGCCGTTCGACCTGGGTACCTTGCAGGAGGTCTGCTCGAAGAAGCTGGGCCTGGGCGCCCAGGAAACCCTCGATATCGCCCAGGCGCTCTACGAAACCCACAAGGTCATCACCTACCCGCGCAGCGACTGCGGCTACCTGCCACTGAGCCAGCACAGCGAAGCGCCAGGCATCCTGGCAGCGCTGAGGCAGGCCGACCCGGCGCTGAACGCCTTGAACGATCACCTGCAGCCTCAGCGGCGCTCACGGGCCTGGAACGATGCCAAGGTCAGCGCTCACCACGGCATCATTCCCACCGCCGCGGCAAAGAACCTCGAGCGACTGGTGGGCAAGCAGCGGGCGGTCTACACGCTGATTCGCGCGCGTTATCTGGCGCAGTTTCTGCCCAACCACGAATACGACCGCACCCAGGCCGACTTCGACTGTGCCGGCGAGGCCCTGCGTGCCGTGGGCAAGCAGATTGTCGAGCCCGGTTGGAAACGCGCCCTGCCCGAGGCCCTTGCCCCGGCCAAGGGCCGCGAAGCGCCGGTGCCGCAAACCCTGCCGGCCTTGGCCGAAGGGCGCGATTGCGCCGTGGCCGAGGTGAAGCTCAAGGACCTCTGGACGCAACCGCCCAAGCCGTTTACCGAAGGCGACCTGATCAAGGCGATGAAGAACGTCGCCAAACTGGTGGAAGATCCGCAGCTCAAGCAAAAGCTCAAGGACACTACCGGCATCGGTACCGAAGCGACCCGGGCCTCGATCATCCAGGGTTTGCTCGACCGCGGTTACCTGATCAAGCACGGCAAGGCCCTCGCCGCGACCCCGGCCGCGTTCAGCCTGATCGATGCCGTGCCGCGCGCCATCGCCGATCCCGGGACCACGGCGATCTGGGAACAGGCGCTGGACATGGTGCAGAGCGGTGAAATGAGCCTGGAAGAATTCGTCACCAAACAGGCCGCCTGGATGAGCAAGCAAGTCGCCCGCTGCGCCGGCCTGAACCTGACCATCAGCGGGCCGGCAAGCCCGGCCGGACGTGGCGCCACGCCGTGGAAAAACCAACGCAAACCCGCCAAGCGCAAGCCGTCGACAGGCACCAGACGCACGGCGAAACCGGCGAGCAAGGCTTGAGGGCCACGCACAGTCCTGTGGCGAGGGAGCTTGCTCCCGCTGGACGGCGAAGCCGTCCCAAAAGCTCGATCTATGCTTGCCCAGTATCAGGCTTGCATCAGCGGATCAGGAGCCACGTCCCATGTTTTCAATAGAACTGCACGCCGCCCGACGCGACGAACTGGAAACGATTGAAAACCTGATGCAGTTCTACCTGCATGATTTCAGCGAGTGGCTGCCGCTGAAGCTCGGCGGGCACGGCTTCTTCGACATCCAGCCCCTACTGGATTACTGGCGCAATCCCGCGACCCGGCCATTCCTGATCAAGGTTGACGACGAGTTGGCCGGTTTCGTGACCGTGGATGATGTCGTCCATCTACCCGGCGCCCACTGCAACATCGGCTACCTTTTTGTCAGCCGACGTTTTCGTGGCCAAGGCGTCGCGAAATTTGTCGTTTCCACCCTCTTGCACCAATTCCCCGGTCAATGGCAGATTTTCCACATCGACGCAAACCAGCCGGCACGGCAGTTCTGGGCCAAGGTGATGCCCGATCTCGCGGGCGGTGAGTTCACGGTGCATCAGCGGCCGGTGGGTGGTTACCCTTGTACCTTTTACCGCTTTGAAAAATCGCAACCTTCGGCAACGCCTGCACCGGTCTCGTAGGCGCTGCCGAAGGCTGCGATCCCGGCGATTCCAGCGACGCCCCCTCCTCCAAACGCCCGCCACACTGATTTTTCTAATTCCAAAACCACTTTGTCCGACAATATGTAGTGAGCAAAAATATTCACTACAAAACCGTTGACGCCTCCGATTTGCCCTTGCATGATGCAGATGTCTCCCCGATCGGGAGTACAGGCAACACGTTTGAGCAAGCTCGTCTGACCGCCGAGCTGTTTTTCCCGGATACACGCTGCCCACAAGGCAGATTGAAGAAGCTGACCTGGCCTGAACGTCCAGTACAAGGGCGAGAAGCGCTGGCGATCAATCCTCATGAAGCTTGTGGCCGACCCTGAAAACGTCGGCAGTGGCCTGAAGGTTCTCGCTGCTTCTCTTCGTTGTGACGCAATTGCGTAGCAGTTATTCAACACGACTACATGCAACAGACGCGGACCCCGTCATTTTTGTCGGTCGACCGCTGACGTCCTGGTTTCGGTGCCAGGGATCAACTAACCGATGGGCTACCTGTATTAGCGAATCAACTTTGAAAGATCACCAAATGGTCAAGGGGCTTAATTATGAATCTGAACAATCAACCCACTATCGATGAACTGGCTCGTATGTTCGCGGCGCAAAAAGACAGCCATGACAGCCATATCCTGTGGATCAGCAAGTCGGGCCAAGTGCATATCGACTGCCTGTCGCCGCATGCCCATGAAGCCGAGTTCGACCGCAACAACCAGAACCTGCTCGCCCGACTGAAGATGTACCGTCGTGGCCAGGGTTATGTCGGCAAGAAAGCCGCGGCCGACAAGGACTTCATCGGTAATGTCCTGCAAACGCTGAAACAGGCGTGGGCCTCGATGCAGAACCACAACGAAGTTCGGGTGATTGACCGGTTCTACTGATTCCCTGGGGGACACCCCATCAATGAAGAAGGCCCCGCTCGTCAAATCGAGCGGGGCCTTTTTGTTTGTCTCGTGCGCAGCAAAACAAAGCTATCGTTAACCCTATGCGCTGTTGGTCCCTGGAGACTTGCGATGAAAAGTACCCTGACATTCCTGGTGTTGCTGGTCATGACCAATGCTGCCCAAGCCAACAGCATCCCTGGCATTCCCTCATTCGATGTGGACTGCCCCGGGACAATTGTCGTCCACGCCGATCAGGACGGCCCCGTATTGATCAACGAGAAGGAAGCCACCACCAAAGCCATCGACGATCGTCGCTTCGAAGCCAAGGGTTCGGGCGTCACGATTTATATCGTCCTCGCCGATGACGACTCCGTGACCGTGTCCTCGACCGGCAAGGCACCCAACGGCGTGTGCCAGTCAGTGGATGATTGACCTCGCCGACTCATCCGCAACCGCAGCCAACACCCGCTCCATAAAGGCCACCGACGCCGCACTGTGATAATTGTTTTTGCGCCGAAGCAGCGCAGCACCTCGCCTGGGCGCTTCCCCCAGCAACGGGATTTTGCGCAACGCCCGGTCCTGGCTGGCAATGGGTTCCGGCAGGATGGTAGCAATGGCCGTGTGCCGGATCACTTCGAGCAAGGTGCTCACCGAGTTGACCTCGATCACCACCTTCGGTGTGATCTGCTCCAGGGCGAAGTACTCATCGATGCGATTGCGGGTGACGAAATCCGTGGTCAGCAATGCAAACTCCAATCGCGCCAACTCCCCGGCAGACAACGCCGCCTGGCTTTCGTACAGGGGATGATCGCGTCCCACCATCACCCCCAGGGTCTCGGTAAACGCCGGGATCGCCTCGATGTCGGCATGCCTGACCTGGTTAAACGCGATGGCGATATCCAGTGAGTCATCCACCAGTCCGGCCTCGATATCGTCCATCGACAACTCGAAAATCTGCAGATGGATGTTCGGATAGCGCGCCACGTAATCGCGCACCAACGGCCCCACCAGGTACGCCATGAAGGTCGGCGTCATCGCCAGTCGCAAGGTGCCACGGGACAAATCCCTGACGTCGTGCAGCGCCCGTTTGCCCGCCTCCAGCTCCACCAATACCCGACGTGCGCACTCGATGTAGGCCTGGCCCGCATCGGTCGGCTTGATTGTGCGCGAGGTCCGGTCGAACAGGCTCACGCCCAGGGTTTCTTCCAGTTGCCGGATCTGTTGCGACAGGGTCGGTTGGGAGACGTGCAGCGCCTCGGCGGCGCGGGTGAAGCCGCCGTGGTCGGCGACCGCCAGCAAATAGCGCAGATGTCGCAGCAGCATGGGCATTCCTATCTATAGGCAGTACTTATGGATTGCATTGTATATCGGTCTTGGACGCTATGGATCAATCAGCCGAATATTGCTCCACACCCAAGCAACGCAACGCTGACAGGAGAATCCCCATGCAACAGTCCCACGCTTACAACGACCCGAGTCTGGCCCTGACTACCTCGATCCTGGATGCCAAGGCGCGTAAAAACCTGTCGTGGCAGGACCTGGCAGAGGGTACCGGCCTCGGCCTGGCCTACGTCACCGCCGCCCTGCTCGGCCAGCACCCGCTGCCGGCAAGCGCCGCCAACGTGATCGGCGACAAACTCGACCTGGACGCCGACGCCGTGGCCCGCCTGCAGATCATTCCCCTGCGTGGCAGCCTCTCGGGCATCCCGACCGATCCGACCATCTACCGCTTCCACGAAATGATCCAGATCTACGGCACCACCTTGAAAGCCCTGGTGCACGAGCAATTCGGCGACGGCATCATCAGTGCGATCAACTTCAAGCTCGACATGAAGAAGGTCGAGGATCCGGAAGGCGGCTCCCGCGCGGTGATTACCCTCGACGGCAAGTTCCTGCCGCTGCGTCCTTTCTAAGTGGATACCGGCCCGCACCGATGTGCGGGCCGACCCCGAGCCCCACAGGAGAACATCAGTATGAAAGCGCTCATCGAAGGTTTTTTAAAGTTCCAGAACGAGGTCTTTCCGCAACGGACCGACCTGTTCAAACACCTGGCGACCACCCAGCATCCCGGCACCTTGTTCATCACCTGTTCCGACAGCCGGGTCGTGCCGGAATTACTGACCCAACAAGAGCCCGGTGAACTGTTCGTTATCCGCAACGCCGGCAACATCGTGCCCTCGTACAGCCCGCACCCAGGCGGAGTATCGGCCACGGTCGAATATGCGGTCGCGGTGCTCGGTGTGACTGACATTGTGATCTGCGGTCACTCCGATTGCGGTGCCATGACCGCCGTAGCCCAGTGCACCTGCATGGATCACCTGCCGGCCGTCAGCGGTTGGTTGCAACACGCCGAGTCGGCAAAAGTCATCAATGAATCCCGCTCTCACGCCAGTGGCGCGGCGAAAGTAAGTTCAATGGTGCGGGAAAATGTGATTGCCCAACTGGCCAATATCCAGACGCATCCCAGCGTACGGCTGGCCCAGGAAAAAGGCCTGCTGAATTTGCACGGTTGGGTCTACGACATCGAAACCGGTTCGATCGATGCCCTGGATGGCGGCCGCCGCACGTTCGTGCCGCTGGCCGAGCACCCGACCCTCTGTGCGGTTTATGGCAAAGCGACCGAAGTGGCTTGAACCCGTGCGGTCCGCGCAACGAACACTGCAGCGCCCCGGCTCAGGGGAGCGCTGCACTCAGGCCATCGCGCAGATCATTTGTCGTCCATCTTCCGTGATGAGGGTGGCCGATACTCGGTGCCCTCTTCGGCGTCGGGCGCACCTGGAACACTTCCCGGCCGGAACACATGAGTCTGCAAGCCACTGGCATCGATGTCGACGACACCATTGACCGAGCGGGCCAGCGCAACAGCCTGCTCACACTCTCTATGGGTGTCGACGAGTCCGCTCAACAGCACCCTGCCCGCCAGGGTCTTGACATGGATATGCAGGCCCAGGCCCGGTTTGGCCATTGCCAGCGCCGATTTCACCCGGGTGGTAATCCACGCGTCATGCGCGACCATTTCCAGGTTATGAGAGTAATGCTCAAAGGAATGACGTTTCATGGTGCAACCCTCCGCCACACGAACATACCTTCATTATAGTGCGGCCCGCCGTTGCCGATTCAGCGTTTGACCGACAGATCGGTCTGCGTCATGCGGCTGCGAATGGTGAATACCCCATCACCGGAAAGAATGGCGCTACGCGCGAACAGACGACCGCTCTCCCAGTTCGAAAGGCCCAGTTCCGGCTTGTTCAGCGCGTATTGCCCGTCGACCCAGCGGGTAATGCCGTTGCCGACAAAAGGCGCGTTGACCGCGTTGTAGAAGCGCTCCTGAGCCTGGGCATCGTCACTGATCAACGACACGGTGAACTGCGGGCTGTAGCGATTGAACAAGGCGATGGACTGGTCCAGGTCCTCGACGATCTTCAGGCTGACTTCCGGGGTTTCTTCCCATTCCCACTCGCGGCCCAACTGATCTTCGGGCAGCGGTTCGGCCAAAGGTTCGGATTGATAACCTTCGGCGCGATACACCTCGACACTCGCGGTCAGCCACTCGCTCGGCAAGTACGCCTCGCTACCTTCGACTATGTGCAGCTTGCAGCCCTGGCCCCGCGCAACGCCGGCCTGTCGCAGCGCCTCGAGAAACAGCGGCACCAGCTCAACGGCGCGGTCGCGGTGGATCAGGCACACATTCAAGGTGTTGCAGACTTTGCGGTCCAGGGAATTGCGCACCACGGCGGCGAAGCGTTCAGCATTGGCGTCCTGGTTCGCGATCAGCCAGGCGCCGCCGGTGCCATGCAGGCTGACGGCGGTGCCGGCCTGTTGCGCAATGCTGCCCAACTGGCTGACAGCCCGGCCCGAACCACGGGCCACGGCGAGCGACAGGCGTCGATCGGCGAACATCGCCCAACCGGCGGCGTGATTGACGCTTTCCACCAGCGACACGGCGCCAGTCGGCAACCCGGCGTCGGCCAGTGCCGGATTAAGCGCGTGGGCGACGATCGCTTGCGCGGTGCCCAACGCATCGCTACCAATGCGCAGTACCGCGGTGTTGCCCGTGCGCAGCACGCCCGCCGCGTCGGCGAACACGTTCGGACGGCCCTCGAAGACAAAGGCGACGATGCCCAGGGGCGACACCACTTGCTCGACTTTCCAGCCGTCATGCTCGGTGCAACTGATCACCTTGCCCCGGGTGGCCGGCGCATCGCGCCAGGCCCTGAGCCCGGCGATCATGTCGCGGCGCATGCGCTCATCGGCCAGCAGGCGCGTGGTGGAACGTCCGCGCGCCTTGGCCCGTTCGATGTCCGCCAGGTTCGCGGCTTCGATCAAGGCCCAGCAATCCGGGGTTTCCAGGCGTTGGGCGAACAGATCGAAGAACGCGTCGATCGCCTGATCCGATACCGCGGACATCGCCTTGAATGCCGCTTGCGCCCGTTCGATCGCGACAGTCGCCGCTTGCTGGTCCGCCACGGGAATCAGCAACAATTCACCGCTGAGCTGCTCCACCAGCAAGTGGTCACCGGGCTGGAAGCGCGCTGCCAGTTCGGGGCTGACCACCGTGACACGGTTACCGGCGAAAGGGATCGGGGTGCCAGCAACCAGACGTTCGAGCGCAAGAGACATGAATCGGTTACACCATGTAATGGGCGGTTGCAAAATGTATAGCAAAATCAGTGAAGCGTCATCAGCGCCACCCCTGAGCGCCCTGTGTAGCCGACCGGGGTCGTCAATCCGCCAAGTATCACAGTGTGTACAGCCCCCCTCCCGACACACCCCGCCGCTATTACCCGCCAGCAAAGACACATCGCAGATACACCGGCTTGATGAAATGTGCCTCTCGATCGGCTAAGCCGGCCGTTGCCCATATTCCTGACTGAACGGAGATCTCGTCCATGAGCACCTCACTCTCTACGGCCGTCAAAGGCCTGCACCTGAACCTCGACCGTACCGGTAGCTGGATCGCGCCCCTGACCCTGCGGGTGTTCCTCGCCTGGGAGTTCTTCGAATCCGGCCTGGAAAAATTCAATGGCCAGAACTGGTTCGCCGATATCCAGGATCGTTTTCCATTTCCGTTCAACCACGTGTCGGCCACGTTGAACTGGGAACTGTCGATGTGGGCCGAACTGATTTGCGCACTCGCCCTGTTGATCGGCCTGGGGACGCGGGTTTCCGCCTTCATTCTGATCGTGGTCACCCTCGTCGCGACCGCCGCCGTTCACTGGCCGGCCGATTGGTCTACATTCAGTGAGCTTGCCCAGGGTTACGCCATCAGCGACAAGGGGCACGGCAACTTCAAGCTGCCGCTGATCTACCTGGCGGCCTTTATGCCGCTGTTACTCTCTGGCGCCGGCAAGCTCAGCGTCGATGCGCTGCTGGCGAGATTCTTCTGGCGTCACAACTCTCGTTGAAATGTTACCGTGGCAAGCTTCACTTCCCACTTCACTTGTGTAGACAGGAGCCATCATGAGCGTGACCACCCAATGGATCGAGATCGACAGCGCCGAGGGTAAATTCGGCGCTTACCTGGCCATCCCGCATACCGGCAAGGGTCCGGGGATCGTGCTGATCCAGGAGATCTTCGGCGTGAATGAGCACATTCGCTCGGTCGCCGAGCAATACGCTGCCGACGGCTACCTGGTCATTGCACCGGACCTGTTCTGGCGCAGCGGCCAGCGCATCGAACTGAGCTACGACGAAGCCGGCTGGAAACGTGCCGTCGAGTTGATGAACGCCACCGACGTCGGCAAGGCCCAGAAAGACATCGAACTGGCCATTGACGCATTGAAAGCCCAGCCGGGCCTGGACGGCGGGATCGCCTCTATCGGCTATTGCTTTGGCGGCCTGCTGTCCTATCACACCGCCGCGAATGGGCTGGTGGACGTGGCCGTTGCCTATTATGGCGGCGGGATCCAGAACCAACTGGAACGCGCCGATGAGATCGACGTGCCGCTGCTGATGCATTTCGGTGAAGAGGACAGCCACATTCCGCTGGACGCCGTGGAGAAAATCGCCGAGCGTTTCGAGAACAACGACAACGTGGAAATCGTCGTGTACCCGGAGGCCGAACATGGCTTCAACTGCTCGCATCGTGACAGCTACAACCAGCGCGCGGCGGCTGAGGCCCATGGCAATACGTTGATCTTTTTGGGTCAGGAATTGTAAGTCCGGTCGGGCTTGCTTGCGATATTCGTGTACACCGCGATTCCTGTGGGAGCGAGCTTGCTCGCGATGGCGGCGTGACAGACGGCATTTATGTCGACTGACACGGCCTCTTCGCTGGCAAGCCAGCTCCTACAGGGGGCCGGGTACATCCGCGGAATCAGGCCGCCTTCAACTGGCAGCGCTGATTACACCTCTTCCGGTTGGTGCACTGCGGCCAGTTTCGGATGTGCACTGCGTTCATGCACATGCGCCGTCGGCGTGCGGTCGATCAGCAGGCTCAACAGTTCCGGCCGGCTATAATGCCCACGCGAATCCATCATCCGTTTGCGCTTATCGATCAGCCCCATATCGAGATCGACAATCACCTCGCCCTCACCTTCGGTCAGCGCCCCCAACACCACCCCATCCGGGCTGATGATGGCGCTGAAGCAACCACCGGAAATCGGACCGATGGGGCAACCCGTGTCGGCCATGATCTGCGCCTGTTGCTCAGGGTTCAGCCAGGCCGTGGAATTGACCACGAAACAGGCCGATTCCAGCGCATGCTGACGAATGCTGACTTCCATTTGCGAAGTGAACAGCTCCCCTGCAAACGACCCCGGATACATCGCCGCATGGATCTGTTCGCCATCGGCCATCAAGGCATAACGGGCCAGCGGATTGTAATGTTCCCAGCACGCCAGTTGGCCGATGCGGCCCACCGCGCTGTCGGTGGCGTGCAAGCCCGAGCCGTCGCCCATGCCCCAGATCATGCGTTCGTGATAAGTCGGAGAAATCTTGCGCCGATGCTGGATCAGCGTGCCGTCGGCATTGAACAGCAACTGCGCGTTGTACAGGGTGCCGCCATCTCGTTCGTTGACCCCGATGGAGACCACCACGCCGGCCTGTCTGGCGGCGGCACTGATGGCTTCGGTGGCGGCCGAAGGGACTGTGACGGCCTGATCCAACAGTTTGAGGTGCTCGGCGCCCATCTGGAACGGTGACTGCACGAACGAGAAGTACGGGTAATAAGGCACGATGGTTTCCGGGAACACGGCGAACTGTACGCCCTGGTCACCGAGTTCGAGAATCTTCTGCACCACTTTGTCGACAGTGCCTTCACGGCTGTAAAGAACGGGACTGATTTGTACGGCGGCGGCTTTTACGAGGGTCATGGCGGTGATCTCATTAGACAGTGGACTCCAACGAGATTAAAATTACGCTAATAATATTACGGCTGAAATGTCAAATACACCACCTTTCAGGACACCACTACCCTGTAGGAGCTGGCTTGCCAGCGAAGGCGGCGTATCAGGTGACATTAATGTTGACTGACCCACCGTCTTCGCTGGCAAGCCAGCTCCTACAGGGGAATCACGCTGTACTGACGGAGATCATCCGCGATTGGCCCGTTGAATCACCTGCGGTGGCTGCCCGAAAGCCCGGATAAACGCCCGCCGCATCCGCTCACGATCACCAAACCCGGTATCGGTCGCCACCACGTCGATGGGGTGGCGACCGGTTTCCATCATCAGGCGCGCCGCTTCCACCCGCAGGTTTTCGATGGCCTTGGCCGGCGACTGCCCGGTTTCGGCATGGAATACGCGACTGAACTGCCGAGGGCTGAGATTGGCCGCGCCGGCCAGTGCCTCGACCGATAACGCAGACTTCAGGTTCTGCTTGGCGTAGGTCAACGCAGCCTGGATGCGATCGGTCTTGGGCTCCAGTTCCAGCATCACCGAAAACTGCGACTGCCCGCCTGCCCGTCGGTGGTACACCACCAATTGTCGCGCCACCCGCCGGGCAATTTCCGCGCCCAGGTCCTTTTCCACCAAGGCCAGCGCCAGATCGACACAGGCGCTCATCCCTGCGGCAGTCCAGACATTGCCGTCGTTGATAAAGATCCGGTCATCCTCGACCTTCACCTTGGGATACGCCTTCTGCAGCGCCGGAGCGTGACACCAGTGCGTGGTCGCGCGCCGGCCATCAAGCAAACCTGCCTCGGCCAGCGCGATCGCACCGGTGCAGATCGACCCCAGGCGCCGGGTGGTCCGGCTGGCACCGCGCAAGAATGCCACCATGCCGGGAGCCACCGGACGGATCAGGTTATCGCCCATCACCAGCAGCGTATCGAACGAGCGCTGGTCGAACGCCGTGGTCTCCACGCCAAACCCGGCGGAGGTCTGCACCGTGCCGCCGTGCTCGGACAGCAAGGACATGCGGTAGACCGGCTCGTCGGCGGCGGTGTTGGCCAACTCGAAGGTGGCGCACATGGCCAGACCGAGCACCTGAAATCCGGGGTAGACGATGAGTCCGATGTGGAGCATGGCAGTGATCCCCCTTGACCTTAAAGGTGGAGCGACCATGTTTCCGGCCACCCCTTCTCACAGTACGCTCTAATCGGGTCTATACATAACTGTAATCAGTTGGCCGAGAGGCACAGGCCATGGACAACAAGGGTTCCGGCATCAATCTGGCCTTCTGGCTGCCAGGCAGTGCGGTCATCCTCAGTCTGGTGGTGTCGATGTTCGCCCTCAACCGCGAACCCTTCCTCGAACCGCGGCCCGTCGGTGCGCAGTTCCAGGCTCAATTGCCGATCGAAGCGCGGCTATGGCAAGACCCGTTCGACGCGGTCGAGCGTTATCGCAAAAAGCTCACGGACAGCAAGAACCCGGATGCCGAGAAGGTCTGCAGCCCCGACATCTCGCCGCTGTCCGGCGCAAAACCGGCCCCCGATATCATGGTCGCGCTGGTCGAAGGCGGCCCATACGCCGACGAAATCGAACGCCGGCGGCGCATGCGTTACGCCCTGCTGGCGGGGTTCAAGAATTCCCATAGAGTGCCGGACCAGGAGCAGTACATCCATTGCTTGCGACTCGCCGCCAACCTGTCGCCCGATGCCCCGCACTCCTCCGGTTTCGTCGACGTGCCTTATGAAATATTCGTCTCCAATCCCTTTGATCCGCCGACGGCACTCGAAGGCCAGTCACCGCCGCCTGATCGAACGATCGTGTTCTGGTTGAAACAGGACGCGCTCGGTTCAACGCCGTTGCAACAGCTGGAAAAACTGCGCGAGACCCTGACCCGCAAAATCGGTGCAGCCTGCACGCCTGATCGATGTTTCGAGCCACCCGCCAATGCCGTCCTGAAGGCCATCGGCCCGTCCACCTCGACCGTCCTGCGCGACATGTACCAGGACCAGGATATCGGCAAGGCCACATCCACCGTGGAAATCTACTCACCGCTGGCCACGGCCGATAACGAAACCCTGGACCGCGGTTACCGGAAACTGGCGTCGCCCCTGGAAAACCGGGTCCCCATGAAGTTGCTGCGCACCGTCAGCGACGACGGCACCATGACCCAACTGATGCTCGAGGAACTGAAGTTGCGCCGAGTCGATCCGGCCAGCGGCGTGCGTTGCAGCAAGATCGGCTCGCCCTGTACCCGCGACTTTCGCCGCAGCGGCAATCGCATTGCCTTGATTGCCGAGTGGGACAGTTTCTACAGCCGCGCCCTGATCGAAAGCTTCAAGGCGCAGGTCGCCGATGATGCGCACCTGGGCAGTGACGAAAACCACCACAGGGACGTGGTCGATCAGTGGATTTTGCGCTTCAGCTATTTGCGCGGCCTGGACGGACGCCTGCCGGAGGAGTCCGCGAGCAACGATAAAGTCGCCGGTGCTGATCCTGGTAAAAATAAAGAGCTGACGCAAATCGATTTCAGCCCGTTGGAAAAATCCGACGGCAACTCTCAGCTCGATTACCTGCGGCGCCTCGCCGACCACATTGCCCAGGAGGACGAAGCCTACCGACGCAACGGCGAAAGCGGCATCGGCGCGATCGGTGTGCTGGGCGTCGACGCCTACGACAAGCTGCTGGTGTTGCAGGCGCTCAAGAGCCGGATGCCGTACAAACTGTTCTTCTCCACCGACCTCGATGCCCGCATGCTGCAACGGGGTCAGGCGCAAACCACGCGCAACCTGATACTCGCCGCGCCTTATGGCCTGACGCTGACCCGCGCCTTGCAACAGGACGTGCCGCCGTTTCGCGACAGCCTGCAAAGCGCGGTGTTCATCTCGGTGCTGGCCGCGCTGGCGCCGCAATCCTTCGATGCCAAGCGCGCGAAGTTCGACTATTCGAAATCGGAGCTGCTGTCGCCGGGCATCTACGAAGTGGGCATCAGCGGCTTCATTCCCCTGGCCAGCCGGCTCACCGCATCGCGCCCGGCAACCTGTGAAGCACCGGCCCAATCGCAGTCCGATCGCGGGGTCCGGCCCCATGACCTGATGGCCCTGCGTTGCCTGCAGGACCGATCGCCACCGCCCTACCCCGAGCCCGGCGAATCCATCCGTGAACGCTTCAAGCAAACCCAGTCGTTCTTCTGGGCCGGACCGCTGACGCTCACCCTGCTGTTACTCGGCGGGTTTATCGTCTGGTGGCGGATCGAGGGCCCGCACAATCATCACGACGCACGGCTGGCCTGGGTCCGCGGCGTGCCGATCACGCTGTTCATGGTGGCGGCGATCTGCGCCTTTATCGCCACGCGGTTCTGGCACGCGGAGTTCCTCTGGTTCACCTTCGTGTTGATCCTGTTGGGGATCGTTTCGTCAAACCTGACCCGGCGCTCGGCCAGGCACCTGGCATTGGCCCAGGACACCAGTTCGAGCACGGGTTTATACAACGCCCGAGCCTGGTACATCGTGGTCCCTCTGGTGATGTTTATCCTCGCGCTGATGCTGGCGTACCAGATGCGCAGCACCTTGACCGACCACGGGTTCGGTGAACCGATGTTCCTGTTTGAAGGCATCAGCGCCTGGCCCACCGTGGCGCTGCGACTGCTGGCGGTGCTGATCTCCCTCTCGGCGCTGGCGTGGGGCTGGCGCAACCTGCGCATCAGCCGGGCCGAGATCGAAGCCGCGTACCATTTGCGCCTGCACATGCGCCGATACGAGATGACCTTGTGGGGCCAGGTCCGACAGTTGATTCGCCAAGGCAAAGACTGGACGTATCGGCGCTGGAACAACGAGTTGGGCCATTGCCTGATGCTGATTTTCTTCCCCCTGCTGAGCCCCAGCGAGCAATGGTCGAAGTCCTGCGCGCCGGCACAGGCCGCGTGCACCGACGGGCGCAAGATGATCGTCGTCGCCCGGTTCTGGGGTGAGCACTGCGTCTGCGGTTCTTTCGGCGCACGGATGCTGCGGGCCATGCTCGCCACCTGGGTGTATGTCGTGGTCACCAGCGTGCTGTTTGTCGTCTGGCCCATGCAGGGCACGCCCGTGCGGGGCGACTCGATGTGGTGGATGATGAGCTGGCTGATCCCCACCCTGGTGTTCCAGTTCCTGGTGTTCTGGGTGGTGGACGCCAATCTGCTGCTGACGCGATTCATCCGCCATCTCAGTGAACATCATGCGATCTGGCCCGGCACCTTGCAGATGCAGCACAAGAAAACCTTTGGCATGCTCAAGCATCCGTGCATCGACGAGTGGCTGGATGTGCAACTGATCGCCAAGCGCACCTCGGCCGTCAGCCGCCTCATCTACGCGCCGACGGTGGTCATGCTGATCCTGTTGGCCTCGCGCAGCAGCCTGTTCGATAACTGGCCGACACCGCCCAGCCTGATCATTTCCTACCTGCTGACGGCGCTGATCCTGCTGGTCTCCGCGCTGTCGCTGCGCCGTGCGGCGGAAAAATCCCGGACGCTGGCATTGCAACGACTCGACACCTACCTGCTGGAAACACCCGAAACGACACCTTATTACGCCAAGTTCAAGATGGTCCGCGAGCGGGTGGCGACGCTCGCTACCGGCTCGTTCTCACGCTACGCCGAAGACCCGCTGATCAGGGCGCTGCTGCTGTCGCTGACCGGGATCGGTGGCTCGGCCATTGTCGATGCGTTGAACTACGCGAAGTTCTGACAGGAGATGCTTGATATGCAACTCATCACCGTGAAAATCGACAAACCCGAAGCGATCAATTTCATCTTTGGGCAGACGCACTTCATCAAGTCCGTCGAAGACATCCACGAAGCGCTGGTCAATGCCGTGCCCGGTATCCAGTTTGGCGTGGCCTTTTGCGAAGCCTCCGGCAAATGCCTGGTGCGCTGGTCCGGCACCGATCCGGCCATGATCGAACTGGCCCAACGCAATGCGCAAGCCATCGCTGCCGGCCACAGCTTCATCATTTTCCTCGGTGACGGTTTCTATCCGCTGAACGTATTGAACACGCTCAAGATGGTGCCAGAGGTGTGCCGGATTTTTTGTGCAACGGCCAACCCGACCGAAGTGATGCTCGCGGAGACGGACCAGGGGCGAGCCATTCTGGGCGTCGTCGATGGCTTCTGTGCCAAGGGCATTGAAGGCGAGGAAGACATCCTGTGGCGCAAGGACCTGTTGCGGCAGATCGGCTACAAACTTTGACCGGCTGGAACAGCGCCGCGCACGGAATCCATCAGTCTGGCGGCGCTCGCCTCGTGCTGGTGCACATGGACTGAAAGTCGCTATATAAAAGTGCAAATAGCCCCTGCCTTCTAACCTTCTATTGCCTGCAAAGCCGCTAAAAACGAGCCCTGCATGTTCTGGCCCGCTGCTTGCAATCACCTGACACGCAGTCAACGCTGATTGCGCATATACGACAAAGGCGCCGTGTAGCCCCCGTTTCGACGGAGGGTCACATGGCGCCTTTTTTGTTTCCGGACCGGTCAGGTGCGGCAGAGAATCGAGGGGCGAGGATGGCAAACAAGACCGTACGCAGTGTATGTCCCTATTGTGGAGTGGGCTGCGGCATCGTCATGCAGGTCGAAGGCAACCAGGTCGTCAAGATCGCCGGTGACAAGACCCATCCAACCAACTTCGGTCGCCTGTGCACCAAAGGCAATACCTGCGGCCAGGCCATCGCCCAGTCGGGCCGGATGGAAA